>JAKFFG010000026.1:0-228977 GCA_036675275.1 Pseudomonas sp. | reverse complement strand
GCGTTCCCACATCAGAGCTTTCTGGTCTTCCGTATAGTAGATTCGAGGCCGCTGCTTCATCTGCAACACTCCTTCTGCTTATGTGGCGTCTAGTATGTTGCATCCACCGGTTGAATCCGCAACCCATTGCAGCCGTTCGAGCCGGCTTGGTCAACGCCTGCTATGCTGGCTTAGGCGACAGGTTATCCGTGATGATCCGACCGTTCAGCAATGCCTATGCAAATTAAGGCATTGCCGAGCATATCCTCTGCCTGTTTCCTGCTGCCAAGAATAAACCGAGCGAATGTGGAACAATAGCAAGCTTAACCAAACTAGAGAGATTTCCATGGGCAACAAAATCGTTACTGAAGCCGACCGCAAGCGCACTCCCCCTCCCGCCGCTCCCAAGGGCGTTACCTTTACACAAGTCCGCGGCCAACGTGTGAGCCAGGAGCGTGGCTCGCATACCCACCACAAGAAAAATCCCGGCAAGCGCGCCCACTCGGGTTAATTTCTGGGGGCAGTTCGCCACCAGCATCCTTCTGCCCGCCTAGTGACGACGCTGACCCTGGGTCCTCGCGCTTGTAAGATCGGCGGCGTCCAGCATCTCCTACCCCCCCCCTCATACCGGGGCAACCACGTCTTGAAGTCGATGCCTGGAATTTCAGGAATCTCAACGGATGAGCTGGACGATCCGTCCGTAGGCCGCGAAGGACAGATAGTTGACGTCCTCCCCGACCTCAGGCTATGGCTGCCGCTTGCGCGGTAAGGACGGGGATTTCTAAGCCACAACAGCTTAGGGTTGCTCCTGCGAGACGGCCACGCCCGGCCGCGAGAATGTTAGGCGCCGCATTCACGTCTCTATCATGGACAGAACCGCATGCGTCGCATTGCCACTCCCTTATTCCAAGACCTGCGATACCTCTCGGCCTCGATTGTGGCCGTTGGCCACAACTCGAGCAGGTCTGGGTTGAATACGCTTCGTCGACCTCTATGGGATCCGCTCATGCCGAGTTTTTCAACACAATAGGCCAAAAGCAGTCATTGCAGGCGCGACAAGCGATGTCTGCATCTGACCGATTGCGGCCTCAACTCTAGCGTATGTCAGATCGAGTTTCGATCGATGGGTTTCTGAATTAGGTCGTAGCTCCGAACCAGCGAGGTGTACAGCTAAAGGAAGTGACGACCAGGCCCTTGTCCGACCGTAGCAAGGACGCCCAGATACTCGCTCACGTCCGCTCATCCAGCAGCCGCCCACCCAGACCTTTCCGCAAGCCTAAACGTCAAGGCGGCGGTGGCTGGTGCCGGGCAGGCGAAGTAAGCGTGCGCCGGATCAACGGTTCGGCCCGGGGAGACAAGGCCGCGCTGTTCGAGCGGGACGCTTACGAACAGCCAGTGGCTGTTCGTTCCGCAAGTTCGCGGCCGCCCCGGGACGGACCGTTTATCCGGGAAGTCCCGGCGAAGCACGGGACCGCAAACGCGTTGAGCCAGTCCGGCACCAGTCACCGCTGCCGGTCAAGTAAAGAACGGCAGTCGCCGCCGGTTAAGACCGGTAGTCCGCGTTAATACTCACATACTCATGCGAAAAATCGCATGTATAGACCGTGTCCGACACGTCCCCGCGCCCCAGTTCGATGCGCACCACGATCTCCGCCTCTTTCATGACCCGTTGACCGTCCGCTTCCTGGTAATCTGGATGGCGCTCCCCCTTGCTGGCGACCAGTACGTCGCCCAGCCACAGCTTGATGCCGCTTACATCCAGATCAGTGATGCCGGCATAGCCAATGGCGCACAGAATGCGTCCCAGATTTGGGTCCGACGCAAAGAATGCCGTTTTCACCAAAGGCGACTGCGCCACCGCATAAGCCACCTTCAGTGCTTCCTCTTCGGTCTTTGCCTGCTCTACCTGTATCGTCATGAACTTCGTCGCGCCTTCGGCGTCCCGCACGATTTTCTGCGCCAGTTCGGTTGCCGCGTCGGCGAGTGCGGCATGTAGCTGCGCATAGAGCGGGTCAGACTTCGAGTCGATATAGATGCCGCTTTTGCCCGTAGCCATGACGATAAACGAATCGTTGGTGGAGGTGTCGCCGTCGACCGTGATGCGGTTGAAAGAACGGTTGGCGACCTCGCGCGCCATGTCTTTCAGCAGCGCCGGCGCAATGCCGGCATCGGTTGCCAGGTAGCCCAGCATGGTCGCCATGTTCGGGCGTATCATGCCGGCGCCCTTGCTGATGCCGGTAATCGTGATGGTCTTGTCGCCCAGGGCGACACGCTGCGATACGATCTTGGGCTGGGTATCGGTGGTCATGATGCTGTGGGCGGCGGCGAACCAGTTATTGGCGTCCAGGCTGGCCACGGCAGCGGGCAATCCGGCAACCAGGCGGTCCACAGGCAGGGGTTCCAGGATGACACCGGTGGAGAATGGCAAGACCTGCGCGGGCGCGACATCGAGCAGTCCGGCCAGTGCCTCGCATGTGTCCTTGGATGCTTGCAATCCGCTTTCGCCGGTGCCGGCGTTGGCATTGCCGGTGTTGATGACCAGGGCGCGGATTCCTTGGTTCGCGGCCAGATGGGCCTCGCAGACCTGTACGGGCGCGGCGCGGAAACGGTTCTGGGTGAATACGCCGGCCACGCTGCTGCCTTCAGCCAGGCGAAACACGGTCAGGTCGCGGCGGTTGGCCTTGCGTATGCCGGCTTCTGCTATGCCTATTTCAACGCCTGCCACAGCAAAGATGTTTGATTCCGGCGGGATGTACAAATTGACGGCCATGACGGTGACTCAACATAAAAAAAGGAAAGAATAGGCCAGCTGCGCGCGCGGGCCGCGACTGCCAATTCTATCAGGAGCGGCTCGACAGTTTGGCTTGCGTCATGGTCTTGAGTTCGCCCAGTGCTTCGAAAAGGGCGCTGCGGCTTTTCTCCGACAAGCCGCCGAACATGGAGCGTATCCATTCTTCGTGCAGCCTGGCCATTTTCTTGAACGTGCGCTTGCCTTTGGCCGTAAGCCGGATCAAGGAGCTGCGCCGATCGGAGGCGACCTTGACGCGTTCGACCAACCCTTCTTTTTCGAGCTGGTCGGTGATGCCGGTGATATTGCCGTTGGTGACCATCATGTGCTGCGATAGTTCGCTCATTTTCATGCCGCCGGGGACGCGCTGCAATTGCGCCATCAGGTCGAAGCGGGGGAGCGTGGTTTCGAACTCCGTACGAAGACGGCTACGAATTTCGCCTTCGATCAGGTTGCAGCAAGTAAGCAGCCGCAGCCACAGGCGCAGGTCATGGTGATCTTCGGGCACGGCGCGGCTTTCGAGGTCGGGAGTGCGTTGTAGTATTGCTGTGTAAGACATTTCGCTCATGTTGTAGAACCCGGATTAAGCACCAAGATAGTTTAATCTTCAATTACATGGTGATGTTAAATTGCTGTGCGGTAGTGATCCACGCAAGTGTAATAAGCAACTCTGTCGACATCTTTGATGTTATGCAGGGAACACGAAAAAAATAGCAAATGGAGACAGTATTTATGTTTCAACCATTTTTCGGCCAGAGTTATGCCGATGCCAGAGCACGCTTCATCGCAGCTGCAACCCAGCAGCAATGCTCCATGCAGTCATATGTGAATCCGAGAGGCCCGGGGGTGAGCGGCGAAGTCTTGTCGACCGACGTGGCGTATTTTGGTTCTGACGATGCGCGCGCATTGCTGGTCTTGACTTCCGCCATGCACGGCGAGGAAGGGTATTGCGGTTCCGGATGCCAGGTTGCCCTGTTGAACGACCAGCCGCTGCTCGATAGGGCGCGCGACTATGGGATAGGCATTCTGCTTATCCATGCCGTCAACCCTTATGGCTTTTCGTGGGGACATCGTACCAACGAAGACAACGTGGATTTGAATAGAAATTTCTGCGATTTCAGCAAGCCGCTGCCCGACAACCCTCATTACCGGACGCTGCATCCTTTGTTGATTCCGCAGGCATGGCCGCCGGGACCCGAAAATGCCGCAGCCATCCAGTCCTTTATCAGCACAGAAGGAGAACAGGCCTACCGCGAAGGCATGATGCTGGGCCAGTTCAGCCACCCTGATGGCTTGTTCTACGGTGGCCAGGGGCCGGCCTGGAGCAACACTACACTACGTGACATTTTCCGCCGCTATGGTCAGAACCGCAATCGCATGGCCTGGATCGACTATCACACCGGCTTAGGTCCCTATGGGCATGCCGAAAAAATCTTCGTGCAGAAGACGGAAGCAGACTATCGTCGGGCGCGTGGCTGGTGGGGCAACGACGTGGTGTCGGTGGTCGATCCTGAAACCAGCACGGTGGACATAGGCGGGACGGGCACGCGCGCCATGCTGGAAGAGTGCCATCAGGTGCCAGAGCTTACGTTCCTGGCCCTGGAGTTCGGTACTTTGCCCATGAGCGAGGTGTTCCTGGCCTTGCGCAGCGATCGCTGGCAGGCGGGGCGAAGCACTGTCAGTGATTCGCAGCGTAGCGCGATAAAGGCGGCTCATAAAGCGGCGTTCTATCCGGATAACGACGACTGGCGCGGGGCTGTCATAGGACAGTCGCGTACGAGTTTGCTGCAGGCCTTGTACGGTCTGTCTGATCGATAAGCGGCCTCTGTCAGCAGGCAAGGCCTCTGCAACGCTGGCAAGAGTCCCGTGCGCAGGGGCTGCGATCAAATTTCTTGCCAATGGTTTTCTATGTCTATATAGTTTAGGCTTAAAGTATCGGAGCGGCGCATGAAGATCGTTTGCATTGGTGGAGGGCCAGCTGGCCTGTATTTTGGTTTGCTCATGAAGCTGACCGATGCCGGCCATGACATAACGGTTGTCGAGCGCAATCGGCCCTACGATACGTTCGGATGGGGCGTGGTTTTTTCGGACGCCACGCTGGAGAACCTCAAAGAGGCCGATCCGGTCTCCGCCGCGCAGATCAGCGACGCTTTCAACCATTGGGACGACATCGCGATTCATTACAAGGGCCGCAGCATGCGCAGCAGCGGCCACGGCTTTATCGGCATAGGCCGCAAAAAACTGCTCAATATTCTGCAGGCGCGTTGTGAAGAAATTGGCGTGAATCTGGTGTTCGAGACCGATGTCGTTGACGATCAGGCGATTGCTGAAAAGTATGACGCCGACCTTGTCATTGCTTCGGACGGCCTCAATAGCCGCATCCGTACGCGCTATGCTGCCACCTACAAGCCAGATATCGATACCCGCCAGTGTCGTTTTGTATGGCTCGGCACCCGGCAGACATTCGATGCGTTTACCTTTGCTTTCGTCCAGACCGAGCATGGCTGGTTCCAGGCCCACGCCTATCAGTACGAGCCGGGGATGTCGACCTTCATTGTCGAGACACTGGACGACACATGGAAAGCGGCGGGGCTGGACGCGATGGCTCAGGAAGAGGGCATCGCCTATTGCGAAAAGCTTTTCGCGCCATGGCTGGGCGGCAATGCTTTGATATCCAATGCCGGGCACTTGCGAGGCTCTGCCATCTGGATCCGTTTTCCGCGCGTTATCTGCGATGCGTGGGTGCACCAACAAACATTGCCCGGCGGCCGTACGGTTCCCGTCGTGTTGATGGGCGACGCGGCGCATACCGCGCATTTTTCGATCGGCTCGGGTACCAAGCTTGCGCTCGAAGACGCCATCGAGCTGAATCGCTCTATTGTCGCCTGCAATAATCAACTGGCGGCGGCGCTGGCTCATTATCAGGACGTGCGTAGCGTCGAAGTGTTGAAGATACAGAACGCGGCGCGCAACTCCACCGAATGGTTCGAGAACGTCTCCCGCTATGCCGGCTTCGAGCCAGAGCAGTTCGCCTACTCCTTATTGACACGGTCGCAGCGCATTTCACATGAAAATCTGCGCTTGCGTGACGCGTCCTGGCTGGAGGGCTATGAGCGCTGGATGGCGGACGTGGCCGGCGCGTCAAGCAATGATGAGCATTCTTGCCCCCCGATGCTTACGCCCTATACGGCCCGCAGCATACGTTTGAAGAACCGCATTGTGGTTTCGCCCATGGCGATGTATTCCAGCGTGGACGGCATCCCGGGCGACTTCCATCTTGTGCATCTGGGCGCGCGGGCCATGGGCGGCGCGGCACTGGTGATGGTGGAGATGACTTGCGTTTCACCCGAGGCGCGCATTACCCCCGGCTGTCCGGGACTGTGGAATGACCAGCAGACTGCGGCGTTCAAGCGCATCGTTGATTTCGTTCATGGCAACAGTGATGCCAGGATAGGTATTCAGCTGGGGCATGCGGGGCGCAAGGGATCGACACGCGTAAGTTGGGAAGGCACGGACATGCCTTTGCCGGAAGGCAACTGGCCCTTGTTGTCGGCATCGGCGCTTCCCTATATCGACGGCGTATCGCAAGTTCCGCAAGCCATGTCGCGGGCTCAAATGGTAACGGTGCGCGATGAGTTCGTAGCAGCCGCCGTGAGAGCCGCCGAGGCGGGTTTCGATTGGCTGGAACTGCATTGCGCACACGGCTATTTGCTGTCGAGCTTTATTTCCCCGCTTACCAATCAGCGGGACGATGAATACGGCGGATCACTGGAAAACCGGCTGTGCTACCCTCTGGAGGTTTTTACTGCCATCCGCGCCGTGTGGCCGGAGCATCTTCCCATGTCGGTCCGTATTTCGGCGCACGACTGGGTGGAAGGCGGGATAACGGCGGACGACGCGGTTGAAATCGCCCGCCGCTTCAAGGCCGCGGGCACAGACATGGTGGATTGCTCTTCAGGACAGGTAAGCAAGGCAGAACAACCGGTTTATGGACGCATGTATCAAACGCCTTTTTCGGATCGTGTCCGAAACGAGGCGCAGGTGCCCACGATTGCCGTGGGCGCGATTTTCGAAGCCGACCATGTCAACAGCATCATCGCCTCGGGGCGAGCCGATCTCTGTGCCTTGGCCCGCCCGCATCTTGCCGATGCCTCATGGACGTTGCGCGAGTCGGCAAGGATAGGAGCAAGCGACGTGGCCTGGCCCAGGCAGTACTTCCCTGCAAAACGGCAGTTGGAAACGAATTTTGAACGGGCGGCCGCGTATGCGCAGCCGATAGGCAAATGAACGAGTCCCGGCCTTTGGATGGGCGACACGCCCTTGTTACCGGCGGTTCCCGCGGCATAGGCTTTGCCATTGCACAACGGCTGCTTGGCATGGGCGCCCGGGTGACCGTGGTCGGACGCAACGAGAGTGGACTGAAAGAGGCGGCACAGCGGCTTTCTGTTCATGGAGAAGCCGCGTGCGCCAGCGGTGATATTTCCCTGCGCGCCGACGTGGACGATATCTTTCTGAAGGCCAGGGCTGCCTTTGGTCCGGTCGATATTCTGGTGAACAATGCCGGCCAGGCATCAAGCGAGCGTTTCGGCAAGGTCGATGAAGCCGCCTGGCAGCAGATGATCGCGGTCAACCTGACCGGCACTTTTTATTGCATGCAGGCGGGCCTGCCCGACATGCTCGAGCGCCGGTGGGGACGCATTGTCAATGTCGCCAGTACCGCGGGCCTGGTGGGCTACGCCTATGTCGGCGCCTATTGCGCGGCCAAGCACGGCGTCATAGGCCTGACCCGCTCTCTGGCGCTGGAAGTCGCAAATAAGGGAGTGACGGTCAACGCGGTATGCCCCGGGTATACCGAAACCGACATTGTCCATGAAGCCATTGCCAATATTTCCCGCAAGACCGGCATGACATCCGAGCAGGCCAAGGGCAAGCTGGCCGAGCGCAATCCGCAAGGCTGCCTGATCCAGCCGGACGACGTGGCGCAGGCAGTGGCCTGGCTGTGTTCCCCGGGCGCTTCGGCTGTCAATGGGCAATCGATACCGGTGGACGGCGGCGAAGTGATGACCGGCTAGGCCGACCATATTGAGGAGCAAAGAATTGAACGAAACGCTACATACAATGGATGGCCACAAGAGCCCTTATGCCGGCTACCAGGCCAATAATTTCCGATGGGATGTGTCGGACGATGGCAAGGTGGCAACCATCACCCTGAATCGCCCCGAACGCAAGAATCCGCTGACATTCGACTCCTATGCGGAGCTGCGGGATTTGTTTCGTGCCCTGGTATATGCCAGCGATATCAAGTCTGTCGTCGTAACGGGCGCGGGGGCCAACTTCTGCTCCGGGGGCGACGTGCACGAAATTATCGGGCCGCTCACCCGGATGTCCATGCCGGAACTCCTGGACTTCACGCGGATGACAGGGGATCTGGTAAAAGCCATGCGCGCCTGCCCGCAACCCGTGGTGGCGGCCGTCGACGGTATTTGCGCGGGGGCGGGCGCCATGATTGCCCTGGCATCCGATATGCGCATAGGCACGCCACAGGCACGTACCGCCTTTTTGTTTACCAGAGTGGGACTGGCCGGTGCCGACATGGGCGCCTGCACCTTGTTGCCTCGCATGATAGGACAAGGCAGGGCATCCGAGCTGCTGTATACCGGACGCGCCATGACGGCCGACGAAGGGCTGGCCTGGGGATTTTTCAATAGTTTGCAGTCTTCGGACGCGGTGCTGGGCGCGGCACAGGACTTGGCGCGCCAATTGGCCGATGGACCGACTTTCGCGCACGGCATGACCAAGAAGCTGCTGCACCAGGAGTGGAACATGGGCGTGGACGAAGCTATCGAAGCCGAAGCGCAGGCGCAGGCCATCTGCATGCAGACCAAGGACTTCCGGCGCGCGTACGACGCTTTTGTAGCCAAGCAGAAGCCCATTTTCGAAGGCGATTGAATAATGGAAAAATCCGCCCATATTGACACGTTTGCGCGCGACCACCTGCCTGCATTGGAACACTGGCCTGAGTTGTTGCTGGACGACAATCCGGATCTCGCTTACCCGTCGCACCTGAACTGTGCAGTCGCCCTGGTGGACGAGCGCGTCCGGGAAGGAATGGGCGAGCGGATAGCGCTGCGCTGGCGCGACGAATCCGGCATGCAAAGCATGAGCTATCGTGCCTTGATGCAGTTGGTCAACCGGATCGCGCATGTCCTCGTGCAAGACATGCAGTTGCAGCCGGGCAACCGGGTGCTGTTGCGCGGGCCGAATAATGTGATGATGGCTGCGTCGTGGCTGGCGGCCGTCAAGGCCGGGCTGGTAACCGTGCCCACCATGCCTTTGCTGCGGGCCTTCGAACTCAAGCAAATTATCGATAAAGCACAGATACAGGCAGTCCTGTGTGACAAGCGGCTTTCGGCGGAAATTGAACATTGCCTCGATCCGGATCACGCCGGCTTTTGCTCGCAGCTGACTCATGTGCGCTATTTCCACGACGACAGCCCGGACAGCGTGGATCAGCTGGCGGTGGCCAAGTCCGATGACTTCCAGGCTTGCGACACCGCCATCGATGATGTCTGCCTCATTGCGTTCACCAGCGGCACAACTGGAAAGCCGAAGGGTTGCATGCATTTCCATCGCGATGTGCTGGCAATGTGCGACACGTTTTCTCGCCACACCTTACGCATGAATGCTGACGACATCGTTTGCGGTACGCCGCCGCTGGCATTTACTTTTGGGCTGGGCGGCTTGCTGTGCTTCCCGCTGCGGGTTGGCGCCTCCACGGTATTGGCCGAGAAGCTGTCGCCCGACGGGTTGTTGGCCACCATCCAGGACTTCGGGGCAACCATGAGCTTTACCGCACCCACCTTCTATCGCCAGATGTCCGCTCTGGCCGACAAGTACGATCTTTCTTCTCTGAAGCGTTCGGTATCGGCGGGCGAAGCCTTGCCGGATGCGACACGGCAACTGTGGAAGTCGGCCACGGGCATCGAAATGATAGATGGCATAGGCGGCACCGAGATGATACATGTCTACGTGTCCAGCGCCGGCGGCGACGTGCGCCGAGGCGCGATCGGCAAGGTCGTGCCAGGCTACGTGGCCCAGGTCGTCGATGAAAACTTTCAACCAGTCAAGCCGGGCGTAGTGGGCAGGCTGGCGGTCAAGGGCCCTACCGGGTGCCGTTATCTCGATGACGAGCGCCAGCTCGTATTCGTGCAGCAAGGCTGGAATTTGCCCGGCGACACTTTCGCCATGGATGAGGACGGTTATCTTTACTACCAGGCGCGCAATGACGACATGATCGTTTCCGCCGGCTACAACATCGCGGGACCGGAAGTGGAAGGCGCTTTGTTGCTGCATGATGCGGTGGCTGAATGCGGGGTGGTGGGGCAGCCGGATGCCGAGCGCGGAAGCATCGTGAAGGCTTTCGTGGTGCTCAAGCCTGGGCGGCAGGAAGGTCCGGCCATGGTCAAGGCCTTGCAGGATCACGTCAAGGCGGTCGTTGCACCGTATAAATACCCACGCGCCATTGAGTTCGTCGACAGTCTTCCACGCACCGAAACAGGAAAGCTGCAGCGCTTTGTGCTGCGCCAACGATCGATTGAAGAGAGGAAAACGGAATGATCACCTTGCAACCGCCAACGTGGCTGGAGCCGCGCGGTTATGCGAACGGCATCATGACTGAAATGAGCGTGGGCAGCCGCCTGGTATTCGTGGGCGGACAGATAGGCTGGAACGGGCAGCAGCAATTCGAAACCGACGACTTTGCCGAGCAAGTGGGCCAGGCGCTGCGCAATATTGTTGCCATTCTGGAAGAGGCCGGTGCCGGCCCGGAACACATTACGCGCATGACCTGGTATGTGTGCGACAAGAACGAATACGTGGCTGCGCTGCGCGACGTCGGCCGCCACTATCGGGAAATCATCGGGCGTCACTTTCCCGCCATGACAGCGGTTGAAGTGGCGGACCTGGTTGAGGATCGTGCCCGGGTTGAAATCGAAGTGACGGCTGTAGTTCCACCGGCGGCGCCCTAGGCCGTTGCACGGCCATGGCGAGCAGGATGGAAGCATCCGCGCTGCCCGCGGACCGGCTTTTATTTAAGGGCGGAAAACACTTCTTCGGCGATATCCAGAGTTTGCTGTACCACTTCATCATCGTGGGCCGATGAAATGAAGCCCGCTTCATAGGCTGACGGCGCGAAGTACACGCCTTTGATCAGCATGGCGTGGAAGAACCGCTTGAAAAGCTCGACGTCGCAACGGGAGACTTCTTCGAAAGTGGTTGGCACGGCGTCGCTGAAGTAAAGGCCGAACATGCCTCCGACATAGTCCGTGCACATTGCAATGCCGGCGGCTGTGGCGCGTTCGGCAAGGCCGTCGGCAAGCTTCCTGGATTGCGCTTCAAGGCGATCATAGAATCCGGGCTCGCCCAATAATTTGAGCGTGACCAGTCCTGCGGCGACGGCGACGGGGTTACCCGACAGCGTGCCTGCCTGGTATACGTTTCCTATGGGCGCGATGTGTTCCATGATGTCGGCGCGGCCGCCGAAGGCGCCCACTGGCATGCCGCCGCCTATGACCTTGGCCAGGGTGGTGATGTCGGGCGTAACGCCGGTCAGGCCCTGCACGCCTTGCGGTCCGGCACGAAAACCCGTCATTACTTCGTCGAAAATAAGCAGCGCGCCATACTGCGTGCACAGTGATCGCAGCCCCTCCAGAAACCCCGGTACGGGCTTGATGAGGTTCATGTTGCCGGCAATCGGTTCGACGATGATGCAGGCGATTTCAGACCCGTATTCCTGGAACGCCGCTTCGACGGCCTGCAGCTTGTTGTAGTCGAGCACCAGGGTGTGCTTGATGAATTCAGGCGGCACGCCTGCCGAGGTAGGATTGCCGAAGGTGAGCATGCCGGAACCGGCCTTGACCAGCAGGCTGTCGGCGTGGCCGTGATAGCAGCCTTCGAATTTGATTATTTTGGAGCGTCCTGTTGCGCCACGAGCCAGCCGGATGGCCGACATGGTCGCCTCGGTGCCGGAGCTGACCAGCCTGACTTTTTCGATGGACGGCAGGCGCGCGGCAATCGCTTCGGCGATCTCGATTTCGGCTTCGGTAGGCGCGCCGAAGGACAGTCCGTTTACTGCGGCTTCCTGCACCGCCTTGATGACATCGGGATGCGCATGACCCAGGATGGCAGGACCCCATGATCCGACATAGTCGATGTAGCGAGTTTCTTCCGCGTCCCACATATAGGGCCCCTGGGCGCGCGTAATGAACCGCGGCGATCCGCCGACCGAGCGAAATGCCCTGACGGGAGAGTTCACGCCGCCGGGGATGGTTTGACAGGCGCGTTCAAATAACTGCGTATTGCGAGACATATTGTTCGGACTCAAGGCTGGGATAATGAAGGAAATTCAGGCATAGCATAACAGGGGCGCAAACAGCGCTTTCAGCTGAAAAGGGCAGAGCATCTGGCCGCCGTGCCGCGGATGTCGGGGCTCTCGAACAGGCCGCTGATCACGGCAATGCTGTCGGCGCCGGCTTCGACGACTTCCCGGGCGTTATCGGCCGTTATGCCTCCGATGGCCACGACCGCGGCCTGCGGCTTCATGTGGCTGCTTTCCACTATCGCGCGGCCCTGCCTGATGTCTTCAAGCGTTGCGCGCACCGCATCCGGCTTGACGCTGGATGGGAACATCGCACCGAACGCCACATAGTCCACGTCGGCTTTGAGGGCGTCGGCAGCCAGCGCCGGCTGGTTATAGCAGGAACAGCCGATGATTTTGTCGGAACCCAGTGCCAGGCGGGCTTGTGCCACGCTGCCGTCTTCGCGGCCAAGATGGACTCCGTCGGCGTCGATCAGAGAGGCCAGGCGCCAGTCGTCGTTCACGATGAACAGGAGGCCCTCTTTACGGCAGCGTTCCGCCACCTGCCGCACCTGCACCAGGCCTGTATCGGCCCCTGCGGTCTTGCGCCGCCACTGCAGCGCCACCATTCCGCCGGCAGCGGCGGCGCTGATAGCGTTCAGCAGTTTGTCGGTATCGTCCCATTCAGGCGTAACACCATAGAGACCTTTGGGAAATCGTAGCAATGCGTTCATGGTGCGGACCGGTTGATAAGGCGATGACCCATGCCTGGCTGAAACGAGCGCAACGCCAGCGTGGCGGGCGCCGACAGGGCGGTATCGACGGCCTGCTGGACCTTGAGGCCGCGCGCCAGTTGCGCTGTGATGGCACAGGCCAGGGGGCCGTCGGCATCGTTCAGCCGCGTCGGGGGTGCTTGCCAGGGCCAGCTGAATGTCTGGCTGTCCGGCCCCTGCAATTGATAGCTGCCGTGACCCGGGCGCAAGGGCGCCCCGCTGGTCAAAACCCACTTTGCGCCGAACTGCAGCAGCGCCTCGACCGGCGTGTCGGCGTCAGCGCCTGCAAGTACTCCTTGGGATTGCCATTGCGCCAGCAAGTTGTAGTCCACGACCACAATGTCGGTTTGAGGCAACAACAGTTCGAAAAGCGCGAGTTGCACATCATCGGCGTCGATATCGGTGATCAGTGACTCGTCCGGAAAGGCGGTGAGATGCAAAACGAGTGGAACATGGGTGTAATCGGCCGCTATTTGCGCGAGCGCACTTACTGATTCCGTTGTATAAAGTGGACCGACCTTTATGGCGTTTACCGTCATGTCCTCGAGCAGGCAGCGAGCCTGGTCATCGATCAGCTCCGCCGCGACCGGCTGGATCTCTTCTGTGCTGGCGGTATCCTGTACAAGAATGGCGGTCAGTGCACTGAGTGCATGGCAGCCCAGAGCCGCACAGGTAACCGCGTCGGCAGGCAGGCTACTGGCGCCGCTGGGGTCGAAAGGGCCGAAAATGAGCACTAACGGTGGGATCGATGCTTGCACAGCGTTGATATTCACAAGATTCCTGCAAGGCCCTGGGAAAAATCCATGGCATTGCTATTGGGTTTAGTAACATTAACCCCATTCTAATAGAACCATTCCAACTCCGCGGATTTGGGATGAAATTTTCAGTGAGTAATAAAAATGCGTACATGGATGTGTTTAATTTGCGGTTGGATCTATGATGAGGAAGCGGGCCTTCCGGAAGAGGGAATCGCCCCGGGTACTCTTTGGGAAGATGTCCCTCCGAACTGGGTCTGCCCGGAATGCGGCGCACGCAAAGAAGATTTTGAACTGATCGAGGTCTGATACGGTCTAGATCAATTCAGTGTTTGAAATTTGATCCAGGAGGGCGAGTCATGGTTTCCACAGTCAATCGGCCCGAGGCCGAATCAAGCGTTGACTTGTCCCAGCAGCTTTTGGTGGCCATGCCGGGCAGGGTATCCGGCAACCTGTCCAATACGGTCATCTACCTTTGCGAGCATACCGAACACGGTGCGTTGGGGCTGGTCATCAATAGGCCAACCGACCTCACGTTGGGCGATCTGCTCAAGCGCATCGAACTCGATCTGGCCCTCGAAATAGGGCCGGTGGCCGATGCGCCGGTGTTTTTTGGCGGGCCGGTACAGACCGACAGGGGCTTTGTGCTGCATGCCCCTGCGGGCGGCTACAGCTCCAGCATTCAATTGGGCGATGTGGCGCTTACCACGTCGCGCGACATCCTGCAGGATGTCGCCAATGGCCGCGGGCCGGCCATGTTGCTGGTCACCCTGGGCTATGCAGGGTGGGGCGCGGGTCAGCTGGAAAGCGAAATGTCGCAGAATGCATGGCTCAATGTGGCTGCCAATACCGAAATCCTGTTCAACACTCCGTCGGAGAGCCGCTACGAGGCAGCCTTGGCGCAGTTGGGTATCGATCCGCTCATGCTGGCGGGCGATGCAGGCCATGCCTGAAGAAACTTTACTGGCTTTCGACTACGGTACGAAAAAAATCGGCGTTGCCATCGGCAATACACTGACGCGCCAGGCGCGTCCGCTGGAAATCCTCTTGTCCACCACACGCGAGCAGCGGTTCGCGGCCATCGCGCGATTGCTGGATACGTGGCAGCCCCACCGGGTGGTAGTGGGTTTGCCGCTTACCATTGCCGGCGAAATGCAGTACGCCACCTTGCGTTGCCGGCGGTTTGCCAACCAGCTGCACGGTCGCTTCGGGGTAACGGTGGAACTCGTTGACGAGCGCGGATCCAGCGTGGAAGCCCAAGAGCTGCTGGGTACGAATGCTCCCGACGACGCTGTTGCCGCCGCAGTGATCCTGCAGCGTTATCTTGATGCACTGACTCCGGCTGACTGATTGGCGGAAAAAATACCAAAGAGAATAAATTGACCGTCCTGTTATTTGTGCCGCGAGCGGTGCTTCTTATTATCTGGCTATTGTTGGGACTGCTGCTGGTTTCGCTTTTTTTTCCTTATTGCGGCCTGGAGGTCCGGTCAGCCATCACGCGCCGGTGGTCCCGCGTCCTGCTGCTTTTATCCGGTGTCCGCGTCAAGGTCTACGGAGAACCCCTGGCCCGCGGTCCGGCGCTTTGGGTCGCCAATCACGTGTCGTGGATCGACATTTTTGTCATCAATAGCGTTCGCTCGACGTCTTTTATTGCGAAGAGCGAAATCAAACATTGGCCTGTCATCGGATGGCTGGTGGCCGGTTCCGGCACGGTATTCATCGAACGGGGCCATCGTCACGCGGTACGCGAGGCAGGCCGGCAGATGAAGGCCTGTTTCGAACGGGGGGAGATCGTCGGGCTGTTTCCCGAAGGCACGACTTCTCCCGGCTTCGACCTGGCGCCTTTTCACTCCAGTCTGTTCGATGCGGCGATTCGCGCCAATGTCGATATTCAGCCCCTGGCATTGCGCTTTTTTCACCGTGGTCGACGCAGCGACTATGTCGCTTTCGTGGGCGAGCAGAGCCTGCTTCACAACATGTGGCGATTGCTGGGCACGACCGGCGTGGTGATCGAGCTTGAATTCCTTGCGGTGATGGACGGCGACTATTGCACGCAGCACGGACGCAGCAAGGTCGCCGCACATGCCCACCATGTAGTTCGTCAGGCGATTGTCAGGCGCCCGCGCTGAAAAACCTGCCGGCCTGCAGCTATTCAGTGGTCTTTGGGTTGCTGATACTGCTCGCAAGGGATTTGCACGATTTTGTGATCGTGCAGGCGCATGGCGGTCAATTGGCGGCCCCAGACGCAGCCCGAGTCCAGGCAGATGGCGTCCGGGCGTATCATCAGACCGAGGGTCGACCAGTGCCCGAACACAATGGTGTCCTGCGTGGGGGTCCGCTTCGGTACGTCGAACCAGGGCATCAACTGCCCATTGTTGACCGGAGCGCCTTTGAAGGTGAACTCCATATGGCCGTTCTTGTCGCACATGCGCATGCGGGTCATGGCGTTGATGATGACGCGCAGGCGCTTGCCGCCCTGGAAATCGTCTTTCCAATGTACAGGCTCGTTGCCGTACATCTTGCCCAACATGGCCTTCCAGTCAGGTCCGCGCAAGACTTGCTCGACTTCCTGAGCCAGCCCCAGGGTTTTTTCGACAGTCCACTTGGGCAGCACGCCGGCGTGGACCAGCAAGTGCTGCTGTTCGTAGTGAGCCAGTGGACAATGCCTCAGCCAATCGATCATCTCTTGCGCATCCGGTGCGTCCAGGATGTCGTCCACGGTGTCGGATTTGCCCGGCTTGCGCACACCTGCCGCGATGGCCAGCAGGTGTAGATCATGATTTCCCAGCACCGAAACAGCGCGGTCGCCCAGAGCCATGACGGTTTTCAGTGTGGCCAAGGAGTTTGGACCCCGATTGACCAGGTCGCCGGCGAACCAGAACCTGGCATTCGGCTCGGCGCAGATATCAGGATGCGTCAGCAATTCGCGCAAGGGCTGGTAACAACCTTGCAGGTCGCCGACCATCCAGATGCTGGACGATGATGTGGTTTTTGTGCTGCCTGTCATGCTGCAGACTTGCTCCATGGCCAACGGGTCTGGTTGAAACGCCGCACATTGTGCTGGTTCTCCATCAGGATGAGAGCGCCCAGCGCCAGACACAATGCGCCCAGGTTCGGTACGAGGGCGGTGACCCATGGCGCCCATTTGCTCAGCATGCCGACATTGAGCGCCAGCTGATTCAGCATGAAGAAGCCGACACCCAGGAGAATGCCGATGAAAACCTTGCTGCCTACGCCACCGCGCCGGGTCTGCATGAACCCTATAGGCGCTGCGATGGTAATCATTACCAGCAAAGTGAAGGGGTAGGCCATTTTGCGCCACAGTGCCACCACTTGCCGGTCGGTCTGCAGTCGATTGTTCTCGAGATAATCGATGTAGTCGAGTAAATCGAGAATGGACATGCGCTCGGGAGTCAGAATACGTGCAATGAGCCGCTCGGGAGTAAGCGTGGTTTTAAGCACGCGGCTGTCCAGTGTCTGCAACTGCGTCAATGGCGCATCCGGTTTTTTGGCGTCGGCCAGGGCCGATACCGAACTGGCGGCGATTTGCGTCTGGGTAATCTGGCGCAGTACCAAGGTGCCGGCCGTGAAGTGGCCCTGTTTCGCCTGGGAAAAAGTAGCCAGGGTCTGGCCCTTGTGAAACTCGTACAAGGTGACGTCGGCTACGTCGCCATTGGCTTTCAGTTGCGCAATGTTGATAATGCGCGTGCCGCCATCGGCGTCGGATTCCTTGAACCAGTAACCGCTGTTCAATTGGCCTCCGCCCGATCTGCCCAGCAGGGTCAGGCTGGCCTCGCTGGATTTTATTTCGGCGGCAGGTGTAATGACTTCCGAAAGCAGGAAGGCGCCAAGAACCAGCGGTATCGTCACGACCCACAGCATGGTCAGCAGCTTCATGCCGCTGACGCCCGAGACGCGCAGGATTACGAGCTCATTGCGTTGCGCCAGGCCGGCCAGGGCCAGAATGGCGCCAATCAGCAAGCCTATGGGAAGCAGGTCGTACAGCCGTGTGGGAAGGGCCAGCGCTTGCATGTAGAACAGATTCAGCAACGTGAATTTGCTGCCCACACTGTCCAGCTCTTCGATCAGCGCGAAGAAAGTGAACAGCCCGATCAGCGCCATGAGGACCACGGCGCTGGAGCGGTAGATTTCGCTGGCTAAATAACGGCGGGCGGTGCGCATGTGGTTGCTTGATACCTGAAACGAAAGTGAGCGGTGAGAGGCTCAAGCTTAACATTTGCGGGTTGCCGCCGGGATCGTTCATTTAGGTATGGCCACCAGCCGCATGCGCTTCTGTATGGTGGCGGTGCGAGACCGGAGATAAGAAGTTTTGCGACTTTCGTAGTAAACGGGATTAGGCAGCATGGCGGCCAGCTGAGCGGCCTGGTATTGGCTCAGCCGCGCCGCGCTGACGCCGTAGTAATGCCGTGCGGCGGCTTCCGCGCCGAACACATTGCCGCCCCATTGCGCGATGTTCAGGTACAGCTCAAGTATGCGCTGCTTGCTCATGACGAATTCGATCATGTAGGTAAGCACGAGTTCCTGTCCTTTGCGCAAATAGCTGCGTGAGGTCGACAGAAATAAATTCTTGGCCAGTTGCTGAGTTATCGTCGAGCCGCCGCGCATCTTGCTTTTGCCTTTTTCGGCCTGTTTCTGGTTGTATTCCCAGGCCTTGCGGATGGCGTCCCACTCGACTCCTTCATGATCGGTGAAGTTGGAATCCTCGGACGCCACTACGGCGCGCTTGAGAGACTTGCTGATGTCCTGATAGGGCACCCATTGATACTTGAGCTCGGCCTTGGGGTCGGAAAGGCGCAGTTCGGCCAGGGTCGCGTCCATGAAGGCGCTGCTGCCCGGATTGCGCACACTGAGCCAAAGAACCATGATGAAAAGTCCGAACTGATAAAGCAGCAGGGCAAAAAATGCCGCGAGCAGCGCAACGCTTGCGACCTTGGTCTTGTTTATTTTGCGTGCAACCATGGGCGTCAATGTTGGTGAAGCTGCTGGCGTAATGCCTGCAGTACCGCATTCACATCGGGCGTGACGCCGTGCCAGATGGCAAAGCTGGCCGCTGCCTGCCCGACCAGCATGCCCATGCCGTCAGCCGTTGTTTGCGCACCTTGCGCGGCGGCTTGCTTCATGAATGGCGTGGCCTCAGGCCCGTACACCATGTCATAGGCCAGGGATGCAGGCTTATACAAGCCGCCGGGCAACTCAGGCGCGGTCTGCCCCAGACTGCTTGACGTTGCATTGATGACAATGTCCCAGGAACCATCGGCCTCGTCCAGGCCGCCGCAAGACAGGCGGGGGGACACCTCGGGCATCTGTTCGATCAGATGCCGGTGCAGCGTTTGTGCCCGTTCGGGATTCCGGTTGACGACGCGCAAGTGATCGCAGCCTGCATCGAGCAATGGAAAAATGACACCTCGGGCCGCGCCGCCGGCTCCGACCAACAGTATATTTTTGTTCTTTGGCGAGTGCCCCAGCCGCTGCAAATCAGTCAGCAGGCCGACGCCGTCGGTATTGCAGCCGTGCAGACTGCCCTGTTCCATCCACAAGGTATTCACCGCGGCCGCCACCCGTGCCCGGGCGGTAAGGCGAGGTTGGGCCAAGGCGTAGGCTTCTTCCTTGAACGGCACCGTGACGTTAAGGCCATGGCCTCCTCGAGCGAAAAATTCTTCCACTGTCAGCGCGAACCCGTCGAGCGGCGCTTTTATTTTCGCGTAGGAGATTGCCAGGCCGGTTTGCCGTGCAAAGAGCTCATGTATAAGGGGGGAACGGCTGTGTTCGATGGGATTGCCGATTACGGCGTAGCGTTTTAGCGTTATGGCGCGGTTCACGGCGTATTGGTTTCCAGTTGCTGGTTCACGAAGTGCCATGTTCGCGTAATGGCGAACACATCGGTATTGCCGGCCATGGTTGCCGGCAACGGGGCGAATGGCGCAGCCAGCTGCACAATGCGAGCGGCGGCCAGGTTCAGTATGGCGTGTTCAGAGGGGCGATCGATTTCGATGCGTTCCAGTGAGCCATCCTTGCGTATGTAGACCGTAAGCTGCAATTCGCCGTATACCTTGCCGCGCGCCTCTCTGGGGTAATGCTCGGTGCCGAGTAACTCGATCTTTTGGCGCCACGCTTCCACATAGGCCGCGTAGTCGACGGCTTGCGTCGACGGCCCCGAGAATTGGCGGCGGGGTTGAGCGTTGTAACGTTCTATGCGTTCCTTCAATGCGCTTATCTGTGCGTTGACCACTCGGGACTCCTGCGATGCATCGTCGGCGCCGAATTCGCTGGATGGTTCAGACAGGTCCGGTTTCTGGCGTTCGGGAAGAACTTTGTGCTGCGCCGTCAATTGCGTGTAGAGCCTGAGTTGTTCGGCTTCCAGTTCCTGTTGCTTCTTGCGCAGGGCGGCCAGCACCACCTCTTCGGCGGACTCGGCCGTACGCGGCAAGGGCGAGCTTGCCTGTCCGGCCTCTGCCTGGCCGCCGCCATTAAGCATGTCTTGCGCCAGCATCTTCGGCTTGATGGGCGCCGCCGTGCTGCGTGCATTGACTAAGGTGACTTCCAGCGTATTCACGGGTGCTTTGGGAGGCACAGGCCTGGAAAAATGCAAGGTCAGGACAACCGCATGGATGGCCAGCGACAGCAGCATCGCAATGCGCAAATAGTCGTTGCGCGGCATGCGAACCCGTAACAGCAGTGCGGAAAGCATAGACATGTCTGGCCCGTACCGAAAAACATCAGACTATTGCAGTTTCGCGCAGCCGGCAATCCAGCTCAAGCGCCAGTTCATCGAAGCCCAATATGTCGAGCGTGATGATGTGCCCGCGTTCGAGCTCGGGAAGGCCGGGAATGCGGGTTACCAGCGGCGCACAGCTGAGGCGTACGAGATCATCGCGCAACACACTGGCCTGCACAGTGCGCAAGCCTTGTTGTTGCAGCCAGCGCAGGCACCAATAGCGCTCCATGGCCGACTGATAGTCGCTCCATACCGTGTATTGCGATTCGAAAGCGCCGATAATGGCAAACAGATCGGCATCCTTCGGCTTGAACGGAGCCACCAGCCTTGCGGACACACCGTGTTCAACGGTGGCAATCAATTGCCACTGATTGACCAGGTCGACATAGCGACGCAGGGGCGAAGTGCACCACGCATATTGGGGCACGCCTATTGATTCGTGCGGCAGGGCATGCGTGGACATGCGTACTCGGCCCATTTGCTGGGAGCGGTAAATGCCCGGCACGCCATGTTGCGCCAGCAGGCCTCCCCAGATGTTGTTGGTCATGATCATGTACTCGGCAACCAGCCGATCCAGCGGTGCATTGCGGCGGCGCGGGACGAGTTGCACGGGTGTGTCGGGATCGTCGTAAGGACCATCAAGCACAAAGGAATATTCGACCCGATTGTTGTTTTCGGGCTTGCCGCGCACTTCTTCGCGCTGTTTCGACAAGTGCTGCGCATAAGCCCATAAAGGCCGCAGCCACTCGGCATATGGCAAGTCGGATTGCGGGTCGGCCAGAGCCTCGTCGGTGACGAACTCGTCGAGCAGGTTATGCCGCAGGTTTTCGCGCACCTGTATGCGTTCGATCCGGGTTTCCGTTGAAAGCAGCTCGCCAGTGGCCAGATTTGCCGTTACGTACAGCGACAAGGCAGGCTTGGGCTTTCCGGCGTCCAGCGAGAACGCATCGATCAACTCATTGGGCAGCATGGGAATCTTCAGGCCCGGTATATATACCGTCGACATGCGTGTCCGGGCGAGCTTGTCCAGGTCGCTGCCGCGAGTGATGGCCAGGCCGGGTGCCGCAATGTGCACGCCGATACGCACGATGTCGTCATCGAGCCGCGTTACGGACAGAGCATCGTCCACTTCGGTCGTACTGGTGTCGTCGACCGAATAGGCAACCACGTCGGCTGTGGGCAGGTCGGCGTTGATTTCGCTGACTTGCACCGGTGCAAACTGTGTGCCTTTGGGGAAGTTTGCAGTCATGAAGCGGTGTTGGTGCACAGCCAGGGCATGCGGCCAGGCGCCCAGCTGCAACAGGAGCTTTTCGGGATTGGTGTTCAGCTGTTCGATCGCGGCTTCAAAAGCCTTCCACTGCAGTGTGTTTTTGTCGGGACGTGTCAGCAGTGCATGGGCGACTTCGGCAATGGCCTCGGGCAATTGTCCGGCAACCAGTTGTTCGGTCCATTCTTGTTGCTGGGCAGCCTGTTTCTGCTTTTTTTCGATTGCCGCCAGTGCCGCCGCCAGGATGTCGGGCGGCGCCGGACGGTATTGTCCTTTTCCACGCCGGTGGAAATAAGCGGGTGCACTGTTCAAGGCGAAGATCAGGCCGGCCTTCTCGACCGCGCTGGGTGCATGCCCGAAGTAGTCCTGGGCAAACGTGGCGGCGTCGAATTCTTCCTGTGGGGCGCACTCCCAAAGAAAATCGATTTCCAGAGTCTGGGCAAGATCGCGTGCTTGCTCGAGCATGACGGCGGGTGCCGGCTGCTCGAAGCTGAACAGAACGCTGGTGTTCTTGATTTTGCTGCGCTTGCCGGATTCCGACTCCACCTGCATGGTGGAGTCGCTTTGCGAAAAGATCTTTTCCGCCTTGAAGTTTCCGCTGTCTTCGTAAAGAACGTACATAATTTTCCATCAGGACATGCGCTGCGGCATGTCGGTTTGTGTCGGATACGGGCGGGCGCCCAAAGCAAACGCCAGGACTTCCGGTAGCCATTGGGGAAAGTCGGACAAGCCGTGATCGCCGCCTTCGAGTATGCGGCCCTGGCTACCCGCATACCACTCGGCCATTTCGTGCCAGTCGAGGACTTCGTCGCCCTTGGTTGCCAATAAATAGTATCGCTCAGGCCGGGTTGGTTTACCTACCGCCATCTCTGCCAGTTCGTCGACGTATTCGGGCAGGAAAACAAACGGGTCCGTCGAATGATACAGCGTGTGCTCGCCGACCTGTGTCGCCAGATCGCGGGCCGCATAGACGGCTGGGTTAAGCACGACAGCCCGGCACTTCCAGTATTCGGTCAGGCAAGTGGCGTAGTAGCCGCCCAGCGATGAACCGACAATAGTGAGATCGTGTTCAGGCTGCAAGCCTTTGTCTTTGACAGCCTGCTCTATCAGGTGGTTGGCCAGAGCAATGGCGTGTTGCGGACTGGCCGGCAGCTGGGGACAAACCCAATCCTGGCTCAGGCCGCGGCCGCGCATGGCTTGTGCCATAAGCATGGCCTTGCTGGACTTGGGCGATGAACGGAAACCGTGCAGGTACAGGATCATGGGGCATATTCCTTCAGGGTTGCAGGCGGTCGAGAAGCTTTTGATGTATTCCCCCAAAACTTCCGTTGCTCATTACCAGAATAGAATCCCCGGGCTGCGCTGACAAGCATATGGCATCGATAAGTTTGTCCAAGTCATCGTAGGCCGATGCGCGCTCGCCCAATGGGGCCAATACGAGGGCCGGGTTCCAGCCCAGCGCATGTTTGCCTCCGGAAGCGCCAAAGCAGAAGGTAAGGTCGGCTTCTTGCAGGGCGGCGGGCAGGCGGGCGGCCATGGTGCCCAGCTTCATTGTGTTGGAGCGTGGCTCGATGACGGCCAGGATGCGCTGCGCGCCCGTTTGCTTGCGCAAGCCCTGCAGTGTTGTGGCGATGGCGGTGGGATGGTGGGCGAAATCGTCGTAGACCTTGATGCCCTTGACAGTCCCACGCAGCTCCATGCGTCTCTTGACACCCTGGAAAGCCGAAAGCGCTTCGATTCCGGCCTGCGGCGAAACACCCAGGTGCTCGGCCGCGGCGAGGGCGGCCAGGGCGTTCATGCGGTTGTGTTCGCCGGTAAGGTCCCAATGCAGGGTGCCAACGGGGACGTCGTCGCAGATGATCTCAAAATCGCTGGCACGCGCGTCGGGAACGGCCTGCCATTGGCCCCTGGGACCGAAGGTCTGGACGGGCGTCCAGCAGCCACGCGACAAAACCCGGTCCAGCGACTCGCAAGCGGTCGGGCGAATGATGCGGCCCTGAGAAGGTATGGTCCGAACGAGATGGTGGAACTGGTTTTCGATGGCCGACAGGTCCGAAAAAATGTCGGCGTGATCGAACTCGAGGTTGTTCAACACAGCCGTACGGGGCCGGTAATGCACAAACTTCGAGCGTTTGTCGAAAAATGCCGTGTCGTACTCGTCGGCCTCGATCACAAAGATCTTTTGGTCCGGCCGATATCGTGCCGACACCTTCAGGTCGGCGGCAATGCCGCCGATGAGGAAATTGGGTTCCATGCCGGCGTGCTCGAGTATCCAGGCCAGCATCGAGCTGGTGGTGGTCTTGCCATGCGTGCCGGCGACCGCCAGCACATGCTGGCCTCGCAATATTTCCACACCCAGCCATTGAGGCCCCGATGTATAGGGCAGGCCCTGATCCAGTATGGCTTCCATCAGTGGATTGCCGCGGGTGACGACATTGCCGACGATGTAAAGGTCAGGCTTCAGGTCTACCTGAGAAGCGTCGAAGCCTTCGATCAGGCGTATGCCTTGCTCCGTGAGCTGAGTGCTCATGGGAGGGTAAACCCCCGTATCGCATCCTGTGACGGTATGGCCCGCCGCCCGGGCGATAAGCGCCAGGCCTCCCATGAACGTTCCGCAGATGCCAAGAATATGTAGATGCATTGTTTTCCTCCGGCGCCTATTGTAGTCAGTCGGATGAAAACTCAGGCGCCGGCGCCGGCGGGCCGTATTGTTCCCGCGGCACGGCACTGGAGGCGGCAAGCCAGGTGCTATCATAAATGTGCTTCTGATTTTCTCTGGACTGGACATATGAAACGGCGAGAATTCCTGCGCTACGCGGCGGCGGCCACCGCGGGTACCGTGTTGCCACTGCAGTCGGTTTACGCTGGCGCGTTGCCTCCCGATCCTTTTTACGCTAACGGCTTTCCGGATCTTCAAGGCCGGCAAGTTGAATTTACCCGTTATCTGGGCAAACCCCTGGTCTTGAACTTTTGGGCCACATGGTGCGCGCCTTGCGTGAAAGAGATGCCCGACCTGGACGCTCTGCACAAAAAGCATGGCAATGTCAGTTTCGTGGGCCTGGCGGTCGATACGCTGGTGAACGTCGAAAAGTTTGGTACGAAGGTGCAGGTATCGTATCCCTTGCTCATTGCCGGGCATGGCGGCATCAAGCTGATGCGTTCTTTGGGCAACAAGCAGGGAGGGCTGCCGTTCACGGTGGTATTCAACAAGGACGGCCAGGTAGCCAAACGGCTGCTGGGCCAGATCAAGCCGGCGGAACTGGACCAGATCATCGTCGACCTGGGATGAAACCGAAATGAAAATTGCTAGGCTTTAATGGACAAATACCCCTTTTTAGCGTAAAAAGGCGGTCTGTCTTCATAAAAAATCCGCGATGGCGCAGCACATTCTTGTTTTGCACGGCCCCAACCTCAATCTGCTCGGCACACGCGAGCCAGAGGTCTACGGACGACATACTTTGAACGATATTAACCAGCGTTTACAGCAATTGGCCAGTGAAAACGGCGCAAGCTGCACCGCATTCCAAAGCAATCACGAAGGCGGGCTTGTCGATCGTGTGCAGGCTGCAAGCCAGGACGGCACCGACTTCATACTTATCAATGCTGCGGCATACACTCATACCAGCGTAGCCCTTCGAGACGCGCTGGCAGCTGTCGACATCCCTTTTATCGAAGTGCATTTATCGAATGTGCATAAGCGGGAACCTTTCCGCCACCATTCCTTCCTGGCCGACAAGGCGGTCGGAGTGGTAGCGGGGCTGGGATCCTTCGGATACGAAGCAGCCTTGCGCTATGCTTTGGCTAACTGAGCGCAGCGCAATCTCTTTTAACCTTTAATCATTATGCCTGCTCTGCGCGATGGCAGCAGAGCAGTGCCACGGGAAGTTCGTATGGACCTAAGAAAGCTGAAAACCTTGATTGACCTGGTTGCCGAGTCAGGCATAGCCGAACTCGAAATTACCGAGGGCGAAGGCAAGGTCAGAATCGTGAAATTTTCCCAGGCGATGCAGCCCGTGGCGTACGCGCCTGAGCCAGCCCCGGTGGCGGCGCCGGCAGCGGCCGCGCCCGCTGCACCCGCTGCGCCGGCAGCACCGGCCGGGCACTCCGTAAAGGCCCCCATGGTCGGCACGTTCTACCGCGCGCCAAATCCTGGCGCATCGCCTTTTGTCGAGGTCGGGCAGTCAGTCAAAGAAGGCGAGCCGCTGTGCATTATCGAGGCAATGAAACTTCTTAACGAGATCGAGGCTGATAAGTCCGGTGTTATAAAGGAAATCCTGGTCGAGAACGGCGAGCCCGTCGAGTATGGTCAACCCCTGTTTGTCATTGGCTAATTCATGTTTGAAAAAATTCTCATAGCCAATCGCGGAGAAATCGCCCTTCGCATCCAGCGTGCGTGCCGTGAATTGGGCATCAAGACAGTCGTGGTCCATTCTGAAGCCGACCGCGACGCCAAATACGTGCGGCTGGCCGACGAGTCGGTATGCATAGGGCCGGCGCCTGCCCGCGACAGCTACTTGAACATGCCCGCGATTATCTCGGCCGCCGAAGTCACCGATGCCGAGGCCATACACCCCGGCTATGGTTTCCTGGCAGAAAATGCCGACTTCGCCGAGCGGGTTGAGAAAAGCGGCTTTGTCTTCATCGGTCCACGCCCCGAATCCATACGCCTCATGGGCGATAAGGTCAGCGCCAAGCATGCCATGATTGCCGCAAGCGTACCGGTCGTTCCCGGTTCTGAAGGCGCGTTGCCCGACGATCCCCAGGACATACTGCGTATTGCGCGCGAGGTCGGTTATCCCGTCATCATCAAGGCGGCAGGCGGGGGTGGTGGTCGCGGCATGCGCGTCGTGTATACCGAGGCCGCTTTGCTGAATGCCGTTACGATGACCCGTTCCGAGGCCGGAGCTGCATTCAACAATCCCGAGGTCTATCTCGAAAAGTTCCTGGAAAATCCGCGCCATATCGAGATCCAGGTTCTGGCCGATGGCGGGCGCAATGCAATCTGGCTGGGCGAACGCGATTGTTCCATGCAGAGGCGCCACCAGAAGGTTATTGAAGAGGCGCCGGCCCCAGGCATAGCGCGTCGTCTTATCGAGCGCATCGGCGAGCGCTGCGCCGAAGCATGCCGCAAGATCAACTACCGTGGTGCCGGTACTTTTGAGTTCCTGTACGAAAATGGCGAGTTTTTCTTCATCGAGATGAATACCCGCATACAGGTCGAGCACACGGTTACCGAGATGGTTACCGGTATAGATCTGGTGCAGCAGCAGATTCTCATCGCTGCGGGCGAAAAATTCCTGCTCAGGCAACGGGACGTGGTCATCAAGGGTCACGCCATCGAATGCCGCATCAACGCTGAAGACGCCTTCAAATTTACACCCAGCCCAGGGCGCATTACCAGTTGGCATGCGCCAGGTGGCCCCGGCGTGCGCATGGATTCGCACGTATATACCGGATACATGGTCCCGCCCAATTATGATTCCATGATTGCCAAGCTGATCACCTACGGCGACACACGCCAGCAAGCGATCGCCCGTATGGAGATCGCGCTGTCCGAGATGGCCGTCGAAGGCGTGCAGACCAATATTCCTCTTCACCGCGAGCTCATGCAGGACGCCCGCTTCGTCGAGGGCGGAACCAGCATTCACTACCTCGAGCACAAATTGTCGCAGCGTCCCTGACACGCGCGTGCAGTCTGGTTTGATGAACGGGGGCGCAGCCCCTGTTTTACTGATGGAAATACTATGCGCGAACTCGTGCTGATTTGCCCGGAAGCACAGGCGGAAGCGCTTTCCGACGCCTTGCTGGAAGCCGGCGTGCTGTCGGTATCCGTGGAAGATGCCGATGGCGATACCGATATCGAGAATCCCTTGTTCGGTGAACCCGGCATGGAGCCCGAGATCAACGCCTGGAACCGCAACCGTGTCGTTGCCTTGTTGCCTGACGGACTGGATCCGCGACAGGTCCTGGAACAACTGCGCGACGCGGACGTCGCCGATTATTCCGATGATCAATGGTCCCTGCGTGATGTTCCCGATGCCGACTGGGTCCGTTTGACGCAATCCCAGTTTGGGCCGATACAGGTGGGCGACCGCATATGGATTGTTCCGAGCTGGCATCGCGACGACCCCGAGGTGCCAGTGGCGGCCGATCGGCAGGCCGCAGACAACAGTGGCGTGATACACATTGAGCTGGACCCCGGCCTGGCCTTTGGCACAGGCAGTCATCCAACCACCCATTTATGCCTCGAATGGCTTGCCGAAAACCTGCGCGGCAATGAGACGCTGTTGGACTATGGTTGCGGGTCCGGAATACTTGCCTTGGCGGCAAAACTCCTCGGGGCAGGCTATACACAGGCTGTCGATATCGACGAGCAGGCGGTGCAATCCACCCGCTACAATGCAAAGGTCAATCGAGTCGATTTACACGCCATGCTGCCCGATGAGTTGCCAGAGGGACGAACCCAGGTCGTCGTGGCCAATATTCTGTCGAACCCGCTGAAGGTGCTTGCGCCCATGTTGTCCAGTCGTGTGGCGCCAGGTGGCCACCTGGTACTCTCGGGCGTGCTGGAACGTCAGGCACTAGAGGTCGCGCAAGCCTATGCGCCCTGGCTGGTGATGAGTGTATGGCGCGCGAGGGAAGGGTGGGTCTGTTTACACGGCCAAAGAACGGCCTGAGGGCCAGAAGATCTTTTTACATATATGGACTTGACCACGCGCTGCCCGCAATGCGGCACTGTATTTACCGCCACCCTTGAGCAACTGCAGTTGCGCAAGGGCTATATCCGGTGCATCAGTTGTGCCCACATCTTCGATGGCTACGACGCCGTCGTGCCGGGAGGCGAGGCATCTGCCGCGCCTGTGCCGGGCGGCACGGCCTCCATGCCCAGCGTATTGCGTCAGCGGCAGGGCAAGAAAGAACCTGCATTCGCAGCCGGTTCGACGCGCGAACCCGAGCCGGTGCGCAAGCTGCCCTCCGCCGCGGCCAGGCCCGCATTCAGTATTTCAACCACCCAGCAAATCAGTCGGGATCCGTCGCGCCAGGACCCGGTATTCCGCATGGGCGAGGCAGACCCCTCCGGCACCGATCCGGCCGTCGTGCGTGGGCGTCGTCCCGAGCCGGTTCTGGGGCGTGAACGGGATATTATTGCGCCGCCGGAGCCCAGCATCACTGAATTGCGTCAGGATGTGCGACACGACAGCGGTATGCAGGGACCGGCTCCCCAAATTTATGTCGAGCCCCGCAGTTATGTCGAACCCCGCAGCACGGCAGCCGTCGACGACCATAGACGCGCATCCGACCTTCTTGGCCCCGAGGTGCCGCGCTATCGCAGTATTGTGTCGCTGTTCTGGGGCGTGCTGATCGTGGCCGGTCTGGCGCTCCTGCTGGCGCAGTTGGCCTACGTGTACCGCGGACAGATCGCGGGGCAAGTTCCTGCCTTGCGGCCTCTATTGACTGCAGCTTGCGCCCAACTGGGATGCGAGGTGCCCTATTCGCGCAAGATCAATCTTATTTCCATCATGAGTTCTTCGTTAAGGGCTTCGGCAAGTTCCGGGGCGGCCGGTGCTGGGGCGGCATCGAAGGCACCGGCCGCTGGCGCTGCGGCCGATGGTGCGCCTGGCGCGACATCATCGACTGCGGCAGACTCCATGATCTTGCAGCTGACCTTGCGCAACACCCATGACAAACCCCAGGAGTGGCCGACGCTGGTCCTGGATCTGACTGATTTTTCCGGTACCCTGGTAGTCAGGAAGAACCTTCCTCCATCAAGTTATTTGACGCCGCAAGCGCTCCAGCAGCCGTTTGCCCCATCCAGCGAGATTACGGTCGGGGTGCCGATAGTCTTGAATGGCCTGAAGGTAAACGGTTATCAACTGGGCAAGTTTTTTCCATAAGGGATGTAATGTCTGACAAAGTTTTGATTTGCGGGTCGGTGGCCTTCGACACTATTGCCGTGTTCGACGGGTACTTCAAGGACCACATCCTCATCGACAATATCCAGAAACTCAGCGTGTCATTTTTCGTGCCGAGCATGCGTAAGGAATACGGAGGGTGCGCCGGCAATATCGCGTACAACCTGCGCCTTCTTGGCGGAAATCCGGTGCCGGTGGGCACGGTGGGCGCCGACGCATCAGACTACCTGGTCTACATGCAGCAGTTGGGTATCGACACAAGTCTCATCCGGGTACTGCCGGATATGTACACGCCCCAGTGTTTCATCACTACCGATCTGGACAACAACCAGATTGCTTCATTTCATCCCGGCGCCATGATGCTTTCCGCCGAGAATGACCTGACGGGGCATGAGGCATCGTGGGGAATCGTGTCTCCGGACTCCAAAGACGGCATGTTTGCGCATGCTAAACGACTGCATGCGCAAGGCATTCCTTTTGTTTTTGATCTCGGCCAGGCGATGCCGCTGTTTTCAGGCGATGACATCAACGAGATGCTGAAGCTTGCAAGCATCCTCACCGCCAATGACTACGAAGCCAGCATCGTGGCCCAGCGCACGGGTCGCAGCATGCCCGAAATCGCTAAAACCTTGCGGGCGGTCATCGTGACTCATGGCGGCGATGGCGCAATGCTGTATGCAGGCGGCACGGAAACGAAAATCGCGCCGGTTGCGGTCAAGGATGTGGTTGATCCGACCGGCTGTGGCGATGCGCACAGGGCAGGGTTGTTATACGGCCTTACACAGAACTGGGACCTGTTCGATGCCTGCTGCTTGGCTAACGTCATGGGCAGCTTTAAAATTGCATCGAAGGGTCCACAAAACCATCGGCCCTCACGCGCCGACCTGGGTACAGTCCTTAATCAACATTATGGTCTGAACTTATTAGGTTGACCGGCATGCCGTATCTTGCGATGACTTGCCGGGCGGACCGATCCACTAGGAGTATTTCATGATTACAACGAATCTTAAACATGCGGGTGTACGCCGCAGCCGGACTCTTGGCATAGCCCTGATCGCAGGCTCAATGGCGGTATTGGCGGGCTGCGCCAACGATACCGCATCCAGTTCCGTTTATAACTATGGTCAGGCCCAACGCGAACAAATCGTTCGTCTGGGCACGGTAGAGTCGGTGCGCAACGTCACTATCCAGAAAGAGCGCTCCAGCGGCGCCGGCGTGCTTGCAGGCGGCGCCCTTGGCGGCGTGGCGGGCAGTACCGTGGGCGGCGGCACTGGCAATATATTGGCAACGATAGGCGGCGGCATCCTGGGTGCGGTGGCCGGAAATGCCGTCGAGAACCAGGTTGGAAAAACGCGGGGGCTCGAAATCACAGTGCGTCTCGATAACGGTGAAACGCGCGTTATTGCACAGGCGGACGACGTAAAGATCGGGGTGGGTCAGCGTGTTCGCCTGATCAGCGGCAATGGCCCGACTCGTGTCGCTCCTTTGTAGGAAAAATAGTTGGCGGATCAACGTCCGGCGTGGACGTTGATCCGGCAGTATTGCAGTTCAGACGCCGAACAGTGAAAACGTGAAGCGTTGCAAGATCATCATGGCAACCTGGGCCAGCACCAGCAGCACCAAAGGCGATAGATCCAGTCCCCCCAGGTTCGGCAGAATGCGCCGTATGGGATCAAGTAAGGGCGCAGTCAAGGTCTGCAATACAGGCATTACCGGTGCAAGCGGATTTACCCATGACAAGATTGCCTGTATCAAGGTGATCCACAAAATCAGGTTGAACGTCCACTTGAGCATCGTCAGCAAAGCCGTCAACAGGATCGGAATTACGCTTTCCAATGGAGGCAGTTGGCCGCTGAGTGTGAGCACGGTCAGCAGCAGGAACACCAGCGCCGTAAGCCAGCAGGCGATCAGGCTGGGCCAGTCTACGCGCTTGCCGGGACCTACGATAGAACGTATGGGGTTGACCAGCCAATCGGTAGTGCGCAACACTGCCTGCGAATAAGGATTGAATGGATGCAGCCGTATTGCGTAAATCCAGGCTCGGACGATGAGTGCGATGCCGAACAAAGAAAAAATTATATTGATTAAAAAGTGCAGGACTTCGCTGAACATGGTTAGGCCACAGGGGATGTCAGAAGCGCCATTGTCGCACGAGAGCACATGGCTTGAAAGCAGTGGCGCCAAGTAAAACTGCCCGGCATTGCCGGGCAGTTTTACTTGGCGCCACTCGAGTTTGCTGCCGCCCCGCAGGGCTTGGGCAAACATAGCGCGAATGCGCAGCAATGTGGTCGCTATATTATGGGCGGCCACCTGTTGGGAACGGCCAGGAGGCCGCCGGATTGACAGTCTTTTTGCTGGCAGGAGCCGCTGTCGCCGCTTTGGTTGCCTTGGCGGCAGATTTGGCGTTTGGCTTCTTCGCCGCAGGCTGCTTTGCGGCGGATTTTTCCGCCTGTTTGGCTGGCGCCGCCTTGACGGATTCAGCCTCGTTTGCCGTAGCAGATTCTTTATTGCTTGCGGTTTTTTTGGCGGCAGTTGTTTTAGCCGGTGCTGCCTTTTGGGTAACCGCTTTCTTTATTGCGGACTTGGCCGGTGCTTTGGTGGCTGCTGCCGTTTTGGCGGGCGCAGTCTTTTTTGCGGCTGCCTTGGTAGCTGCTTTTTTAGCAGGCGCTGCACTCTTTGGAACGGCTTTGCTTGGAGCCGACTTGGCAGGTGCCGCTTTCTTGGCAGCGGCCTTTTTGGCCGGAGCTGCTTTCTTGGCTGCTGCTTGCTTCACGCTTGCCGCTTTGGCTGGCGCCGCTTTCTTGCCAGCAACTTTTTTAGCAGGCGTTGCTTTTTTAGCAGGCGCTGCTTTTTTGGCCGGCGCCGTTTTCTTTGCTGGCGCTGCTTTCTTGGCTGCGGGAGCCGTTTTGCTTACTGCTTTTTTGGCAGCAGCCGTCTTGACTGGAGTGGCTTTCTTGGCAGCCGTTTTCTTGGCGGGTGCTGACTTTGTGGCGGGTGCCGATTTTTTTGCCGGCGTTGCCTGTTTGGCTGGCGCCGCTTTTTTTGCTACGTTCTTGCTTGCTGCTTTCTTTGCGGGTGCGGCTTTGGTGGCAGTCTTGTTTGCGATAGGGGTGGACTTCTTGGCGGCCGTTGCCTTTTTAGCGGCGGCTGCTTTATTCACATCAGTTTTCTTGGTCGGTGCTGCGTTCTTGGCGGGTGCAGCTTTTTTGGTGGCCGTGGTTGCTGCGGCCTTTTTGGCTGTTGCCATAGTAATGCTCCTTGAGATTGAGTCGAAGAGAACGTCCACCCATTTGATATGGCCCCCACCTTGGGTGCGACCCATCTCAAATGGCGCAAGCGTGCAAAGCACTTAGTACTTTGCACGCTTAGAGTCTAACGTAAGCTCTTACTCTATTCCAAGCATTATTCCCAGCTTAATGCGCCACCGGTCTGATATTCGATCACGCGTGTCTCGAAAAAGTTGCGTTCCTTTTTGAGGTCGATCATTTCAGCCATCCATGGGAATGGATTTTCTTCTTGCGCAAACAGTGCTTCGAGGCCGATTTGCTGGCAACGGCGATTGGCGATGAAGCGCAGATATGCCTTGAACATCGATGCATTCAAACCGAGGACGCCGCGAGGCATTGTGTCTTCAGCGTAAGCATATTCAAGGTCTACAGCCTGACGGAACAGATCGCGCAGCTCTTCGCGAAATGCCGCTGTCCACAAGTGCGGGTTCTCGAGCTTGATCGTGTTGATGAGATCGATGCCGAAATTGCAGTGCATGGATTCATCGCGAAGGATGTACATGTATTGCTCGGCGGCGCCCGTCATTTTGTTTTGGCGACCCAGCGCAAGAATTTGCGTGAATCCAACATAAAAGAACAAACCTTCCATCAAACATGCAAATACGATGAGCGATTTGAGCAGTGTCTGATCGGCTTCCGGTGTGCCGGTCTTGAAATTCGGATCGGCGATTGCATTGATGAAGGGAATCAGGAACTCATCTTTGGCGCGTATCGACGGCACTTCGTTGTAGGCATTGAATATCTCGCCTTCGTCCAGATCAAGGCTTTCGACGATGTATTGGTAGGCATGCGTATGGATGGCTTCTTCGAATGCCTGGCGCAACAGGAATTGCCGGCACTCGGGCGCCGTGATGTGGCGATACGTGCCCAGCACAATGTTGTTGGCGGCAAGCGAGTCGGCCGTCGTGAAGAAGCCGAGATTGCGTATGACGATGCGTCGTTCATCATCGGTAAGCCCATTCGGATTCTTCCACAGCGCTATGTCGCGCGACATGTTTATTTCCTGCGGCATCCAGTGGTTCGCGCAGGTTGCCAAGTATTTTTCCCAGGCCCATTTGTACTTGAATGGAACGAGCTGATTGACGTCGGTCTCGCCATTGATGATGCGCTTGTCGGAAGCACGGACCCGGGCGCTGGTATCGGCGGCAGGAGCCGGCGATGCAGTGGGGGCGCTTGCGATTGCGTTGTTGTCCAGACTATTGTCTTGTGCACGTGCCGGGGCAGTTCCAGTATGGTTGTCTGCGTTTGAAGGCGAGGTGGTTGGGGCGTCTTCCCAGTTCAGCATGATAGATGTCCGTGTCAGGTTATTGGCAGGCTTCGCATTCTTCGAAGCCTTCGTCGCCGGGGCGCATGGTGCAAGCCACGCCCATGACTTCCGCTTCGGGCAGTGCGGGTTCGGCCGCGACGGCGGCGGCGGGAGCATGCGTGCCGTTGGCAACGGCATTGAGTTCGCCGCCGCGGCCTGTCGATTTCTCTGCATTTGTCGCGCCGTTGGAGCGCAGGTAGTACGTTGTCTTCAGGCCGCGCAGCCATGCCAGTTTGTACGTGTCGTCCAGTTTCTTGCCCGACACACCGGTCATGAAGATATTCAATGACTGTGCCTGATCTATCCACTTGGAGCGACGAGCGGCGCACTCGACGACCCAGCTCGGATTGATTTCGAAGGCTGTCGCATAAAGCTTGCGGAGGTCGTCGGGGATGCGGTCTATGCGAGCCAGGCTGCCGTCAAAATACTTAAGATCGGCGACCATTACCTCGTCCCACAATTTGCGGTCTTTCAGGTCGCGTACCAGATAGTCATTGACCACCGTGAACTCGCCCGACAGGTTCGACTTCACATACAAGTTGCGGTAGTTGGGCTCGATGCACGGCGACACGCCGATGATATTGGAGATCGTGGCCGTAGGCGCAATGGCCACGCAGTTCGAGTTGCGCATGCCGTGCTGTTTGATGTGTGCACGCAAGCTGTCCCAATCCATCGTGCTGCTGTCGTCCACTTCGACATAGCCGCCGCGCTCGTCGCGCAACATGGCCAGGGTATCTTGAGGCAATATGCCGCGGTCCCACAACGAGCCTTTGAAGCTCTCGTAGTGTCCGCGTTCGGCGGCAAGCTTGCTGGAAGCCCAGTACGCGTAGTAGCAAGTCGCTTCCATGGAGCGGTCGGAGAATTCGACCGCGGCGTCAGAGGCAAAAGGAACGCGCATCAGTTGCAGGCAGTCCTGGAAGCCCATGACGCCCATGCCCACGGGGCGGTGGCGTACGTTTGAGTTGCGGGCCTTTTCAACTGCGTAGTAATTGATGTCGATGACATTGTCGAGCATACGCATCGCAGTCGTGATCGTACGCTCGAGCTTCTCGTGATCGAGCACATAATTACCGGCGTCATCCCGCTTGAGATGCGCGGCAAGATTGACGGATCCCAGATTGCAGACGGCGATTTCGGTATCGCTGGTGTTCAGCGTGATTTCGGTGCACAAGTTTGAGCTGTGCACGACACCGACGTGCTGTTGCGGCGAACGGATATTGCAGGGATCCTTGAAAGTGATCCATGGGTGGCCGGTTTCAAACAGCATGGACAGCATCTTGCGCCATAGCGAATTGGCGGGCACTTTTTTGAACAGGGGCAATTCGCCGCTGGCTGCCTTGGCTTCGTAAGCGGTGTAGGCTTCCTCAAAATCACGGCCGTACTTGTCATGAAGGTCGGGCACGTCCGATGGTGAGAAGAGCGTCCAGTCGCCGTTTTCCATGACGCGTTTCATGAACAGGTCTGGAACCCAGTTTGCCGTGTTCATGTCGTGCGTGCGGCGTCGTTCGTCGCCCGTATTCTTGCGCAGCTCCAGGAATTCTTCAATGTCCAGGTGCCAGGTTTCCAGGTAGGCGCAGACCGCGCCCTTGCGCTTGCCGCCCTGGTTGACGGCGACCGCGGTGTCGTTGACGACTTTGAGGAAGGGCACTACCCCTTGGCTTTCACCATTGGTGCCCTTGATGTGGCTGCGCAATGCGCGTACAGGTGTCCAGTCGTTGCCCAGTCCGCCGGCGTACTTGGCCAGCAAGGCGTTTTCCTTGATGGCATCGTAAATGCCGGCCAGGTCGTCGGACACGGTGGTGAGATAACACGATGACAGCTGCGAATGCAGCGTGCCGGAATTGAATAGCGTCGGCGTGGAACTCATGAAGTCGAACGACGACAGGATTTCGTAGAATTCGATGGCGCGTGTTTCGCGGTCGGCTTCCTTCAATGCGAGGCCCATGGCGACACGCATGAAGAAAACCTGTGGCAGCTCGATGCGTCGGCCGCGAAGATGCAGGAAATAGCGGTCGTACAGAGTTTGCAGGCCCAGGTAGTTGAACTGGAAGTCGCGGTCGGCCTTCAGGGCATTGCCGAGTTTTTCCAGGTCAAACTGCGCAAGCTTGGCATCAAGCAAGCCGCCTTCGATCCCGGTTTGTATGAATTGTGGGAAGTAGACGGCATAGCGGCTTGCCATGGAAGCTTGCGAGACTTCTTCGCCCAGGACTTCCTTGCGAATCGTATGCAGTAGCAGGCGGGCCGTTACCTGGCTGTAGGACGGATCATTCTCGACCATGGCTCGCGCCGAAAGGATGGCGGATTTGAATACTTCATCGACGGGAATGCCGTCGTAGAGATTCTTTACTGTTTCCTTCAGAATGGCGTCCGCGTCGATGTCATGAGGAAGGTTCATCCCCGCTTCGACTATTGTTTCGCGCAGCTTGACGAGGTCCAGCGGCCGTTTTACCCCGTCTTCGCTGACGTTCAGGGCATGCTCGACGACCACGGGCTGGCTGGCGCTGGCTTTCGTGGCGCGTTCCTGCGTACGCTTCTCGCGATACAGCACATACGCGCGGGCAACGTCATGCTCGCCGGAACGCATCAGGGCCAATTCGACCTGATCCTGTATTTCCTCGATATGAAACGTGCCGCCGCTCGGTCGATTGCGCGCCAGCGCGTTCGATACCTGTTCGGTCAAGTTCTCGACAAGTTCGCGTATCCGCGCCGAGGCGGCACCCTGGCCGCCTTTTACTGCCAGAAAAGCCTTGGTCAGGGCAATGGCGATCTTGCCGGGTTCGAAGCTCACGACCGCGCCGTTGCGCCGGATAATGTGGAAGTTATGCCACTGGCCTTCTGCCGCGCCGGCCATTGCCGTTGGCTGATTCGATTGGGCGGATTCGGGCCTGGCATCGGCGGTTTGTATGGTCTGCATGGATACTCCTGAGCGTAATGCGCCTGCAATCAAGCGCGTGGGGCAGCGTTCTGTGTGGGTGGCGTTCTGTAATAGTCTCTACATCCGACTGTGGTAGGAGACCACTACATATTGTGGTTTGTTATTTGTCTGGCACTAATTGTAGTGATGGATCTGACATGAATCAAGCCTGATGGGGACTTGATTTTTTATTTTTTACAGAAAAAGGTATCGGCTATAAGGCATAAGGCCCGGCGGGCCTCATGCGCACAAGTTTTGGCGGTTCATGCCTGTGCCCGATGAATATTGTTAGCATTCATGACGGGGCCATCAAGCTCGGCGAGCAGTTGGTCCAGGCGTTGTTGGTATTTGTCTGCATTGGCCGCCTTGATATGCCCAAAGCCTCGAACGGCCTGCGGCAACTCGGCGATTTCGAGCGCAGTGGCAAAATTCCCGGCGTCCAGCTTCCTGGCCATGGCCAAGACCGCGTCGCGGTATTCCCGAATCAGCCGCCGCTCCATTTTGCGCTCGGCAGTATACGAGAAAACGTCCATCCATGATCCGCGCACCGACTTGCAGCGTGCAAGCAGGCGAAATACTTTTTCTGTCGCCGGGCCTAGCGTCATCTTTCTTGGGACGCCCGTTACCGGGTCGCGCCTGGCAAACAATGGAGGAGCCAGGTGAAACTGCAGGCTGAAATCGCCTTCAAACTTTTCTTTCAGCTCTTTGTGAAAATCGCCGTTGGTGAAAAGACGGGCGACCTCGTATTCGTCTTTGTACGCCATGAGCTTGTAAAGGGATTGCGCCACCTTCGAGGTCAAGCGAGGCTTGGCGTCCGGATACAGCGCCTGCTCGGCGACACGCACCTTATCGATAACATCGGCATATTGTTCCGCATAGGCGGCATTCTGGTAGCTGGTCAGCGCCGCTGTGCACCGCTCGACTATCTTGTCCAGCGATTCGGGCATGTGGATGATGACCGCTTTATCGCCGGAAGTCCCTGCCGCCTGAAGCGCATCGGGCTGCCATGCCGCTAGGCGGCCAATCCGGAACGCATCCTGGTTTGCCTGGACGGCAATGCCATTGAGTTCCAGCGCCCGCATGATGGCTTCTTCGCTCAAAGGGATGCATCCACGCTGCCAGGCAAAGCCCAGCATCATCATGTTGGCCAGAATGCTGTCTCCGAACTGCTGGACGGCCACGGAATGCGCGTCCAGCTGCCAGGTGTTCGACGCGCCGGCCGTGTCGCGCACTATATCGATCAATGGTCCAGGGTCCATACTGGCCTGAGGATCGCGGGTGAACTCGGCGGTAGGGGCCAGGTAGGTATTCAACGCTACTTGCGTCTTGCCCAATCGCAACGTTTTCAAGGCCTCGGGGCTGGTCCCGGCCACGACATCGCAGAATATGGCCACGTCGGCCTGCTGTGCTTCTATTCGTACCGCTGCAGTCGGCTGTGCATCGCAGGACAAGCGTATGTGGCTGATGACGGTGCCGCCTTTTTGCGCCAGGCCGGTAATGTCCAGGACAGATGCTGCCCGGCCTTCCAGATGCGCAGCCATTGACAGTATGGCCCCCACGGTGATGACGCCGGTTCCGCCTATGCCTGCCACCAGCACGTTGCAGTCACGTTTCGCCGCATCGAATGCAGGCGGCGGCAATTGCGAGATCAGGCTTCGAACTTTCTGGCGCGCCATTTCGTCGTCTTCGTTGCCCGACTTGCGCGGCGTTCCTCCGATCACCGATACGAAGCTCGGACAGAAGCCCTCTGCACATGAGTAGTCTTTATTGCAGCTTGATTGATCGATGGCGCGCTTGCGGCCGAAGGGCGTTTCCACCGGAACAAGCGACAGGCAGTTCGATTGAACGCCGCAATCTCCGCAACCTTCGCATACCGCCGTGTTGATGAACAGGCGCCGCGCGGGATCAGGGTATGTGCGCTTCTTGCGGCGCCGGCGCTTTTCGGCAGCACAGGCCTGATCGTGGATCAGCACAGTTACGCCTTTGATTTCGCGCAGTTCGCGCTGCAAGCGGTCAAGCTCGCGACGATGGTGCACAGCGACACCTGGCGCCAGCGCGCAGCCCCGGTATTTGTCGGGCTCGTCCGTGGTGATCACCACGCGCTGCACGCCTTCGCCCAGCATTTGTTGGCAAATCTGCAATACCGAAATCGAGCCGTCCACCGGCTGTCCACCTGTCATGGCCACCGCGTCGTTGAACAGGATCTTGTAAGTGACGTTGGCATTGGCGGCGATGGCCTGGCGTATTGCCAGGTAGCCGGAATGGAAATAAGTTCCTTCGCCCATATTCTGAAAGATATGCGGCATCGTGGTGTAGCGCGACAGTCCGATCCAGTCGGTGCCTTCGCCGCCCATTTGCGTCAGTCCGCTGGTGTCGCGATCCATCCAGGTGGCCATGTAGTGGCAACCCACGCCGGCCAGCGCCTGACTGCCTTCAGGCACTTTCGTGGAAGTGCTGTGCGGACAGCCCGAACAGAAATAAGGTCGCCGGGCAATCGCGGCCGGTCTGGCGGATTGCAGCGATATCAGCGCGCAGTCGGGATCATCCAGCACGACTTCCCCGGCCTGTGCCAGCCAGCGGCGCAGCACGCCCCTGACGAGCGCGGGCCGCAACTGGCCGGTCGATGGAACCAGGACTTCGTTTTCCAGATCCCGCTTGCCTGCAATACGCGGACGCACGGCTTGGTTGAACAGGAGGTCCTTGATCTGGCCTTCGATCAGCGGCGCTTTTTCTTCAAGAACGAGGATGTGCTCCAGGCCTTCGGCGAAGCGCAAGAACCCTGGCTCATCGATGGGCCAGCTCAGGCCTATCTTGTAATGGCGCAAGGGCGGGAGAGGGGTTTGCTGCGCATCCGCCAGCGTTTGCAATGCATCCAGTGCGTCAAGATGGGCCTTGCCGGTAGTGATGATGCCCAGTCTGGCTTGAGGCGCTGCATCGACCAGACGGTCCAGGGAGTGTTGGCGCGAAAAGGCCTTGACCGCGACCAGGCGATCGGCCATACGGCTCTCGATGCCAGGTGTCAGGAATTCGCGCGCGCTGTATTCCAGCGCACCCTTGTGCGGATCATCGTCGCTGGTGGAGAAGTCCGGCATGGAGCCAAGCGTGAACGACCGCCCGCTCTCTACCGTTTCGGTAACCGCCTTGAAGGCAACCCAGGCGCCGGAGTAGCGCGACAACGCCCAGCCCCACAGGCCGAAAGATTCATATTCTTCGACGGACGCCGGATGAATAATGGGTATGCTCCACCCCTGCAGTGATGTTTCGCTGGCATGCGGGATGGAGGATGACGCGGCCGTGTGGTCGTCGCCGACGATCAGCAGCACACCGCCGTTGCGGGAGGCGCCCGCGGCGTTGCCGTGGTGCAGCGCGTCGCCTGCGCGGTCGACACCCGGCCCCTTGCCGTACCACATGCCGAATACGCCATCGACGCGCCTGTCGTCGCGAATACCGGCCTGTTGGGTGCCCATGACGATGGTCGCAGCGAGATCCTCATTGATCGCGGGCAGAAAACTGACGCGATTTTCCTCCAGCAGTTTTTGCGCTCGCCACATGGCCATGTCCACGCCGCCCAGCGGCGAACCGCGGTATCCCGTCACAAAGCCGGCGGTATTCAAGCCATGGCTTTCGTCGCTGCGGCGCTGGGCCAGCAGCATACGCACGAGCGCCTGAGTGCCGGTCAGGAAGATGCGGCCCGACGTAGCGGTCAGATTGTCGGAAAGTCGATATTGAGTATCTATATGGGGAACTGACATGGCAAGACTCCGGTATTTCAACCCATGATAGAGATTTGCCGGTCTGGTTTTATTGCGTTCGCGTCGCGTAGAATCCCTAGTTAACGAAACGTTTGTTTCGCGAGGAGGCCAAATGGATAAGACTGATATCAAAATACTCCAACAGCTGCAAAAAGAGGGTCGCGCTTCGGCGCAGCAGCTGTCCGACGAGGTGGGGCTTTCCGCGGCACCCGTCTGGCGTCGTGTCAAAGCACTCGAGGCCAACAAGGTCATCCAGGGGTATTACGCCAAGGTGGATCGCCATAAAGTCGGGCTGCAGGGCTGCATGTTTGCCCAGATAAGTCTCGAAAGGCATTCGGCGGAAATCGTTGAAAATTTCGAGCGGTCAGTGCGCGACGCGCCCGAGATACTGGAGTGCTATGCCGTTACCGGCGATTCCGACTTTCTGCTGAAGATAGTGGTGCCCAGTCCCGAGGCCTACGACAGCTTTCTGCACCGATTTCTGTTCAATCTGCCAGGCCTGCGGCAAACACGCACTATCGTCGCATTGCGCGAGATCAAGCACGACGTCAGGCTGCCGCTGTGATTACCAGTTGAGGTAAAGCATGGCTTTGGCCAGCAGCACGATGCCGACCATATGCGTGAATACGCTGGTATGTATGCGTTGAACATAGCGGGCATTCAACAGCCCTTTGCTGCCCAGCACCATGGCGGTGATGAAGTGGCCCAGCACGCTCAGCGCCAGCACTATCTTTATGGTGAGCATGGTGCCGAAAGCGCTGTCGAAAGGCTGGGCCAGGACGCCGCGGTAGTGCCACGCCATGCCGATGCCCGCGCTGTACAGGACCAGCAAGGTCCAGGGCATGATCTGCCGGGCCCGCTTGCCGATTGCGCGCTCGATCTCGCGCATGGATTCGCGCGACACGTGCTTGCGGATGCCTTCGAGCATCAGCACTTCAAAGAAAACGGTGCCAACAAATATGAAGGCCGCGAACAAGTGCAGTGTGATCAAGACTGAGTAAGGCATGGAAATCTGTGCGCCTGTGGCAAATGACTGCGCCTATTGTAGATCCGGTCCCTGGCTTGCCTTGATGAGTCCTCATTGGCTACGTGGATTTGCGCAGCAGTATTCGAAATTTCGCGGGTCTGTGCATGTCGGCGCGGCCGTCTTGTGGCGTTGCGGCTAAAATCGTTGACGTTTTGCGTTTAAAGGAATGCCTCTTATGTACGATTTCCTGCTTCGTCCGCGCTTGTTGATGACCGGGTTTGCCACTGCGGTGTTTCTGGCCGGCTGCGCCGCGCCGGTCAGCGCCCCGCCTGAGCCGGTCAAGACAGTTCCCAAATGCGCAGCGGCCGCGCCGGGCGATCCGCTGGTGGGCAACTGGCTAAGTGTGCGCAAACAAAAGGGCGTGGCCGGAGAACTTCGCACCTTGTATACCCTGAATGCCGACGGCGTCATGGCGTATACAGAGCAACTGAAGCGCGGCAAGAATCCATCGCAAGGGCTGGACGAAGGGGGTTGCTGGCGTCACGACAAACAAACGCTGGTGCTCAAGACCCTGGAGTCCAACGGCGCTCCTGTGAATTTGGACGATCCGATTTATACCAATCGCTACACCGTTGTTTCGGCCGGCGCCAACGCGCTGACCTTGAAAGCCGCGGATGGCGCCACCATCACGGCCAGACGTATGTCGCCCGGATATCGCCTGCCGTTCTAGCGTTAGGCGCCAGACGGTAACGCCGTCAGACGGCGAGGCGCCGGGCGTCGATACGCCGGCGTCGACACGCCTGACGGCGGGGCGGCTTTTCATACTGCCGCGAGCCGTTCCAGTACAAGGTCTTTGCCCAGAATGGCAAGCACTGCGCCTATGGCGGGTGTTTGCTTCTGGCCCGTGACGGCAAGGCGCAACGGGATGCCCAGCTTCGGCATTTTGACGCCGTGTTCGGCGAGCAGCGTTTTGATCAGCGCGTCCAGCGATTCGGGTGTCCAATCCGGCAAGGCTTGTGCTTGCTGCTCGAAGTGCTTCAACAATACTTTGGCCTGTTCATCCAGATGTTCGTTGCGCAGTTCGGCGGCGGCTGGCGTGTAGGGGCCGCAAAAAAGCATTGCGCCTTCGGCTAGCTGATTCAGGGTCTCTGCACGGTCTTTGAGCAAGCCCATGACGGCTTGCAGGTCGACGGCTTGCGGATTGCCGTTGTTTTTAAGTATGCGGGGCGCCACACGCTCGGCCAGATCGGCATTGCTGCTGTTTTTAATGTAATGAGCATTGACCCAGTTCAATTTTTTGGGATCCCATTGCGCAGCCGACTTGGTCAGATTGCGCGTGTCGAACCACTCGACCAGTTGTTCGCGGGTGAACAGCTCATCGTTTCCGTGGCTCCAGCCCAGGCGCGCAAGGTAGTTGACCATGGCTTCCGGAAGGTAGCCATCGTTGTCGTATTCCATGACGTTGACAGCGCCATGCCGCTTTGAAAGCTTCTCGCCGTCGGGCCCCAGTATCATGGGGACGTGTCCGTACTCGGGCAGATCGGCGCCCAGCGCGCGTAGAATATTGATCTGTCGCGGGGTGTTGTTCACGTGATCGTCGCCGCGCAATACATGCGTGATCTTCATGTCCCAGTCGTCGACGACCACGCAGAAATTGTAGGTGGGTGTGCCGTCGGGCCTTGCGATGATCAGGTCATCGAGTTCGCTGTTGTCGAAGCTGATATGTCCCTTGACCAGGTCGTCCCATCCGGTGACTCCGTCCAGCGGGTTCTTGAAACGCACGACCGGCTTTCGGTCGGCCGGGATGGCGGGCAAGGCCTTGCCCGTTTCTGGCCTCCATGTGCCGTCATAGCGCGGTTTCAATCCGGCGGCGCGGGCTTTTTCACGCATGGCCTCGACTTCTTCGGGGCTGCTGTAGCAGTAGTAGGCTTTGCCTTCCTCCAGCATGGTCTGAATGACTTCGCGGTAGCGGTCCATGCGCTGCATCTGGTAGAAGGGCCCTTCGTCGGGCTGCATGTCCAGCCACGCCATGCTGTCGAGTATGGCCTGAACGGCTTCAGGCGTGGAGCGTTCGAGGTCGGTGTCCTCGATGCGCAATACGAAAGTGCCTTTGTGATGTCGCGCAAAAGCCCATGAAAACAGGGCGGTGCGAGCCCCGCCCAAATGCAGGTAACCCGTCGGAGAAGGGGCGAAACGCGTGCGAACGGCAGAAGAAGTAGACGTGGTCATGGTAAGTCGTTAGGCTAGTCATGTGGCGGTATCGGCCGCATGCGCAGGAAAGTAGCAAGACGCCTATTTTAGAGTACACATCAATTTTCGCTTGAACCGGATAAAGTATGCCTCGACATCGCCTTACCGCATTGTTCGAACCCAGCTCGCTCGTGGTACTTTCAGACCGCTCCTTGCCCATCGTGCACAGCGTGCCGCGTTCGCTGCAAAACACCATCACAATAGTCGACGCCGATCCCGCCCAACCCATCGCTTTGCCCCAGGCGCTCAACGGTGTCAGCGAAGGATCCCGCGTAGATCAAGTCCTGCTTTGCATCGCCCCACGGCGACTGCCCGAGGCGCTTGCGGCCATCAAATCCTGTCGACCTAGGTGCCTGACTGTCTTGCCCCATCACGCCGTGTCAGACGATCCTGTCGAAGATATGGTCTATTGCAGGACGTGGGGTCAGCTTAATGACTGCATGGTGCTGGGCCCGCGTTCCTTTGGCGTGCAGCGCCCGCACCTGGGCATAAACCTGAGCCATGAACCGCACGTGGGGCTGGGCGGACGCGTTGCCCTGGTGGCGCAATCCCGCTCCATTACTGCATCGGTCCTGGATTGGGCCGAGGATGTCAGGCTGGGTTTTTCGGCGGTTGTGTCGCTGGGCGACGAAACCACTATCGATGTCTCCGAGGCGCTCGATTACCTTGCCATGGATCCGCGCACCGACAGCATTGCCCTGTATCTTGAAGAAACCTCGTCATCGCGCCGCTTCACCAGTGCGCTTCGTGCCGCGGCAAGCGTCAAGCCCGTAATCGTGCTCAAGGTCGGCCACAACGCCGATGCGGCGTCCACCGAAGATGCTGTGTTCAACGTGCTCTTGCGCCGGGCGGGTGCGGTACGCATCCGCTATTTCGTGCAACTGTTTTCCGCCATTAAGGTTTTGGTCTACACACGGCATCCGCGCGGCCGCAAGATTGCGCTTTTCTCCAACGGCGATGGCGCCGCTCAGCTGGCGCTCGACGTCATGGGAGATGCCGAAGCCGTATTCCGGGCCGAACTGAGCCAGAGCAGCATCAGGTCTCTGGATGCCTTGCTGGAAGAAGGGGCGAAAAGCCGGAATCCGGTCGTTACCTATGCCCCTTTGACACCGGAGAAGGTCAAGCAAGTCATCGGCATCCTGGCCGACGACTCGGGTGTCGACGGAGTGCTGGTGCTGCTGGCGCCCGACCCGTTGTCCGACCTGCGCAGCGTGGCGCGGCAACTGGCCGATATATCGCCCGACTCGCGCAAGCCCATCATCACGTGCTTCATGGGGGATGCGTCAATGCGGGCGCTGCGCCATATCCTGGACAGCGCGGGCACGCCTGCATTCCGGACTCCGGAATCGGCGGCCAATGCTTTCGGAATACTGGCTTCCTATCATTACAACCAGACGCTGTCGCAACAGACCTTGCCGCCCGAAGTCTTGAGCAAGCCGCCGCGCCTGGAAGAGGCGCGCGCGCTCGTGCGCAGCATCCAAAGCAAGCGCCGGCGCATCCTGACCGCGGACGAATGCCGGGAATTGCTGGACTGCTTCCATGTGCCTTTGCGCTATGCCGCCGGCGCCGAAGACGGCGACGCCCAGCCGCCAGGGCAGCCCGACGATAGTCTGCCTATGTCTATCCAGGTACGGCGCGACGCCAAGTTCGGCCCTTACATTACATTCGGGCCCGGGGGCCAGGACGCGCTGTTTGCCGGGGCCTATAGTGCCACCGAGCTGCCGCCGCTGAACAGCTATCTGGCCCGCCAGCTCGTGTTGCGCAGCAGCGTTTGGCAACACGGGCTTGCGCGTCAGTCCACGTCGGCCGCATTGGAGCTTCTTCAAGAGACGCTGGAGCGAATATCCGAACTCATCAGCGAGTTGCCATCGCTGGACTCGCTCATTATTGATCCGGTATATGCCGACGACATGCAGATTGTCGCGCATATCGTGCGCATCGAACTCACCAGCCAATCCATGCTTGTACTGCCCGAGACAACGGGTTACAGGCATATGGCCATCCACCCGTATCCGCGCCGTCTGGTGCAATCCAAGACGTTCAAGGATGGCAGTCCGTGGATGCTGCGGCCTATACGTCCTGAAGACGCCGAGCCGTTGCAGGAGTTTGTGCGGGGCCTTTCCGATGAAGCGCGCTACATGCGCTTTGTTTCCATGATGCGTGAACTCACGCCCCGCATGCTCGCGCGTTATACCCGTATTGACTACGACCGCGAGCTGGCTCTGGTCGCCACGGTGCAGGTGCCCAATCCCGAGCATCGCGGCCACCCGCGCGAGCAGATAATCGGATTCGCGCATTACCTGCGCAATGCCGACGGACGCGGCGCCGAATACGCCCTGGTCATTGGCGACGCATGGCAGCGCCGGGGGCTGGGCTCGCAATTAATGGGTGGCCTTATCGAAGCGGCCCAGTATCAGGGTCTTACTTATATAGATGGAGTCGTGCTTGCCACGAACCGCCCCATGCTCAGCCTGATGAAGCACCTGGGTTTCCAGAACGACTACGACGCCGAAGATCCCACCATGCGACGGGTATGGCTGGACCTGGGCGAGACGCGCCGCTCCTAGCGTTAACCCAGAACCTTGCGCAAGAAGGCCGCGATATCGGCGACTTCGTCAAGGCATACCGAATGCGGCATCGGGTAGGTGTGCCAGTCCACCTGGTAGCCCAGCTCGAGCAGCTTTTGATGCGTAGCCTGGGCGCGCGGGAAAACGACCACCGGATCGTTGGTGCCGTGCGCCAGGAAAATGGGAGTGGCCTGGTTGGCAGGGTGCCGCTCGGCATCGAACAGGCTTGCCAGCGGCAGGTAACCCGACAGTCCGATGATGCCGGCCAGTTTGCTGTCCAGGCGCAAGCCAGTTTGCAGCGCCATGGCGCAACCCTGAGAAAATCCGGCCAGAATGATCTTGTCGCTGGGAATGCCGCGTTGGTTTTCACGCAGGATCAGGGCCTCGACGGCTGCTTGAGACTGCCGTACACCGTTTTCGTCTTCACGCGAGACCAGGTCCGGAATGAAGATGTCATACCAGGCGCGCATGGCCATGCCGTTGTTGATGGTTACCGGCTGAACGGGCGCGTGGGGAAATACGAAGCGAATCGGCGGTGCATCCTGCAATTCCAATTCGGGAACCAAGGGTGCGAAATCATGGCCGTCGGCGCCCAGGCCGTGCAGCCAGATTACCGCATGGCCGGGGTTCGGCCCAGTTTCAATTTCCAGGCATTCAAGTAGGGATGAGCTCATTTCTGTTCCGTCGTGTCATTGAGTGCCTTGATGGCTTGAAACAAGGCGCGATAGTGCTTGCGTTGGGGGTCTTGCCCGGCCTGCAGTGCGGCGTTGTTCTGCGCTTCCTTGCGGCTGGCGCGTATCAGTGTGCGAAGATGCTGGATATCAGCGCCGGGATAGGCGTCAAGCAGGCCGGTGAGTGCGTCGTCATCTTTAAGCAGCAGTTCACGGAGCGCTTCAAGCCGGTGCATGGCAAGCGTTTCTTCACGTGAACCGTTTTCCCAGATGTCGAGCTGCGTGCGTATGGCATCTGCATCGGCATTGCGCATCAGTTTGCCGACATAGTGGATTTGCCGGCGCAGGCCTTCGCGGCTGGCTGTGCGCTGTGCCTGCCGGACGGCTTCATAAAGGTTTTCCGACAGGGGCAGTTGCTTGAGGCGGTCGGTGGACAGCTCGACCAGCTTTTTGCCCAGATCCTGCAGTTCGAGCATGTCGCGCTTTACTTGCGATTTGCTGGGCCTGTCGTAGCCGTGATCAGCCGGCTCGTCGGTATTTTCGGGGATGTTTGGCATGGGAGTCAAAAAAGTATTCTTTAATTGGCTATGATAACCGTCTAACTTGAAAGAGCAGCAATGAGCGACCAACCCACATCTTATCTACCTATATCTGAAAACCAGACCCGCTTCCGTGAATTGGTCAGCGATGCCCTGAAACATGCCAAATCACTGGGGGCGTCGGACGCTGCCGCGGAAATCTCCGAAAGCCGCGGGTTGTCCGTATCGGTGCGCCGCAAAGACATCGAGACGGTGGAGCAGACCAGGGACCGTTCGCTGGACCTCACCGTTTTCGCCGGAAATCGTCGCGGCTCGGCCTCCACCTCCGACTTTTCCGCGCAGGCCATACGCGAGACCGTCGAAGCTGCGTGGCACATTGCCCGCTACACAGCGGCCGACCCGGCTGCGGGCCTGCCCGACGCCGACCAGCTCGCCACTTCCGCCCATCGCGATCTGCAATTGCACCATCCATGGGACATCACGGCCGAGGACGCTGCCAAACTGGCCATCCAGGCCGAGCGCGCGGCGCACGCCACCAGCCCGCTCATCACGAACACTGACGGGGCATCCGTCGATACGTACGAAGGCCATTTCGTATTGGGAAACAGCCGCGGCTTCATGGGCGGGTATCCGTACACGCGGCATAGTCTGTCGGTCGCGCCCATTGCAGGCCGGGGCAACAATATGCAGCGGGACTACTGGTACACATCGGCGCGCGCCCCGCAACAATTGTCGGATCCGGCCGCGGTGGGTCGCTACGCAGCCGAGCGCACGCTGTCGCGCATGTCGGCCCGGCGTATAAAAACGGGCCGGTTCCCCGTCTTGTTCGAGGCGCCCCTGGCCGTGGGTCTGGTTGGCGCACTGGTGCAGGCCACCAGTGGAGGGGCTTTGTATCGAAAGGCCAGCTTCTTGCTCGACTCACTGGGCAAACCGGTTTTGTCCGACCATATCGATATCTCCGAAGATCCCCATATCCCGGGCGCCATGGGCAGTTCGCCATTCGATAGCGAGGGTGTGCGCACCCAGCCGCGCGATGTCGTGACCGCCGGAGTGCTGAACGGCTATTTCCTTTCCACCTATACCGCGCGCAAGCTGGGCATGCCCACTACGGGCAATGCGGGCGGTTCGCATAATCTGCGGCTTGTTTCGCGCCTTACCCGACCGACCGACGACTTCCGTGCAATGCTGCGCAAGCTGGGTACGGGCTTTCTGGTCACCGAACTCATAGGCCAGGGCGTCAACTACGTCAGCGGCGATTATTCACGCGGTGCTTTCGGTTACTGGGTCAAAGATGGCGAAATTCAGCATGCGGTTCAGGAGATCACCATTGCGGGCAATCTGGCCGATATGTTCCGCCAGATCGTGGCAGTGGGCGCCGACACGATTACGCGCGGCTCCAAGACGACCGGATCCATCCTGATCGAACAGATGTCGATCGCAGGGCAGTAACCGTAGCGCCAGATTTTGACGGCAACAGCGTGACCAAAGGATCCTCAGGGTTTTACCCTCGTTACAAGAAGTACAACGCGGTGTAATATCCGGAGTGGATTTTTACCGTACAAAATAATCGAATGCCGAAAGGAGTTCTTAATGCAGCGTCGTTCATTCCTTAAAAAAGCAGGCCTGGGCGCCATGGCCGGCTCAGCCGCCGTGGCAGCACCCGTGTTTGCGCAAAGCAATCCCAAAATCAGCTGGAAAATGACTTCCACCTATGGGCCTTCAACGCCTGCGCTCTACAACACGGCGCAAACGTTTTGCAAGATGGTCGAAGAGGCCTCCGACGGAAACTTCTCAATCCGCCTGTATCCGGTCGGCGAAATCGTGCCTGGTTTCGGCGTCATGGACGCGGTGGGCAACCGTACTGTCGAGTGCGGCCAGACGGCATCGTATTACTACTACGGCAAAGACCCTTCATTCTGTTTCGACACCGCCGTGCCTTTCGGTCTGAATGCGCGCCAGATGTACTCCTGGATGTACGAAGGCGACGGCCTCAAGCTCACCCGTGAATTGTTCGCGCCCCGCCACATCATCAACTTCCCCTTGGGCAATACCGGTACCCAAATGGGCGGATGGTATCGCAAGGAAATCAAATCCGTAGCCGACCTCCAGGGTCTCAAGATGCGTACCGCCGGCTTCGCAGGCGAAGTGCTTTCGCGCATGGGCGTCGTGCCCCAGCAAATTCCTCCAGGCGACATCTACCCATCGCTCGAGAAAGGCACGCTTGACGCTGTCGAGTTCGTCGGACCGGTTGACGACGAAAAGCTCGGTTTCCAGAAGGTCGCCAAGTACTACTACTATCCGGGCTGGTGGGAAGGTTCCGCCCAGGTTTCGCTTTACGTAAACGACGAAGCCTTGAACAGCCTGCCGAAAAGCTACCAGTCCTTGGTCGACACCGCGTCGCGCGCCGCCGGTGGCCAGATGCTGGGCTCTTACGATGCCAACAATCCGGCAGCGCTGCGCCGCCTGATTGGTGCGGGTGCCGTTCTCAAGGCATTCCCGCGCGACGTCATGGATGCCTCGTTCAAGGCCTCTAACGAACTCTACAAAGAGTTCAGCGACAAAAACGCCATGTTCAAGAAAATTCACGACAACTACATGGGCTTCCGCGACAGCCTGGTCCCATGGTTCCGCGTCGCCGAAGGCTCTTACGACAATTACCTGGGCATTGCTCTGGCCAATCAGAAAAAATAATTCCTTTGTTGCGGCTCATAAAGCCGCCGCTTAGGCATGTACCCCAAAAAAGCCGAATTGATCCACGGGTTTTTTGGGGTTATTTTTTGGTGGTTCATACGGCATGTTGAAAATCGCCTAAGTATGTTAATATTATGGGCTTTTCTGGCTTATTTGCACGGGCGAAGTACAACGCTTAGGCATTGAAGGCGCCAGGAAACGCAGTCTGACGGATGTCCGCCAGGCTTATTTTGAATATTTAGGAACCATCATGAAGACCTTTGTGGCCAAGCCGCAGGAAGTCCAACGTGACTGGTACGTGATTGACGCCAAGGGCAAAGTCCTCGGTCGTGTGGCCAGCGAAGTCGCACGTCGTTTGCGCGGCAAGCATAAGCCAGAATTCACGCCCCACGTTGACACCGGCGATTACATCGTCATTATCAATGCTTCGGAAATTGTTGTCACAGGCAACAAGGCCCAAGACAAAAAATACTATCGTCACTCGGGTTACCCCGGCGGCGTTACTGAAACCACCTTCGAGAAAATGCAACAGCGTTTTCCTGGTCGTGCAATCCAGAAGGCCGTAAAAGGCATGCTGCCCAAAGGGCCGCTGGGTTATGCAATGGCCAAGAAACTCAAGGTTTATGCCGGCGCCGAGCATCCTCATTCAGCTCAGCAGCCCAAACCGCTGGAATTCTAAGGATAGGTCATGATCGGTAATTGGAATTATGGAACAGGCCGCCGCAAAACGTCGGTGGCTCGCGTGTTCTTGAAAAAAGGTACTGGCAAGATCGTCGTCAACGGCAAGCCCGTCGACGAATATTTTGCTCGCGAAACGGGACGCATGGTCGTGCGTCAGCCTTTGGCGCTCACCAACCACCTTGAATCGTTTGATTTTCACGTCAACGTTCACGGCGGCGGCGAAAGCGGCCAGGCCGGTGCGGTTCGCCACGGTATCACCCGTGCGCTTATCGACTACGACGAATCATTGAAATCGCCGCTCAAGCACGCCGGTTTCGTGACTCGCGATGCTCGTGAAGTTGAACGTAAGAAAGTCGGCTTCCACAAAGCACGTCGTCGGAAACAGTTCAGCAAGCGTTAATCTTTGCTGTACGCAAGGCTTCGGCCTTGCAAATACAAAACCCCGGCCCAGGTCGGGGTTTTGTACATTCAAGCGCAGCTTTTGTCAGGGTAAGGCCCTGCAATCGTCAAGCTTGTTGCATAATTGTGTAGTTGATGATTTGTATTTTGGGAAATTATTATGGCTTCGGCAGCTGCAGCACGGATCAAAGTAGGCATTGTGGGTGGTACAGGCTACACGGGCGTGGAGTTATTGCGTCTTTTATCCCAGCATCCCAATGCACAACTCACGGCAATCACGTCCCGCAAGGAAGACGGGATGCCGGTGGCCGACATGTTTCCCAATCTGCGAGGCAGGGTCGATTTGTGCTTCCAAACGCCAGAAAAGGCAAACCTCGAAGAATGCGATGTTGTATTTTTTGCAACACCGCATGGCGTTGCCATGAGCCAGGCTGAAAGCCTGATCAAAAAAAACGTGCGGGTTATCGACCTGGCCGCCGATTTCCGCTTGCAGGATACGCAAGTGTTCGAGCGTTGGTACAAAATGCCGCATTCCTGCCCCGACATCCTCAAGCAGTCGGTGTATGGCCTGGTCGAACTCAACCGCGAGAAAATTTCCGATGCTCAGGTCGTGGGAAACCCCGGTTGCTATCCGACCACGGTGTTGTTGGGCCTGGCGCCGCTCCTGCAAAATGGGCGCCGCCTTATCGATACCACGCACGTCATTGCCGATTGCAAGTCAGGTGTTTCGGGGGCTGGGCGCAAGGCCGAGGTCAGTACCCTGTTTTCCGAAGCCAGCGACAATTTCAAGGCGTATGGCGTGGCCGGACACCGGCATCATCCCGAAATCTCGGAACAGCTGCAGCTCTTGGCCGGCGAGCCTGTTGGTTTGCTGTTTGTGCCACACCTGGTGCCCATGATACGCGGTATGTTCTCAACCCTGTACGTGCGTATCTTGCCGGAGGCGCTTGACACTGACTTCCAGGCCTTGTTTGAACAGCGCTACGCCAACGAGCCCTTCGTCGACGTAATGCCGGCCGGCAGCCTGCCGGAAACTCGTTCGGTGCGTGCGTCCAACCATCTTCGAATTGCGGTTCATCGGCCCGATAACGGCGATCAACTGGTCATCCTCGTCACGCAAGACAATCTGGTCAAGGGCGCATCAGGACAGGCTGTCCAGAACATGAACCTCATGTTCGGCTTGCCAGAATCCGCTGGTCTCGAGCACGTCGCTGTATTGCCGTAACAAAGTCGGCCATCGTGTTTCGGAACTGAATGCTCCTGCGCGGGTCTGTTGAACATGAAGAAGAATGTCGCAGACACTGAAAAGACCGTCCAGAATCCAATGGACACCGATGCACAACACAATACGCGCACAGCCGCGCATGATAAACCGGCACGAGGCTCGCGCTGGTTTATCTTGATGGCGCTGGTGGCAGGCATGGCATTTGGCGTGGCCGGCGCTGCGCTATGGTTCAATGCCCAAAACGACCGGCAGTACGATTCCGAGCTACAGAAAGCGCAGCTCGCACTGGATCAAAGCCGTTTGCAACTCGAAGAAGTTCGCGCGCAGCTGGACACTATGCAGGGGCAACTGGTCGTGGAGGAAAGCACCCGGAATGGTCTGGAGGCTTCTTTGCTGGCCAGCCAGACCGAACTGGGTCTGGCTCAAGACAAGCTTGCCTTCTTCAATCAGCTGTTGCCGCCCGGGCCGGCGGGGTCCATCAGCATACGGGCTCTTGATATCGAGCGGCAAGGCCCCATCTTGCAATACAGGGTGCTGTTGATGCGCAACGGTTCCGACGACGCGCCTTTCAAGGGCGAGATGCAATTCGTGGCAAAAGGAAGTCAGCTGGGCAAAGCGGTTAAAATAACGCTGCAGGCAGCGCAAGCGCCTGGCGCCGCCGACCAGTCCGCTGACACAGCCTCGGCAAATGGCTTCGAATTGAGCTTCGATCAATTTCAGCGCGGGGGCGGCTTCCTGACCCTACCTCAGGGATTCACGCCGCAAACCGTCACGCTCAACGTGCTGGAAGGCAGCACGGTACGGGTGTCTCGTACGGTCACTTTATCGGCGGCCGATTAGCTCGCCGGTGTTATAGTTGTTTATTGTGCAGCCCTTATGGTTGCCACGGAGTACCCTCATGAATACCGTTACCGAATCTGTAAATCTGCAAACCCCGCCAACTCCTATTCTTTTCACCGACGCTGCCGCAGCCAAGGTAAAAGATCTGCTTGCTGAAGAAGGCAATCCCGAGCTCAAGTTGCGCGTATTCGTGCAGGGCGGCGGCTGTTCCGGCTTCCAGTATGGGTTCACATTCGACGAAACCATCAACGACGACGACACTACTATCGACAAGGAAGGCGTGCAGCTATTGGTGGACCCCATGAGCTTCCAGTATCTGGTGGGTGCCGAAATCGACTATAAAGACGACCTCGAAGGTTCGCAGTTTGTCATTCGCAATCCCAATGCCAATTCAACTTGCGGCTGCGGATCCTCTTTTGCACCTTGATGCAAGACCCAACACACCGGCTTGTGCATTGCTGCAGGCCGGTTGGCTCAAGCTGGATACCGGCAACCCAGAATAGTGGCGTGACGCGCCCCTGTTACGCTGGGCAGCCCCGCATGATGGCCTTCGACATGGGCCCGCGCTAGCCAGGCAAAGGCCAGTGCTTCGACCAGTTGTACCGGCACGCCTAGATCGGACGTGCTGCGTACTGCACATGGCAGGGCGTCGCGCAGGTCGCGCATCAGCCCATCGTTAAGAGCTCCCCCGCCACACACCAGCACTTCGCATGTCTCCGGCGCATAGCGGGCGATGGCCTGCGCTACCGTTACGGCGGTAAGCTGCTGCAGCGTAGCCTGGATGTCGCTTGCGGACAATGCATGTTTGCCAAAGGCTTCCAGGCGCTGTGTCAGCCACGTCCAGTTGAATAAGTCCCTGCCCGTGGATTTGGGCGGTGCCCGTTCAAACCACGGTTCGCTGTCCAGCAGGAACTGAAGCAGGGGAGCATGGGCTAGCCCGCTGTCCGCCCACGCGCCGTCCGCATCGAAAACGCGGCCCGTACTGGCATGTATCCACATGTCGAGCAGGACGTTGGCGGGTCCCGTATCGAAGCCGCGCACCAGATCGGAGTTTCCCAGCAGGGTCACGTTTGCGATTCCTCCCAGGTTCAACACGGCGCGCGGCTGCGGGCCGGCGAACATGGCGTGGTGAAAGGCGGGTACCAATGGCGCTCCCTGGCCTCCGGCTGCCACGTCGCGGGAACGGAAATCCGCGATGACGTCGATGCCGGTGCGCTCAGCCAGTAACGCAGCGGCGTTTATCTGAAGGGTGTATCCGGCGGCGGGATCATGCCTTACGGTCTGCCCGTGGGCGCCAATTGCGCAGATACTTTCGGGCTTGAGCGCGGCTTGCGTAAGAACATCTTGCGTGGCGCTGCTGTAGAGTTCGGCCAGCGCATTGGCTGCCAGTGCGGCGCGGACCAGTTCGTTATGGCCCGCTATGTTCAAGGACAACAGTTCTTCGCGCAAGGCGCCCGGCATGGGCAGCGACGCCGATGCCAATATGACGGGCCGCCGGGGGCTTGAGAAGTCGGCCAGCACAGCGTCTACGCCGTCCGTGCTGGTGCCCGACATCAGGCCGATGAACAAAGGCGACGACATGGCTCAAGCCCTATCTGCAAGAGCCGGGCGCATCAACGGGCAGCGACTTTGATATTGTCGCTGTCTTGCATACTGGCCAGGAAATGGATGTGCTCGCGATACCGGGCCACCGTACGATCAAAGGCCTTGCGCTGATTGCTGTCAAGCTTGCGGGCAACAGGCAGATCTACAGAGAGCGGGTCGATCTGCTTGTTGTTCACACGGAATTCATAATGCAGATGCGGGCCGGTTGCCCAGCCTGTTGAACCCACGTAGCCGATGAGTTCTCCCTGGCTTACCTTGTCGCCCTTTTTGAGGCCTTTGGCGAAGCTTCTCTGGTGCGCATACAAGGTGCTGAACTTGTCGTGGTGCTTCAGGATGATGGTATTGCCATAGCCGTTCTGCTTGCCGATGAAGTCGACTACGCCATCGGCCGTGGCATGGATGGGCGTGCCGGAAGCAGCCGCGTAGTCAACACCCTTGTGGCCGCGCCAGCCACCATGGACGGGATGCTTGCGCATGCCGAACCTGGAACTGATACGGGAAAACTTGAGCGCTGTACGCAGAAAAGCGCCTTTCAGGCTGCTGCCTTCGAAATCGTAATAGCTGCCGGACGACTGGTCCGGCGCATACCATACCGCTTCGTATGCCTTGCCTTTATTGATGAACTCGAGCGCCAGGATCTTGCCGACGCCGATTTCGCGGCCCTCATGCGAATAGGATTCATAGATGATGCGAAAGCGGTCCCCTCGGCGCAGATCTTGCAGAAAATCGATCTTGCTGCCGAGGATCTCGGTCATTTGCATTGTGATGGCGTCGGGTATGTCGGCTTCGTCAGTGGCTCCGAACAGCGAACTCTGGATTTCGCTTTCGGCAATGCGGACTTGAGCATCGGCGGGGCGGCTGTGTTCGGTTGCTTCGAACTTGCCTTCGCCGCTGCTGGAGATTTCCAGCCACTTGGACACAATACCGTTTTTTTCCTTGGCACCGGGCGTATGGTTGTATCGCAGCCATATCAGGTTTCCTTCCGCGTCGACCGCGGCCTGGACGGTGCGTCCGGGATACAGCTTGTAAATGGAACGGGCCGATTTATCTTGGACCAGAAACTGTTGCAGCCCTTTTTCCTGGACGCGCAGGCGTTGCAAGAGCGCTGCCAGCGTATCACCCCGGCGGATCTGGGTTTCGCTGAAGAAGCGCGCGTCGGTATTGTTGGGCGTCTGCGGGAAAGGTATCGGAAGCGCCAGGCTTTGATGGGCCTGGTATACCGCTGGAGCTTCGGTCGGTTGCACCACGGCCAGTGCAGCCGCGCCGGCGAACAGGCCAAGCGCTACAAAGACGAGGCCGTTGCGGATGAAGTGATGGGGCTTGCGGTGGGCACGAAGGGTGTCACGATACGAGGGAGTGCCAGGTGTCCCTTTATTGAACATAAAACCAAACCTAGAAATGCGCTGCTGAATTTGAAGATGTATCCGGCGGGAAATGACTGCTGCCAACGCCGCCACCGGAAAACGAGTACCCGTTATTTCGGGGTTGGGCGCTCTGATAAGATGATGCTGTGCATCGTTTTCGTATGGACCAATTGCCGTGCAGAGTCCGCGCCCGCACGTTATGCTAGCGTATTAGACTCAATTTTTCGAGCATTTTTTTGTATTTTTCCTTATAAAGCGCTTTTATATGTCGTCCACCGAAGTCCCAGTCACTCCCAAAGTCGAAGCCGATCTCCTGATCGCGAAACGAGGCTGCAGCGAACTGTTGGTCGAGTCCGAATTCGTCAGGAAGCTGGCGCGCAGCCATGCCACCGGCACGCCTTTGCGCATCAAACTGGGTCTGGATCCTACGGCTCCCGACATACATCTGGGGCACACGGTGGTGCTGAATAAAATGCGGCAGCTGCAGGATCTTGGCCATACCGTCATCTTCCTCATCGGCGACTTCACCTCCACTATCGGCGACCCCAGCGGCCGCAATGCAACGCGTCCTCCGCTTACGGCCGAGCAGATCCACGAAAACGCCAAGACCTACTACGCCCAGGCCAGTATGGTGCTGGACCCGTCCCGGACCGAGATCCGCTATAACTCCGAATGGTGCGATCCCCTGGGCTCGCGCGGCATGATCCAGTTGGCATCGCGTTATACCGTGGCCCGCATGATGGAGCGCGAAGATTTCACTCGCCGCTTCAAGGGCGGCATTCCCATCTCGGTGCATGAGTTTCTGTACCCGCTCATGCAGGGCTACGATTCCGTCGTGCTCAAGGCCGACCTCGAGCTCGGCGGCACGGACCAGAAGTTCAATCTGCTCGTCGGGCGTGAACTTCAGAAAGAATATGGCCAGGAGCCTCAGTGCGTGCTGACCATGCCTTTGCTCGAGGGCACCGACGGTGTCGACAAGATGTCAAAGTCCAAAGGAAATTACATAGGCATCACCGAGGCACCCGATTCCATGTTCGGCAAGCTGATGTCGATTTCCGATACGCTGATGTGGAAGTACTTCGAGCTATTGTCTTTCCGCTCTATGGACGATATCGGGCGGTTGCAGAACCAGGTAAAAGACGGCATGAACCCGCGCGACGCCAAAGTCGCGCTGGCCCAGGAAATCGTGGCCCGCTTTCATACGCAACAGGCCGCACACGATGCGCGGGCCTCGTTCGAGGCCCGCTTTCGTGATGGCGCAATCCCGGAAGACATGCCAGAGGTCACGGTCGCTGCGGCGCCGCTGGGCATATTGAAGGTATTGCGCGAAGCCGGCCTGGTGGTATCGGGCGCGGAAGCTCAGCGCAATGTCGAACAAGGCGGGGTGCGGATCAACGGAGACCGCATCGACGACAAGGCACTGCAACTTGCTGCAGGCGTTTATGTCGTACAGGTGGGCAAACGCAAATTTGCCCGAGTCACAATAACGGGCTGACAGCCCCTACCCGGCAGGAGTTCTGTTGATGAAACTTACCAGTGAATCGTTCAACGACCAAGGCACCATTCCTGAACGTAACGCGTTCGCCAAACCCGACGGGCAGAACCATGTAATGTTGGCGGGCAATGCCAACCCGCATCTGGCCTGGACCGACGTGCCGGGTGCGACCCAGTCGTTCGTGGTGATCTGCGTCGATCCTGATGCGCCCAGCAAGCCGGACGACGTCAATCAGGAAGACCGCGAAGTGCCTGCCGATCTGCCGCGTGCCGACTTCTATCATTGGGCGCTTATCGACATCCCGCCCAATACGGCGGAAATCCCCGAAGGCGCATATTCCGACGGAATTACACCGCGCGGCAAGGCCGGCCCGCTGGCGCTCGACGCCACGCGCCAGGGTGTCAACGACTACACCAGCTGGTTTGCCGCCGACCGCGACATGAGCGGCGACTACTTCGGCTACGACGGTCCGTGCCCGCCATGGAACGACGCCATTCCGCATCGCTATATATTCACTGTTTATGCGCTCGATATCAGCGAACTTCCCTTTGAAGGAAAGTTCACCGCAAGCGATGTCATCAACGCGATCCAGGGGCATGTACTCGCCCAGGCCTCCATTACCGGCACTTATACCTTGAATCAGCGCCTACTTCGGAAAACGTAGGCGGCATAGTTTCCAGGGACGCAAGTTGCGTCCCTGTCGGCGTGGGTTGGAGCGTATTCGCGCTAGAATAGATAAGTTTGTTCCAACTGCCAAAACCACACACAGGATAGCTAATGTTCGATCGTTCATGTACCCTTGATCAAGTCGATGCCGAAGTATGGGCTGCCGTTCAGAAAGAAAATGTTCGACAGGAACAGCATATCGAACTGATTGCATCTGAAAACTACACCAGCCCCGCGGTCATGCAGGCTCAGGGTACGCAACTGACCAACAAATACGCTGAAGGCTATCCCGGCAAGCGCTACTACGGCGGCTGCGAATACGTCGACATCGTCGAACAGCTGGCCATCGACCGCCTGAAGGAAATCTTCGGCGCGGAAGCGGCCAATGTTCAACCCAATTCCGGTTCGCAAGCCAATCAGGGCGTGTACATGGCGGTGCTCAAGCCGGGCGATACCGTGCTGGGCATGAGCCTGGCCGAAGGCGGCCACCTTACGCACGGTTCGCCGGTCAATGCGTCGGGCAAGCTGTACAACTTCGTATCCTATGGCCTGGACGCCAACGAAGAGCTCGACTATGACCAGGTCGAACGGCTTACCAAAGAGCACAAGCCCAAGCTGGTTGTGGGCGGGGCATCCGCTTATTCGCTACGCATCGATTTCGAACGCATGGCGCGCATTGCGCACGACAACGGCGCCTTGTTCATGGTGGATATTGCCCATTACGCCGGCCTGGTGGCCGGTGGCGCCTATCCCAACCCCGTCCCTCACGCCGACTTCGTTACCTCGACGACGCACAAGTCTCTGCGCGGTCCGCGCGGCGGGGTCATCATGATGAAAGCCGAATTCGAGAAAATGATCAATTCAGCCATATTCCCCGGCATCCAGGGCGGGCCGCTGATGCACGTCATTGCGGGCAAGGCTGTGGCCTTCAAGGAAGCGCTAGAACCCGAATTCAAGGCTTATGCGACCCAGGTGGTCAAGAACGCCGACGTGCTTGCGCGCACACTGGTCGAGCGCGGCTTGCGCATCGTCTCCGGTCGTACCGAAAGCCACGTCATGCTGGTCGATCTGCGTGCCAAGGGCATTACCGGAAAAGAAGCGGAAGCGGTACTGGGCCAGGCGCATATCACGGTCAACAAAAACGCCATTCCAAACGATCCGGAAAAACCGTTCGTCACCAGCGGCATCCGCCTGGGTACGCCGGCCATGACGACGCGCGGCTTCAAAGAGGCCGAAGCCGAGCTCACCGGCCACCTGATCGCCGATGTGCTGGACAACCCGCGCGACGAAGCCTCCATAGCCAACGTGCGCAAACGCGTCAACGAACTCACGGCGCGTCTGCCGGTGTACCGTTAAAACAGGGACAGCCCCGACTTCGGGCGGGGCCTGCCAAACATGAAATGCCCGTTCTGTAGCAGCTTCGATACGCAAGTCATAGACTCCCGGGTTTCGGAAGAGGGCGACACGATACGTCGCCGTCGCCGTTGTACGGCTTGCGACCGCCGCTTTACGACCTATGAACGGGTAGAGCTGGTCATGCCGGCCGTGGTCAAGCGCAATGGCACCCGTGTCGAGTTCGATGTCAACAAGCTGCGCGGCAGCCTGAACCTGGCCCTGCGCAAGCGGCCGGTAAGCACCGAAGACGTCGATGCCGCCGTTGTCCGTATCCAGGAGCTATTGCTGGTCAGCGGCTTGCGCGAAGTTGGAACCGGCTACCTGGGCGAACTAGTCATGAGCGAACTTCGAAAGCTGGACCAAGTGGCCTATGTGCGCTTTGCCTCGGTCTACAAAAGCTTTGAAGACATTGGCGAGTTCGTCAAGGCCATAGACGAAATCCAGGTTCCCCGGAAGCCGTGAACACAGTCACTGATGACGAACGCTGGATGCGCCAGGCCCTGACGCTGGCTGAAAGCGTCATGTACATCACCTCGCCGAATCCTCGTGTTGCCTGCCTTGTCGTGCGCGACGGGCAGCTTCTGGCGGCAGGCGCCACCCAGATGGCGGGCGGCCCGCATGCCGAAGTAATGGCCTTGCGCCAGGCCGCCGAGCGTGGCGTAGACGTAGCCGGTTCGACGATCTACGTAACCCTGGAGCCCTGCAGCCATTTCGGACGTACACCGCCTTGCGTGGATGCACTGATCGCCGCGCGGCCGGCACGCGTCGTGGTCGGAATGCGCGACCCCAATCCCCTGGTCGGCGGACAGGGCATAGCAAAGCTTCGCACCGCTGGAATATGCGTGACGACCATGGTCTGTGCCGCAGAAGCGCTGGCACTGAACCCCGGCTTTGTGGCCCGCATGACCCGCAAGACGCCATGGGTATGGCTTAAACTGGCCGCCTCGCTGGATGGGCGCATAGCCCTGGAGAACGGTCAGTCCAAGTGGATTACCGGACCGGCTGCACGCGCCGACGGGCATCACTGGCGGGCACGCAGTTGCGTGGTGCTCACCGGATCGGGCACGGTCAAGGCCGACGATCCGCAAATGAACGTGCGTCATGTCGATACCGCACGTGCGCCGGTCAAGGCCATTATCGATACGCGATTCGAGATCGACGAGAGCGCCCGCATCTTCGATGGCACGCGCACATGGATATTCACCTGCCGGGCCGATTCCCAGAAAGCCGCAAGGCTGGCCGAGCGCAATGTGCAGATTATCGAAATGCCAGCAGATGGAGCGGGCGTCGATTTGCGAGCGGTCATGCATTGGCTGGGCCGGCATGACGTGAATGAAGTCCATGTGGAAGCAGGTTCGCGGCTTAGCGGCGCCTTGCTGCAGGCGCAGTGTGTGGATGAATTGCTGGTCTATACGGCACCCGTATTGCTGGGCGCAGGCATGGGCATGGTGTGCTTGCCGGGCATGGAAAATCTGTCCGAGGCACAGCGCTTCCAGTTCACCGATACGCAAAGCATCGCGCCCGATTTGCGTATTCGGGCAAGACATATTGACCGGTGGAACGCCTTGCTGGAATCTGTGCAAGCGCCGGACGCCAATCTGAATCACTAAGAGAGAAACATGTTTACAGGCATCGTCGCCGCTGTCGGCAAAATCGTACGAGTTTCCCCGTTCAATGACGGTCAGGAAGAGGCTGGCGTTCGCCTAACCATCAGCGCCGGCGGTTTCCTGCGAGACTCCAGCAAGCTGGGCGACTCGATCGCCATACAAGGCGCATGCATGACCGTGGTGGAGCTCGAACCGGATGCCTTCAGCGTCGATGTTTCGCGCGAAAGCCTGAATCGCACTGTCGGACTGGACCAGCCTGGCGACGTCAATCTCGAGCATGCCCTGCGCATGGGCGATTCGCTGGACGGGCACCTGGTATCGGGTCACGTCGACGGCATGGGAGTAGTCAGCCGTTTCGAACCGGTAGGCGAGTCATGGGACTTGCGCATCGATGTTCCGGCAGACTTGGCAAAGTATCTTGCCTATAAAGGATCCATTACGGTCAATGGGGTTAGCCTTACCGTAAATCTCGTCGAAGATCATGCCGCCGGTTGCGAGATACGCATCAATCTTATCCCGCACACTGTTCAGGTGACGACCCTCAAGCACCTGCGTGCGGGTCAACGAGTGAACCTGGAAATCGACATGATGGCACGGTACGTTGAACGCATGATCGCGCTTCAGTCTGTCAGGTGATGCATGCGTATCTCATGCAATGATATGCACCGGCGATCGCCTAAAACCCAAGTTCGAAAGATTCTGTTAGAATGGCGGACTTCGCTTTTGTAAAAGAAAGCCCAGATCAGGACAGGTGGCCGAGCGGTTGAAGGCGCACGCCTGGAAAGCGTGTATACGTTTATAGCGTATCGGGGGTTCGAATCCCCCTCTGTCCGCCAAGAATACTAAGCCCTTGATGCTATAAAAGATCAAGGGCTTTTTCATGCCCCGAAGGTTTGCCGCTGCTTCCAGCTACACTGCGGGAAATAGCGAAAACAAAGCCTGGCGTTGAGACTTCGAACAGAAATAGAAATAGGCAATCATCGTGGAGGAATGAGTCTGTGCGGTGCCGCTCTGGCTGACTAGAATTAGCCATTGCCTGTATCGCGCCATCCCGCGCAACGTCGTCGATCAAAATCTCGGAGAAACGCAATGACACTTTCCCCAAAGCAATCCAAGGTCATCCTGTTGACCGGCGCGAGCAGCGGCATTGGCGAGGCCACTGCTCATCTGCTCGCAGCGCAGGGCCATCGCCTGGTAATGGGCGCGCGGCGGGTCGAGCGCCTGCAGTCGCTCGCGGACACGCTGCAGTCCCAAGGTTTTAAAGCCGTCCATCAGGCCCTGGATGTGACACGCTTCGATGACTTGCAGCGGTTTGTCGCGTTCGCCGAAGAAACCTATGGTCCCGTCGACGTTATTATCAACAACGCGGGCATCATGCCTCTTTCGCCGCTGAATGCAACCAAGGTGGACGAGTGGGACCGCATGATAGACGTCAACATCCGTGGCGTGCTGCACGGTATTGCCGCGGTCCTGCCGGGCATGGAAGCGCGCGGCAAGGGGCAGATCATCAACGTCTCTTCAATCGGCGGTCACGCTGTCTCGCCCACCGCCGCGGTGTACTGCGCCACCAAGTTTGCCGTACGCGCGATCTCCGATGGCCTGCGCCAGGAGTCGGACCGAATTCGCGTCACCGTCATTTCACCCGGTGTGGTCGAGTCGGAGCTGGCCGATTCGATTTCCGACAGCACCGCGCGCGAAGAGATGATGGCGTTCAGGCGGATCTCGATTCAGCCCGACGCCATCGCGCGCGCCATCGCCTATGCGATTGAGCAACCCGACGACGTGGACGTGAGCGAGCTCATCGTTCGTCCCACCGCCAGTCCGTTTTGAAGGACTTTCGATGAGATGGGTGACCTAAGTGCCGCTCACCTTCAACAGCCATGTACTGCTCCGGCCCTGCGCTATTCGATCTTGATCCCCGCCGTCTTGACGACCTCGGCCCAGTTGGTGACCTGCGTTTTCATCCAGCTACCGAATTCATCAGGCGTCATCTCGATCGGCTCGGCTCCCAAGGTTTCGAGTTTTTTCTGCACGTCCGGCATTTTTACGATTTTGCTCATTTCGGCGTGCAGCTTATCAATGATGGGCTTTGGCGTACCTGCAGGTGCCAGCACTCCTTGCCAGCTGCCCGTCAGGAAGCCCGGTATCATCTCGCTGACGGTCGGAACGTTCGGCAACTGCGGTAGCCGCTTGCTGCTGCTGACGGCCAGCAGCTTGATGCTGCCGCTCTTGACGTGTGGATAGGTGGCGACCATGCCGTTCATCGTGGCATCGACTTGTCCGCCGACAAGATCAGTGAGCGCCTGGGCGCCGCCTTTATACGGGATGTAGCTCCAGTCGACGCCGCTTTTTTGGGCGAACAACACGCCGGCCATATGCGGCGCGCTGCCTATACCGGCCGCGGCGGCAAAATTCACTTTTCCTTTGTTCTTTTTGGCGTACTCAACGAGTTCTTCCTGCGTTTTCACGGGGAATGCATTTGTGGTCACCAGCAGGTGCGGTGAGTAGGCCAGCATGGACACGGGTGCCAGGTCCTTGACCGGATGGAATGGCAGCTTTGGATAAACGCTGGGGCTGATGGTGAGGTTGCCCAGGTCCAGCAGCACCAGGGTGTACCCGTCCGGCTTGGACCGGACGACATAATCGGCGCCGATGTTGCCTCCTGCTCCGGCGCGGTTTTCCACTACCACTGTTTGTCCCAGAGCCTGGCCCAACTTGTCGCCGACCAGCCTGCCCAGCACGTCGGAAGTTCCGCCGGCGGGAAAAGGAATGACCAGCTTGATGGGTCTGTCGGGGAAGTTGTCTGCTTCAGACTGGGCGAATGCGGGAACAGCAAATGCCACACTGCAGCAAGCAGCAATAGCGGTTTTTATAAGCTTCATATTGTCTCCTCTGCGGGACACGAGTCGCCGCGTGGGTGGGGTTGGGAAAGACTTTTTCGAATTATTGGGGGCCTAGGCGGTCTACCAATGTCTTTAATTGTTCATGCTGAGAGGGACTGAGGTCGCACAGAGGCGTGCGCACCGGACCCGCTGTCCTGCCGACAACCGTTGCGCCCGCTTTCACGATGCTTACGGCATACCCCTGTCCGCTATTGCGAAGCTTCAAATATGGGAAAAAGAAAGTCTTGAGCAACTGGTCCATCGTGGCTGTGTCGTTATTGACCGAGGCGTTATAAAACTCGACAGCGGTGCGCGGAATGAAATTGAAAACGGCAGACGAGTACGTTGATACGCCCATGGCCTTGCACGCCGACGCGAATACCTCCGCCGTAGGCAGTCCGCCGATGTAGGCAAGACGGTCGCCCAAACGCGAGCGGATGGACATCATGAGTTCAATGTCGCCAAATCCGTCCTTGAAGCCCACCAGATTTGGGCATTCCTCGGCGATTCTTTCCACCGTTTCGGCGTTCAGTCGGCACAATCCGCGGTTATACACAATGACGCCTATCGATACCGATTTGCATATGGCGACGACATGGCGGCGTAGGCCTTCCTGGTCGGCTTCCGTCAGGTAATGAGGAAGGATGAGCAGTCCGTCGGCGCCCTGGCGTTGGGCCTCGACTGCATATTCGATGGCAACGCGTGTCCCGTAGCCGGTGCCCGCAATAATAGGCATGTCGCCACGGCACACATCGACGGCTGTTCCGATGATATCGGCGTATTCATCCTTCGCCAGCGAAAAGAACTCGCCCGTGCCCCCTGCGGCAAACAGGGCGCTGGCATCATAGGATTTGAGCCATTCCAGCCGCTTTTGATATGACGACTTGTCGAAGTCGTGCCGGGCGTCAAAATCCGTCAATGGAAAAGATAGCAAGCCGGAGCTAATGATTTTCTTTAGTTCCTGGGCGTCGATCGACATATGGTTCCTTGTGAGTAGAAGATCCGGTAAAGAGTGGTGAAGCTATATTAATGACTTGTCAGTTGTCAGACAAGTAAAATTTAGGTGAATTTTCGGAAAAGATTCATCTTCAGGCGCCCGACGCGGACGCAGATTCGGCTGCCGCCTTGAGGCGGTCGCGACTGTTGCTTAAGTGCCTTCGCATTGCGGCGCGCGCGGCTTCGGCGTCTTTGACGGAAATGGCATGGAATATCGCTTCATGCTCGCCGTGTACCTTTTTCAGATATGTCGCGCGGGCGCGCGTGTCGGACTTGAACATGCCGATCCTGGAGCGTGGAATAGCCATCGTGCCGAGATAATCGAATAATTCCATGAAATAGTGGTTGTCTGTGGCCTGAGCTATTCTTTGATGGAACACGAAATCCGCGTCGGCGGCATCTTCATGCGCGGCGATGCCACGGGCCATGAGCTCCAGCGCGCTGTGCAGAGCTGCAATGTGTTCATCGCCGCGGCGTACAGCAGCCAACGCGGCCGCCTCGGACTCCAGGCTGATGCGCAGTTCCAGCAGCTTGATGACTTCCTTCACGGTGCCCAATTCTTCCACGTCGATGCGAAACGGTGTTGCCGCAGGCGGTTCGAGGACGAACACGCCGATGCCCTGGCGGGACACCACCAGTCCGGCGCTTTTCAGGTGCGATACGGCCTCGCGCACGACTGTGCGGCTGACGCCATACGAAGCCACCATCTGGTGTTCGCTGGGCAGTTTGTCGCCGGCCTCGAGCTCGCCATGCGCAATGCGTTCGCTTAGATCTTTGGCCAGTTGAACGGAAAGACTTTCTGGCCTTTGAAGCGAAAGAGAAGGGCGTGAAAGTTCTGGCATGTGCGTGACCGTGAAAGGGACGCCTCATTATAGCTGTCTGCTTGTCTGATGACAGACCACCGCCACTGAACAGATACAGTCGGACCCGACGGTATGCGCCGTGGCACACGGCCTAGCCTGAACGGATTAGCATGTCTTCGACGATAGGCCGTAGAATGGCCTTGCGGCTCGCGAGCCTTTATACGATGCAACTCTTGACGGAGAAAGTTTCTATGAACATCATAGCCAGTCCCCAATTACCTGTTGAATTGAATGCGCCTGCTGGTTTGCGCCACGCCCGCTTGAAAGCATGGGTGGCGGAAATCGCTGCGCTTACTCAGCCCGACCGTATTGAATGGTGCGACGGCTCTGAACAGGAATACGACAGGCTGTGCGACTTGATGGTGCGGGCCGGAACTTTGCGCCGCTTGAACCCCCGGACAAGACCGAATTCTTACCTGGCGTGGTCCGATCCCAGCGACGTGGCGCGCGTGGAAGATCGCACTTTCATTTGTTCCGACGACGAAGACGATGCGGGTCCCACCAATAATTGGGCCGCGCCGGACGCCATGCGTGAAACGCTTGCCGGTCTCTTTGCGGGGTGCATGCGCGGACGCACCATGTATGTCATTCCGTTTTCCATGGGGCCGCTGGGGTCCCCCATTGCCCACATTGGCGTGGAGCTTTCAGATTCACCGTATGTCGTGGCCAATATGCGCCTGATGACTCGCATGGGTAAGGCAGTCTACGATGTGCTGGGTGCCGACGGCGATTTCGTGCCTTGCGTGCATTCGGTAGGCATGCCTCTGGCCGACGGCGAGGCCGACGTGGCCTGGCCTTGCAACGATACCAAATACATCGTCCATTACCCGCAAGATCGCGAGATATGGTCGTTTGGGTCCGGATATGGTGGAAATGCGCTGCTCGGCAAGAAGTGCTTCGCGCTGCGCATTGCGTCGACCATGGGCCGTGAGCAAGGCTGGATGGCTGAACACATGCTGGTATTGGGCGTCACTTCGCCTGAGGGCAAGAAGATGCATCTGGCGGCAGCGTTTCCGTCGGCTTGCGGGAAAACCAATTTTTCCATGATGATTCCTCCCCAGTCCTTGCCGGGCTGGAAGATATCCACCATAGGCGATGACATTGCCTGGATCAAGCCGGGGCCGGATGGGCGTCTGTATGCCATCAATCCCGAGGCGGGTTATTTCGGCGTGGCGCCGGGTACCAATGAAAAAACCAATTTCAACTGCATGGCTTCGTTGCGCGAGAACGTGATTTTCACCAATGTGGCGCTGACCGACGATGGCGATGTGTGGTGGGAGGGCATGGGGCCGGCACCGGCGCACTGCCTCGATTGGCAAGGCAAGGACTGGACGCCGGATTCCGGACGCAAGGCGGCGCACCCCAATGCGCGCTTCACGGTTGCCGCGGTGCAGAACCCGGCCATTGATCCGGAGTGGGACAATCCAGCCGGCGTCCCCATCGACGCCTTCATTTTCGGCGGCCGCCGGTCAGATACGGTTCCGCTTGTGACCGAGGCGCGCAGTTGGGTCGAAGGCGTATACATGGCTGCCACACTGGGCTCGGAGACGACCGCGGCGGCGGCCGGCGTCCAGGGCGTGGTGCGCCGCGACCCGTTCGCCATGTTGCCATTCTGCGGCTACAACATGAGTTCCTACTTCACTCACTGGCTCGAACTCGGCATGCAGTTGCAGGCGTCCGGCGCTACGCTGCCCCGCATTTTCTGCGTGAACTGGTTCCAGACCGATGAGCAGGGTCAATTTATCTGGCCGGGCTTTGGCGAGAACATGCGCGTGCTCAAGTGGATGCTCCAGCGCATCGAAGGCTCGGCGCAAGGCGAAGATAATCTGTTCGGCATCACGCCCTTGCATGACGAGATCAGCTGGGAAGGCCTGGATTTTGATCCGGCGAAATTCCAGCGCATTACTGCGATCGATGCCGAAGCCTGGCGCAAGGAACTCGATTCGCATGCCCAGCTATTCGACACGCTCGCACACCGTTTGCCTGCAGAGCTTTCGGCCTGCCTTGAGCAGCTGCGTGCAAGACTGGACAGGTGATTTCAATCCAGGGGCTGCAAATCGGGCATGCTTCCGGGCGGCAGGGTCATTTTCTGCTCCCACTGCGCGAGCGGCAGGGGCGGTGATTGCCGCCAGATGCGTCGCACGGTAGCTTTCAGGGCTTCTGTGTCGCGGTTGCCCGGCCAGTAGCTTGGTATCGTGGTCTGCCACGTACCGCCGGGGCCTGTACGCTGCGCGATCCGGAAACGGAATGAATAATGGCCCGTGCCCAGGCCCATGCGCAAATCTGTCACGACAAGTTCGCCATTGATCTCGTCATAGCGCAGCCAATTATCGGTGAACCACTGCAGTCCTTTCAGTTGGGGAAATGGTGGCAGTTCATCGGCCATGGCTGTGTTCAAGGGAAGGATAATACGTTCAGGCGCCGCGCTGTCGAGCAGACTGCTGATGACTTCCACGTAGCGATCATCGGCCGTTCGCGCCACGACGCGCCAAAGCAGGATATTGAACGGTTCGGGGGTTGAAAACATCGATACTATGCGCAAGCCGTCCCGTTCGAGAAGCCCGCCCACGCGTTCTTCTATCGTGGCTTTGGCGATCAGCGACAAGGCAAGATAGGCGCTACTGATGCCAAGCGCCCATACCAGGGCCCGCTGTGACCGCGGTCCAACGCCGGCGATGGCAGCCAGCAGCACGGCGACTAGCAGAGGCAAGGTATAGAACGGATCGATAATGAAGATGCTGGACCAGCTTGCCGGCGTGGGTTTCAGCGGCCACCATAACTGTGTGCCGTAGCTGGTGAACGCATCAAGCAAGGGATGTGTCAGGAGTATCAGGCATAGTGTCAGCAGCAGGCGGCCGCTTCCGTACTCTTGCGTCGGCCGCCAGCGCCGCAAGATCGCCGTCAGCACGAACGCGACGCCAGTCAGGACGAATAGCGAATGCGAGAACCCGCGATGATTGATCATGCCGGAAATCGGGTCGCCATAATCGATAAGTACATCCAGATCGGGCAATGTGGCAAGTGCGGCGCCGGCCAGCAAGGCCTTGCGTCCATGGAAACGTCCGACCATGGCGCCGGAAATGCCGGCGCCCAATACGGCTTGTGTCAGTGAGTCCATAAAAAAACCTGAAATTGATTGCGGCTCAATTTAGCATTTGCAGGAAGCTGGCGTTGGACCATATGCGAACCTGGGCGAAGAGTATTGGGGTTTACGAGAGAATTGCCCACTTTTCGCGAACTATTCATAAAAAAGGGGTATGTTTAGGGTTGGATTGGATTTTTTTGATTGTGAGGCCATTATGCTAGTCAAACCACGAACCCCAACGCCATTTCGTCCCCTGCAAACAGACACCCTGTTGCTCATCAATGAAGAGCGCGCAAAGCAGGCATCGGCCAAGAGCATCATCAGCATGAGCGGAGTGGGTAACGAACGCTATGGCAAGAAGCATGTGAAGTCGCCGGCTTAACGGGCTGCCGGGCCAAAGACGTTAAAATACAGGGTTCCGGCTCTTTCCTGTTTTGACCACCATGGCCAACTTTCTTGTTGCTGCACTATACAAATTCGTTCACCTGCCCGATTTCGAAGCCTTGCAGGCGCCTCTGCTGGCATGCTGCGAAACGCATGAGGTAAAAGGTACCTTGCTTCTGGCGGAAGAAGGCATCAACGGCACTATCGCCGGATCACCGGCCGGGATCAACGCCGTGCTCGATTTCTTGCGCAATGATTCGCGTCTGCAGACCTTGGTGCACAAGGAATCGTGGGCCGACAAAATGCCGTTCTACCGCATCAAGGTAAAACTCAAGCGTGAAATCGTGACCATGGGCGTACCGAATGTGCACGCGGAGACCATGGCCGGCACCTATGTAAAACCCCAGGACTGGAATGCGCTTATCGATGACCCGGACGTCGTCGTGGTCGATACGCGCAACGACTACGAAGTGTCCATCGGTACATTCAAGCGGGCCGTCAATCCGCACACCACCAGCTTTACCGAATTTCCCCAGTGGGTGAAAGAGCAGTCGGCCGAAGGCGGCGTATTGCACAACAAACCGCGCCTGGCCATGTTCTGCACCGGCGGCATACGCTGCGAAAAATCCACCGCCTACATGCGCAGCCTTGGATTCGACGAGGTGTATCACCTGGAAGGCGGCATTCTCAAATATCTGGAAACCGTAGCATCCGAAGAAAGCCGCTGGGACGGCGAGTGTTTCGTCTTCGATGAACGGGTTTCGGTCATGCATGGCCTTGAACAGGGCCACTACGAATTCTGTCGCGCTTGCCGCCTGCCGCTCAGCGCTGCCGATAAATTGTCCGAGCATTTTGTCGACGGCGTCAGCTGTCCGCATTGCCATGACAAGCATACCGACGAGCAGAAGCAACGGTTCGCCGAGCGTCAGAAGCAGGTCGAGCTGGCCAGGCAACGGGCCGACAGGCATATCGGTGTACGTGTCGAGCTGAAAAAAGCCGCCAAAGAGAAGGCCATGAAAGAGAAGGTGGAAGCCGCGGCCGCTGCGGCGAAGGTCGACGCATAATTGATTCCTGTCCTTTATTCGTTCCGTCGTTGTCCATATGCCATGCGTGCGCGATCGGCTGTGGTTGCCAGCGGCCTGGTCTGTGAGCTGCGCGAAGTGGTATTGCGCAATAAGCCCCAGGCCTTGCTCGATGCATCGCCGAAAGCCACCGTCCCGGTGCTGGTGGATTCCGATGGCACGGTTATTGAACAGAGCTTGGATATCATGCTGTGGGCCTTGGGGCATAACGACCCGCTTGCATGGCTGCCTTCCGCTACCGGCGACCTATCCGCCATGACGGGCCTGATTGCGGAGTGCGATGGTGAATTCAAGCATCATCTCGATCGCTATAAGTACCCTCAGCGCTACGACAACACCGATGGTCGCGTTCATCGGGAAGAGGCTGCATCATGGCTGCTTCAGATCGAGTCGCGCCTGGCGCACAATTCTTTCCTGTTGGGGGCCAATCAGACGATGGCCGATGCGGCGATTGCACCATTTGTGCGTCAATTTGCCCATACCGATCTTGAATGGTTTGAAGACCAGTCCTGGCCGCGGCTTCAAGCCTGGTTGCAGCAATGGTCGCAGTCGGCGCTGTTCGAACGCATCATGGGGAAGTATCCGCCATGGACACCGGGGCAGGCGCCGCTGTTGTTTCCGGGCTAGGCTCGCAGTAGGGCTGCGAGCCTAGCCCGTCCGCAGCCGCAGAGGCGAGCCCGGCGGCACGACTTGCCGCGTCAGTTATTGACGTGCAGCTTGTTTTCCTTGATGAGCTTTTCAAAACGCACGACGTCTGTGTCGATCAAGGCTTTGAGCGCGGCAGGGCCTTGTTCGTCCTGCTTGGGAATGGGAGCGGCAAAGCTTTTCATCTGCGCGATCACCTTCGGATCTTCGAACGAGTCGTGAAGTGCCTGGGCGAGTGTTTCGATAATGGCTGTCGGCGTATCCTTTGGTGCGACGACAGCATTCCAGACATGCAGATCGAAGCCTGGAACACCCGCCTCTTTGAACGTCGGGGTATCGGGAAGCTGCTCTACGCGTTTATCGCCGGACACCGCGATCGCTAGTATGCGGCCGCCCTTGCTGGCAGGAATCATGGTCACGGTCTGGTCGATAACGGCATCTACCGTGCCTGCCATGAGATCGGCAATGGCCGGGCCCGCCCCGCGATATGGAACCTGCACGGCCTTGGTGTCGGAAACGCTGCTGAAGTAGACCGACGCAATATGGCCTGTGGAACCTGGGCCGGAATGGCCGAAGTTGATGGCGGTATCGCTGGCACGCAGCCTTTTCAGGAGTTCCTGCATATCTTTGATGCCGCTTTTCTGGCTGACTGACAGCACCATGGGCACGCTGGCCACCAGGCCGATCGGCGTCACATCGCGGCGCGGATCATAGTCGGCTTTTGGATAGAGCGTTCCGGCGATGGCGAAGTTGCCCATGTTGCCCAGCGATATGGTGTAGCCGTCGGGTTTGGCCTGCATCAGCTTTTTTATGCCTATCATGCCGCCTCCGCCGCCGACATTCTCGACAACGATACTTTGCTTCAGTTGACGTCCCATGGCGTCGGCGATGACTCGCGCAAGGCCATCGGTGGAACCGCCCGCGGCATAGGGCACGATCATTGTGATAGCGCGCGTAGGGTAGTTTTCGGCATAAGCCGCATTGCACAGTGCGACAGAAGCCAGCAAAGTGATGATTGTGGTTTTCATTTTTTTGTCTCCAGTGATTGAATGCCGTCCTCCAGAACCGCGGTGGATAAACCTATTTGTTTCCAGGTTCGCATGCAGCCCCGAGTTCTGTGTTGCTCAGGTGTTCCAGCAACTTGGCGACGGCGGTATGGTCTTGTCCTTTGCCCAGCAGACTGGCCGATGAAGCCCATAGTTCTCTGCACAAGGACGAAAAAGGCGCGGGCGTGGAAGAGTCGACCGCGATGCCCAGGGCTATGGTCAAGTCCTTGACCATCAGGTCGAGCCCGAAGCCCGAATTGAATTCCCGCGATAGAACGAACTGTTTGAATTTTTTCTGGGTGGAATTATTCATGCCGGTGGACGAATTCAATACGTCTACCATGACATTGGGATCCAGGCCGAAGCGCTGACCGATCAGCAGCGCTTCGATTCCGATCAGGAAGCCGCCTGCCGAAACGAGGTTATTCAGGGCCTTCATTGCATGCGCGCTTCCGACCTCGCCGGTATGTACGATGGACTTACCCATGCACGAAAGTATGGCGTTGCTTCGTTCAACATGCTGGGCGGATCCTCCCACCATAATGGCCAGTTCGCCGGTGATGGCGCGGGAGACGCCACCCGAAACGGGGGCGTCCAGCAGCACCGCGCCTGCCGCTTCGGCCAGCCCCGCGAGCTTCTGCGTCTGGCTGGGGATGCCTGAACTCATTTCGAGAATTACGGCGCCGTCTTTTATGGACGACAGTACGCCGTTGTCTCCGGTGAGCACTGATTCGACAATGGCGCTGGTTGGAAGCATGGTGATAATGACATCGCTTTGCCGGGCAAGGTCGGCGCCGGACGCCACCGTGGTTGCGCCTATCGTTGCGGCAAACTCATTGGCGGCTTCGGCGTTGATATCCATGACCGTCAAGGTGTAGCCCGCTTTGTGCAGGCAGCTTGCCATGGGCTTGCCCATGCTTCCCATTCCGATGAATCCGATGGTGTCGAGGAGTTTGCCCATTACTTGGCCTCTTCGTTTGTATATGCGCCTTCTTCTTCGAGCACCTGATTGGCGACTTTGAACGCGTCGAGGCCGGCGGGGATACCGCAGTAAACGGTTGCCTGCAGCAGAATTTCCTTGATTTCTTCGACGGTTACGCCATTGTTGAGCGCGCCTTTTACATGAAGCTTGATTTCCGCAGGGCGGTTAAGCGCAGTAAGCATGGCCAGGTTCAGCATGCTGCGTGTCTTGCGCTCCAGCCCAGGCCTGTTCCATGCGTAGCCCCAGCACCATTCGGTAGTGATGTGCTGGAAGGTCGACATAAATTCATTGGCCTTGGCCAATGAGCCGTCCACATATTCGGCCCCCAGAACTTCTCGCCGGGTTTTAAGGCCTTCTTGAAAGAGCTGTTCCAATGGATTGTTTGCGGGGTTCGTCATGTCTTGTCCTCGATTGATATGGGTGAATAACTATCGTCTATTTGTACGATTGTAATACAATATTATTTCCGCGCGACTGGGTATTTTCCCCATGGCCGCTTGTCGGCTACGGCACCGATCCATAACGGCGTCCCGTGCGGGCCTGACTTCGGCTTAGTGCTAGCATTGAGCCATACGTTGAACCCTTGAAACTGACCATGAACTCATCGATGGACCTCCATATCCCCAGGGAAAACAGCTCGCTGCGGCAGCAGGTAACCGACCGGCTCCGCCTGGCGGTATTGAGCGGCACATTTCAACCGGGGCAGAAGCTGATAGAGCGGGACTTGTGCGAGATGCTGGGTATCAGCCGCACGGTATTGCGCGAGTCTCTGCAGCACCTGGGCGCCGAAGGACTCATTACCAACATCCCCCATAAGGGACCGGTCGTGTCCACGATTACCTACGAAGAGGCGGAAGACATCTACGCGGTCCGGCAGGCATTGGAAGCGTTGGCAGGCGAGGGCTTTGCCGTCCACGCCACCGACGGGCAGATCAAGGCGCTGCGCGCGGCTCTGGACACGTTGAAGGACATCGACGCGGCTGGGTCCACGCACAGTCTTTTGGATGCCAAGAATGATTTCTACAAGATACTGCTGGACGGCTGCGGAAACACGGTCGTGGGCAGCATGCTCACCCTTCTGAACAACCGGGTGACTATTCTGCGGCGGCTATCCTTGTCGGGCAAAGACCGGCTGCCAAAGACGATTGAAGAACTTACGGAAATTGTCGACGCAATTGAAAGCCGCGATTCCAAGCGGGCCAAGAAGCTCTGTGCCGAGCATGTTGCAAAGGCGGCTGCCGTGGCCCTGCAGAATCTGAAGAACTCTGCGAACGAAACGGCATGATCCTGCTCCGGCATGCGGGCGCCCCCAGACTGTTGTAATTATGGAGGGGAGCGACCGCTGCGCCGTTCGAGCTACAACTTTATTCCATGCCGGGTACGACGGTTGAAAACCCGCCGTCGACATGGGTGATTTCGCCGGTGACGCCGGCGGCCAGATCGGAAAGCATGAAGGCAGCCACATTGCCCACATCTTCAATGGTTACATTGCGCCGGATAGGCGCATTGGCTTCCACATACTTGAAGATGGCGGAGAAGTCTTTGATGCCGCTGGCAGCCAGCGTTTTGATGGGACCCGCCGAAATACCGTTGGCGCGTATGCCCATTGGCCCAAGTGCGGAAGCGAGGTAGCGCACGCTTGCTTCCAGGGACGCTTTGGCCAGCCCCATGGTGTTGTAGTGAGGAACGACTTTTTCAGCGCCCAGGTAGGTGAGTGTCAGAACCGAACTTTGGCGTCCCTTGAGCATGGGCAGCGCGGCTTTCGCAAGTGCCGGGAAGCTGTAGGCCGAGATATCGTGCGCAATGCGAAATGCCTCGCGTGAAAAGCCTTCGAGCAGGTCGCCATTCAGGCATTCGCGCGGTGCAAAACCGATGGAGTGGACCAGGCCATCGAGGCCATCCCAGCGTTCCTGCAATTCCTTGAACGTATTCTCGATTTGTTCGTCTTCGGCGACGTCGCATGGAATGACAATATCGCTGCCGAGTTCCGCGGCAAAACCAGTGACGCGTTCCTTGAAACGATCGCCGACGTAGGTAAAGGCAAGTTCGGCGCCCTGCTGCTTGCAGGCATGCGCGATGCCATAGGCGATCGACCGATTTGATAGAACGCCGGTTATGAGGATGCGTTTGCCATTGAGGAAACCCATTTGATAAATCCTTTTTTCTTGACTTGAGAGTTTAGCCGCGGATGCTGGTTCCGGGCACACGTAATCGAGCACCCTTGGCCAACTTGCTGCCTTTGAGATTATTCAACTTGCGGAGTTCGGTGACGGATGTATTGTATTTTTTAGCCAGCGAAAACAGCGTATCACCGCCTTTGACCGTATGCGTGCGTACATTGGCCTTGCGGCGCAACACGACGACGTCTTTATTGCGGCCTGACGATTTAGTGCGGGCCGCTGACGCGCCGTCTGCCGATACGTCAAGTAACGCCAGCTGGATGCGGCCGCTGGCGCCTGTCGCGGGTACGAGCAGTGTCTGCGCGTTGGCCAGTTTTGCTTTCTTGCTCAGACCGTTCATTTTACGCAGCTGCGCCACGCTGATGCCGTGTTGCTTGGCGATGGTCAGGTAAGATTCGCCTGATTTGCTTCTATACGTTTGCCATTCGCTAAGTTTGCCCTTGTAGGCTGCGAGATTGGCATTGAAGATGTCCACCTTATTGGTGGGGAGCAACAGCGTAGTCTGGTGCTCGGCCAAGATGACGGGGCGGTTGAACGACGCGTTGAGCAATTTGAATTCGTCCAGCGGCATTTCAGCAAGTTCGGCCGCGACGGCAATTTCGATATCGACGCTGGGGGTCTGCTGGACCTTGGTGAAATAAGGCTCGTTGGTGACGTCGGGCAGCGTGATGCCGTACTTCTTGGGATTCGCAATAATGTTCTTGATGGCCTGCAGCTTGGGTACGTAGTTGCGCGTTTCCGACGGCATGTTGATGGACGCGTAGTCGGCCGGAATGCCGGCTTTGGCGTTCTTTTCCATGGCGCGCTTGACCGAACCCTCGCCCCAGTTGTATGAAGCCAGTGCCAGATACCAGTCACCCTGGAAGTCATACAGATAAGTCAGATAGTCGAGCGCGGCATTCGTCGAGGCGACGGGGTCGCGGCGTTGGTCGCGCCATGCATTCTGTTCCAGGTTGTAGTGCAGGCCGGTGCTGGGTATGAATTGCCAGAGACCCGAGGCTTTCGCGCGCGAGTAGGCGGTTGGGTTATATGCGCTTTCCACGAAAGGCAGAAGGGCCAGTTCGGTAGGCAGGCCGCGGCGATTGAGCTCGTCGACGATGTGGTAGAGGTATTTGCTTGCCCGCTTGCTCATGAGCAGGACCGACTCGGGATGGGACGCGTAGTAGTCGGTCCAGTGTTCGGTAAGTTCGTTGTTGAGGTTGGGTATGGCAAATCCGCGCCTGACCCGATCCCACATATCGCGCGGAGGATGGGTCAAGTCGATAGTGCGCGACGTTTCGGCGGCCGTGTAGGTCTTTTTCGACGGCGCATACGGGTTGTCAGGACTGTTGGTGGCGCAACCGGCCAAGACTGCTACGATAAGCAGAATGAATAGTCGTAGGCAGTTCATCGGCAATTCATTTGAAATTGTTCTTCCATTCGCGCAAACTTGCAAAAACCGCTACAGCCGAGTCAAGCTGCTTGCCCGCGTAGCGTGAGGCAGCGTTCGAGACCGTGGCTTGCGAGGTTCGAAAAAAAGGGTTGGTCTCGTGCTCGGCAGCGATCGTGGACGGCAATGTAGGCGCTCCTTCTTTACGGAGCTGTCCAGCGGTTTCCCACAGTCGATGCATAGCGGTATTATCGGGCTCTACTTCGAGCGCCCAACGTAGGTTCGCTAGAGTGTACTCGTGGCCGCAGCAAACGAGTGTATCCGGCGGTAAAGCACGTAGTTTACCCAGAGAATTGAACATTTGGGTTGGCGTACCTTCAAATATCCGGCCACAACCGGCCGCGAATAGTGTGTCGCCGCAGAAAACCAGGGGTTTTCCCCCGGCCAATTTCCCGTGATAGGCAATATGGCCGGACGTATGGCCGGGGATGTCGAGCACCTGCAGAGTAAGGCCTACGCCAGGCAGCTGAACGGTATCGCCTTCGGTCAGCGCCTTGTCGCAAGCAGGCAAGGTTTCTGTGGCAGGGCCATAGACTTTAGCCCCTGTTCGCTGTTGTAATGCCAGCACGCCGCCCACATGGTCTGCGTGGTGGTGAGTCAGTAAAATGGCGTCGAGTGCCAGCTTGTGCTGATCCAGCGCGGCAATGACCGGATCGGATTGTCCGGGGTCGACGACAATGGCATGGCCATTGTTGCGCACCATCCATATATAGTTGTCGGAAAAGGCGGGTATCGGGATGAGTTCAGTATTTACCATAAGCCACGGGAGTTGATGTGTTGGCGGACCAACCTCTGATTGTAGAGCTTGCAGAATGGCTGGACACCGCGCCGGGCCAGTACGTGCAGGCATGGGAACAAAAACAGATCGACGGCATCGTTGCAAATGTATTCGGTTATCATGCCATACAAATCGGCCTGCCGCAGTGGGACTTATTGCGGACAAACCGTATCCCGTTCAAGGGCCGTACTCGTATTTTGTTTGACAAGGCAGGCGAGCAGGGGGCCGTACTGGTAACCGACCCCGAACACCTTCCCTTCGATACGCAAAGTATCGACTTGCTGGTCCTGCCTCATGTCCTCGAGTGTTCTAATGCGCCGCACCAGATCCTGCGTGAGGCAGAACGCGTACTGATGCCCGAGGGGCGTGTGGTGATCTCCGGATTCAACCCCTGGAGCCTGTGGGGAGGGCGCGAACGCGTGCCGGGCCTGGATCCGCTGATGCCCATACCCGCCCATATGCAGGTGTCGCTTGTGCGTCTCAAAGACTGGTTCAAACTCTTGTCTTTCGAACTCGACCGTGGCCGCTTTGGTTGTTATGCACCGCCGTGCGTCAGCAAGACATGGCTGGACCGCTGGGCTTTCATGGAGGCCGCGGGCGATCGCTGGTGGCCTGTTTGCGGGGCGGTATACGTCGTGTCGGCAGTGAAGCGGGTAGCCGGCATGCGGCTCGTGGGGCCAGCATGGAAGACGGCGAAAAAGCGGGTTCGCCGGCAAGCGGTGGTCACGAGCCGGAATTCTGATTTATTTCTATAGCGAAAGCCTGGGCAACACACTCTAATGAATAGCAGTCAAGTTGAAATATGGACCGATGGCGCCTGCAAAGGCAATCCCGGTTTGGGCGGATGGGGCGCTTTGTTGCGCCAGGGGCGGCACGAAAAAGCGCTGTACGGCGGCGAGCCCAATACTACGAATAATCGTATGGAACTCATGGCTGTGATTCAGGCACTAAAGGCTTTGAAGCGTCCCTGCGATGTGGTGGTGCATACCGATTCGCAATACGTGCAGAAAGGAATGAGCGAATGGTTGGCGAACTGGAAGCGGCGCGGTTGGCTCACCGCCGACAAGAAGCCGGTAAAGAATGCCGACCTGTGGAAAGAGCTGGACCTGCTCGTTGGGGAACATGAACTCACTTGGCGATGGGTCCGTGGGCATGCGGGCGATCCCGGCAACGAGCGCGCCGATGAATTGGCCAATCTTGGGGTGGATCACGCACGCGCGGCGCTTGTTCAGAAAAGCGTGAATTAAGCGGCCTTCCGGTGCTACAGTCACAAATTGTGTCCAGATCTGTTTTTATTCAATGAAGAATTCCACGATAAGTTTTCTGCTGATATTGGCGACCGGAATTGCGCTGGGCGCCGGCGGCGCATGGTGGGTGGCCGATCGCGATGCGACTTCGCTTCGGGCAGCCACGAAAACCGAATCGGCACCTACGACAGTGGCGGGGGAAAAGAAAATTGCCGTGCAGGTTGAGCCAGTGCGACTGGTTCCCTGGGAGCGTGGAGTTTCAGCCGTGGGCAGCCTTCGGTCCAGGGACTCGGTCATGCTGCGCCCCGAAGTCACCGGCCGCATCGTCGAAATCAACTTCGATGAAGGAGGCAAGGTCACCAAAGGCCAGGTGCTGGTACGGCTGGATGACAGCGTGGTCAAGGCTCAATTGCAACAGGCGCAGGCCAATTTAAGCCTTGCTTCCAGCCAGTATCGCCGCGCGGTCGAGCTGACCAAACAAGGCTTCATCAGCAAGCAGGCGCGCGACGAGTCGGCCAGCCAGCTGAAGGTCCAGCAGGCCGCCGCCGCGCTGGCCAAGGCGCATTTGGACAAAACCGCAATACGCGCTCCCTTCGACGGCCTCATTGGACTGCGCAATGTGTCGGTAGGCGACTATGTCAGCCCCGGCATCGATCTTGTTCCCATCGAATCCATCGATCCGCTCAATGTCGATTTTCGCGTGCCAGAACAGTTTCTTGGCCGTGTGCGCGAAGGGATCAAGCTGGCTTTGCGCTTTGACGCGCTGCCCGGGCAGGTGCGCGAGGGTGTCGTGGGCGCGATCAGCCCACTTGTCGATGTTGGGGGGCGCTCCATACTGCTGCGCGCCGATGTTCCAAATGCTGATGGCGCTCTGCGCCCCGGTATGTTTGCCCGCGTTCAGCTACAGTTTGCCGACGACCGGGCGCTCGTCGTGCCCGAAGCGGCGCTTGCTCCGTCCGGACAGTCCCAGTATGTCTTTCGCGTGGCAGAAGGCCATGCCAGTCGGGTAGAGGTCATTATTGGGCAACGACGCGCCGGGCAGGTCGAAGTGGTCAGCGGCCTGAAAGAGGGCGACGATATCGTTGTGTCAGGCTTGCAGAAAATAACCGACGGCTCGGCTGTCGAAATCCTGCCGTCCGCCGAAAAACCAGCGGCTTCCTGAGCTGCGGTGCACCCATGATTCTTTCCGAAGTCTGCATCAAGCGCCCGGTGTTCGCGACAGTGTTGTCGCTCATCATCGTATTGGTCGGTTTGATCTCTTACGAGCGGCTGACGGTCCGCGAGTATCCGGCTATCGATGAGCCCGTCGTGTCGGTGATAACCGGCTACAAAGGCGCTTCGCCCGAAGTCGTCGAATCGCAGGTCACGAAGCCGCTGGAAGATCAGCTGGCTGGTATCGAAGGGGTCAATGTAATGACCTCGCGCAGCCGGTCCGAACGCAGCCTCATCAATATCAAGTTCAATCTTGCGCGTGATCCGGATGCGGCGGCGGCCGAAGTGCGCGACAAGGTGTCGCGGGCCCGGCGCTTCCTGCCGGACGAAATCGACGAACCCATTATCAGCAAGGTCGAGGCCGACTCCAGCCCCATTATCTATATAGGGGTGAACTCCGGAAATTATTCGGCCTTGCAGGCGTCCGACTACATCAATCGTTTCGTCAAGACACGTTTGTCCGTGCTGCCCGGAGCGGCGGAAGTGCGGGTGTACGGAGAACGCCTGCCGTCCATGCGGGTGTATGTGGACCGGGCCAAGCTCGGTGCCTATGGCTTGATCGTGCAGGATGTCGAAGCGGCGTTGCTGCAGCAGAATGTGCTGATTCCGGCGGGCCGTATCGAGTCCCGGGACCGGGAATTCTCAGTCGTGTCGTCTACCGACCTGCAGACAACAGACCAGTTCAAAAGGGTAGTCGTCGCCAATGTCCGAGGGTATCCGGTGCGGCTCAGCGATGTGGCCGATGTCGAGATCGGTCCGGCCGAAGACCGCGTGCTGGCGCGATTCAATGGTGAGCAAAGCCTGACCGTAGGCATTACCAAGCAGTCCACCGCCAACCCGCTCGATTTGTCCAGGGAAGCCCGCAATGAGGTGGCGTTGATCAATGAAAACCTGCCGGCGGGTATGTCGCTGACCATAGCTTACGACAGCTCCGTGTTCATCCAGGAATCCATCAAGTCTGTGTACATGACGGTGATTGAGGCCATTATCCTGGTGGTGCTGGTCATTTTCTTTTTCCTGCGCAACCTGCGCGCCAGCCTGATTCCCATCGTCACCATTCCCGTGTCCCTGGTGGGCGCCTGCGGAATCATGTATTTGTTCGGTTTCTCCATCAATACGTTGACGCTGCTGGCCATGGTGCTGGCCATCGGGCTGGTCGTGGACGACGCCATTGTGGTCCTCGAAAACATCTTTCGGCACATAGAAGAAGGCAAGACGAGGCTGGAGGCGGCGTTCCTGGGATCCAAAGAAATCGGTTTCGCCGTTGTCGCAATGACGCTCACGCTGGTTGCGGTGTATGCACCACTGGCCTTTGCTACCGGCCGTACGGGTCGCTTGTTCATCGAGTTTGCACTGACGCTGGCCGGCGCCGTTCTGGTGTCAGGGTTTATCGCGCTGACACTGACGCCCATGATGTGCGCAACGATGTTGCGCCACGAAGCCGGCCATGGGCGCGTCTATACCTTTATCGAGAACCTGCTGATAGCCCTTACCGGGCGTTACCGCAACGGCCTGGCGCGCGCATTGCGCCATCGGGTCATCGTGCTGCTGCTTGGGCTGGCCGTGGCCGCGGGCAGCGTTGTATTGTTCAAGACGGTCAAAAGCGAGCTTGCTCCCATTGAAGACCGCGGGGTTATCTACGGGATGGTCAGTGCGCCGGAAGGGTCCACCATGGACTACACCAAACAAAGCGTGATGAATATCGAAAGTCTCTATGCCGACATACCCGAAGCCAGCGGCAATCAGACTATCATTGGCTATCCCACCGTTATTGATGGCATAGCCATTTTGCGGCTCAAGCACTGGGACGAGCGGGCGCGTTCGCAACAGAGCATCGCTGCGGCCCTGCAGCCCAGCTTTGCCGCGTTACCGGGCGTGCGTGCCTTTCCGACCAATCCGCCCTCGCTGGGCGAGCGGGCTACTTCCAAGCCTGTTGATTTTGTCATCATGAGCCAGGCCAGCTATCCCGAGATGGCCAAGCTTGTGGCCGGCTTCGTCGACAAACTGCGCGACTACCCGGGCCTGCAGAATATCGATACCGACTTGCGGCTGAATACGCCGGAGCTCAGGGTGGTCGTCAACCGCGACAAGCTGGCCGATGTCGGCATCGACGTGGGCGATGTCGGCCGCACACTGGAGTCCATGCTGGGAGGGCGTCAGGTGACGCGCTTCCAGGACAGCGGCGAACAGTACGATGTCATCGTCCAGGTAAAGAAATCAGACCGTGCCGACCCCGCCGACATTGCCGATATCTATCTGCGCACCGATGCGGGCAGCATGGTGCAGATGTCGAACTTCGTGGACGTGGTGGAAAGCGTTTCACCGCAGTCCTTGAATCACTTCAATCGACTACGAGCGGTGAAGGTGCAGGCATCGATTGCGCCGGGATATGCGCTGGGCGAGGTGCTCGCGCACATGGACCGGGTTGCGAGTGAAACGCTGCCGCGCACCGTGCAGACCGATCTGGACGGGCAGTCGCGCGAGTTCCGCGATTCGTCGGGCAGCATCTACCTGGTCTTCCTCATGGCACTGGTATTCATTTACCTGGTGCTGGCGGCCCAGTTCGAAAGCTGGCGCAATCCCCTGATCATCATGTTCTCTGTACCCTTGTCGATGACGGGCGCCTTGCTCGCCTTATGGCTATCGGGCGGAACTTTGTCCATTTATAGCCAGATTGGCCTTATCACCCTGGTAGGGCTTATTACCAAGCATGGCATACTTATCGTCGAATTCGCGACTCAGCTCAGGGCTGAAGGGGCGGATCTCTTCGAGGCGGTTACCGAAGCCAGCGTGTTGCGCTTGCGGCCTATACTTATGACTACCGGCGCAATGGTGCTGGGCGTTTTGCCGCTGGCTTACGCGACAGGCGCGGGGGCCGAATCGCGCCAACAGATAGGCTGGGTCCTGGTGGGCGGCTTAAGCCTGGGCACATTGCTGACCCTCTTCGTAGTGCCGGTGGCGTACACCTTGATTGCGCGTAAAACGAAACTGCAGGGTGCGCAGGAAAGCGGTGAACTGCCTCTCGTTATCGATTGACCGGGCACTTGCCGGGTGGCCCCCGTGTTATTGGCTGTAAAGAACAGGATTTATATGCGTCAGATTATGTTGGATACCGAAACCACTGGCCTGGACCCGGCAAGGGGCCACCGGGTGGTTGAACTTGCCTGCGTGGAAATGGTGAACCGCACGCTGACGGGCCGTCATTTGCACCTGTATTTGAACCCCGACCGCGACAGCGACCCGGAGGCACTGGCCATACATGGCTTGACCACCGACTTCCTGTCCGGGCACCCCCGGTTCGAGGACGTGGCGCAGCAACTGGTGGATTACGTAAAGGATGCTGAAGTCATCATCCACAACGCGGCGTTCGATACCAAGTTTCTTAATGCTGAATTGACTCGTATCGGCCTGCCTGCCTTCGACACATTATGCACCAAGGTTACCGACTCCTTGCTGCACGCGCGTGAGCTTCATCCCGGCAAGCGCAATTCACTGGACGCCTTGTGCGAGCGCTACGGTATCTCGAATGCGCACCGCACCCTGCATGGCGCCTTGCTCGACTCCGAGCTGCTGGCCGACGTCTGGATCGCCATGACGCGAGGCCAGGACGCCTTGTTGATGGACTTTGAAGACGATGGCGGAATGGACTCCAATGGCGTTCGAATCGAAAGATTCGACGCGTCGGTATTGAAAGTGCTTTTTGCGAATCCGGAAGAAATCCAGCAGCACGAGGACTATCTTGCGGGGCTGGATAAGGCGGCTGGCCGGCCTTGTCTTTGGCGCGCTGCTGCTTCAGAAGTTTAGTGTACAATTGCGCCCTACCTCGGGCGGTTAACTCAGTGGTAGAGTGCCACCTTCACACGGTGGAAGTCACAAGTTCGAACCTTGTACCGCCCACCAAATTTCCGCATACTCAGCCGTCATCGGTTGCCTGTCACGGTTTCTGCGAAGCACTTCGCCAGGCCTGTCGGGGCCGATGGTCCTTCGTCGCGCTCTATTCGGGATAAGGCTTCCGTCGGGTTTCGGCGCGGCTGTTCGACAGGCGTGACAATCTATTGTGTTCCCGTCTGGCGATAATTAACGTCAACCAGGGTGGCGCGTGGAATGCGCTCATCAAAATATACATTGGAAGCATTCCATTTAGAAGCGTACCAGTGCCCATGGAGCAGACTTGGCTCATGGGATCATCGCCGCTCAGACCCGTGAGCGCGGCCATCACCGCGAAGGTTGGCGCAGCGGCCAATTTCAGCCAATGGCTCAAACCGCTTGCTGTTGCGCGAGCTGAATTTCCATCCTCAAAAGGTATGTTCGCCGTCTTGATGGCATGGGCATGGACTATTCTCGTCGCCATGATCAGGTACCTTCTTCCTTATTTCGGAATGCGGCCTCTCCGGCTTCGGAAACCGCATCCCAAGCCGGGTCGACTGGAGCGCCGGGCAGGTAACTGTCGTGCCAGTTCCACCATTTGTACGGCCGGCTCTGCGGGTAACCCTCCGGCGAGTCTTCCCATAGTTCCTGGCGCCCGAGCGCGGTCATGTCGAGGTAGCTCCAGAGGGTGCCCATCGCTTCGTCGCCGCGACCGTTGATAAAGTACGTACGGAATGTATTATGGCCATCGCGGATGAATGCGTTGTGGCCATGCCATTCGTCCACGCCGAAGTCCTTATCGAAGCCATCCGTGATCGTGTACCAGGGAATGTGCTGCCATCCCATTCTCGCCTTCAGACGCTCGATGTCGGTCTGCGGCGCACGTGAGGCATACACCAGCGTTGTGTCGCGTGCGTGCAGGTGGGCGAGATTCGATACTTGGTCAGCGCCTAACGAACAACCGATGCACGCATGCTCGGGCCACCCGTGTACGCCGGGCTCGAAGAAAGCGCGATAGACAATCAGCTGTCGGCGACCTTCGAACAGATCGGACAAGTTGACCTTGCCCTGGGGCCCCACAAATTCGTACGCTTTGTCGACGGCCATCCACGGCATCCGCCGACGTTCGGCTGCCAGCGCGTCGCGGGCCCGTGTCATGGCCTTTTCCTTTACCAGCATCTCTCTGTGCGCTGCCTGCCACGCCTCAGGGGACACCACGGGCGGCGTACGTTTCATGGGCTGGCCGACTAAATTGTGATCATTCATCGCTATGCTCCTTTGATCGGGTATGTCCAGTGCCTTCCGCCTTCGAGCCACCTTTCACTGATTGCTTGTCGCGGAATACTCTTGTTTCATGGTCGTACAGTGGTTTTAGCGCCAAATCTCAAGATTGAGGGAGTAACAATTATGTCGCGATTGAACTTCGCACCTGTTGCCGCAGTGGCGATTTGCGCTAGATCAGATCCTTTCGGAGTGGTGGCGCGCAGTGCACCGCGTGCGAATGCGACCGGATCATGGACATTGCTGTTTTAGCCGAACAGGCATAGGGAATTGCCCTGCGAGTGGTCCGAACCGGACTAAGCAGCCTACAATCCAGAACGGTCAGTTGCGACCTGGTACTGACTGAAATCCCGTTCACCGTACCGCCGTGAGGCTTCGCAGCATCCGGCGATCATAAAAAGGTAGATTCATGAATCGTATATTGCGTATTTGTATGGGTTTGGCCGCTGCGTTGTCGCTGGCCGCTACAGCACAGGCCGGCCCCCGTCTGGACCAGATCATGGAGAGCAAGGTGATTCGCGTGGGTACGCCGGGGGATTACCGTCCATTTGCCATCAAGACAGACCAGGGCGAATACGAAGGCCATGATATTGACCTCATCGAGGCGATGGCCAAGCAACTCGGCGTAAAGGTGGAGTATGTGCAAACTTCCTGGCCGAATTTATTAAAGGACATCTCAGCCGACAAGTTCGACGTGGCGGTCGGCGGCATTACTCGCAACGCGGCACGCATTGCCAAAGTGGAAATGCTGCCAGGCTATGCCCCGTTCGGCAAAGTCGCCTTGGTGCGCAAAGACGAAGCGTCCAAGTACAAGACGGTGGACGATTTGAATCAAGCTTCGGTGCATGTCATCAAGAATCCGGGCGGCACCAACGAGGCATTTGTTCTTGAAAACCTGAAGCAGGCCAAAGTCAGCACTCATGAAAAAAACGCCGAGATTCCAGGGCTGATCGCCGATGGCAAGGGCGATGTCATGATTACAGAGACATATGAAGCGCTGCACTATAGCAAAGCAGATCCTCGCCTTGCCGCGCTATTTATTGACAAACCACTGACGCCGAAAAATTACCTGGGTTTTATGGTGCCCGTTGAAGATGCCGATTATGTACGCGTAATGCAGTTCGCCTGGGACCTGATCGACAAGCGTGGCGTACTTGGCGAGGCCCAAGCACGCTGGCTGAAATAAAAAATACTCAGGCGGCGGCGATTACGCGGCGAATCCGCCATCGATCAGCAGGCTTGCACCGGTAACCATGGCGGCTTCTGGGCCTACCAGGTAGGCCACCATTCCGGCAATCTCCTCTGGCCGCGCATGACGTTCCAGGGCCATCAAACCGTGCATGGCGCCGGCCATGGGGCCGTCTGGAGGGTTCATGTCCGTGGCGGTGGGGCCTGGCTGCACATTATTGATGGTAATGCCGCGTGGGCCCAGATCGCGGGCAAGGGCGCGAGTCAGGCCCACAATGGCGGCCTTGCTCATGGCGTAGGCTGCGAATCCCGCCCATGGCACGCGTTCCGAGTTAGTGCTGCCGATCGTTACGATCCGGCCGCCTTGGCCCATGTGGCGTGCTGCCGCCTGTACACCGACGAATACAGCGCGTACGTTTACGGCGAATGTGCGATCGAAATCTTCGAGCGTGAGACTGTCCAGTTCCCCCATTAGTCCCACGCCGGCATTGTTGACCAGCACGTCAAGGCGGCCGAAAGTGGTCGCTGCTTGCCCGATGGCGGTAGTGAGCGCCGCTGCATCGCTGCTGTCGACCTGTAGCGCCAGAGCACGCCCGCCCGCAGCTTCGATGTCGGCGGCAATCGCCTCGGCGCCTGGGCGCGAGGCGGAATAGGTGAAGGCGACCGCCGCACCGTCACTGGCCAGGCGCCGCACGATGGCCGCGCCAATACCACGTGTACCGCCGGTGACGAATGCGACTTTCCCGGAAAGAGGGCGGGGATTTGGGCTGCTTGCGTTGATGACCATGATGAAAAGCTCCTTGATGTTCAGGTTCAGATGAGGACAGCTGCCGTGTCCAGTACCGTCAGTATCCGGAATCTCCTTTACGTCCGGTAGTCGTTAATCAGATGGATTAATTTCAACTATTGGTTGAAAATGACGTCATGCAACCGCTTAGTTACCTGGAGTGCTTCGTCAAGTCGGCCGAGAATGGCAGCTTCTCGGCGGCTGCGCGCCTGCTCGCGATCACGCCGGCGGCGGTCAGTAAAAATGTGGCGAAATTAGAAGCCTCGCTAGGTGTGCGGCTGTTCCAGCGCAGCACCCGCAAGCTGACGCTCACTGAAGGCGGCGAGCTTTTTTTGCAACAGATCAGTGCCGCGCTGGCTACGCTTTCAGACGCGGTGAACGACGTCTCCGAACAAGACAGGCAGCCGGCTGGCACCTTACGCGTCAGCATGGGCCAGGCGTTCGGACGCGGTTATATGGTGCCATTGCTCGATGCATTTCTGCGGCGCTATCCGGCTATCGTGCCCGACTGGCGTTTCGAGAATCGTCAGGTCGATCTGATCGGCGAAGGCTTCGATGCGGGCATTGGCGGAGGCCTGGATCTCAAGCCCGGCATGGTGGCGCGCGAGCTCGGTCGCATCCACATTGTGGCGGTGGCCTCTGCCTCGTATATGGCGGACAAGCAGAAGCCTTGCAGTCCGTCTGATCTTTCCGCATTCGACGGCATCGTGCGACGCGCGAGCCACACCGGCCGCATCAATCAATATTCGCTGCGCAACGCGGCAGGCGACGTTGCCACGGTAGACCTGCGTCCACGCATCATCTTCGACGACCCCGAGGCCATTTGCCAGGCGGCCTTGATGGGGTTGGGCGTGGCGTTGCTGCCTATGCCATTCGCCGTGCCCTGGCTGCAGAGTGGCGCCTTGGTAAGGATATTGCCCGGCTGGTCGGCAGACGTCGGTCCGGTGTCCTTATACTATCCGGCGAAGAAGCTCCTCCCGGCCCGCACGAGAGTATTTGTTGATTTTGTCATAGAGCAGTTCAAGGAACGCGATTTTGCCCGCCTGGTCCTGAGCGACGGTGGCAACGCCGCGCTTAGCGCAGTTCGGCAACATTAATGGAATTTGCTCCGCAGGCCTGCACCAGTTCGGAATCGTGACTCGCGAACAGCACGACGCGATCCCGGGACCAGGTCTTGAACTGTTCGGCAAGCACGGCACGAGCCCGCGCGTCCAGCCCGTTGCTGGGGCCGTCAGCGATGACAACCGCCGGTTCACCCAGGGCCGCAGCTGTAAGGAAAACCTTGCGGCGCGTACCCGTCGACATCTGTTCAAAACGTTTGTCCAGATGCGGTTCTAGTCCCAGCCGGTATGCCAGATCGAGCACGGCATCATCGAGGGTTGTGTTCTTTTCCAAGGCGGCTTGCTCTAGTAATCCACGCCCCGTCTGGGAGGGAAATGCCAAACAATTGTCGGGCACATAGGCCATGCGGGCTTTGGCTTGCAGCGGCGCGTGGGTCAACGAATGCCCGTCGATCCAGACGTCGCCCGCATCGGGCGCAATAACGCCCGCAATGATGCCCAGCAAGCTGGATTTGCCGGTGCTGTCTTCTTCGCATAGCGCCACACATCCAGGCGGGAATACATGAGTCAGCCCCTGGAATACAAGATGGTTGCCATAGCGCTTGCTGAGATTGTCGATGCGTATCATGTCCTTGGGCTTTCTTACTCGAACCCTCGCCGCTTCGCATTGAGCTTGCGTTCGAGTTTGCCTATGTATTGCTGAACAATGAAATTCATGGGGTTGGACAAGTTGATGAATGCAAGCCCCAGCGAACGCGACGGTTTTCCATTGACCAGCGTTTCGTCCTGCGACCGAACGACTTGCAAGTCGGTAAGGACTGTGCCGGCTTCGGGAAGATCAAGTTTGCACGCCCTGAAAAAGGTGTGCAGCGTGTTGTCCAGCGCGCGGTTGTTGTCCAGTACGGAAATCCCGCCGGCGCTGATGTCTTTGATTTCAAGACTGACTTGCTTTGTTTCCTTGTTTTCGGGTGTAGGGATGATGCATGTGGCCCGATTGCTTACCGGGATTTCTACGCGATAGTATTCACGGCGCTGTATGCGATTGATGCTTTCCGGGAAAAAAGCCCGCAGTGCGGGCCGGCCATCCTGCATGCAGGACTCCATCTTGCCTACGCAAAACTCGATCCGGATTTTATCCAGGGCAGTTTCAAACATTACGTTGTCGGCATTTACGACGCGCCGATTGAAGTCTTCTTCGGCAGAGTTGTCGACGATAAAAACGCCGCCGTCGGCATCAACATCGAGTATGGTCGTGACGATGGCGACCGCCCGGCCCTCGATCTGCATGCGCAGAAGAGCGCCTTTTGTCGCTATGGACCGCAGCAGCGAGTGAATTTCTAAATGGGAAGTAACCAGGAAGGGGTCTTCCTCGCCATCGTGGATACCAGTAGTAGCAGTAGACATTTTTGGTAACTGTTTCGGAAATAAGCAGCAAGGGCCCGCGTGCTTCGGTGAGCGTAGTCTACCCGATTATGAGCGGTATTCGTGAAGATTAAATTACGCGCAATGCGCAGCGGGCGGCGGCCAAGTCCCATGCTGCGCATCCTACCGTCTTGAACACGATGGGTTCGTCGTGGCGAACTCCGCCTGCCAGCGCGTCGGCCAATGACCGCAACGCCGTCCAGTCCACATTTGCCTGAATCAGGTCGCCGGCCTCGTGCCGGGCGCCGGCCCGATCGTCGACATAGATCTGGCTGCCCATCAGGGTGGTTGGGCCGATCTCCGCGAGTTCGGGCTTGAAAGCGCCTACGCCGATCACAAGAACCCCGGCCCTGGCCGGCCGCATGTAAACAGGCTTGGCACTTGTGGTCAGTGTGATGATTGCCTCCGCGTCGTCGGCCACTTCAGTGGCGGCCTCGATCTCCAGGGGCAGGTCGCGGTGCAGGTCGGCAAAGGTTTGCGCTTTTTCCGGGCTTGTACCGACCGCAAGGACTCGCAGGCCGGGATAGATGGACGCCAACGCCATGATATGGCCGCTTGCCTGCGTGCCTGTACCGATAAGCGCTACGCGTCGCGGAGCATGGGGCAGAAAGGTCTGCAGGCCCAGCATGGATACTGCCGCTGTGCGCCGCGCCGTTACGGTCGGCCCATCGAGTACGAACAGCTCGCGTCCGGTCTGGCCATCGTAGGCCGAGACAATCCCATTTATAGTGCGTAGATTGCGCAGGCGATTCTCGGGCACAACGTTGACGAGCTTGTGAATGCCGATGTCCGGGGCGGTGGCGGGCATGGAAAGCATGACACCGCCCTGTGGAAACGGTACGACCTGGCGCTCCGGCGCGTGGATGGCACCGCTGGCATACTCGGCGGCGGCGATCGTCAGTTCATCCACCAGTGCGGAAAAGTCCAGTAGCCCGGCAGTTTGTTCGGCATTGAAGACATTAATCGAAGGGCTGGTCATGAAGGCTCGCTGTAGGTAACGTTGATGTCGGCATGCTGCCAGCTCGGGCGCTGTGGCGGCTCGACGATTATAGTATTGCGCTTGGCCGCAATGCGGATGCGGGTGTATTGCTCAGGAGACCGGAATGAACATTGATGAACTGTTGAAATCTTTTGGCCTGGACGCCGCCAGTTTGCGAGCAGGCAGCCTTGTGGTGCGCTCGCCTGTGGACGGAGAAGAGATCGCGAAAGTGCGAGAGCACACGCCAGAAGACGCCTGTTCGGCCATAGAAGCCGCTCACCAGGCCTTCATGGCCTGGCGTACCGTACCCGCCCCTCGTCGCGGCGAGCTGCTGCGTCTTCTGGGCGATGAACTCCGTGCGAACAAAGCGGCGCTAGGGCGGCTTGTATCGATTGAAGCTGGCAAGATCCTGGCGGAAGGAGAAGGCGAAGTCCAGGAAATGATCGATATTTGCGATTTCGCGGTAGGCTTGTCGCGCCAGTTGTACGGCCTGACTATTGCCTCGGAACGTGCAGGCCATCGCATGATGGAAACCTGGCATCCCCTGGGCGTGGTGGGTGTCATTTCGGCGTTCAATTTTCCCGTTGCCGTGTGGTCCTGGAATACTGCCCTGGCCATCGTATGCGGCAATGCCGTGGTGTGGAAACCGTCCGAGAAGACGCCGCTTACGGCAATGGCCTGTCAGGCGCTGTTCGAGCGGGCCCTTGCAAAGTTTGGCGCCGCGCCGGCGGACTTGTCCCAAGTATTGGTCGGCGGCAGGGAAATCGGGGGCGCGCTGGCTGCTCATCATCGGGCTGCGCTGGTGTCCGCTACCGGCTCGACCCGCATGGGCCGGGACCTCGCTCCCATTGTGGCTGCGCGGTTCGGCCGGTGCCTGCTGGAGCTGGGTGGCAACAATGCCATTATCGTGGCGCCATCGGCCGACCTCGACATGGCCTTGCGCGGAATCCTTTTTGGGGCAGTGGGCACGGCTGGGCAGCGCTGCACAAGTACCCGTCGCCTGATTGTTCATGAAAGTGTGGCCGATGAGCTTGTGGCGCGTCTAAAGCAGGCCTACGACAGTGCGCGTATAGGCAACCCGCTAGCGGCCGATACCCTTGTCGGTCCGCTTATCGATCGCGCTGCGTACGAGGACATGCAAGCCGCCCTGGAAAAGGCGCGTCAGCAAGGTGGCAGGGTAATGGGCGGAGAGCGCCGCCTGGCCGAACAGTACCCCAATGGATGGTATGTGGCGCCTGCCCTGGTCGAGATGCCGGCGCAAACCGAGCTAGTCTGCCAGGAGACTTTTGCGCCCATTCTGTATGTCATGCGTTACGAGCATTTTGAAGATGCAGTTCGAATGCAGAACGACGTGCCCCAGGGCCTGTCGTCAGCAGTATTCACCAACGACCTGCGCGAAGCGGAATGGTTCATGTCGCCGGCGGGATCGGATTGCGGTATAGCCAATGTAAATATCGGTACGTCGGGAGCCGAGATCGGCGGCGCCTTTGGCGGCGAAAAGGAAACCGGCGGCGGGCGCGAGTCGGGCTCGGATGCCTGGAAGGCGTATATGCGCCGGGCTACCAATACGATCAATTATTCGCGCGAGCTGCCTTTGGCGCAGGGAATCAAGTTCGGCACTGGCACTTGATTCCGCTGCCTTCGGGCTATTCGACGGCCTTGACCATATCTTCGATGACCTTCTTGGCATCGCCGAACACCATCATGGTCTTGTCCATGTAGAACAACTCGTTGTCCAGGCCGGCGTAGCCCGCCGCCATGGACCGCTTGTTCACGATGACGGTGCGCGCCTTGTAGGCTTCGAGTATGGGCATGCCGGCAATGGGTGAGGCTGGATCGTTTTTCGCGGCCGGGTTGACCACATCGTTGGCGCCCAGCACCAGCACGACGTCGGTCTGCCCGAACTCGCTGTTGATGTCGTCCATCTCGAAGACCTGGTCATAAGGGACTTCTGCTTCGGCCAGCAGCACATTCATGTGGCCTGGCATGCGCCCCGCAACAGGGTGAATGGCGTATTTGACAGTTACGCCGTTGGCGGTGAGTTTTTCGGCCAGCTCTTTAAGGGCGTGCTGTGCGCGCGCCACGGCAAGGCCGTAGCCCGGAACGATCGTGACCGACTCGGCATTGCTCATGAGGAAGGCGGCATCGTCTGGACTGCCCGACCTGACATTGCGCTGGGCCTGGTCCGCCCCTGCGGCCGAACCGGGCGCCGCACCAAAGCCGCCCAGGATCACGTTGAAGAAGGACCTGTTCATGGCCTTGCACATGATGTAGGACAGGATGGCCCCGGATGATCCAACCAGTGAGCCGGCAATGATCAGCATGGGGTTGTTCAGCGAAAAGCCGATGCCGGCGGCCGCCCAGCCCGAGTAGCTGTTGAGCATGGACACCACCACCGGCATGTCGGCGCCGCCTATCGGGATGATGATGAGCACGCCCAGCACAAATGCCAGCACGGTCATGATGATGAACGGCAGCCACAACTGCGTGGCCATGAACCACAGGCCGCAGCCCAGCATGGCCAGGGCCAGCACGAGGTTGACCATATGCTGGCCACGGAATACGACGGGTGCACCCTGGAAAAGACGGAACTTGTACTTGCCGGAGAGCTTGCCGAAGGCGATGACGGAGCCGGAAAAGGTAATGGCGCCGACGAAGGTGCCGATGAACAGTTCCAGGCGGTTGCCCACTGGTATGGGCGCCCTGGGCGCCGCGATGTTGAAAGCGTGCGGCTCGGCCACGACGGCGACCGCAATGGCGACGGCGGCCAGACCTATCATGCTGTGCATGAAGGCAACCAGTTCAGGCATTTTGGTCATTTCGACCCGTCGGGCCATGACGGTTCCGACGGTGCCGCCCACCAACAGGCCAAGCAGCACCCAGCCCAGCCCCATGGCGGTTTTCCCTTCGGCAGTCAGGCTGACAATGAGTGCCGCCGTGGTCAGCACAGCGATGGCCATGCCCACCATGCCGAACGCATTGCCGCGACGCGACGTGGTGGGGTGCGACAGACCTTTGAGCGCCTGGATGAAGCATACCGACGCGATCAGGTAAAACATCGTGACCAGATTGACCGAAATCATGCTTTGTCTCCCGCTGGTTTCTTGTCTTTTTTCTTGAACATTTCCAGCATGCGGCGCGTCACCAGGAACCCCCCGAAGACGTTGACCGCGGCCAGTGCCACGGCAAAAACCCCCATGTAGCGCGCCAGGCTGCTTTCGGTCAGTGCGGCCGCCAGCATGGCGCCCACGATGACGATGGCCGAAATGGCGTTGGTGACCGCCATGAGCGGCGTATGCAGGGCCGGCGTGACGTTCCAGACGACATGAAAACCTACGTAAATGGCGAGTACAAAGATGATGAAGTTGATGAGGGTGGGGCTAACGGCTTCCATCAGGCGCTCCTTAGTACGTTGCCGTCCGCGCACATGAGGCAGGCAGTGATGATTTCGTCGTCTTGTTGTATGGCAAGCTGGCCCTCGGCGTTGGCGATGAGCTTCATGAAGTCCAGTACATTGCGCGCATACAGTGCCGAGGCGTCGGTAGCGACCATGGCCGGCAGGTTGCTGTAGCCGATCAATGTGACGCCGTGCTTTTCAACGACTTTGTCCTTTTCCGACAGAGGGCAGTTGCCGCCGCGCTCCACCGCCAGGTCGACGATGACAGAGCCCGGCTTCATGCCTTGCACGGTTTCGGCGCTGATAAGCACGGGGGCGGGACGCCCTGGAATCAGCGCCGTGCTGATCACGATGTCGGCCTGGCGGCACCGTTCGGCCACCAGGGCGGCCTGTCGCGCCATCCATGCGGCCGGCATGGGACGGGCATAGCCGCCTACGCCCTGTGCGATTTCGCGCTCTTCATCGGTTTCGAACGGAACATCAATGAACTTGGCCCCCAGCGATTCGATTTGCTCTTTGGCGGCAGGGCGCACATCGGATGCTTCAACCACGGCCCCCAGGCGCTTGGCGGTGGCAATGGCCTGCAGGCCTGCGACGCCTGCACCCAGCACCACGACGCGGCCGGCCTTGAGGGTGCCGGCTGCCGTCATCATCATGGGTATCAGGCGGCCGTATTGGTTGGCCGCCAGCAGCACTGCCTTGTAGCCGGCCAGGTTCGCTTGCGAGGACAGCACGTCGAGGCTTTGCGCGCGCGTGATGCGCGGCGCGGCTTCGAGCGCGAATGCAGTCACGCCTGTTTCCGCCAAGGCGGCGATACCGGCTGCATCGAAAGGATCGAGCATGCCGATCAGGACGGCGCCGCGTTTGATGTGCTGGCGCTCTTGTGCGTCCGGGGCCCGTACTTTGAGCACAATGTCGGCGCCCAGGGCCTGGGCGGCGTCCACCAGTTGCGCTCCGGCCTGGACATAGGCTTCGTCAGGGTAGTGGGCCGCAGCGCCGGCGCCTTGTTCCACCGTCACCGTATGGTTGTTGGCCAGGTACTTTTTTACGGTTTCGGGCGTTGCGGCAACGCGCGCCTCGCCGGACAGGCGTTCCCGCGGGATTCCTATGTGCATGAAGCGTCTCCACCATTGTTGTTTTGCTTTTGACGAAGGTACTATACCCGAACTCTTGACACGTGCTTACAGTCTGTCGAGCGAAAATCCTATAGACTCCAACCGACATGATGATGGAGAAACGAATATGGGACTTTTAGATTCTATTGTGGCCTCGATGGGCGCAGAGAGCCCACAAGCGCGCGCCCAGGCGTCCCTGCTGCCGGCGCTGGTCGAGCTGGTAGGCAAATATCCGGGCGGCTTGTCCGGCATCATCGAAAAATTCCAGAATGAAGGCCTGGGCGGTGTAATTGCGTCGTGGATAAGTACGGGTCCCAATGAATCCATTTCTCCCGATCAGTTGCATTCTGTGCTGGGCGACGACATGGTCCAGGGCCTGTCTGAGCGATCCGGTCTGGACATGACTTCGGTATTGAGCAATCTCAGCGTGATGCTGCCGAGCCTTGTCGATCAGGCCACGCCCGACGGCACCGTGCCGCAGGGGCAAGGCGGCAATGGTTCCGTATTGGGCGCCCTTTCCGGTATGCTGGGCCGGCTGTAGGTTTCTGCCTGGCGGCAAATCCGCGGAGCCGGCCTTTGGTCAGCCCTTGCTGGCGTCCAGCGCCTGAGTCAGGTCGGCCAGGATATCGTCGATGTGCTCAAGGCCAATCGACAGGCGCACCATGTCTTCGCCCACACCGGCGGCGGCCAGTTCTTCGGGGTTCAATTGACGGTGCGTAGTCGACGCCGGATGGCAGGCCAGTGACTTGGCATCGCCTATGTTGACCAGCCTGAGTATCAGATTGAGCGCGTCAATAAAGCGGGACCCGGCTGCGGTGCCGCCCTTGATGCCGAAGCACAGGATGCTGGCCGGTTTGCCGCCCAGGTATTTCTGAGCCAGGGCATGTTCGGGATGATCGCTCAAGCCGGCATACTGCACCCACGAGACCTGGTCGTGTTGCTGTAGAAACTGCGCTACCTTGATCGCGTTTTCAGTATGACGCTCCATGCGCAGCGACAGCGTTTCGATGCCTTGCAAGATGAGGAAGGCATTGAAGGGCGAAAGCGCCGCGCCGGTATTGCGTAGCGGCACTACACGGCAGCGCCCGATGAACGCCGCGGGACCGAAGGCTTCGGTATAGACCACGCCATGGTAGGACGGGTCCGGTTCGTTGAGCATGGGGAAGCGTTTCTTGTTCTCTGCCCACGGAAATTTGCCCGAATCCACGACAGCGCCGGCGATGGTCGTGCCATGGCCGCCCATGTATTTGGTGAGAGCGTGCACGATGATGTCGGCGCCATGTTCGAAAGGCCGGCACAGTGCGGGCGATGCGACTGTGTTGTCGACAATAAGGGGCACGCCGTGGCGGTGGGCGGCGTCGGCAAAGGCCTGGATATCGACAATATTGCCGGCCGGATTACCGATGGTTTCGCAGAAGACCGCCTTGGTGTTTTCGTCGATCAGGGCTTCGAGCGCGGCGACGTCGTCATGGGGAGCGAATTTTACGGTTATGCCCTGACGTGGAAAGGTGTGGGCAAACAGGTTATAGGTGCCGCCATACAGCTTACTTACCGATACAATGTTGTCTCCGGCTTGTGCGATAGTCTGTATAGCATAGGTAATTGCCGCCATCCCCGATGCGACTGCCAATGCCGCCACGCCTCCCTCCAGCGCCGCGACGCGTTCCTCGAGGACCGCGTTCGTCGGATTCATGATGCGGGTATAGATATTGCCAGCGACTTTCAGGTCGAACAAATCGGCCCCGTGCTGGGTGCTGTCGAAGGCATACGAAGTGGTCTGGTAAATTGGAACGGCTACCGATTTGGTATTGGGATCAGGCTGGTATCCGGCATGGATGGCAAGTGTCTCGAATTTCATGTTCTCTCTTGTCAGGTTCGTGGAGGAGCTGCAAACCAACTATCGTACCCACCTATTCAGGCACGCGATAGAACATTGTCAGATTTTTATATAACCAACGGTAATTAGTAGTCGAATGACTTCGGGTAGCATTCTAGGTATTTACCATGTATCGTGCCGGGGGCTTACCCGTGGTTTTAGAGGCCGTAAATGAAATTTTGGTTCAAGAGGATACTTGTCGGTATCGTCGTGGTATTGCTGGTCGCAGTGGTTGGCATTGCGATCTTTCTGCTGACGTTCGACCCGAATGCCTACAAGAACAAGCTAGAGGAAATCGTCTATAACCGCTATCAGCGCACCTTGTCCATCAAGGGCGATATCGAGTTGTCGCTGTTTCCGCGCATAGGCTTGTCGGTGCAGGGCGTATCTCTGTCGGACCGCGATAGCACCGATACCTTCGCCTCCCTCGACAGCGCGCGATTCGCCGTCGCCATCTGGCCGTTGATGTTTGATCGCCTTGTGGTCGATCACGTTGCGGTAACCGGCTTCAAGGCCTGGCTGATCCGCGATGAAGAGGGCGAATACAACTTCCGTGATCTGATCGAGCGCCGTCCGCTGATGCCGGCTACCCTCGCACCCGAGGCGGCCGGTTCGGCCGCCTTGCAGGACGAGCAGGAAGCACAGGCCACGGACGTACAGTTGGTACAGCCGCCTGCCACGGCCGCGCCCGCAAGGCAGATGCCGGCGGTGCTGGGCGACCGTAGCGCCGCGGGCACCGACTTCCAGATCGATATAGCAGGGCTCGACCTCAAGAATGGCGAAATTCACCTCTTCGATAGAGTGACTGGATCGGTTGCGCGTGTGACGCAGCTCAATATCAATACCGGACGAATGACCTTTGATCAGGCCTTTGATGTTGCGCTTACGGGGAAACTCATCGGTGATTTTCCGGTTGCCGATGCCAATATCGAAGGGCAGGCCGTGGTCAAGTTCAATCCTGATCAGCAAACGTACTCGGCCCAGAAAATCAATGTGCTGGTCAACGGCAGCCTGGGTGCGCTCCAAGCCAAGTCGGCTTCCTTGCGCGGCAACCTGGCCTACAGCGCCTATTCCGAGATGTTCAGCGCCAGTAACGTCGAGTTCCTTGTTCAGGGCGAGCTCGGGGGTGATACGCCGATAAAGAATCTGGAAACCAGTCTCATCGTGCCCCAGTTGAAGATCGACCGCAGCCAGGCAGAACTTCAGGTCGAGAAGCTGGCGTATCGGGCCAAGGGAAATCTTCCCGATGAAAGCTTCGATATCGCTTTCGACGCGCCCAGCCTCTCGATTTCGCCTGAGACGGCCAAGGGCGAGCCGGTGTCCGGAACTGTCAAGCTAAGGGGCGACAACAAAACGCTGGCCGTAGCCCTGGGCTTGAGCGGTATAGGCGGCGACGCCCGCAGGCTTACTTTGCGCGAACTCAAGATCGACGGCGGACTGAAGCAGGGCGATCGCTTTGTTCAGTTGAAGATGACTTCGCCCGCGCACTGGGACAGGTTCGAAGACAAGGGCGCATTGTCTGCAATGAAAGGCGACGTCCGTATCGAAGCGGAAGCCTTGCCCGGCGGCAGCTTCGAAATTCCCTTCATTGGAAGCATGCAGGCAGATCTGGTAAAGGACGAGCTGGTTAGCGAAATCAATGCCGTGGTCAGCAGCAGCAAGCTGGACTTCCGCGTCAAGGCAACGCAGTTGAGCGACCCCAAAGTGGCTTTCGACCTGGCCGCAGACAGGCTGGACTTCAACACCATATTTCCTCCGGTGGGCGCGCAGGCGGCCGCTCCGGCTGCGGTCGGCGACGGCGGCAAACCAGCTGAACCGGCCCCCAAACCGCCTGCGGATCCGGGCAAGCCCAAGCCCGTCACCACGCTGGACCTGGGCTTTCTTGATTCTGTCGATATCATCGGCAACATTGCAATTGACGAAGTCAAGGTCAGGGAGCTCGAGGCCAAGCAGTTTGTCGCTGCATTGCGGGCGGTTGATGGCAAGCTACTGATTACCGGCCTGAAGGCCGATCTGTACGAAGGCAAGCTGGATGGCAAGATCACGGCCACTTCCAATAATGCGCTGCAGGCGGACATGTCGCTTAATAACGTTGCTATTGGGCCCTTGCTGCAAGGATGGGCCCAAGAAAACCGTCTATCCGGACTGGGAACGGTAAAGGTCAAGGTCAATGCCGAAGGCTCCACCGTGCCGGCCCTGAAGGCCGGCTTGATGGGCACGGTCCAGGTGCGTCTGCGCGATGGGGCTATCCGCGGCATCGATGTGGGCCAGACCTTGCGCGAAGTAAGAGCTGTCGTGCGCAATATGTTCAGCGGCCAGCTGCCAGAGGTCGCGACCGAGTTTGATACGGGACGCAGGACGGACTTTACCTCGTTCAGCACAGATGTCGAATTCAATCATGGCCAAGGTACTGTGAAGAATCTAAGCCTGATTGCCCCTTTGTTGCGCGTCTCGCAGGGTACGCCGGCCTCGCTGGATATCGTCAACAATCAGCTCGATCTGATGATCAATGTCCGCGTTGCCAATACATTGACAGGGCAGGACGGAAAAGAGCTCGCCGACCTCAGGAACGTCGCGATTCCAATCCGTATTTCAGGGCCTTTCAACGACCTCGGCTATAAGGTGCAATGGAAGGAAATCAGCAACAAGGCGATCAAGGATGCCGTGCAGGACGGCCTGTTGGATCTATTGTCGAATAATGCGGGCAACCTTGACCAGCCGCTGTTTCCCAATTCCCCTACTCCACCGCCTGCGAAGAAGCCGATGGATCCCGTGAAAAGCATAGGCGACGCGTTGAAAGGACTTCTGGGCCAATGATCTCTACTCTTTACTTCCCGATTGCGTCCTGTGGCGGTACGGCCAGGCCCGATGCCGCCGAGTACGACAAAAAGTGGCTCGTCGTCGATGAATCCGATCATTGGCTGAGTCGCGAGCAGTGTCCTAGATTGTCGGGGATCCAGGTGGATCTCAGCATGGGCTGCCTGGTCATGCGAGCCGAGGGAATGCTGCGCCTGGATATCCCGCTGGACGTTATCGAAGACGATGACAGCGTGCGCCGCCAGGCCGTCGTGGCCGGCCAGCATGTAGACGTGGTGGATGAAGGCGAGCTGGTTGCCACATGGGTGTCCAAGTATCTTGGTCGCCCTTGTCGTCTGGTTAAAGTGCATCCCGATGCGGGACCGGTCTTGTGGCCGCAAGCATAAGAACCATAGCTCAACGCTGACCCGAAGGCGGCCGATATGTCGCGCGCGCTGATGCGCGCCGGCGATCTCAAGCCGTGGCGGTCAGGCGATGATATTTTTCGAGCAGCATGGTCTGGTCTTCAGGATGATCCAGATCGAACACAATGCATTCGACCGGGCAAACCACCTGGCATTGAGGCTCGTCGAAGTGCCCTACGCATTCGGTGCAATGCGAGGGTTCTATTTCGTAAATTTCCAGCCCCATCGAGATGGCATTGTTGGGGCATTGCGGTTCACAGACATCGCAATTGATGCACTCTTCGGTAATACGCAGCGCCATTATGTTTTCCTGCAAAAACTGTCGGATACGGCCGGACCGCTATACGGCGGCGGGACCGGTCAATATCCTAGTGTAATGCGCAACGATGACCTGTGCCGTATTACCCCTGCCGGGATTGTTCCTGTTGTTCGCGCCGGGCCTTGGCTTTGCTGTGCAGCCACCGCTCTACCGACGGGAAAACAAACTTGCTTACATCTCCGCCGAACATGGCAATTTCCCGCACGATGGTGCCAGAGATGAATTGATACTGGTCAGACGGAGTCATGAACAAAGTTTCGACTTCGGGAAGCAAATGGCGATTCATGCCCGCCATTTGGAACTCGTATTCGAAGTCGGAAACGGCACGCAATCCGCGCACAATAACGCGGCCATCCTGTTCGCGTACGAAGTCCTTGAGCAGGCCGTCAAAGCTCTTGACTTCGACATTCGGATAGTGGCCCAGAACTTCGTGCGCGATCTCCACACGTTCTTCTATGGAAAAGTACGGTTTTTTGGCATGGCTGTGGGCGATGCCGACCACGACGTGGTCGAAGAGGCCGGCAGCCCGCCGAACCAGGTCTTCGTGACCGCGGGTAAGGGGGTCGAACGTTCCGGGATAGACGGCAGTAATCATGCAGATTCCGAATTGTTAAATGAGAGGGGAGACGGCGCGCGTTCTTGACCGGTGCCGGGTTCGGGTTTTATTTTGATTTCAGGATTATTGACTGTTTTTTGCAATGCAGCAAATCGAAGCAGGTGAAAATGGACCTGGCCGGCACGCGACTGGCGCAGAACGTCGAATTCTGCCGGAGGGCTGACTGCCGCTTCGGATTCAATATACAACAGGCCATCCGGTGTGAGAACCGACGGCAGCTTGTCCCACAGGCGCTCCAGCCAGCCACAGTCGAATGGAGGATCAAGCATGACCAGGTCGAACGGTGTATCGTTCAGGCGGTCCAGCACGGTCACCGCATTTCCGGCGTGGATGCGTACCGATTCGGCCTTCAGCCGGCTGCGCAGTGCACGAAGCGCAGCCACCGCGACAGGGTTGTTTTCGACCATTTGTACATGCGCCACGCCGCGGGAGGCCGCTTCGAAACCCAGCGCGCCCGTCCCGGCAAACAGGTCCAGTACCCGTTTGCCGGAGAAGTCGCCGCCCCAGAAATGGTGAAGCCAATTGAAAACCGTTACGCGCACGCGGTCTGGAGTTGGGCGCAGGCCGGCCGCGTCGACGACGGGTATGGGGGTTCGGCGGTAATCACCGCCTACAATACGTACTACATGCTTCTTCATGCGCAGTCTGGGACCGTTCAGTGGCGTTATTCAAATATATTCGGGTAGTGTAAAACGTATGTTCAGTTTTTTTAAAAGAAAGAAACCTTCGCCTGCCGAAACTGACCAGCAGGATTCGGTTGCACCCGCCGAAGATTCTTCATCCGACCAGCGCGAGCCAGAGCCGCTCCCGGTTCCGGATGATCTGCTGGAGCCTGCGCAATCGCAGCCGGAAGAGCTGGCACAGCCTTTGCAACAACCGCAATTGCCAGATAGCACGGTACAGCCGTTGCAGCCACCACCGTTGCCAGATAACCCGGTCCAGCCGTCGCAGCCAGCAGCCTTGCCAGATAGCCCGGTGCAGCCTTTGCAACCACCGGCTTTGCCCGATAGGCCGCTGCAGCCTTCGCAACAATCACCATTGCCGGAAAGCCTGATACAGCCGGCGATAACTCCCGCCGCCGATATCCTGCAAGCCGGCACGACGGCAGACGCCGAATCGCTGCGCCCGGTCCAAGCAGGTGAGTCCGACCCGCTAATTCCCACGCCGCTCGAGACGGAAAAGACTTCGTGGCTGACCCGATTGAAGAAGGGCTTGTCGCGTACCGGGCAGAATATAGGCGGGCTGTTTGTTGGCGTAAAGGTCGATGAATCGCTTTTCGAAGATCTTGAAACCGCGCTCATCATGGCTGATGCGGGTGTCGAGGCCACCGAGAAGCTCTTGACGGCGTTGCGCGCGCGAGTACGCAAAGAGCGGCTCACCGAAGGCGGCCAGGTCAAGGCGGCTTTACGCGATATATTGGCCGATCACCTGGCGCCTCTGGAAAAACCGTTTCCTTTGGGCAAGGCATCGCCTTTAGTCATTATGATCGCCGGCGTGAACGGGGCGGGAAAGACCACCTCCATAGGCAAGCTGGCGTATGCCTTCCAGGCACAGGGCGCCAAGGTGCTGCTCGCTGCCGGCGATACCTTCCGTGCCGCGGCGCGCGAGCAACTCATGGAATGGGGCGCGCGCAATAATGTGACGGTCATCGCGCAGGATGGCGGCGATCCCGCCGCCGTGGCTTTCGATGCGGTCAATGCGGGCCGCGCGCGCGAAGCCGGTGTGGTAATGGTGGACACCGCCGGCCGGCTGCCCACGCAGCTGCACCTGATGGAAGAGCTCAAGAAGATCAAGCGCGTCATCGGCAAGGCCGATGGCGCCGCGCCTCATGAGGTGTTGCTGGTCATCGACGGCAATACCGGCCAAAACGCCATCGCGCAAATACGCGCCTTCGACGCGGCCATCAACCTTACTGGACTGGTGGTGACCAAACTGGACGGCACTGCCAAGGGCGGCACGCTGGCTGCGGTTGCCGCGGGCAGTCAGGGAGTCCGGCCCGTGCCCGTCTACTGGATAGGTGTGGGAGAGTCCTTGAACGACCTGCAGCCTTTTGTGGCACGTGAGTTTGCAGCCGCCCTGATAGGCGATTAGTACGGGACGGTGCCGCTTCAGGCCTTCTTGAAGTGGCCGGCTTTCGCCATGCGCACGAAATCGGCTTGCGCCTGGGCTTTTTTCTGCTCCTGCATTGCACGCAACCATCCTGATGCGAAGTAGGCCTGAGGTTGCGTGCCGCTGAGCGGCCGGTAGAAGTCGTCGGCGATATACAAGTCGTTGAGGTCGCCCAGTGTGTGCTGGGCAGTTGTCAGCGCTTCGCGCAGCCGCGCCAGCCGTTTCCCCGACAGCAGGCTGGCCGAGAATTCCATGCTGTAGCGCAAGGCCTTTACCCGTTTACGCAGGCGGTGTTGTTCTTCTATTGAGAGCTCCGAAAAGCGCGCGCCTTGTTCGCATACCGCATCGAGCCGCTTGTTCAAGCGTTTGGTCAATGCCTTTTTCAGCTTTGCTTCGGGTTGTTTTTGTGTTTGCTGGGCACTTTCTGCATCCGTAAGGTGCTGGAGCAGCGTGAGCAATGTCGCCTGTACTTGTGGGCTGGCCGCAAGCGCCGGCATGCTGTCGCTATCGTCGGGGGCGGGAAGGGACAATTCGGGCATGCCCGCGCCTATCAGGCGCGGCGTGATGGTCTCGCGGATCACGTCGCCATCCCGCGCCTTGCCCAGCTGTGAAAAGTAGTCGCGCAGTGCGACCTCCAGGCTGGCTTCGTCCAGCTCTACCCATTTGCCGAAGAATTTCCAGCATGACCGGATGCGGCGTATGCCCACCCTGATTTGATGCACGTATTCGACGCAGGTGCTTGCCGGGGCGTGCAGGCTTGCAGCTGTGGCCAGGAAAGTCGTGTTCCTGACTATCTGGTTCATGCAATCGGTTGCGCAGCGCTGGTACGCTTGCCGCATGCTCAGGTCGGAAGTCAGCAGCACATGGCCGGCACGGCGGGGCTTGTACAGCGGCGCCAGGATCGCGGCTTGTGCGGGAGCATCCGAAGCGTTGGTATCGTTGGCGTTGCATTCTTTGCTGTCTGACGCGACGCGCGCCAGCGCGTCGCCGCGTTCAGCCTTGCTGCGCAAGTCCAGGATGAGCCCGTATTTTTCAAGGCACTGGCCGGCCAGTTTGAACAGGCCGGATGTTTCGCCCGTGACCAGTTCGAGTTCCAGTTCACACACAGGCAGTTTCAGCCCGCCCGACTTGATGATACCTTGATCATAGGCGAATTCGACCTCGCTGCCGTCGCAGTTTACCTTCAGCGCCAGCCGATGCACCTGGGTTTCGTAGCGCAGCTCCAGCGGGAACTCCAGTCCTGCAAGAATCTCTTCAATGAAGGAGCCCTGGTAGAGATTCAGGTCCAGCGTTGGATCGGGCCGGGGATGATTGATTTCAATACGCGACAGTTCGTCGGAACCGGGCGTTTTGATGGTTTGCACCCATAGCTCGCCTTCCTGGCGCAAACGCAGTGCAACCTTGCGCTTGGCGAGCTCGTGCTTCTCGGTGTCGAAATAACAGGCATGCAGGGGAAGGTCTGCCGCGCCGTCTTTGCGCAGCCGCTTTTCCAGCACAGTGCGTTTGTCGGCGGGCACATAAAATTTGAGTTCGCGTTCAAGCATGATGTCCCCAGGCTGATCATGGGCGCATCTTACCGCGTTATACGCGAACTGATCGCTGATCTATGCCAAGCACTGGCGCACGCGGCGTCAGAGCTTGGTAAACCGCAAGTACCGATCCGGCCCTACAGCAAGAACTTGCGTGCGCGGGTGATAATGATTTCAGCGATGATGACTATGCCGAAGATCAGAAGAAGAATCAGCGCCACCTTGTCCCATTGGAACAGGTCCATGGCGCTATTCAATGCCATGCCTATGCCCCCCGCGCCAACCAGGCCCAATACGGCCGATTCGCGCACATTGATGTCCCATCGCAATAGAACTATGGACCAGAATGCCGGGCGAATTTGAGGCCAATAGCCATAGCCGATAATAGAACCGGTGCTGGCGCCTGTGGCAGTGAGCGCCTCGATGGGACCAGGCTGCGCGTCGTCTATCGCCTCGCCAAGCAGCTTGCCGATAAAACCGATGGATCGGAAAGCAATTGCGATTGTTCCAGCCAGTGGCCCAGGGCCGAAGATGGCGATGAACAGCAACGCCCATACGAGCGAGTTGATGGACCGGCTCGATACGAGGATAAGGCGCGCCAGAAAGTTGACCGCCTTGTTCCGGGTTAGTTTGCCGGCTGCCAGCAAACCAATGGGCACCGCCATGATTACTGCAAGAATGGTTCCGAGCGTGGCCATATGCAGTGTTTCGATGAGGGCCTTCTGGATCGAGCCCTGGAAGCTTTGCCATGAGACCGGCCACATCCGGTTGATCAAATCGGCCATCTGGGTCGGCGCGTCGTACAGGAATTCCGGAATGACGTCGATGGTCCGCATCGACTGAACGATGGCCAGCACAAAGAGCAGGTACAGCACGAAGCGCAGAAGCCGCTGGCCGGGCGTATAGCGTACCCAGCTTCGGGTGTCCTGGTTAGGCAGAGTATGGGAATTGGTCATGCGTCATCCTCCATAGGCCTTGCCTGGCGGGGACGGTGCGCCTTGCCGCGCAGAAGTTCTGTGGGCGAGACATTATCAAGCAGGATGGAACGCACGACGCCCGCCAGAACCTCTCCGACCATGATGATTGCAATGATGGAGATGAGTATGGTGCAGACGAAATCGTAGTCGAAGCGTTGAAAGGCGGAAAAAAGCGTTCCGCCGATACCGCCGGCGCCCACTATGCCCACCATGGTCGAGTTGCGCAGATTGGAGTCAAGCTGATAGGTTGAGAACCCTACGAATCGCGCAAAGACCTGGGGCATTACTGAGAAGATGATGACATTGGTAAACGATGCGCCGGTGGCACGTACCGCCTCGACTTGCTTCAAGGATATTTCTTCGATGGATTCGGTGAACAGTTTTCCGATGAAGCCGATGGATGCCACGGTAAGCGCCAGCACCCCGGCCAGGGCGCCAAAGCCGACAGCCTTGACGAAGATGATGGCGACAATGACCGGGTGCAGGGCCCGGCAAAGGGAAATGAAGGCGCGTGCAGGCCAGCTGGCCCACGCCGGCATTAAATTGCGCGCGCCAAGAAGGCTTAGCGGCAACGCGATAACGATGCCCAGCGTCGTGGCCAGGACGGCGATTTCCAGGCTTTCGGCTATGCCCTTCCACAGCATGGCGCCGCGTTCGATATTGGGTGGGAACATTCTGGCAAGAAACTTGGCGCCATGGCCCAGGCCTTCTTCGAAGCGGCCCCACGAGAAGCCCAACTGGGTGGACGCGAAGAGCGCATAGACGACGACCAGGATGAGGCCGAGCTTGGCTCGCGGAGACAGGGCGAAAGGCTTGCTGGACCGCGTTGCCGACGGAGGGTTCAGCTGAGCCACGACTCGCCTCCGTAAATTTGCTTCAGTACGTCGGCGCCCAGGCCGGAAGCCTGGCCGTCATAAACCACGTTGCCGCCCGACATGCCGATGATGCGTGTGGCGTATCGCTTGGCCAGTTCGACGTCGTGGATGTTGACGATGACCGGGATGTTGAATGCGCGGCCCTGGTCGGTAAGCAGTTCCATGATCTCGACCGATGTTTTGGGATCGAGCGACGAGGTGGGTTCATCGGCGAGCAATAGTTGCGGGCGTTGCATTAGAGCGCGGGCGATGCCCACCCGCTGGCGTTGTCCGCCCGAGAGCGCATCGGCGCGTTGATCTGCAAATCCGGCCAGGCCGACGGTTTCCAGCAAGGTGAAAGCGTACTGGATATCGTCGGCCTCGAAGTGGCGCCTCCATGCGTTGAACGCCGAGGTGTAGCCCAGCCGTCCTGTCAGCAGGTTTTCCATGACGGTAAGGCGTTCAACCAGGTTGTACTCCTGGAATACCATACCGATACGACGCCGCGCATGCCTGAGCTGCGCGCCGCGAACCCGGGCCAGGTCCACCACCGTGCCGCCATCTTCAAGCAGGATGGTGCCTTGCGTGGGTTCGATGAGCCGGTTTATGCAGCGCAGCAGCGTGCTTTTGCCGGTTCCGGAGGGCCCGATGATGGCCGTGAGGCCCTCACCGGTAAGGTCCAGGCTGATGTCTTTCAGGACAGGCTGGTTTGCCCGGTATTCCTTGACCAGGTTCTTGATTTGCAGAGACGCACCCATAAAACTCAATTCGCCTTTTTGCTTGCTTTGTCGTATGCCGAACGCGTGAAGCTCTCGCCGCCCGCCTTGGCTACGTCGCGCACGATGGCCCAGTCTTTCTTGTAAGTGACCGGGTAGAAGCGGTCGGCACCGTCAAAGGCTTCTTTCATTTCGGCTGGGAAGCGGTAGTCGTAGAAGCATTTCAGCATCTTGTCGCGGAATTTCGGTTCGAGATCGTAGGCATACGCGAACGATGAGGTGGGAAATTTTTCGCTGGTGTACAGGATGCGGAAGTCTTCTGCCTTGACCTGTCCGCGTTCGGCCATGCGGTGGAATACGTCGGAGGCTACGGCTGCGGCATCGTAGTCGCCCGAATTCACGCCCATGATGGATTGATCATGCTTGCCCGAATACAGCAATTCGTAGTCTTTTCCGGGAACCAGGCCTTCTTTGGGAAAGAGGGCTATGGGAGCCATGTTTCCGGAGTTGGACGATGGCGAGGTATGGGCGACTTTTTTACCTTTCAGGTCGGTAAGCGTTTTGTAGGGGCTGTCTTTCTTGACGATAAGAATCAGGTTGTAGCCCTGGAAGCCGCTGGCGTCGCCCTTGACGGCAAAGGGTACCGCGCCCGCCAGATTGACGGCGAAGTTGGTTGGGCCAGTGGAAAAGCCGCCCACGTGCAGCCGGCTTGAACGCATGGCCTCGATTTCGGCGGAGTTGCTCTGCACTTGATAGAACACGACCTTGCGGTCGATGCACTGGGCCAGGTGCTTGGTGAACGGCGAGAATATTTCGGCGTACACGGCAGGGTCTTCCACCGGCGTGTAGGTGAACACGATGGTCGAAGGCGTTTTCAGCTGGCTGGGATCGGTGGGGGTGTCTGCCACCAGATCGTTATTGGCGTCGCAAAACATATTGTCCAGGTCGCCGCGATTAGGGCAGGCGTCTTGCGCGTAAGCGAATTGGGATGCGCCGAGAAGGGCGACGAAAGTGCTCGTCAAGAGCAGGCTTGATGCTTTCATGGTTGTCTCCGGGTTCAGTCGGTTTTATTGATTGGTGTTGAAGAAAGGCCGCGTGGCGGTGCGTCCAGAATTAAACATGTAATAAATTTGTAATATACGGGCGGAGTTTAGCGGTTTATCGGTCAGGCCGATACCCGAGTTTTCCAGAGATGACAGCCGCGCATTCCTTCAGGGCTGTGGCGATGGCGCCCTGGGCGCTGGCATCGAAAAGCGTGGCCGGCCCAAGACTGGTCAGTGCCAGCACGATGTTGCCCGAATGATCGAATACCGGGACGGACAGCGCGTCGATGCCCGGCAAAGGGTTGCCCAGGGCCTGCGCGACACCGGTCGCCCTGATCTGCGAGAGCTGCGCCTTGAGCGCTTCGGGACTGGGCCGCAAGGGGCTGATGCTCGTAACCACCGACGTGTCGCCGGCTTCGCGCTCAATATAGTGCTGCGCAATCTTGGGAGGCAGCCAGGCCGCGAAGACGTGGCCTGTTGCGGTGTGCAGCATAGACATAACGGTACCCTTGCGCATATTGACATGCACGGGGTAGCTGGCTTCCGATATGTGGATCATGGTGGGACCATGCGAACCCAGTACGGCAATGGCAAGGGTATGCCCGATTTCGCCAGCCAGCAGGTTGACCTGGGGCAGTGCAACCCGGACAGGATCCAGGCGCTGCAGGCTGACCAGCCCCATCTGCAGCGCGAAAGGTCCCAGTTCGTACTGACCGGTGGCCGGGTCTTGCTGTACCAGGCCGACACGGGTGAAGCTGACCAGATAGGGATGCGCTTTTGCCGACGTCATGCCGGCCCGGGCGGCCAGATCGCGCAAGGTCAATGCCGCGCCGGAATCGACCAGCGCCGCGAGCAAAGGGAAGCCGGTTTCGACGGATTGAATGCTGCGCCGGCCGTCGTTGGCGGCTTGCGGCGCTGTCTTTTTTTCACGCATGATTGAATCGTGTTATGGTTTCAGGGGATATTACCCGGCTTTGCGCGACCTTACCCTGGAAGGCGTTAAAATGACCCAACTTTTTACTGAGCACATGTCATGAGCAAGCCGTCCGACCTGGATCTGAACGCCATAGAGTCCAGCGATATCTCTCCCGTTACCGACATCGTTGCCGAATTGCGAGCCGGCCGGCTGGTCATATTGGTTGATGAAGAAGACCGCGAAAATGAAGGCGATCTCGTCATGGCGGCCGAATTTGTCACGCCCGAGGCCATCAATTTCATGGTTACTCATGCTCGCGGGCTGGTGTGCCTGACCTTAACCGAAGAACGCTGCCGCCAGCTCGACCTGCCGCTCATGGCCAGCCGCAACGGCACGCGCTTCGGCACGAATTTCACGATGTCCATCGAGGCCGCCGAAGGCGTAGATACCGGTATTTCGGCCGCCGATCGCTCGCGCACTATCCAGACGGCAGTGGCGCGCGACGCCAAGCCGTCCGATCTCGTGCAGCCCGGCCATATCTTTCCGGTACAGGCGGTGCGTGGCGGCGTACTGGTGCGCGCCGGGCATACCGAAGCCGGTTGCGACCTCACGGCCTTGGCCGGGCTTACTCCGGCCGCGGTAATCTGCGAGATCCTCAAGCCTGACGGCACCATGGCGCGCCTGCCCGACCTGAAGCTATTCGCTCGCGAGCACGGCCTGAAGATAGGCACCATTGCCGACCTCATCCAGTACCGCAGCGAACACGAATCCATGATAGAGCGCCTGGCCAGTCGGCGCATGCAGACGCCATGGGGCGAATTCCTTGCCGTGGCCTATCGCGACCTGTCCTCCGGCGCGCCTCATCTGGCGCTGGTCCATGGCAGCATCACGCCCGATGCCGAGACGCTCGTGCGCGTGCATGAACCCTCGAATATGCTCGACGTGCTGTTCGAAGGCGCTACCTCGCATAGCTGGAGCGTATCGCACGCGCTCAAGGCAATTGCAGCGGCCCCGTCCGGAGTTCTCATCATGTTGAACTGCCAGGGCTCTTCCGATCTCTTGTTCAGCCAGTTCGAATCCTGGAACCAGCCGGCTGGCCACGAAGGGCAGGCTGCCGATCGCGAAAGCCGCTATGGCCTGCTTACTTACGGTATTGGCGCACAAATCATGCGCGACCTCAACGTAGGCCGGGCGCGCTTGTTGGCGCGTCCCCGAAAAATGCCCAGTATGGCAGGGTTTTCCCTGACCATAACGGGTTACGATAGTGAACCTCTTTCCACCCAATAACAGGAATTACTGACTATGAACCCATATACTTTGTCTCCCGATCTGAACGGAGAGGGTCTGCATATAGGCATTGTGCGGGCTCGTTTCAACGAGCCGGTCGGGCAAGCCGAGCTTGAATCCTGCCTGGCCGAACTGGCCGAATTGGGCGTTGATGAACGCGATGTCATGCTGGTCTCTGTTCCCGGGGCCCTGGAACTTGGCGTCGCCTTGGCACAAATGGCCGAAACATTCGAATTCGACGCGCTGATCGCCCTGGGTGCGGTCATTCGCGGCGATACCTACCACTTCGAAATTGTCAGCAATGAAAGCGCCTCGGCCATCAGCCGCGTCGCGCTCGAAACCGGGATTCCCGTGGCTAACGGCGTGCTCACCACCGATACCGACGAACAGGCGCAGTCGCGGGCGGCTGAAAAAGGCCGTGATTGCGCGCGCAGCGCGGTTGAAATGGCAAACCTGGTCGCCGCGCTCGAGCCGGAATCCGAAGACGATCTGGATGACGACGAAGACGAGGACGACGAAGACGATATCGGGGACGAGGACGAAGATTTTGACGATAAATAATACGCCGGGTGCGCCTTCGGGCGCCTCCCCCCGAGCCAACAGTCGCAGCGCGCGCCGGCGCGCGCGCGAATTCGCGCTGCAGGGTGTTTATTCCTGGTTGCTGCATGGCGATACCGGCCTCCAGGAGGCCGGGGCCATCGACGCGCACATTCGCGACGACGAAGAATTCCAGGAAGCCGACGCCACATGGTTCAAGACGCTGCTGCACGGCGTTCTGCGTGAAGCGCCGTCATTGCGTGAAAGCTTTATGCCTTACATCGACCGCCCGCTCTCCGAGCTGTCACCGATCGAGCATGGCATCTTGCTGATCGGCAGCTTCGAGCTCATTCACCATACTGAAGTGCCCTATAAAGTCGCGATCAACGAAGCTGTCGAGTTGGCCAAGTCTTTTGGCGGAACAGACGGGTTCAAGTTCGTCAATGGCGTGCTCGACAAAATGGCGGCTGATGTCCGCCCCGTCGAGGTTCAGGCGGCCCCGCGCCGCTAGCCGGCGTCGCCAGATATCCCGGATACGTGTTGAATTCCGAGTTCGGCTTGATCGCACGTTACTTTACACGGCCCGCGCCGACGGGCTTTCTTGGGGTAGGCGACGACTGCGCCATGTTTCCGGTTGCTCCGGGTCATCACCTGGCAACCAGTACCGATCTTCTGATAGAAGGTCGGCATTTTTTTAGCGACGTGGATCCGGCGGCACTGGGCCATAAGTCGCTGGCGGTCAATCTGTCCGATCTGGCCGCCATGGGTGCTCAACCTCTGGCCTGCCTGCTGAGCCTGTCTCTGCCTCAGATCGACGACGACTGGTTGCAAGGCTTTGCCGATGGCTTCTATGCGCTTGCGGAGGCGTCCGGCTGTCCGCTCATCGGCGGCGACACGACACGCAGTTCCGGCGGCATTGTCATCAGCGTAACCGTCATGGGCCAGGTCAGACCCGAGCACGCCTTGCGTCGAGGCGCCGCCCGTGTGGGCGACGACATATGGGTGACCGGCACGCTGGGCGCCGCCGATATCGCCTTGCGTCTCCTGCAGGGCAGGCTGCCGCCGAATCCGTCCTTGTTTGCTGCTACCCGCCTCGCGCTGGAAAGACCTTCGCCGCCGTGGCGTCTTGCTCAGGAGCTGGCAGGCGTGGCGCATGCCGCGCTCGATATTTCGGACGGCCTGGCGCAGGATTTGGGCCATATCCTTATGGCTAGTGACTGTGGCGCGGAGCTCGTCTACAATGCGCTGCCTATCGCGGAGGCGCTGCACGGCCTGGACGATGCACTGCTTCAGGATGCCGTATTGTCGGGCGGCGACGTGTATCAACTTTGTTTCACCGCTGCCGCAGATGCCAGGTCGCGCATCGAGGCCCTGGCGCATGACGCATCGGTACTGGTGACTCGCGTCGGCGCAATAGTCGCCCAGCCCGGCTTGCGCGTGATGGGTCCGGACTCGGCAATCATTATGCTGGACCACGCCGGTTTCGATCATTTTTCCTGACGTTTCATTCACGGAATCTTTTAGACCTTTGTATGCCGGCCACCGACACTGATCCTCGCGCTGAATCCGCTTTCAAGCCCAGTGCCGCTTGGGTATTCCGGTCATTTCCCCGCATGATCTCGTTCGGACTGGGCAGCGGCCTGATTCGTCCGGCGCCGGGCACCTGGGGCACTTTGCTGGCTTGGCTGCTTTGGGTGTTGGCTGTTTCGCGCCTGCCGGATGCTTATATTGCTATGTTGCTGCCCGCCGCGTTTGCCTTGGGCTGCTGGAGTTGCCACCGAGTCGGCAAGGAAATGGGCAGGTCGGACGACGGCGGCATGGTGTGGGACGAGATCGTGGCGTTTTGGCTCGTGCTCTGGCTTACGCCCGAGTCCCTGATGGCGCAAGCACTGGCTTTTGTCGTGTTCCGGTTTTTCGATATCATCAAGCCGCCGCCCATCAACTTTTTCGATCGCCATTTCAAGAACGGCTTTGGCGTTATGTGGGACGATATCGTGGCAGCGGCCTACAGCTTGCTGGTAATCGCCATTCTCGTCAGACTTGAGGTGTTTCCATGAGCAATAACGAACCCCTGGCCTACGCGCCGATTCTCGGGCAGCTTTTGCTCGATCATGGCTTGATGTTCGCCTGCGCCGAATCATGCACCGGCGGCTTGCTTGCTGCGGCGATGACCGACACGCCGGGGTCCAGCCAGTGGTTCGATCGCGGATATGTCACGTACAGCAACGCGGCCAAGGCAGAGGAACTTCAGGTCAGCATCGATACATTGGAACGCTTCGGCGCAGTTAGCGAGGAAACCGCCATGGAGATGGCTTCGGGTGTGCTCACTGTAGCGGCGGACGCACATCTTGCTGTTTCCACGACCGGCATCGCCGGGCCCGATGGCGGTACGCAGGGCAAGCCTGTGGGAATGGTGTGTTTCGGATTTGCGCGACGCACTTCCGAAGGCATTGTCACACGTGCCATGACCAAGGTGTTCGAGGGAGACCGCAGGCAGATACGCAATGCATCGGTTGCCTTTGCACTGGAAACCACCATCAGCTTTATCGAGCTGCGTTAATCGCATCCCGCGTGGCACGGGCGGCCAGGGCCGCGGCTTCGCGCCAGTCATCGCCGCCGCTGGCATACAAGATTGCGCGCGACGAGTTGATCATCATGCCAGTTCCTTTGCTGTCGCAGCCCGCCTTGACGGTGGACGGGATATCGCCGCCCTGTGCGCCTATGCCGGGCACCAGCAAGGGCATGTCGCCCACGCGTTCGCGCACCCGGGCGATCTCTTCCGGAAACGTTGCGCCCACGACCAGGGCACACTGGCCATTGGTATTCCAGTGATCGGCTACCAGCCCCGCGACATGCAGGTATAAAGGTGTATCGTCTTTGGACTCGATGAACTGGAGATCGGAGCCGCCCTTATTCGACGTGCGGCACAAGATGATGACGCCTTTGCTATTCCAGGCCAGATAAGGCTGTATCGTGTCGAACCCCATGTAGGGGCTTACCGTGACCGCATCTGCCTGATAGCGCTCGTAGGCTTCCCGGGCGTATTGTTCCGCAGTGGATCCAATATCGCCGCGCTTGGCATCCAGCACGATGGGAAGGCCGGGATGGTGTTCATGGATATATTCGCACAGCGCTTCCAGCTGATCTTCGGCCCGCATCGCCGAAAAGTAGGCGATCTGCGGTTTTACGCCGCATGCATACTGCGCGGTCACATCGACGATCGCACGACAGAACTCGAAAATCGCGTCCGGGCGCCCTTGCAACTCGGCGGGAAAGCGTTGCGGGTCGGGGTCGAGTCCAACCATGAGCATGGAATTGGAGGTGGCCCAGGCGTGTTCGAGTTTCTGTGTAAAGATCATGAGTATGTCGCAAGATTTAAAGGTATTACGGTATCAGGCCGGCGCCTGAATATGAGCGGCGATAATGTACAGCCAGGCCAGTACGCACAGTGCGATCGACAGCATGACGGCTGCACTGCCCAGGTCTTTCGCACGCCCTATCATGGGGTGATGTTCGACGGTGATGCTATCGGCCAGCGCTTCTAGCGCGGAATTCAGAAGCTCTATGATCAGGACGAACAGCATCGTGCCGACCAGCAGCAGCATTTCGCCCATGCTGCGGCTGATCCAGACGGCGACTGGCGTGAGAACCACTATCAGCAACAGCTCTTGTCGAAAAGCCGCTTCGTGCTTGAATGCGGCGCCGAAGCCCTGCGCCGAATAGCGCAAGGCCTGGAACAGGCGGCGAAAGCCGCCCTTGCTTTTGTAGGGCGAATTGCTGGGAGTCATGGTGCCACGTAAAGATGCCGCGGGCCGGAAGGGCAGATGCGCCCCGGTCGGTACAATCGATATTATGCCTGTTAAACCATTATTGGCTTTTTGATGATGCCACCTTATCGAAGTTCGAACAGCGTGACCGTTCACGATGTAGCTCGGGTCGCCAACGTCTCGGCGATCACCGTGTCGCGAGCGCTGAACAGTCCGGACCAGTTGTCCGCATCGACGCTTACCCGGGTTTTGCAAGCGGTGGAACAGACAGGCTATGTGCCCAACCTGCTGGCCAAAGGCCTGAATGCAAAAAAGAGCGCGCGTCTGGTTGCAGCGCTGATACCGACGCTTTCCGGGCCGGTATTCTCCGAAACGATACAGGCCTTGACGCAAAAGCTCACTGCCCATGGCTACCAGCTGATACTCGGACAAAGCGGCTACGATGGCGAATTTCAGGAAGACGCCCTGTTGAACGCATTGATAGGGCGGCGTCCGGATGGCATCGTGCTGACGGGTGTCCTGCATTCCGACCAGGGCTGCAAGCGATTGCGAGCCGCAGGCATTCCCGTCGTCGAAACATGGGACCTTAGCGATACGCCCATTGATATGCTGGTTGGTTTTTCGCATGAGCAAGTCGGCATAAAAGTGTGCGAATTTTTCCACCGCCGTGGGCTCCGGCGTCCTGCATTGCTTTCCGCACAGGACGTCCGTGCGACACGGCGCAGCAACGCCTTTATTCAACGGGCGGCCGAGCTGGAAATAGGGCCGGTGCGGCACTTGAGCCTGCCTGCGCCTACCACGCTTGCCATCGGGCGGTCCGGTTTATCTAAGCTGTTGCGCGACTTTCCGGACGTCGACAGCGTGTTCTGCAGCTCCGATATGCTGGCCCTGGGGGTATTGACCGAGGCGCAGGCGCGGGGACTTCAAGTTCCTCGGCAATTGGCGGTTGTCGGGTTTGGCGACCTCGATTTCGCGGCCAGCCTATACCCTGCGCTGACCACCGTGCGTATCGACGGCAATGCCATCGGCGCGCGGGCGGCTGATTTCATCATTGCGCGCGCCGACGGCCGTGACCCGGGCAAGCGTATTGTCGATATTGGCTTTTCGATCATGGAGCGGGAAAGCACGTAGCCGCCTTTGGTATACGGGTAAACCACGATCTAATATTTTAGTGGCGCAGCCAACCCTTACGTTATCATTGATGAAAATGTTAACGTTAACAATCGAGGAGACACGGAGATGAAGTTTAAGTATGTATTAGCTGCGGCTTTGTTGGCAGCCACAACATTCGCGCAGGCGGCCGACTATCCCACGCGTCCGGTAACCATTGTTGTGCCGTTCCCTCCGGGTGGCTCCACGGATAACATCGGCCGGATCATCGGCGCAAAATTGGCTACCAAGTTCGGCCAAGCTTTCCCTATCGAAAACAAGCCAGGCGCGACAGGCGCCATTGGCGCCACCCAGGTTTCTCGCGCAGCGCCCGATGGATACACGTTGTTGGTCTCGTCGCTGTCTGTGTTCGTGGTGAACCCGCACCTGCAAAAATCCCTGCAATACGATCCCACCAAAGATCTTGATCTGATCACCGTGGCGGTCCAGGCGCCTAACGTGCTGGTCGCGGGCCCAGCCGCCAAGGGCGGCGACACGGTCGCAGATATCGTCAAATACATGAAGCAGCATCCCGATGAAGTCACCTTTGCAACCTCGGGCAACGGCTCGTCGGATCACCTGACCGCCGAACTGTTCTGGCAGGAAACCGGCACCAAAGGCGTAAACGTTCCATATAAAGGCGGTGCGCCCGCCCAGGCCGACCTGATGGGCGGGCAGGTCGCCTACTCGTTCCAGAATCTGAATGCCGTCATCGGCCACATTCGCGGGGGCAAGATGAAAGCGCTGGCGGTAACGGGCGAAAAGCGTTCGCCTTTGTTGCCCGATGTGCCCACAATGGAAGAGGCTGGCGTCAAGAATGTGGTCGTGAATTCCTGGCAAGCGGTGGCCGCGCCCAAAGGCCTGCCAGCCGACGTGCGCAACAAGTTGCGTGACGGCGTGGTCGAAGCCATCAACGATCCATCAGTCAAGCCCAACCTGTTGGGCGTGGGCTTCGAGATCGTCGGCAATACTCCCGAGGAATTCGAGAAGTTCCAGGCCCAAGAACTGGCCCGCTGGAAAAAGGTAATCGATACCGCGGGTATTGCGCCGAACTGATCAATGCCGCTGGGCTCATATAGCCTCCTGCTGCAAATAATATAAGGCCCAAAATTGAACTGCACCCCAAAGGTTGGACACCAGTCCGACCTTTGGGGTGTTTTTTTATGAGGCGCCTGGGTTTCTTGGACAGGCACCAGTGTTAGTGGCCAGGCGCTTCAAGCAGGCGTACCTGGAAGGCGCTGCTATCATCTGGCATTGCGGGACAGCCCGACACCTGCGGCCTCATGGGCACTGGTATCGTCGAGGTCCGGGAGCCTTAATCGAACTCAGGATGGCGATGTGGATATAGACCTGACAACAGCGACAGACATACAGCGGTACAAGCTTCTGATGAGCAGCGTCGTGCCCCGGCCCATTGCGCTGGTTACCTCTATCGATGCACAAGGCAATATAAACGCCGCGCCCTTCAGTTGCTTCAACATCATGGCCAGCACGCCCGGGACCGTGGTATTGGGCATAGACGAAAACGAACCTGGCATAGCGAAAGATACCTCCCGCATCATTCATGAAACGGGCGAGTTCGTTGTCAATCTTGTGAACATGGCGATAGTCGAGCAGATGAACCAGTGTTCGGCGCTTTTGCCTGCGGGGCAGAATGAACTTGACCATGCCGGCCTGAGTTCGGTGCCGGGAACGCAAGTGCGTGCGCCGCGCATCATCGAAGCACCCATCAGCATGGAGTGCACCCGCACGATGGCGCTGGATATAGGCAACGGCCGCAGCATCGTGATCGGCCACATCGTTCACTATCACATACAAGATCAGTTCTACGATGCCGAGCACGGGCACGTGCTGGCTGACAAAGTGGCGCTGGTCGCGCGCATGCATGGCCGCACATGGTATGCGCGCACTACTGATCTGTTCGAGCTGGAACGCCCCCATAATGAAAAAGGCTGAGCCCTGTGCGATACAGAACTCAGCCCATGTGACCCGGGTACAAAACCCGGGTCGGCAGAAGGTAGGAAATAAACTGGCTTAGAAGCCGCCCATTCCGCCCATACCACCCATGCCGCCCATGTCAGGCATGCCGCCAGCAGCTGGCTTGTCTTCCACGATTTCGGCCACAGCGGCTTCGGTCGTGAGCAACAGGCTGGCAACCGACGCTGCGTTTTGCAGCGCAGTGCGGGTAACCTTGGTGGGATCCAGAACGCCTTGTTCAACCAAGTCACCGTACTCGCCGGTAGCAGCGTTGTAACCGTAGTTGCCTGTGCCGTTGGCCACATTGTTGACCACTACGCTGGGCTCGTCGCCTGCGTTGGCCACAATGGTGCGCAAAGGCGATTCGATGGCGCGCAGAACCAGCTTGATGCCGGCTTCCTGATCGACGTTGTCGCCCTTGACTTGCGATACAGCAGCGCGTGTGCGGATGAGCGCAACGCCACCGCCAGGAACAATGCCTTCTTCGACAGCGGCGCGTGTTGCATGCAGAGCATCTTCAACGCGTGCTTTCTTTTCCTTCATTTCGATTTCGGTAGCAGCACCGACACGAATCACGGCAACGCCGCCTGCCAGCTTGGCAACGCGTTCTTGCAGTTTTTCACGATCGTAGTCGGAAGTAGCTTCTTCGATTTGAACGCGGATTTGCTTGACACGTGCTTCGATGGACTTGCTGTCGCCGGCGCCGTCGATGATCGTGGTGTTTTCTTTTGCCACTTCGATGCGCTTGGCCTGGCCCAGTTCTTCCAGCGTGGCTTTTTCAAGCGACATGCCGGTTTCTTCGGAGATAACAGTGCCGCCGGTCAGGATAGCGATGTCTTCCAGCATGGCTTTGCGACGATCGCCGAAACCAGGAGCCTTGACGGCCGTGGTCTTCAGGATACCGCGGATGTTGTTGACAACCAGCGTAGCCAGGGCTTCGCCTTCGACATCTTCAGCAACGATCAGCAGAGGACGGCTGGACTTGGCAACTTGTTCCAGGATAGGAAGCAGGTCGCGGATGTTGCTGATTTTCTTGTCGAAAATCAGGACATACGGATCTTCAAGAACCGAAACTTGCTTGTCTGGGTTGTTGATGAAGTAAGGCGAGAGGTAGCCGCGATCGAACTGCATGCCTTCAACGACGTCGAGTTCGTTGTCCAGCGATTTGCCGTCTTCAACGGTAATAACGCCTTCTTTGCCGACCTTGTCCATTGCGTTGGCAATGATTTCGCCGATCGATGCATCGCTGTTAGCCGAAATCGAACCGACTTGAGCGATTTCCTTGCTGGTGGTGCAAGGCTTGGACAGCTTGCGCAGCTCTTCGACTGCCACTGCGACAGCCTTGTCGATGCCGCGCTTCAGGTCCATTGGGTTGATGCCGGCTGCAACGTACTTGAGGCCTTCTTCAACAATGGATTGAGCCAGCACGGTAGCCGTGGTGGTGCCGTCGCCGGCAGCGTCGGAAGTCTTGGAAGCAACTTCCTTGACCAGCTGCGCGCCGATGTTTTCGAATTTGTCTTTCAGTTCGATTTCTTTGGCAACCGATACACCGTCTTTCGTTACGGTAGGAGCGCCAAAGGAGCGATCGAGAACGACGTTGCGGCCTTTAGGGCCCAATGTGGTTTTAACAGCATTTGCCAGAATGTTGACGCCACGGACGATACGTACACGTGCGTCATCACCGAATAAAACTTGCTTAGCAGCCATTGTAAAATTCCTTGCTTGATTCGTTTGTAATTACAGGACCACGGCGAGGATTTCATCCTCGCGGATGACGAGCAATTCTTCGCCATCGATCTTGACCGACTGGCCGGCGTATTTGCCAAACAGAACTTTGTCGCCCGCTTTCAGGTCAACTGGAAGTACTTTGCCGTCCTCGGTTTTTTTGCCGGGACCGACTGCAATGACTTCACCTTGATCGGGCTTTTCGGCCGCGCTTTCAGGGATAACAATACCCGAGGCTGTGGTGCGCTCGTTGTCCAGACGTTTGACGATCACGCGATCGTGCAAAGGACGCAGTGCCATGAAGGAACTCCTGTGTTATTGATAAAAAATCGGGTTAGGGCGTCGTGTTAGCACTCTGCCACTACGAGTGCTAATTATAAGGACGATATTGATATCTTCAAGGGGGCGGATGGCTTTGTTACATGTTGAGACATGTCTCGAATCAAATGCCGATTTCCATTGAGTTTGCAAATTTGTCGATTGCCACTGAGTTTGACAATTACGTCATTCAGTTTGCAACTCTAATGACTTCAGCGCAGCATAGGCCGAAGCCTACTCGCCACAGATGTTGCGGCAATGGCCCGTGCAACATTCCGAGTTGATTTAAGAATGCTGGGAGCTATTTTACGAGATACCATCCTTGCAGATAGCCAAAGCCCTGCACATGTACAGCGGCTGGCTTACGGGTGCTGCTCGCCGTATGATGACCGAGCAGTAACGTTCATGTATGGATGCCTGAGTCGAGCATCCACGGCCGCTAAACCCAGAGCCAGCACGCCGACTGCCGCCCCCACCCAAGCTACGTAAGGCAACCCATACCCTAAGCTGATCGGTATTCCCGCCAGTAGCGGGGCCAGCGTCAACCCGGCTTGAAAGGCAGATGAATTCGTTGCACCAGCGAGCATCGGAGCATCTGCGGCCAAATGATAGACACGGCTCCACACGGCGGGATTAAGTAAAAAGCCGGCGAAGCCCAATACAAACACCAGGGCAACAGTCACCCAGGCATGCGCGGCAAACAAAGCAATTGCCACAGAGCTGAGTATTAAACCGACGATACCGGTAACAAGCGTAGAAAACGGATGACGGTCCGCGGTTCGACCACCAATTGTTAAGCCCATAAACGCACCCACTCCAAACAAGGTCAGAACCGCTGGTAGCCATTTTGCCGTCAAGCCGCTGATCTCAATAAGCAAGGCAGCCAAATAGCCAAACGTACCCATATAGGCCGCTGTGGTGACCATGGTGCTGGCATACGCCACCCAAAGAGCCGGGCGCTTCATGGCACGCAGCTCGGCCTGTAGATCTGGTTTTTGGGCATCACCCAGCGCCTGTTTTGGGAGTGCCGGAAGCACAGAGATCGCCGAAATCGCCGTGGCTACCACCACAGTCCAAAAACCACCACGCCACGCAGTCAGTTCGCTAATTAACGTGCCTGCCGGACCGCCAAACACCATCGCGGCAGTCAGGCCACTAACGACAATGGACAGAGCCTTAGCTCGACGCTCAGGGGCCGTCAATTGCACAGCGGTGGCAGCTGCAACTGCCCAGAAACTCGCATAGGCTAATCCCATTGCAAAGCGGGCGAGCAGAATCGGCCAATAATCGTGTGCGAGCAGGCTGATGATCGTGGCGACAATAAAGGCGATTTGGCTAAGAAAAAGCGTGAGGCGATAAGGCCAGCGCAAGGCCAAAATGGCGAACAGCGGGCCACCTATTAGCGCACCCAACGCAAACGCGGAAATTAAAGTACCTGCCGTGGGCAGCGAGATGAGCAGATCCTCTGCGATCATGGGAAGAATACCTCCCATCAAAAACTCGGCACTACCCATCGCGAACAGGCTAAAGGCCAGAAGATAGACAGCGGGTGAAATACGCCCGTCATGCTTATGTGCGTTGTTCATCGCAAAATCTCCAAACGCTCCGTGTACTCCCACACTAGAGGAAGCAAAGTAGCCGACAGGTATAGGCCACCACCAAAAATTGCGTGTGTCAGCACACTGCGCAGACGATTTTTCCAGGGCGTCGGTATGCGCGATGCTGCAATCCCGGCGCCCATTGCTGGCTGCATCACGAAAAAGGGGATAAGCACCGTAGCTATGCCCACAAGTACAGCAGGCAGCAGGGTCGGATGATGCAGCCAGGCCACACCGTAGATCCCTATCAGCAAAGCTGCAAACGCAACACCTACGGCATAGTGAATCACCCAGCCCAGGGGTAATTCACCGTTGATCGGCTCTGCCCGACCAATCTGCACGTGTGCAATCTGGCCCCGACACAGGTGACCTGCCCATCGCCCCACCAAGGCGTAATTAAGCGTGGTAATTCCCATGGCCTTCTGGATCACTCCCCAGATGTCCATCACGGCGGTCGCACCAACCCCGATTAAGACTACTCGTAGCCACTCATCTATCGATATCATTTTCTGTCCTTTCCATTGATTCAAACATCGTTTTCATTCATAATAGAAGTTGAAGTCAACTTCAAGTCAAGAGGCGTTTCATGGATATTTCAGAAGTGGCTGCACGGACAGGTCTGGCATCCTCGACAGTGCGGTTCTATGAGAAAACAGGTTTGATCACAGCCACCAGCGCGCCAGGGGAGCGGCGGCGCTTTAACGCCAATGTGCTTGATCAACTAGCCTTGATTGCATTGGGCCAGGCCGGAGGGCTGTCGCTGGACGAAATCCGCACCATGTTGCCACCCGATGGAACCCCAGAGGTAGACAGACAGTTGCTCATGTCCAAAGCGGACGAAATTGACGCCACCATCAAACGGTTGCGGGCCATGAGTGAAGGTCTACGCCATGCTGCCCAATGTCCTGCCGCTAATCACACCCAATGCCCCACGTTCCAGCGCTTACTAAAGGCGGCGGCGGGACGAGTAAAAAAAAACCGAGCCACAGCCCAGAGCCAAGCAAGGCCGCAGGCCTTCAGAACCTCTGTGAATTGAGGCACAAAACACCAACAAGTTGCAAACTGAGTGACGCAAAATACTGAAAGTTGCAAACTGGATGACAATCGACATCAAGGCTAAACTGCCCAACTCTTTAGTTCGGCATTTAAATGGCGTGGTCGTCTAGTTCTTGCATAGAGCCAGACACGACACCTTATCGGTGCCTCGGTATAAACAGGTATTGCGTAACCGACATGAATACTCTTTTACTGGTAGGCGGAGACTTGTGTGAACGGGCGGCGAGAATGCTGGATCCGACTCATTGGAAGTGCATCGGGCTGCGACGCAGCCCCAAGAAGCCGGAGCAAGGGGACATAGTCTCCTGGTATCAGGCCGATCTACAGAACCCGGACAGCCTGTCTTTTCTGGGCGGCGACGAGTTTTCCGAAATCAGCCATATTTTGTATGCCCCGTCGCCAGACAGCAGGACAATGGCCCACTACGCTGGTGTGTACTCACTTGGGCTCCCAAGATTGCTAAGCAGCCTGCCAGCCCGCAGTCTGAATCGCCTGCAACGCTGCATCTTGGTGGGATCATCGGCCGTCTGGGCGCCTTCCGACGATTGGGTGAACGAAGATACTCCCGTCGACAAAACGAGCTTTCGCGCCATGGCGCTACTCGATGCCGAAGCGGCATTGCACGCCACGTTGTTTCCTGGCGTGGGGGTCACGCTGCGTATGTCAGGTTTATACGGCCCCGGACGGCTGCATTTGCTTAATGGATTGCAGGCCGGCACAATCGTCTCGCCGGCGGGCCCCGGCCACTGGGCTAATCGAATCCACATCGATGATGCGGCCCAGGCCTGTGTCCACCTTTTGGCTTTAGCCGAACCCGAACCGCTTTATATAGGCACAGATAATCACCCTCTGCCAACTTCGGAACTATACGACGCGGTGGCGCAATTAGTGGGCCTTCCTGCACCGGCGCGGCGACCGCAAACGCCTAGCGGTAAACGACTGTCAAATGCACGGCTTCGGGCATCTGGCTGGGAACCCGCTTGGCCCAGCGCGTTGGAATGGTATAAGCTCGCTTGGCGTGAGCAATAAATCGGCAGATAAGCGCGTCCAACACCACCCGGTCGAGATCCTCGTCGCGCAATCCCGGTCCGGATGTGCCGGACGAGTTGGCCATTAGTTCTGGAGTTTGATTAGACGATTCCGGTCAGGAGCATTCAACCATTCGTGAGGACAGGTTTGTCAGAAATCACGCTATCGCAAGTTTTTTCGCAACGTAGAACGGTTCGGAATTATTCCGACGCATCTATTCCTTTGCAGGTATTGAAGAAACTTCTTTGGGCTGGACAAGGGATAACCGGGCCAGATGGAAAGAGAACCGCGCCTTCAGCTCATGCGATTCATCCGCTTCGACTATATCTTGGAGTAAACCGGGTTGTCGGTCTTGAGAAGGGCCTGTACGAAGTCGACCCCTCAGACCATGGTCTAAAGCAGGTGAGCGACTCGGACCTGCGATCGGCTTTAACAAAGGCCGCAATAGACAATCCTCAATGGATTATGGACGCCGCTTGCGTCATCATAATTTGCGCCGATATGGTTACGCCAAGCCAAGCATTCGTCGACCAGAAACCTTTCGGAAGCCGTGGAGCCCGGTATGTCTATCTTGAGGCAGGCGCGGCGGCACAAAACCTTCAGTTGCAAGCCGTGGCCGAAGGCTTGGGAAGTGTTTGGGTCGGCGGTTTCAACGATGAGGCCACCGCCGACGTCCTTGGCTTGCGTGCTCCCCTTGCGCCGATCATTCAACTCTGTGTTGGATATCCGGCATCGACCGAATGATGCAGTCTAGCCTTTTAGTAATCGCTTATCTAGGCGCGAAGTCTCTACTGTGACTTCAGCTAAACAAGCCTGTGGGTGCACCGGGTTAAGCAAAATATTATGCGTATGAGGCATGATCGCACTGGGCACGCGAAGCAACAGAGTATCGCCTTTTGCTAACCAGAGATTTCCAGCTTCGCGTGTACTGTGGACATCTTCTTCCCACCCAGTAGGAAGGGCAGCAGCTGTCTGCATACTGGCGTGGTCGGGAATCTCAACGCGCAGTAGCCGCAAATTGTCCGGAATATCTTCTGGATCAATTTCTAAATGCACCAAGACCTCTAACATGGCGCCGGATGGAGTTTCAGCTAGATAAGCCACAGGGCGTCCAGATCGATGCCATCGGCCGCCAGCCAGCAGTCCACCGCGGCCACTCAAGTCAGTAAATGCACTGATGCGCCATAGAATCAAAACGCATAGCTTCAGCAAACATGATGACCTCTGATCTTCGTTGCGCCAGAATTCGGCGTTTGCCGAATTTGATTCGGTATTCGCCGAGTGGACAATATTTCGCTTCATCAAAACTTAGTCGCACGCATTAGCCTCGTCCCGGGTGAGGCGGAAATCTGCCGGTAGTTTTTCTCTGAAGGTGCGCAGCGTCACCCTCACGGAACTTCAAGTAAGAAATTCTAAGTTAGAGTAGAGTTCCCTTGTCCGCTACGCAAGACGTCAGCAAAAAGACTTAAGAGACTCTCAATGATAAAGGCGGTACCTGGCTGGCTTTTACCCATAGTGGCCATTTTTGTCCTGCAAACCACAGCATCATTCCTGGCCCGGTTCATTCCCATTATCGCCCCGGCAGTGTCTGAAGAGTTCCGGTGGGACGGCAGTTCCATCGGCTACCTGACCGCGGCCAATTCGCTCGGCGGCTTGGCCATTCTGATCGGGGGCTCGACCTTGCTTCGGCAGGTAGGCGGGATGCGCACGCTGCAGTGGAGTCTGGTGCTGGGGGCGGCCAGCATGGCGTTCTTTCTGAATTCGAGCATGGGCGTTGCTCTGGCTGCATGCTTCGTGATGGGGCTGAGCAATGGTGCGGCAAATCCGGCTGGCAGTGAAGTCCTGCAACGGTTTTCCCCTCCCGGGAAACGCAATCTCATATTTTCGATCAAGCAAGCCGGGGTGCCTTTGGGGGGCGTGATAGCGGGGCTGCTTATTCCTGCCATGGTTGCTCCGGCGGGGTGGCGCACTGCTTTATTCGTCTGCGCGCTACTGGTCATAGCACCAACACTGATGACTTGGCGCATAAGCGCTCGCCTGGATGCAACGCCTGCATCGGGACGCTGGCATTTCTCCATGCCGAACCTGCAGTCGCTGCATAACCTGCGTGTGCCCTTGCAATCGTTGCAGGACAATCCAGGCCTATGGAAAATGTCTATCGTTGGAAGCCTGTTTGCGGTTTCCCAAACGTGTTGGTTCACTTTCACGGTTATTTATCTGATCGACGCATTGGGATTTTCGCTCGGACTCGGCGGCGTGGTATTTGCCGTTATGCAGGCGGGAGGTGTGATCGGTCGCATTGCGCTGGGATGGCTTTCCGATTACCTGGGCTCGGCCACGGCATCGTTGTCGGTAGCGGCAGTCTTTTCTGCAACGACGACAGTGCTGTTGGGGCTGAGTGGTCCGGAATGGCCGATATGGACCATTATCGTTTTGGCGTTCGTTGCCGGATGTTCGGCAGCAAGCTGGAACGGCGTGCAGATTGCCGAGGTGGCGCGCCGCTCACCGCCTGATCAGATATCCGAAACGGCGGCGGGTTCCAGCATTCTGGTGAATGTGGTCAATATGCTGGTGCCCACGGTGTTTGCCGCCTTTGTGGCGTTCAGCGGCCGCTACGATTATGCCTTCGGATTCGCCGGTGCATGTACCTTGCTGGTCCTTGTATTCCTGCCGCGCGACAAGCAAAAAATCAAGACAGGGAAATTGCCGACGTAAGCAAAAAGGAGGCGTCTGCGTCTCCTTGAGTAACAGTCATGGCTCATGGCACAGGCAGGCGACAGTCCTGCGGATTGTCGCCCATACCACCGAGATCAGCGGCAACTCCATTTCCATGCTATCAGTCCCACGGGCACAGTAAGCGCTGCCCATGATACGGCGTCTTTCCAGCCGTCGCCCACCAAGGCCGCGATCAGGCCGATCAGGGTGATCACCGCCACGATCAATGGAGCCTGCCACATTTGCCGTATGTTGCTGTGCGTACGCTGCCGGTCGTCATCTGCCGCCAGGCGTTTCATGCGTGGACTGGCTGCAGCCGGCTCCGACGTGGCGGGTGTTTTACGGCCGCGAACCAGCCAAAGGTACAGGCCACTGCCCAGCACGATAATAGTGATGATGTCCAGTGCTGCCCAGAGCACCTTCATTGGCAGGCCGCCATAGTCGCCAAAGTGCAGCGGCTCCGAAATAAGCAGTGTGGTCATGTACCAGGGGAGGGGACGGTTATCCGTGACTTGCAGCGTTTGCGCGTCCACCAGTACAGGCTTCAGCAGGCGTGATGTCAGCGGCTCGGTTCCGCGCATGAACACGGCATAGTGATGCGGGCTTGCCATGCTGGATCCGGGATACGCCACGAAGCCCAGTTGCATGTCGGATTCGAGCTGCTGGGCCGCACTAACTGCCTGCTGGAGCGACCCGGGTTGTGTTACGGGCGGATGGCCGGCATACGGCGCGACCATCTCGGCCATCTGGTCGGCTCGCCATGCGCCGACAATCAGTTCCGCCCAGGTGGTGATCATTCCGGTGGCGCCGACCGTGCCGACCCATACTAGGGTCACAATGCCCAGCAGATTATGCAGATCCAGCCATTTGAGGCGTGGATTGCGATCGCGACGGACCTCGCCGAAACGCAGTCGTCGCATGAAGGGGGCATATAACACTACGCCGGATACGATGGCCGTCAACAATAAAAAAGCCATCAATCCCAGGAACAGTTTGCCCGGCAGGCCCAAAAACAAGTCGGTATGCAGCTCCAGCATGAATGCCATGAAGCCGCTGCGTTGGGCCGATGGGTCCAGCACCTGGCCCGTGTAATAGTCCACGGTCACGGTGGTGTGAGCGCCTTCGCCGGCGACCGTATCGGCCATATTCACATACCAGAATCCGTCGTCGGTGAAGTCACCGACGAACATGACGGCTTTGTCCGGAGCCTGTGCTTTTGCGGCCGAAACGACCGCGTCCAGATTGGCCATCGGCAGGCCGCTGGCGGCCGTCGTGTGCTGTACGCCTTCGTTCAGCCAGTGTTCAATCTCATGCTCAAAAATAAGAGGCAGGCCGGTAAGGCACAGCATCAGGAGGAAAATCGTGCTGACCAGGCTGGTCCATTTATGTACGAAGGACCACTTGCGCAACGCTCCAGGAGACAACATCGTCAGAACCCGGCGTTGGACAGCATGGCTGCGCGCAGCGTGACGTGGCCGCGAGAGGCGGCGAAATGAAAAGGCGGACGACAGGCCATGAAATTTTCCGATACAGAAGCCAGCTATAAGATTCTGGCTTTAATTTGTTGATAATGGTATTGAGAACGATTACTATCACCGTGCTTGCAAAATTATACATTTATCAAGGAAACAAGCGCGCAAGTTTCCTTTCCCTTTCCCGGTTACTTTATCTCTAAGAGTTCTCATGTCCAATCGCCACTTGTTCCGCCCGTCTTCGCTGCGACCCTTAACGGCCGCAAGTCTTTTGATCGCGTCGGGTGGTGGGGCGATAGCGCAGACGGCAGCGCCCGCCACTGTACTGCCCACAGTGACTGTGCAGGGTAGCCAGGGTCCCGGGCAGTTGGAGCCTCCCTATGCCGGCGGACAGGTGGCACAAGGGGGCGGGCTGGGCCTGCTGGGCACAAGCGATGCGATGGACACTCCCTTCAGCACCGTCAATTACACGTCTCAATTGATAGAAGATACCCAGGCCCGCACACTGGCCGATGTCATCACCAACGACGCTTCGGTGCGCACGACCACGTCCACCGGCGGGTTTGGTGAAGACTTCCAGATTCGCGGTTTCAGCGTCGGTACCGGCGACGTAGGCATGAACGGCCTTTATGGCTTGTTATCCTCCAATCGTGTGCCGATGGAATTGGTTGAGCGTGTCGAGCTGCTCAAGGGACCAGGCACGCTCATGCGTGGGATTCCACCAAACGGCAGCATAGGCGGCAGCATCAACGTCGTGACCAAGCGCGCCAACGATGAGCCGCTGACGCGCCTGACCACCACCTATACCGGCAAGGCCAATCTGGGCGCCCACCTGGATATGGGCCGGCGTTTCGGCGAGAACAACGCCTGGGGCATGCGCTTTAATGGCGTGCTGCGCGGCGGTGAGGCATCCATCAATGACGGCAAGCAGGACCTGGGCCTGGGCGCGCTTGCCTTGGACTACCAGGGAGACCGCCTGCGGTGGACCTTGGATGCCATCTATCAGGACGACGACGTGGAAGACTTCCGCGCCCAGATCGGATTCCGGCCGGACATCACCGAGATTCCGGCGGCGCCTGATGGCCGCATCACCTTTTATCCGGGCACCACGCTTACACAACGCGACAAGACGATCGCTTCACGGCTCGAGTACGACATTACCGAGAACCTGACGGGCCATGTTGCCCTGGGTTACCGGGATAGCGTCGTCAAGCAGGTTTTCCCGATCTCCGTCAACCCGGCCACGCTCGCGCGTCAAGGGGTGGATGCCGACGGTAATTTCGGCGTCATGAATTCGTACTATGACTCGTACACCAAAACGCTTAGTGGCGATGTCGGTCTGCAGGCCCGTTTCGACACGGGAAGTGTTGGTCATCTAGTCGCCCTTGGGGTCACACGCATGAGCCAGGAAGGGGGCAATGCCTATTCGCCGGGCACGACTGCGGTAGCCTCAAACATTTACTATCCATCGCCGCTTCCACCGAATGCGCTCGTGCGCAGCGACATGCAGCGCTCCTCCGAAACCACACTGGACAGTATCGCAATCGCCGACACGTTGTCGTTTGCTCAAGACCGCGTGTTGCTCACCGTGGGCGCGCGCAAGCAAACTGTGGACGTCGATAGCTACAGTCAGACGACCGGCGCAAGAGTCAGCGGCTACAAGGCCGATGCCATCTCTCCCGTTGCCGGGATTGTGGTCAAGCCAACGGACAACGTTTCGCTGTACAGCAATTTCACTGAAGGGCTGACGCGCGGTGCAATCGTTGGCGCCAACTATGCGAATGCTGGCGAAGTGCTCAACCCATACAAATCCAAGCAGTATGAGGCCGGCGTCAAAGTGGATTGGGGCAGCGTGACGACCACCGCGGCAATCTATCAGTTGGCGCGCCCAGCGGCCCAGGAAGACGATGCAGGCGTTTACGGCTACTTCGGCGAGCAGCGCAATCGAGGTCTTGAGCTGACCGCATATGGTGAACTGCAACCTGGACTGCGCCTGATGGCCAGCGTGGCGTTTACACAGGGCAAGCTGACGAAGACCCAGGATGGCATCAACGAGGGCAACACGGCGCCGGGTGTACCGAGCCGGACCGCCAATCTTGGCCTGGACTGGGATACCCCTTGGGTGGAAGGCCTGAGTCTCAATGGACGAGTCGCCTATACCTCGTCGTCCTACATCAGCGCGGCCAATACGCTGAGTCTGCCGGCCGTTACGACCTTTGATGTAGGCGCCCGCTACCGGACCAAGGTGGCAGGCAAGACAGTAGTGTTGCGTGCCAATATCGATAACGTGACGGACAAGGAATATTGGCTGGCCAGCGGCGCCTTTGCGACCAACGCTGCGGGCCGCACCGTCATGCTTTCAGCGTCGGTCGATTTCTGATGCCGGGAGGCGTTTACACTGCCGAGATCCGGTGGAACCGCGCCGGCAGCGTATTCATAGACAACAAATACAGTCGCGCGCATGAGTGGGTTTTTGATGGAGGCGCGGTCATTCCTGCTTCAAGTTCTCCTCATGTGGTCAGGGTTCCGTGGTCGGACCCGGCAAATGTTGACCCGGAGGAGGCATTTATTGCTGCGCTCTCGAGCTGCCACATGCTGTTCCTCCTGGGCTATGCCGCTAGGGAAAAGCTTGTGGTGGACTCCTACGTAGACCGGGCGGTAGGCGTTATGGGGAAGAACGACGATGGCCGCATCGCGATGACGTCGGTAACTTTGAAGCCTCTGATTATATTTTCAGGGTCGGACGCGCTGCGTGACTCGGTGATAGAGGCATTGCATCACGAGGCCCATGAAAGCTGCTACATCGCAAATTCTGTCACGACAGAAATCAGGATTCAGCATGCCTGGGAACTGAGGGTTTGATTGGTCGACATTAGGATTTGGCCGCTCCTGTAAAATCGACAGGACGTTTTCACTGGATGAGGTGATTGATGCGCATCGATATCTGGAGTCCGGCCAGCAGTTTGGGAAGGTCGTGTTGACAACCTGGGCAATTAGTCGCGGTCTTGGCGGCGCCTGCTTTGGGTCGGTGTCGGTCATTTGCGATAGGCAGCTTGCGGCCCAGGAGCAGCCGGTCATGCTGTAGCCTCGAAGCAGCCATTCGTGCTGCTTGAATCGCACGCTAAGGCAGCGGCGCGTCCCTCGCACAATCGCTTTCGACCCTGGCTGCTTCCGAGACCGTTTCGGACATCGACCCCGCTATTCGCTGCACCTTGTAGCCGACGGCGTGTGCATATCGTTCGTGCGACGTGGCTGGGCGCACCTGCGGTCTTGCTTATTCCTTGCTCTCAGGAAAGACACACCCGCCGTTCCGGACCGACTCCTTCACCTCATCGCTCACCTCCACGGGGCTTCGATTCAAGCGGGCAATAAACTCCTTGCGTCGCCGCACGTACGACTTCGAATCGTGCTTCGCGCTCCAAACGACGATGTTAAGCACGATGGGAATAAGGTCCAGGCCTTTCTCGGTCAGCGTGTAGAAGTCCTTGCGCCTATCGGTGGGGCTAGGCGCCCTCGAGAGAATCCCTTGCTCCTCAAGAAAGGCAAGGCGGGAGGCCAGGATATTGGTCGCGATTCCCTCTTCCGATTTCAGGAATTCGCCATACGTCTTCTTTCCAGCAAAAACGATGTCGCGAATGATCAAGAGCGACCACCGGTCGCCGAAGATCTCCACGCCGTAGTTCACTGAGCAATGGGAGCGAAGGTCTTCTTTGGGCGTCGTTTTCATAGCTAGATCTTAACATTACTTGTATTTTACAAGTTAAATTCCGTATATCACTTGCTTTTTGCAAGTAACATGCTTAGCATTGCTTTGTACGTTGAGCGCGGTCGCCGGCCTTGCCGCCAAGGCCGAACACACCGTCGAGGTGGTGAGCCGCGACGCCGCCAAGGCGCGGGCGTTGGAGCACGTCTGCCCGCTGTCGCTGGGCCTTCTCGCCCACTCCATCAAGCACACTAATTTCTCGATCGGCGCCAGCCTTCTCGGCAGAGCGCACCCGTAGCACCACTTTCTCTTATCACATCACTCACAAGGAAAAGCAATATGCGCGTTTTCGTTACTGGAGGAACCGGCCATATCGGTTCGTACATCATCCCCGAGCTCGTCGCGGCCGGACACGAGGTCACTGGCTTGGCCCGGTCGGACACGGCCGCAGCTGCGGTGTCCGTGCTCGGCGCCAAGGTGCGTCGCGGCGACATTTCGGACCTCGATGGACTTAAGGCGGCTGCGGCGGAGTCCGACGGCGTCATCCATGTCGCGCACAGGCAAGACCTGCTTCCCTCGGGCGGGATCGACGCCGTGGCCGCCGCGGAACTCCAGATCATGCTCGCGTACGGCGAGGCACTGGAGGGCACCGGAAAGTCGCTGGTCGCGGCGGGGAGCATTGGCTCGCCCGGGTGGGAAAACCTGGGCCGGCCAGCCACCGAGGAGGACCCGGCCCTTCCCGGCGGCGATGAGTACAAGGGTACCCTGCGGGTTCGTAACGTCGTAGAGACCACTGTAGTCGGCCTCGCGGAGCGGGGAGTGCGGTCTTCGATCGTGCGGATTCCTCCCATCGCGCACAGCACGACTGATGGCGGCTTCCTCTCGCTGCTGATCGGGCTCGCGAAGCAGAAGGGCTTCATCGGCTACCCCGGAGACGGCGCGAACCTGTGGCCGGCCGTGCATGGCCGCGACCTCGCCTCCTTGTTCCGCCTGGCGCTGGAGAAGGGGCTGGCTGGAAAATATTGGCACGGGATTGAGGACCAAGGCATCCGGTTCCGCGAGATCGCCGAGGCCATTGGCAGCCGTCTGGGCCTGCCGGTCGTGAGCATTCCCGCGGACGTACTGATGCTGCCGGGATACTTTGGGTTCCTTGCGAATTTGGTCACGCTGGACCTCCCGGCGTCCAACCTCATCACCCGCCAGACCCTCGGCTGGGAACCCGCTCAGCCCAATTTGCTCGCCGATTTGGACAACGGCCATTACTTCCCCGGCTGATTAGCTGCAATACCACAACTCATTAGGAGAATGCACATGGGCACTATCAGCATCATCGGTTCAGGAAGCATGGCTGCGGCGATCGGCGGCCGTATCGCTAAGGCCGGACACACCGTCGAGGTGGTCAGCCGCGATCCCGCCAAGGCGCGGGAGCTGGCCGACCAGCTCGAAGCCGGAGCGACCACAGGGACGTACGGCGCCGCGCCGGCGGGCGACATTGTCATCCTCGCCGTGCCGTACAGCAGTGCGGCGTCGGCGGTGGCCGATTACGGGAACGCGCTCGACGGCAAGGTGATCATCGACATCAGCAACCCGGTCGCCCACGACCTCTCGGGCTTAGTTACCCCCAGCGGCAGTTCTGGTGCGCAGGAGATTGCCAAGGGCGCGCCCGCTGGTGCGCATGTCGTGAAGGCGTTCAACACCCTCTTCGGCCACGTACTTGCCAAGGGTGGACGCCTCGACGCATTCATCGCAGCCGACGATCCGGAGGCCAAGGCGCATGTTTCAACGTTCCTCGAGAGTCTCGGACTGCGTTCGCTGGATGTCGGCGGCCTGCATATGGCCCAGACACTCGAAGCGCTCGGCCTCCTGATGATCGGCCTGGCCAAAAACGGCGCCGGCACTTGGAACATCGCCTTGAACGTCGATATCGGCTGAATCACCGACGCCAAGCACTGGCGCGGGCCTCCGAGCTGGAAGGCGTCAAGCAGACCCGTAAGCGAGCGCGCACCAGGTGATCGGAGCGCGGCTTACCGCCGGCGTCGGCCTCGCTTCAATCAAACTGTGACGGCCCTTTGTCGACGAGGCAGGATCGCATCGAAATCTGCGATCACCATTCATCAGTCAAACTTGACCAAGTCCTTAAAGATCAGTGGGCCCCAGCTATTTCCGCGCGCGTGCACAAGCAATCCACCTTCCGAAAGCCCGCCAAGTTGGATCGGCGAGAAGCCGAGATTTTCCGCTAGCGCACCAATCTCCGCTGCCGCGCCGTCATCGTCGCTCGCCAGGAACACGACTCTCCTGCCACCATGCACGGCCGGATCTTGGCCAAGGACGGCAGCAACCAAATGGTTGAAGCCCTTAACCAGTCTTGCACCAGTGAAGGCCTGCGCAATGGCCTTGGAAGAAGGCTGTCCTTCCAGTTCCTCAGGAGACACGCCGTAGGCATTGGTCACATCGATGATGGTCTTTCCCTTCCAGGTCGGCAGCGCCTTCGCGACATCCGGGTGCGACTCATAACGGACAGCCAAAAAGACGATGTCCGCCTTGACCGCTTCCGCCAGTGTTTTGGGAATGATCTCGGGTCCGATCGCGGCCGCAGCCGATGCAATGCTTTCCGGGTCGCGAGTGGTTGCAGCGGATACTTCGATGCCGCTTCGGGCAAACGCCTTGGCCAGAGCCTGGCCGATCTGGCCGAAGCCAATAATTGCGTAAGTCATATATTTTCCTTTGGTTTACCATGCCCGACGGGCTCCGAATATGGAATGGAGCCACCGGCTGGGCGTAGCGAGTCAGATTTGCGCCAGGCCGCCGTCGACGGCGAGCTCGCTGGCGGTCATGAAGCTGCTGTCCGACGATGCGAGAAAGGCTGCCGCCGCCCCGAGCTCTGCCGGATCGGCCATGCGCTGGAGCGGAGTCATCGAGGCGAAGACCTTCTGGCCCTCTTCGCCCAGCGCTTCCTTCGCGAGATCGGTTGCTGTCGCCCCGGGCGACAGCACGTTTACCCGGATGCCGGTGCCCTTCAGGTCCTCCGCCCAGGTCCGCGCGAGGTTGCGCACTGCCGCCTTGCTCGCGCTGTAGGCGCTCATTGCCGGGGCGCCCGTGGTGCCGGCGCTCGATCCGGTCAGGATGATCGAGCCACCCTGGCCCATCAGCGGCAGCGCCTTCTGGACCGTGAAGATCGTGCCCTTCACATTGGTGTCGAAGGTTTCGTCAATGTGCTCGGCCGTGATCTCGCCGAGCGCAAGCGGGCTTCCCGCCCCGGCATTGGCGAAGACGATGTCCAGGGTTCCGCGCTCGGCCTTCACCGCCGCGTAGAGTCGGTCGAGGTCGGCCAAATTGGAGACCGAGCCCTTCACCGCACGGGCATTCGCCCCGAGGTCGGCCACAGCGGCGTCGAGCGCTTCCTGCCGGCGGCCGAAGACGAAGACGAAGGCGCCCTCTTCGATGAAGCGCTTTGCCGCGGCGCGGCCGATGCCAGTGGCGCCGCCGGTGATCACGGCGGTCTTTCCATTCAGTTTGTTCATGACGTGTATATCCTTCGTTAAAGCTGTACGGAAACGGGGAACTGCTTAGTGGGCTTGTCCGGATTCATGATGTGTCGCCGGGTCGGCGTCCTCCGTCGAAAGTCAGACCATTGTGGGCCACTTGACACATCAACACAATTGACGAAAAATCGCTTAATTCAATCTACTTTTTAGATGTATATGCTCGACAATGTCACCATCAACCAACTGCGTGCGTTCGTTGCGGTATGCGATCAGGGGAGCTTTTCGGGTGCGGCGCGGAAACTCAGGCGCGCACAGTCAGCCATCAGCCATGCGATCAAGGCGCTAGAAAGCGCATTTGATGTCGAGTTGTTCGAGCGAAACACACGGAAGGCGCAGCTCACTGCGGCCGGGCACAGCCTCTTGCCGGACGCGCGGGCGGTGATCTCACGCACGGAAGAGATGAAGAACCGCGCCAGCTCGATCGCCAGAGCCGGGGCGCCACAGGTTTCAGTTGCGATCGATGCCTACTTCCCGCGCGCCCACCTGATCGACTGCCTGTGGACACTGCAAGCTGAGTTCCACACCGCAGTGATCGACCTGCGAATCACGACCATGCAAGGCGGTGAGAACCTGGTACTCGAAAGGGTGTGTGCCCTAGCTGTCACGATCGAGAACGTGCCGGAGGTGAATCCGGATGCCATGGAGCGCCACTGGCTGTGTGAGGCGGAGATGGTGACGGTATGCGCGCCATCCCACCCACTTGCTTCGACACTGAAACCCATCCCGATGGACGAGTTTGGTAGACATGTTCAGATCATCGTTACGGACAACCAGCCGGGAGCGGAAAAGACTCAACAGGGCGTCGCCGGCAAGCGCCAGTGGCTGGTCAATGATCTAGGCGCCAAGCGTGATCTGCTCAAGGCCGGCCTAGGCTGGGGGCACTTGCCGTGGCACCTCGTCAGCGAGGATCTAGCGAACGGACAGCTCGTCGAACTTGAACGCCGCGCCTGGCACATCGGTTCGCTCACGTTCATGATCTCGCAACGACGGGGGTATGACCTTTCCCCATACGAATCGCGGCTGGTCGAACTCCTTGGCAAAGCGCAGTGCAACCCAAAAAAAGACGGGCGGCGCTCCGTCTCGGGTAAAGGCGCAAAAGCCTGAAGGCCCGTGCGTGAGTAACCGCCCTTATCACTTACTGCTCATGGCCGAATTTAAACTCTACGAAACTATGCTCGCAGAATCTTCTCCATAGTCTTTCCTTTGGCGAGCTCATCAATCAGCTTGTCTAAATAGCGGATTTTCTGCATCAGAGGATCTTCGACCTCTTCTACGCGCACACCACACACAACACCCTTTATAAGTGAACTATTTGGATGGATGGCTGGAGCCAGTTCAAAAAAGGTCTCAAAATCGTTTTCGTGCTGGAGCTGCTGCTGTAATCCCTCTTGGTCGTAACCGGTTAACCAGAAAATGACCTTATCAACTTCTTCTTTAGTACGATTTTTTCGCTCAGCCTTTTGTACATAAAGCGGATAAATCTTTGCAAAGGACGTCGCGAAAATGGGATGTTTAGGCATTTTGACTCCTCTTGCTGGTAACGATTTCCGCCTGCTTTTGCACGGCCGCTACGGATTTTGCGCTTTCGTCGACCACCACTCCTGCGACTTCGGCAAGTACCAATATACAGTACGGAAGTATCCGCCCAAACTCGCCTAAAGGGTATGACGAGCTTTCACAACGTCGTATGCGTGAGCGGCTTGGTCTGACTCATCGACATAATGATCGCAGCAAGGCTCCGCACAGCTGCTTCCATCTGTGCGTTACTGAAACCACCTAAACCGAGAACCAGCCCTGAGCGCCCCTTGCCTGCCGAATACATGGGCGACACGGCACGCACAGCAACTCCAGCGTCCATTGCACCTGACGCGAGCTGAATGTCATCTATGCCGCATCCTAGCCAGAGCACTAGATGCATGCCCTGATCGCTGGGTTGCAGCCATCCGAACTCCTTGGGAATCCATCTGTTGAGCATGCCTATCAAATGGCTTCTCCGGTCGGCGTACACACTTCGGATGCGTCGGATATGCCGATCCAAATGGCCTTCGTTCATGAAAGCGGCAAGGACGTGTTGGTCGGCGGTCGCCGTATGTCTGTCCATCAACAAGCGGGCACCGCAGAAGGCGGGCACCAAAGCGTCGGGAACGATTGCATAGCCAAGGCGCAACGACGGAAACAGGATCTTGCTGAAGGTGCCAAGATAAACGACGCGATCTGATGCTAGTCCTTGTAGAGAGGGGAACGGATGGCCGGCGTAACGCAGTTCGCTATCGTAATCGTCCTCAACGATCCAGGCGTTACTCTTGCGCGCCCACCTCAGCAATGCGTCCCTACGCCCCATACTCATCGCCATTCCTAGCGGGTACTGATGCGAAGGCGTGACAAATGCGGCACGCGCATCCTTTGCCAACGCCATACCTGCATCGACGTTGATGCCGAAGTCATCAACTGGAACGCGTACCATGCGCTCCGGACAACCTGTGCTTTCCAGAATTTTCGTGATACCCCAATAGGCAGGGTCTTCGACCCATACCTTGTCAGTAGCGCCGACCAGCACTTGGCAAGCAATGTACAAGCCTTGCTGTGTTCCAGCCGTAATGATGACTTGTTCAGCACGGCACTGCACCGAACGTGACCTGCGTACGTAATCGGCCACGGCTTCCCGGAGGGCCTTGACGCCTTGTGGGTCATCATAGCCCGACGGAGCGCCTGGTCCTCGGGCGCGGATGCGGTTGCCAAGCCGTCTCCACGTTTCATCGGGCGCCGCAGCCCCAATGGGAACGGAAACAGCAAAGGGTATCGGTGGGTGCTTCTTGAATTGCTCAGCGACTTTAGCAAAGGCGATTGCAGATGTGGGAATTGAAATGGACGTGATGTTCGCCGCTGGTCTTTGCGATCTGTTATCCCGTGGCTGCGACCTGGCCAGCGCGGAAGCGACCCGAGTGCCCGCCCTGGGCTGTGAATCCAGAAACCCCTCAGCGATCAGTTGCTCGTATGCCTCCAGCACCGTGCCGCGCGCGATGTTAAGCGAAGAGGCCAGCTGCCGGCTTGCAGGTAGAAGATCGCCGGCTTTCAACTTGCCGGCGCGGATCGCGTCGCGCAATGCTTGCGTCAGTTGGCGGCCAAGATGCCCTTTAGCACGGTCCAATCCGTTCATGGGCGGCAATTCCACGGCTTGAGGGTGTCTCGGCATGCGATTCTGGTCTAGTTGTATTAGTCAATTGTGGATCTATATGGTAATCCAGAAAATAACGATAATTAAGGCCCGATAACGGACCACAGGAAACCTGATATGTATGTACCCGCCCATTTCGATGAGCCTCGAACAGAGGTGCTGCATGACCTGATCAGGCAACATCCTTTTGGAATGCTGGTCACGCATGGAGCAAATGGACTGGATGCCAATCACATTCCGTTTGAATTGAATGTCGAGCAAGGCGGGATGGGTATGTTGACAGCCCACGTGGCGCGTGCCAATTCGGTGTGGCAGGATGTCGCCAACGGCGAGGAAGTCCTGATTGTCTTCCGTGTTGCCGATGCCTATGTTTCGCCCAACTGGTATCCCTCCAAGCGTGAGTCTCACAAGCAGGTGCCTACCTGGAATTACATGGTGGCCCATGCCTATGGACGCATCACGATCCGTGATGACGAACGCTTCGTGCGTGGTATGGTTGCTCGACTGACTCGGACCCATGAAGCATCTCAGCCGATGCCATGGAAGATGACGGATAGCCCCAAGGATTTCATTGACACAATGCTCAAGGCGATCGTGGGTCTGGAGGTGGAAATCACGCGCCTTGTAGGCAAGTCAAAACTGAGCCAGAACAAGGAAGTCGGCGACATACGCAGCGCCGGTGAAGCACTCAGGACCCAAGGTGATCGTGTGATCGGCGACGCCATGTTGGCCTGTGCTGGCGCCAAGTCGAGATCAAGCCAATAGACATCTTCTATAGTGATTCTAACTTCTTCGAATCGGCGCAATGTCAATGCGACATCGGACAAGGCGATCGACCTGTGAAATACGAGGGCATGAGGTCTCTTATGAGCGATACGGACAATGATTTCATTTTCACCTGTCATACCGACTTGCCTTGGAAGCCGTCAAAGTTGGCGCAGGGAGTAGAGGTGAAAAACCTTGGGAAAGCCAATGGGCGAGCCATGCAATTGGTACGCTTTCAGCCTGGGGCCTCGTTCCCTGCTCATCTGCATACGGAGGTGGAGTTTCTGTTTATGTTGGAAGGCGAGGTGCTCCAAAATGGCCATAAGCTGCATGTGGGATGGTCCACGGTTGCGCCTGCCGGAACATACGACACCCAATTCATTAGCCCAACGGGCTGCACATTCCTTTTGGTCTGTGCTTTGAGCACTAGTGAAAACTTGAACGCTCAAGCGAGTCAGTAAAATTCACGGCTACTTCAGGATCCAAGGTATGTTTCCATCCATAACTTTCTTACTCACCGCTACGCTACTGGCCATTACCCCGGGACCAGGCATTGCCTATGTTGTTGCTCGTACCGTTGTCGGCGGAAAGACCGAGGGGATCGCATCCTGCATCGGTACGGCCGTCGGCGTCAAGATACTCGCGTCACGCGCTCAGTCTACGGAGCTGCCAGCGATTCAACGAGCCGGAGCGGGCAAGGCGCTTAGGGATGGGATTTAACACTGCCGTAGATTTGTTGGCAGTCGTTGCTGCAAGCCGCTTCGTCGCCTCGGGCACAGCCAGAGCTGCGCGAGAACGGCTGCTGTCAAGAATATCCGGAGGCACCATGCTTTCCCTCGGGATCATTGTCGCCATTGCCAAGCGAGAAAATTGAAACCAAATGGTTGTTCAGCCTATGGCAGTATTCCTACTTCCTGAAAAACATCATGGCAAACACAAAATCCATCTACTCCTCGACGTTCATTTTTGCCAAAGGCAAGTTCGACGATGAGTTTTATAAGCTGGACGAAGAGATTGCAGCACTAGCTAAGTCTATCCCCGGTTACATTGGAGAGGAGACCTGGGAAAATTCGAGCAGCGGACTGGTCTCGAACGTCTATTACTGGGAGTCTATGAAGGCCTTACAGCTACTGGTCGCACACCCGAAACACCGGGAGGCAAAAGAAAAGCAATCCAAGTGGCTTGCTGGCTATCAGGTCATCATTTCACAGGTCTTACGCACCTACGGTGACTCAAAGCTTGCAGAACAGCTTCCCAAACTTGTTCTTACCCAAAATGCACTCTAAATCAGCGTTCCAGTGGACTGCTCGGGTAGTCGCTGAACTTTGACAAGTGTCCGCAGTCGATAGTTGTCGATTGGCAGCGTGGATGTAGACGCATCCATAATGAAGTACCGATGCCGTCTATCTTGCGTCGATGAGTTTCACCGACAACAGCTTCTCGCAACCGTGCGCCTTGAAGGCTGCGTCCAGCGCTTTTTCGTAGTCGGGTTGCGCGCTTTCCAGGCGCGCTTTTCCCTTGTCGGTTAGAACCGTATAAACTCCGCGCTTGTCGTCCGGGCAGAGATCGCGAACGGTGAACCCACCACGTTCCAGACGTTCGACCATTCGCGAGACCGAACTTTGGTTCAGACCCAGATGCGAGGCAAGCTCTTGCATGCGCAGTTCGGAATCCGGCGAGCGTGCCAATATCTCCAGCGCACGATACTCAGAAAGGCCGAGTCCATGCTGCGCTTGCAAAACCTTCCCGAGTTCGGCCTCGACATTGGCGATCACTTGAACCAGCTTGAGCCATGAATCGCTTCTTTTTGACATAAAAGATTCGTACTCCTCTTGAGCAATCAGCAGCACATCCTATCATATGCATGTCCATGCAAGCGCTACTGCATCTCTCAAGATCGGAAGCTGCTTTTGTCTGCTTGGAGCTTGGCGCTGTCGGCGAGCTTCAACCAGACGACACCGACGATGATGACCGCCAACCAGAATACCTGGGTTGCTGTGAGCGCCTGGTCGAGCAAAATGCTGCCAAAGGCCGCTGCACCTACTGCGCCGATGCCTGCCCATACCGCGTAGCCTATCCCCACGTCTATCGTCCGCAGGGCGGCGCTCAGAAAATATAGTGTGAGCAGGAAGAAAAAGACGGCGGTGACCGACCAGCTCAACACAGTAAAGGCCTTACTGCTGCCAACGCTGAGTGCATAGCCGATTTCGAAGGCTCCGGCGAGTAGCAACATGATCCACGCGCGACCACCGCTCGTGTTTCTTTCGTTTGTTGTCGACATATCTAGCTCCTTTCAGGGTTACAAAAATTGAATAAACCAATACCCGGTAATTCTTATGCCGCGCCACCGACCTGTAGGCCGACGACGCCTCCGATGACGAGGATGATCCCGAGGGCCTTTTGCCAGTTCAGCCGCTGTCCAAAGAACAGTGCGCCCAGGATGACGATCCCGACGCCTGCGACAGATGTCCAGATGGCGTAGCCAATGCCGACATCAAAGGTGAGGAGTGCGAGACTGAGAAAGTAGGTGGCGATGACACCGCTGACAAGCGTGGTAATGGTCCACCAGAGTCGGGTGAATCCCTTTGCATTCCCTGCCGAGATTGCAACCGCGACCTCAAAAATCACTGCAATTCCAAGATATAGCCAACTCATAATGTTCCTCTTCGGTTGTGGGATAAATTACGTTCAAACATGCTTTGATGGGGGACTGCCTTCGTTGCCGATGTCGGCTTCCAGGATGGTTATGAAGATCATCTGGTTTCCCATTTAATTGCATGTGCATGCATATTAAAGAGCGGAATGGAATATGTCAAACTAATTGCGTGTACATGCATTTACTGATGTGGCTGTTGCACAGATCTGAAGGGCGCGAGCGAGCACTGTCCTTTACTCGCCGCCTTGATTTCACTGTGCCGACGTCCTGGCAGCCATGCTTGCTATGATTTAGCCATTCGAGCACGGAGCCTCTTATCGCAACGTCGTCGACGGCTCTTCTCAGTCATGCCAACCATTGAACGGATCCACTGAAAATGCCAATATCCAGCTCAACAACGAGGATGCTGCTTGCTGTAGCTTTCTCTATCGCTTTGGTTTCCGGGCCTGCAGCCGCAGCGGAGAACAATGGCGCAGTCTCGCAACTTCGCATTATCGAAGTCACGGAAAGCAGTCATCCCATCGAGACTCTGTATTGCGCTCGCCAGCCACTCCAGGTGCGCTTCATTGGCAAGCTGGCAGAAGTTTTCATCGCCAATGAAAGCCGCACGCTAATGCAAGCCATGTCGGCATCGGGTGCGCGCTACGTCGCTCCCGGGGACGACACCACCGTATTCTGGAGCAAGGGACCGTTCGCTACCGTGACCTGGTCAGGTCAGCAGCTGCCGTTATGTGCGCCGTCAGGCGCCATCATTCCGCCCTATCGCGCTTCAGGCAATGAACCGTTCTGGGCGGTGACGTACGATGGCTGGCGTGCAACGCTTAAGCGCCCTGGAGAGCCCGACTTGGTACGCGACGCAAGAATTGCTGATACGTCTGCGAAAGGGCAAACTCTGGCAGCGGGCGAAGGAACAGATGGCTGGCGCCTTGAGGTAAGCGATGGGCTTTGCGTCGACAGCATGAGCGGTATGCCGCGTCCGCAGCAAACAACGCTGCTTTATCAATCTAACACTCTGCACGGTTGTGGCGGCGACCCCAATCGCCTTCTGCAAGGTGTAAATTGGCGCATTACGCATATCGGCGAGCAAGTGGTCAATGGCGCCACAGCGGCGCACATTCGCTTTCTTGCAAACAATGGCATTGCGGGCAGCACCGGATGCAATCGCTTTTTCGGTCAATACACCCTGACCGGAGAAACATTAAGCTTCAAGGACATGGGCAGTACTCGCAGGGCTTGCCCTCCGGAGCTGATGGCGCAGGAAGACACCTTTTTAAAGATGCTGGCGTCCGTCGACAGGTTCTCGTTTGAAGCCTCAGACGCACAGCGGCTGCTGCTGCATACCGGCGGCGCCGATATTCGGACAGAAGCGCAAGCGATGTAAAACTGGCGTCTATCGCGTACTGGTGCTTGCTTGCTCGACAGTCTCTGTTGCCGATTCGGAATGGTTTGGGGCAAGGAACTGAGTGGAAGGGCGGCCGTCGGCGTTGTGCTGCAGAATGCGGGCGGGCCGGCCCTGCGCGTCAAGCCATACTTGGCCGATGCCCGCTCCGTTCCACAAGCGTTCGCCGCGGTGGCGCTGATCAGGCAGGCGCGGACGGATCGCGAGGTCCCGGCGCTGGGTAAACCAGTTCAGCGGCGAACGCGGGGCATAAAGCCATCGGTTGAGGCGATCCAGCCAGTCGAGCAGCCGTCGTGGAAATTCGTTCTTGATGCCGCTGCTTGTGATCTGCCAGATGTGCGGCGTGCGATCCCGATCGCGAACCTGCACATCGTACGCGAAGGAGTAGTGCACGTCGCCCGACAGGATCACGTAATTGCCCGGTGTGCGGGAATGGCGGAATATGTTGAGCATGACACTGGCCGCGCCGCGATGCGCCATCCAGTTTTCCGCATCGACGGTCAGCGCCTGGCCGGCAAACGCGCATACCCGTTGCACTACCTCGATCAGCTTGACGCCAAACATGGGCGTCGGCGAGACGATCACGGCCGCGGTTTCATCAAGCAATTCATGCTGCAGATCGATCAGCGACTCCCAGTCCATCAGTCCCGAAGGGCGGCTGGGCAATCGGCGGCTACGCCAGCGACGCGTGCGTGTATCAAGCACGATTACCGTAGGTTGCGTGCGCAATACGTAGTCCCACTGGCCAAACGATAGCAGCCGGCCGATCAGTGCGTCCTGCGCGGTGGTGTCGAGCCGGTCTTTGGCGTCGGGTGTGGCCATCATTGCGTCCATGTCGTCGAGCAGCGCGCTGAAGACTTCGGGACGGTTTCCCCAACCCTGGCACAGCATGTAGGCCATCAGGGCATTGCCCACGATGCGCCGCGAGAATGGATGCTCATAGGCGGTGGTTTCCCACTTGGCCGAAAGATTCCAGTCGTCGGTGATGTCGTGGTCGTCAAAGATCATCAGCGTCTGAACGTGGGCCAGCAGACGCGCGGTTTGCGGCAGATCGCTGCGGAATCCCTGCAGGGCTTTCGCTTCGCGTCCCCAGCGGCGCGCGTGCTCGGCATCCAGTACAGGCATCGGCGGTTCAGGAATCAGTTGCCATGGCACCGGCGACCAGACCAGCAGATACATAGCCATCACCTCGGCCAGTGTCACAAGGTGGTTGTGCGCATTGGCCGTGGTGAAGATCGGCTTTTCGACGCCACCGAAAAAACGCTCGCGCAGCGCCTCGTTGGACTTGAATGCGGGCAACAGATCTTCGCGGCGGTAATAGCCGGCGGGATGGGCATAGAGCGCGACGCTGTCCGGGACGACGGCGCCTTCCAGGCATTCGCCATAAAGACCAAGACGCTGGATCAGCGCATGGATCGCTGCGAGCATGGGGCCGGCCACGTCATCGGCATAGACCTGGTCGCCGCACAGCATGAGCATGGCGGGCCGCGCGTCGGCCCGCCCGATGTGTTCGGCCAACAAGCCATCGGCACGTGCGAGCCCGTCGCACGAGGGATGGTGCGGCTTGCGGCATGAGCCGAAGAGAATGTCGTCGGCACGGCTGCTCAGCACAAGACTGGGCCGAGCCGCCCCGTCATGCAGCAGGTGCGGCGCCCATTGCGCGATGTTGGCTTCGACGCCGTCATCCAGCGCGGCGACCAGGTCGTAATGAATCACCGTGTCCTGCGGCAGCGGCTCGGGCAGGCTTACGTCGATCAAATGCAAAAAGGCATGGCGGCCGACGGGAAGGACGCGACAGCATGCGGCGTCAAGCGCCCGTCGCCGCGCCGATCCACCGGTGGGTTCGAGTAGAAGCGTCAGACGCAGCGGTGCGCTGCCGACGAGCCACAGCACAAGGCGGCCCGGTTCAAGGCGGCGCAAGATGGGGCCGGCGAGCACCGGCGGCAGGGAGCTGCAAGTTGGAGTTTGAATCAATCGGGGTACGGAGATCTATTGCGGGAAAGACCGGGCCAGTGTAACCGGATGCCCCGGGGCGTATAAAGGGACAAGGCGGTGTACATCCCTGCGTATCGACATGGACATGCAAACTTGCTTGAACGTCGACGACCATTATCAATGGACTCCATCCATGGCATTAAGTTTCGGAAGGAGATCAGATCGTCAATACCAGATGCTTCTGGAAGTGGGCCTATCTTACTGGTCGCGCCGTAGCTGCTTGCTATTGGCGCATGTCGCGCCATCAACTGAGCGACCCATTCCTAAGCACACGCAGCTTGGCGTTTACATGCAGGTTAGGCGGAGACGCGACGGCGTGTATGCAACTTAAATCCCTATGGGGACGAGGGACTCTCTATAGCCGACGGAGTGATCAGCTTGATCCCCCGCGCTGCGTTATAGCCGTGAATCTCCTTCACATCGAGCTTACGCATGAACTCGATTGTATCGGCGTCGATAATCTGGCCGGGTACCATGATGGGGAAGCCCGGCGGATACGGGATGACGAAGTTCGCAGATACCAGCTCGGGACCGTTTAATAACCGATCGTCGAGCGCGGGGCTGGTCAACGGTAGGTACTCGCATTCTTCCTCTTTATACGCGGCGAAGAACGCGGTACGCATATTGCCTTCGCTCGTAGTGCTGGCAGGATTGTCGCGGTAGCCGTCGTGGAAGCGGCTGAAGTTGGGCAAGCTTGGAACGTCCTCCATCAGGCTTTTGACCCTGGCCGCGAATGCTGTCCGGCCCGGTTCACCCTCCTGTCTGAGCCGGGTTTCAAGCTTTTTCGAAATATCTAGCAGCACCTTGATGAGCGCAGCGACGTCGCTGCGTGTGTTATTGATATTGCTCTGCAATAACGCACTGTTGCGCGAGGTTTTGTTCACCTGGATGTTATACGTGGAAGCCAATAGATTTTTGAAAGCCGTGCCATCGTAGCCGGCTGTGCCGCAAACCAGCGTCAATCGCGTCGGATCCAGGCAAAACTCATCATCCTTCAAGGCTTTCACGGCGGTCAGCCAATTCGTTCCGGGTACCAGAAAGTCGACGAAGCCGGAGCTACGGAACTCTTCGGGGACCATTTTGTCGGCGCCCAGCACGCTGAAGTACTTGGAGATCAAAGGATGCTGGGCTATTTCGCGTCGGATGCTCAAGGCAACCTCGATCGCGCGCATGACCAGCTCATAGCCTTCAAGCTCCATCTGACGACGAGCGACATCCAACGACGCGATGATCTGCGCATTCGGCGATGTCGACGCGTGAATGAAGACCGCTTCATGGAAGGCAGAGACGTGATGGTCGTAGTCCTCGTCTCGAACGGCTACGATGGACCCTTGCCGCAGGCTCGACATCGATTTATGGACGGAATTGGTTTCATAAACGCGTATCCGCATTGCTCGTGGATCGGGCACCAGCTGTCGCTCAAGTAACCGTGCGTCTTTTGGGTCAAATTCCTCTCCGAGTTCCCGGGCCTGAGCCTCCCACGCCTCCATGGCGGCCGGATCGTCGCGCCACTGCTCCAGCGCCGCAGCCGCGCCCATTGCCGTACGTGGCCGTAGAAACGGTGACCAGCGAGCGAAGCCGAACCAGGCCTCGTCCCAAAGGAAGATCAGGTCCGGCTTGATGGCCAGGCATTCGGCCATCACTCTTCGGGTGTTATAGATATGCCCATCGAACGTGCAATTGGTCAATGTGACCATGGAGACCTTGTCCAATCTTCCTTCGGCCTTCAGGTCCAGCAACGCCTGCTTGATGGTGCGCAGCGGAACCGCCCCGTACATCGAGTACTCGGTCATCGGGAAGGCTTCCACATACAAGGGCTGGGCCCCGGACAGCACCATGCCATAGTGATGGGATTTATGGCAGTTGCGATCCACGATGACAATATCACCAGGCTTGGTCACTGCCTGGTAGACCATCTTGTTCGACGTGGAGGTTCCGTTGGTCACGAAAAACACGTGATCCGCGCCCACCGCGCGCGCGAACTTTTCTTGTGCCAGTTTGATGTTGCCGGTGGGTTCCAGCATGCTGTCCAGACCGCCGGTTGTGGCGGAGGTTTCGGCCAGAAACAAATTCAGACCGTAGAACTCGCCAAAATCGCGGATCCAGTTCGACTTGATGATGGACTTGCCCCGCGCAATCGGGAGCGCGTGAAACGTGCTTATCGGCCGCGCGGCGTAGTGTTTGAGATTGTCGAAATGCGGCGTAGTCTGGCGGTCGCGCACCCCTTCTAGGATATTCAGGTGCACCTCCATGGGTTCTTCAGCCTCGTAGAATACCCGGCGGATCGCCGATGCCGCAGGGTCCCCCGCAAGACGCTCGACCTCCCGATCTGTCAGCAAATAGATATCGAGTTCCGGTCGTATGTTTGCGATGAGACGGGCCAGCTTGACGCCGATTTGCTGCGTAGTGTCTGCAGAGGAGTCCAGTTGCTGGTACACCTTCAGGAAGTCTCGCAGCAGCGGCGTATCGTGCTTCGATGAAACAGGTATGCCGTCATAGATGACGACAGCCTCAATCTTGCCGTTTAGAATTGTGGCCAGCAGGGCGTCCTCGAAACTTTCCACCAAGACCGGTTCATAAATTGAGCTGTCGTCAGGCTGGCGCAGTTGACGGATTTCCTGGCATAAGGCAGCCGAGCGCGCCACTGATATTGGATGCACGAACAGCGCTTCGAAATACGGCCGCCGCATCGCGCCCGCACCCAAGCCTGGCGGCAAGCGGTCCTGGCCGTTCGGAGACGTCTCGTCGGCCGGTTCCCATTCTCCGCTATCGTAGCGGTAGCTGCCCGACAGCAGCGCATTGCTCATCCGAAGAATCAGTCGCGCCGAGCCCATCGCGTCGCCCTCTGCAAGACGGTCATCCAAGGCGCGTAGCAGTTGAACACCCGGATAGGCGAAATAGCTTTCCAGGGGACGTAATCTGGCCAGCGCTTCTTTCACCTGTGTGCCGGCTAGTCCGCTTTCCCCGCTCCGTGCTACGGCCGACCATGCCTGGGCCTTGGCATTCAGGTCCCGCCACCAATCCAGCCTCGCGGCTGAGTTCGAAAACAGATGGTCCAGATGTTGACTTCCGTTCGCTTCGCTTGTCATGGTGTCGCCCTCTATTGCAGTAAGGCTATGCCCGCGGTGCTACGCCCGCATTGCAAACCTGTAGGTCTGGTACGAGTTCTAAGAAAGAATCATGATCACAACCATTCCCCAGATGGTCAGCAAGGTATTCCCTACAGCGTAGGTCACCGTGTAGCCCAAGCCGGGAACCTGGCTTTTCGCCGCTTCGCAAACCATACCGAGAGCTGCCGTGGTAGTTCGGGCTCCGGCGCAAATACCGAGGATAAGTGCGGGGTGGAAGCGGAAAACGTATTTGGCCAGCAACATGCCGGCGAAAAGCGGGACAGCGGTCGCGAACATGCCCCATAGGAAAAGGCTGATTCCAAGCTCCTGTAGTCCGGCAATGAAGCCGGGACCCGCAGAGATTCCCACAACGGCAATGAATACATTGAGGCCGACGGAATTCATGAACCAGAGCGTGGGTTCGGGGATGCGTCCGAACGTCGGATGGATGGCGCGGAACCAACCGAACACAATGCCGGCGATCAGTGCGCCGCCTGCCGTGGAAATGGTTATTGGCACGCCCCTGATATTTATTACGACTGAGCCGATCAGCGCGCCGACGGTGATGGCCAGCGAGACGAACGCGACATCGGTGACGGTGGTCGGCCGGTCCACGTACCCGATTTGCTTGGCCGTAGCATTTATGTCCTGCGTTCGCCCTACCACGGTGATGACGTCGCCTCGATACAACTGGGTTTTCGGCAATATGGGGATGCGGGTCTCGGTCGGTCCACGCCGAATCTGCTTCAGGAACACTCCACGGGCGCCGGGCCAGCGTGCGAGCTCTTCGAGCCGCTTGCCGTCCACCTCTTTGTTTGAGATGTATATATCGACGCCTTCGGTTTTTATATCGAGCAACTCGGCATCTTCGACTTCGCGGCCACTGGGTCCAAGCCGTGCAATCAGCTGGTCGCGCTTGCCGCCTATAGCGACCACGTCGCCGGCCTCGATGAGGGTGTTACGATCGGACTCAATAATTGCACCGCCCCGACGGATCCGCTCGACGAAGGCGCGAACGCCTTCTTCTGTCCCAGCCTCAATTTCTCCAACGGATTTTCCGATGAATGGGCTTTGCGGTGCCACGGAATAGGCTCGCACTTCGAACTCGTACCACTGGGTCGCGCCGTCAGCCGCGCCGCGGCCCGAGCCCAGCATCTTTTCGTAGTCCTTGCAAGCCGCGACGAGGTCAATGCCCAGCAGTTTCGGCCCGATCTGCGCAAGAATTATTGCGGAGCCCACTGTACCGAAGATATAGGTGACGGCATAGGCGATCGGCATGGCGTCCAGGAGCGCCTGAGTTTCCTCCGGCGAGCGCCCGAGGCGATTGATTGCATCGGTCGCTAAACCCATCGATGCTGAAATGGTCTGCGACCCCGCGAACAAGCCGGCGGCTGAGCCCAGGTCGTAGCCGGCCAACATGGCGGCGACCACCGCTGCACCAAGAGAGAACAACGCCATGATGACGGCAAATAGCGCTTGAGGCAGGCCATCTTTGGCGATACCGCGTACGAACTGAGGCCCGACGCCATACCCAACAGCAAACAGAAACATCAGAAAGAAGACCGACTTCACATTTGGCGATATCTTGACCCCCAGAATGCCGAGTACGATGGCGACCAGCAACGTCGACGTCACCGCTCCGAGGCTGAATCCTTTGAAGCTCTTTCCGCCGATCCAGTAGCCGATGCCCAGCGCCAGGAAGATGGCGATCTCCGGATAGGCCCTGAGTGTAGAAACGAACCAAGTCATGACCTTCTCCTTATTGGACCAGGCGATCGGGGATGTATCGTTGGGGCGTGCCCGTTTCTAACTCTTTTCGGCGTCCTTGCCGTCAATCTGCTGATAGCGCTCAAGATACTCGTCCCGCATTTCGCGTACGCAGCGGCCGATCTTTACGTAGTCTTCTTCATTAAGATTGGCCAGTGATACGCGACCGGACGGATGAAGTGTTCCGAAACCCTTGCCGGGGAGCAGGACTACGCCCGCTTCCTCCGCCAACCTGAACAGCAATTCGTGGGGCTGTATAGAGGCAAGCAACCATTTAACGAAATCTGCGCCGACAGCACGGCTCATTTGCTCGACGTCCAGCAACGTGTAGTAATCGACGACGTTTTCGTCCACAGGCTCCGGCGTTGCTCCCATGCCGCGATATAACGCCGCCTTGCGACGGCGTATCAGCCGCTTCATGGCATTCTTGTAGCTTTCAGCGGTGTCCATGAGCGTAAAGAGCGAGAACAGCACCATTTGCACTTGCTGGGGGGTGGACAGTCCTGCCGTGTGATTGAGTGCCACGGTGCGGCTGTCAGCAACGATCCGGTCGATAAAGGGCAGTTTCTCGGGTTCGGTCGTGATCGACGCGTAGCGTTTATTCAGGCCCTCTCTTGATTCTTGTGGGAGCTGCGCAATTTTCTCATCGAAGATGTTCGATTTATGTGCGGCGATCACGCCAAGACGCCAGCCCGTGGCGCCGAAGTATTTGGAGTAAGAATAGACCAGCAGCGTATTGCGCGGACATATCGCAAACAGTGAAACAAAATTGTCGGCGAACGTGCCGTATACATCATCGGTCAGGATAATGAGGTCTGGACGGTCCTTGACGATGCTTGCCAAGTACTCCAAGCTTTCGTCGCTTACCCTAACCGAAGGTGGATTGCTGGGATTGACCAAAAAGAAGGCCTTGACCTTCGGATCGCGCAGCTTGTCGAGTTCCTTATTTGAGTACTGCCAGCCGCCAGCCGGATCCGCGTCGATGGACAACTCGGTCAGGCCATATTCCGACAGCTCCGGGATTTCGATATATGGCGTGAAGATGGGCTTGCCCAAAGCGATGACATCACCGGCTTTGAGCAGATGATTCGTTTTCATCGAATTGAAAAGGTAGGTCATTGCTGCAGTGCCACCCTCTACGGCATAAAGATCGAAGTCGCCGACGAAGGGATGTTCGCCGATCATCTCCTTTCGGATGTACTGCTTCACGATCTTTTCCGTGAGCCTTAGCATGCGGTCCGGGACGGGGTAGCTGCAGGCGAGAATGCCTTCACACATCTCGTAGATGAAGTCGCCGCCATCCAACCCAAGCTGGTCTCGCACAAACGACACGGCGCTGGACAGAAACCTTACTCCGGGTACGTCGCGGTTGCTCCGGGCGAAGAGGTCAAAACGTTCTTCAATCCCGACGCGCCGGGGAAAGCCGCCCACGCCTTCAGCCAGATATGAAAATGACCGCTCTGATTCGATCATCGCAAATAAGCCTAGTTGCCAGAAGCCATGGCGAGGGATGGTTGCCAGGAAGTTTGGGTTGCCCCGCCCGGCGTTGAGCATCAGGCGATTAGCGTTACTTCCGGCCAGTTGGATGAGTTCATCTTTTAGTTCGAAGGGAGAGAGGTTGGCCAAGTGAGATGTATTCCGGACATTCATTGCACTTCTCCAGCTAGAAGAGGGTACGAAAGCGGTGGTGATAATTCTCGTGGCGGGTAGTGCGGCGGACCACCGGTGGAAGTTGCCTGACATGCAGCGATACCGCTGCGGAAGTACATCCCTTTTTTTGCGCCTCATCAATGGGCGGCGGTAGTGTCGGATTCTATCGTGGAAAAAATCTAGCGAACATCCGCCATTTGGATTAATCCTTTTGGCTGATCGCCTTAAGTAGCGGCCGCTATGCACCTCCACCACCATAGATATAGATGGAGTCGAATCCGAATTAGTGCTAACACGCCCTGAATGATGACGTCACGATCACGACGCGTATGGCAATAATGACGTACGCGATGATCAAGCCCAATTTGAGAAGATGGGAATGCCGTAATTTGTTCAGTTGACTCATGCCGTCGAGCAGGTTCAAGGCGATTAATAGCAAAGCGATGCCAACTACGCCATAACCGAGAAAACGTTGCAGCGTTGAGCCGGAAAATACTCCAGTCGGATGTTCCAACTGAAAGTGGCCGGCTGCCAAGAGCACCGTGCACATTAATAAGTTTCGCAGGTGATCGAAGATCAGTTTGACTCTGTCTTGCACCGTGTACTTATCCAGTATTTTTAGCATGGCTCGCAAGCTCCAAGCGTCTTTGCTGCCGCCGTATGCATAGGGATCGATAAGCCTGAGCGGCTGGTGGCGACGGAAATCTGCGCACTCTGGGCGCTACCAAGCGCAGAGTAATCTCGCCCTGGTTCGAATATCGTGCGGATCAGTGAGGTGATCTCGGCATCGGAGAGCGAGTCATCAGTCAAGAGAATCGCTGCAGTCGCGATGGTCTTGATATCTTTAGCTTGGCCGGGATAAGTTCCTTTGGCGATGAGGTAGGGAAAGTAACCCCTTCTCGTTGCAGTCAGTGTCGCGATGGCGGCGTCCGACAGCGGCAGCATCCGCAAGGGCACATCGACCAACGAGTCACGCACGATATCGGCGGGTGTGCCGATAACTTGCAAGACAGCGTCGGTTTCATCGTTTTGGAGCGCTAGCAACGCTGCATTGATGCTGAGTGCTTGCGCCGAAATATCCTGGAGCGCAAGGCCGTGAGCTGCCAGCATACGCAATGCGGTGATGCGGGACGCCGAACCCACTTCACCGATCGCGACGCGTTTGCCTCGCAGGTCGGCAATAGAAGTCAGCGTGTCGGCGGTGCGGACGAGCACATGCATAGGTTCGGGGTACAGGCTGGCAATGGCGCGAAGTTCACTATGTGGGCCTTGACCCGTGAAAGAGCCTGTTCCTTCATAGGCGTCCAGGGCGGCGTCCCCTTGGGCCAGCGCTATCGAAACCTTTCCCGAGCGCAGCAGTTGCAGATTCTCTTCGCCGCCGCGCGTAATCAGGGGTATGCCGCGCGCGCTGCGTTCACTGAACAATGCGCGCGCCACACGTAGATACTGCCCATGCTCTGCTCCCGCCGCGATGGCGTAGCCATTCGAGACACGCGCCAGTCGCGCGCTTATGCTGGCCTGTGTGGCGGCAAGCTCTTCTTCGATGGCGGCATGTTGTGCAGGCGAAGTGTTTCGCGGAAATGCATCGACAAGTTTACGTATGGCGGTAAGTATCGCCCCGGTGTCATCTGTCGTGCCGGTGATGAACGCGGGCGCTATTTGCGGCTGGTATCCGGCAGGCACGGCGGGAACCCACTGCTGATCATCGAGCCGGTATCGGGCGGTTCCGTGAGCACGAATCACGTCACCTGCTTTGTTTCCCCCGGAAGTAATTCCCTCTATGCCTCTGGGAGCGGCGCCCAGTGCAGAGATTAGCCCGGCGATGCCGGGCGCGTTCCAAGCGCCGAAATCAGTATCCCGGACGAGCTTGAATTCTGCATCAAAGTAAACGATGCGCCGATCTTCGCCTTCGGGGGCTTTGGTGTCGGCCTGGGAGCCTCGCCGCTCCAGCTTTGCAAGTTCAAGGACACCATCTGGCAAGGCGTTTTCAAGGCGCTCGTTGATACCGGCACGCAGGGTGTCTGTGTCGGGGCCGGCGTGGCAAGCAGCAAGGAGTGCGAGGAATAAGCAAGCAAGAAAGGTCCGCATCGTCAGCCTCCGATGAAAGGCAGAGCCAGCATGGCAGTCAGGATGAATGCATTCATAATGTCTACGAAGAAGGCGCCGGCCAGGGGAACGATCAAATAACTGGTGGGCGCCGGCCCGTGCTTGGCTGTGATGGCTTGCATGTTCGCCATGGCGGTTGCCGTCGATCCCATGTTGAATCCAACGAATGCCGCGGATGTGACAGCGGCTTCGTAATTGCGTCCCATGAAACGAAAACAGACGAATACAACGTACAGGAAGATGAGCACCACTTGGGCCATAATGATGATCAGGAACGGACCGGCCGAAAGTGCCACTTCAACCAAATTGAGCGTCATCATGGTCATGACCAGGAATAACGATAAACAGATACTCGATATGAGTTCCGATGACCGGTCGTCGAATCGGGCACCCAATAACGGAAGCAGGTTGCGAATAGCGATGCCAATAAGCATGCACCATAAGAAAGCTGGAATAGTGATGGTACCGCCGGAGAAACGGACGGCCAGCCATTGGCCGGCTATCAAGGCGGTGAATATGCCCGCCAGCGCCCCCAGGACTGAAACTGTGCTGAGAGGTCCGACGGCTTCCTTGAGTTCATGCGCCCCGGCGGCGTCTTCCGCGGACGAATGTAGCTTGTAGCGGTTGATGAGGTATTGAGCGATGGGCCCCCCGATGATACCTCCGACGATCAATCCTAGGGTGGCGACGGTCATTGTCAGGTCCATAACCATCTGCAGGTTGTTCACCTCGGCGAAGCGGTCAGCGTAGGCCGCGCCTGTGCCATGGCCGCCGACAAGAGTGATTGAGCCGGCCACCAGACCAAAGATAGGATGCAGGTCCAGCAGAGTGGCTATGCCCACACCCACCACATTCTGCAGCACGATGAAAGGAAGGAGCACTATGAGGAAAATCAGGAGCGCCTTACCGCCGCGCTTGAGCATGCGCAAGTCAGCACAGAGGCCGACGCCGCTGAAAAACATAAGGAGAAAGATGGGCTTTATGGGCTGATCAAACTTGATCTGAAAATCTGCAGTGGCAAGAGCTATGGCAGCCAGCACGGCAAATAGCAATCCCCCCGTGATGGGGTCTGGAATATTGTAGCGAGACAATAAAGATACTTTTCGATTGACCAGTGTGCCAATAAGCAGCATGCCTATGGCTGCCAAAAGGGATGCGAGAGGATCAAGGCTCATTGTTGTGGCTCTAAAAGCGGGAACGGTATGGGCAATTTCCGATCAGTCGCGGTGCAGGCATGGAAGGCACTGCAGCAATGCTAGATTAACACGCGCGGCCGCCGGCCGGCGATGTTCTTGCGCTGCACCGGATCAGGCAGGAATCAGGGTTTCGTGCCCGCATTGCGGTTCCGGAACGCCGCCTCGCCGGCATCCGATACCTCGATCCACTTCTTGTCGGGTGCTGCGCCCGCGACGTAGCTGTCGTGCCAGTTCCACCATTTGTAGGCAGTAGTGAGGATAGTCTTCGGGTGAGTCTTCCCAGAGTTCCTGGCGGCCCAACGGCGTGATGTCGAGGTAGTTCCAGGTGCTTCCCATCTGCTCGTCGCCGCGGTTATTGGTGAAGTAGCTGCGGAACACGCAGTTGCCGTCGCGGATGAATACATTCGTGCCGTGCCACTCATCCGCGTCGAAGTCGGCGTCGAAACTGTCCGTGAGGGTGAACCACGGCATCTCCCAGCTCATCCTCGCCTTCAGTCGCGCGATGTACGCCTGAGGCGCACGCGATACGAAGACCAGGGTGGTGTCGCGCGCGTTCAGGTGGGCCAGATGGGCGACTTGATCGGCCACCATGGCGCAGCCGCGGCAGGCATGGTCGAGCCAGCCGAACACGCCAGGCTCGAAGAAGGCGCGGTAGACGATCAACTGACGACGGCCGTCGAACAGACCCTGCAGGCTGACCTTGCCTTCAGGGCCCTCGAAGGCATAGTCCACGTCTACGGCCATCCATGGCATTCGCCGGCGCTCCGCGGCCAGGACGTCGCGAGCGCGGGTCAGGGCCTTCTCCTTGATGGTGCAATTGATCGCGCGCGGGCTCCCACTCCTGTCGGGGCACCACCGGTGGTATATGCATGGCAGGCTGGCCGCCTTGCCGCTCGTTTTCGCTTGATGTAGCCATGGCTTTGAAACCTCTGGGTAGGTGGGCTCCTGCGAAAATTGTATCGCCGTAACAGATACTTACGACATATTGGTGTGGTCAATAGGGAAGACGGAAGATAGAATCAGCGATGCTTGCAAGGCATACTGATTTTAAAACTACAACCGGAGACAACCTTGAAAAAAATGCCATCTTTGGGGCGCGTCACGCTTGCCCTCACGTTCGCCGCCGCAACTTCGATATCCTGGGCGCAAACCCCGCCGGCACCAGCCTGGAAGCAGGGCATGCCAGACAGCATGGCCAAGTCCACGCTGGCGCCTATGGCCGGCAAGCTGACCGTCACGCCAGCCTCACAAATTCCGATCGACAAACTCAGTATGCCGGACGGCTTCAAAGCCGAGATCTGGGCCACTGGCTTGCCGGGCGGCCGCGCCATGACGCGCGGCGACGATGGCAAGATCTACGTCGGCACCCGCGGCCTGGGCCGCGTGTACGAAGTCACTGACACAGGCAATGCGCGCACCGTGCGCACGGTGGTGGACAAGCTGAATCAACCGGCGGGCGTTGCCTTCAAAGACGGTTCCCTGTACGTGATGGCCATCGACAAGGTGTTGCGCTACGACGGCATCGAGAAGAACCCTTCCGTGGCGCCAGTGGACCTTACTGCAAAGTTCAACTTGCCTCCCGAGCAGCACCACAATTGGAAATATATCGCCTTCGGCCCTGACGGCAAGCTCTATGTGCCTTTCGGGGCGCCGTGCAATATCTGCGAACTGCCAACCGAGGAATATGCGCAGATTCGCCGCTACAACGCCGATGGCTCCGGCATGGAAGTGCTCGCCCGGGGCGTGCGCAACAGTGTCGGCTTTGACTGGCACCCGGCGACCCAGGAACTGTGGTTCAGCAACCATGGGCGCGACTGGATGGGAGATGACGTTCCAAACGATACCTTGAACCGTATCAGCAAGACGGGGTTGAACTTCGGTTTCCCGTACTGCCATCAGGGCAACGTGGCCGACCCGGACATCAAGAAGCCCAATGCTTGCGAAGGCGTGGAGCAGCCCGTGGCGCTGATGGGTCCCCATGCCGCCGCTGTAGGGGTTGCGTTCTACACGGGCGAGATGTTTCCGCCTGAATACCGCAATGCCTTGTTCGCTGCACGCAAAGGCTCATGGAATCGCAGCAAGAAAAGCGGCTTCGACGTGGTCATGGTCAAGGCGGACGCAGACGGCAAGAACGCCAAGGTCGAGCCTTTTCTCACGGGTTTCATGAACGAGGCCGACCAATCCTTCTGGGGACGTCCGGCATATCTCATGCAAATGCCCGATGGCGCCATGCTTGTGTCCGATGAGCAGAACGGCGCCATCTACCGCGTAAGCTATAGCAAGTAAACGTATGCATTTGCCATTCAATTTCGGGGCTACGGTCTCGTGGTGGAAGGCGGCCTTGCTGGCCGCTTCCTTCGGCTGCCTGACGCCCTGGGTGCAGGCGCAAAGCGTAAGCGACAAGCTGATGCTTTGCGCCGCCTGTCACGGCGCCGACGGCAATTCCCAGCAGAAGGGTGTGCCGTCATTGGCAAGCCAGCCCAAGATTTTCATCGAGAACCAACTGGTGATGATCCGCGAGGGCATGCGCGACATTCCCGCTATGCAGGGCGCACTGGACGGCCTGACCGACGAGGAAATCACCTCGATGGCCGCCCATTACACGGCCTTGCCCCTGAAAGAACCGCCCGCGGAACGCCAGGAAACGCTGTACGTTCTCGGTGAAAAGCTTGCACAGGAGATGCGCTGCAGCACTTGCCATCTGCCCAGCTACACGGGCCGCGAGCAAATGCCAAGGCTGGCGGGTCAGCGCGAGGACTACCTGTTGCACAGCATGCGGCAATTCACGTCGAACCAGGCGGTGGGACGCGACACCATCATGGCGGCGGCACTGTATGGCGTCAGCGACGACGACATCAAGGCGCTGGCGCATTTCCTGTCGCGAACCACGCCTTGACGCCAACGATAGTCGGCATGAATCTTGCACCAACCCGGCGTTATCCAATCCGCTGGAGCTGTCGATTCATGCAAGCCCCTGGTCAGCTATTGAAGCGGATACGCGCAAGTCTTCAACAAGACGAAGTGCGTATCCCGATTCAGACAGCCTCCGCTGTCCTTTTGGCATACCTTGCAACCAGTTTCATGGACCGGGAAAATATCTCCTGGGGCGTGTTTTCGGCGCTTTTTGTCGTCCAGGCCAGCATAGGCGGCACCATAAGCGCCGCGCTGGGGCGTATTGCCGGTGCAATCCTGGGGGCGATCATCGCCGTCCTGCTTGTGATGCTGCTTGGAAAGATGGCCTGGGGCACCCTTATTGCTTTGCTGGTGGGCGTCGGCCTCATGAGCTTCCTCACGGCAAAATGGCCGCTGCTGGCATACGGGCTGGTCACCGTCACCATCATTGCGGTCGCGCCGGACTTTTACGTCGTGGAAGGCGCCTTCAGGAAAGTTCTGGCGATTGCCATCGGCTCCATCTGCGGGATGGTGGCGGCCTTTGCTGTGTTCCCGGTTCTCGCCCGGCGCACCGAGCAGGAGTATCTGGCGGCGGCGCTGCGCAGTTGCGGCGCCTACACGCTTGAATGCACGACGTGCCTGGTCGGCGACAAAGCGAAGAAAGATAAAAAGGCCCAGGATGTCATCCAACAGTCAATTGAACGGGCCCGCCTCATGGCGCGCGAAGCGCGCATCGAGGACAAGACGCCGACCATGGGGTTCAGTCCCTTTTCACGAACTCTGCTCCCGGAGATAGAGCGTTTCGGCTATACGTTGACCTTGGTCGATCGCTTCAGTGACACGCCGATTTCGGAAGACCTGTGCCGGGTTCACAAGGAAATGCTCCTGGATCTGGCCGGTGCAGTGAAGGCCAGCCTGGAGAAAATTGCCGATGCCGTGGAGGCCGGTGAAGGATGCGAGGAAATCGACGACGCGTGGGAGGCCTATAGGGCGTTCTCCGAGCGCGTGGATGAGTCAGTCGAGCATGAACAGCTTTCTATCGAGGATAAAGAACGCATGATGTCGATAAAAGGCGCGTACGGCTCTGTTCTTGCCAATATGACGGAGCTGGTCCGGCAGGTGCAGGGACGGGAATGATGATGACGCGAGTCATTGCGGGATTCGCTGCTTGCTGAAGAGCACCAGCGCGATACCGCCTAGCACCGCTATGCATGCCAGTACAAGGCGCAGCGTCAGCGCTTCGCCGAGAACGGCTACGGCGATGAGCGCGGTAAGAATCGGCACGCACAGTTGCACCGAACTGGCCTTCAGCACGGAAAGCTGCTTCATGACGTCATACCAGATGGCGTATCCCAAGCCCGATGTGATTGCGCCCGATAGTATGGCGTAAAGCAAGCCAAAGCCGTTCCATTTGAGGGAGGCTATGAAAGGAATGACAGCAAACAGCCCCAAGGGTATGGCCAGGACAAAATTACCGGCCGTTGTGGCAAGGGGATTGTCGGTGCCCTTTCCAAGCAATGAATACCATCCCCAGGCGGCGCCGGCCACAGCCATGAGCAGGGCGCTACCCAAGGGCGGTGCGCTGCTGCCGGGCAGCAGCAGGTAAATAAGCCCCGCAATGCTGACGCACAGACCCGATGCCGGCAAGAGAGTAAGCCGTTCGCCCTTGAAGACTCCGTACAGCAGCATGGTGATCTGCACGGCACCGAACAGGATCAATGCGCCCACGCCTGCCTCGATGTCGACGTAGGCGAGCGAGAAAGTAATTGCATACACAAACAGTGAAACAGCCCCGGCCCAGCTTCCGGAAGGTCGAGCCGCGACCGATGGGGATGCAGGCGTCGATGACCGGGGCCGGCCCGTACGCAGCCACAGCAGCGCGTAAAGAACCAGTGCGCCACTTACCAGCCGCAGCGCGGTGAAGCTGGAAGGATCGATGTGGCCGTTTCGAAGGGCAACCCGGCAGAGTATGGAGTTGCCGGCAAAGGCCAGCATCGCCAGGCAAGTGAGCAGGGTCACGCGTGCAACCGGTACCGATGTCCTGGTGGGGCCGTCGGTCTGAGCGGCGGCAGAAACTTTTCGTTGGCCGGGCTGCATCCGGGATTCCTGTTATTGGCGGGAACGTATACAGTACTCTCACAAGAGTCTTATGTCAGGTCAAGGAGTGCCAGCATGCTTGTTACCGCCGCCCAGGGCTCGTCTTCGCCAGGCGCGTACACCGATATTCCGGCACGCCTGGATAGGCTGCCTTGGTCGGCCTGGCATTGGCGGGTTGTCATTGCGTTGGGTGTTGCATGGATGCTTGATGGCCTTGAAGTCACGCTCGTGGGTTCGTTCGGCAGCATTCTGGAGCGGCCCGAAACTCTGGGATTGACGGCCGCTGAAGTCGGCTGGGCGGGATCGCTGTACATCGGCGGTGCGGTGATCGGCGCTTTGGTTTTCGGACGGTTGGCCGATCTGCTGGGCCGCAAGAAGCTGTTTCTGATTACCCTGACTGTATACATGGCCGCCACGCTGGCGACGGGGCTCTCTACCGAAACGTGGTTTTTCGTATTGTGCAGGTTTGCAACCGGACTGGGTATTGGCGGCGAATATGCCGCCATTAATTCCGCTATCGACGAGCTGGTGCCTGCGCGGGTGAGGGGGCGGGTCAGCCTTGCGATCAACGGCAGCTTCTGGCTGGGCGCGGCACTGGGCGCCGGCTTGAGCGTTGTATTGCTGGATGAAGCCATAGTGAAGGTCGAGTGGGGCTGGCGGCTGGGCTTTATTCTCGGATCCGTGCTGGCCTTGGCGATTGTGCTGGTCCGCCGCGACGTGCCCGAAAGTCCAAGATGGTTGCTGGTGCATGGCCGGGCCGACGAAGCCGAGCGCATCGTTGCTGATATTGAGTCGCGTGTCGCCATGGAGCACGGGCCGCTCCCCGCGGTTCCGGACGGCGCCCGTATCCGGCTGGGGGCGAGCGCCCCGCCCCGGCTGGGCCAGATCGTGCATGTGCTCCTGCACACGTATCGGCGGCGCAGCGGTGTGGCCTTCGCCTTGATGGTCTCGCAGGCGTTTTTCTATAACGCCATCTTTTTCACCTACGCGCTGGTGCTTACACGTTTTTACGGCGTGCCTGATACTCGTGTGGGACTCTATATTTTTCCATTCGCCCTGGGCAATGTCCTCGGGCCATTGGTGCTCGGTCCGTTGTTTGACAGGGTAGGCAGGCGAAAAATGATCGCACTGACCTACATTCTTGCAGGCGTGGGGCTTGCGCTGACAGGATGGGCTTTTCTTGAGGGTTGGCTCGATGCCCGCAGCCAGGCCATATGCTGGTCGGCGGTTTTTTTTCTGGCCTCGGCGGCGGCAAGTTCCGCCTATCTGACCGTCAGCGAAGTCTTTCCTCTGGAAATGCGTGCACTCGCCATTTCATTGTTTTATGCCGTTGGTACCGGCGCGGGGGGAGTCGTGGGCCCAGTGCTTTTCGGTGCCTTGATCGAAAGCGGGGAACCCGCCGCGGTCGCCGCCGGGTACGGGTTTGCTGCGGCGCTGGTCATTGTCGCCGGCTTTATCGCGCTGCGGTTCGCCGTCGACGCGGAACGGCGATCGCTCGAGGACATTTCGCCTCCGCTCACCGGTGTGCATCGAGAACCGTTATAAGGGTGTGCGGCAAGTTTCGGTCTACGTGATAATGCAGCTGATGCCGATTTCTTCCGGGACTATGTCTGATGTTCATAAAACGCCTGCCGTGCCTGTCCGGACTTTTCCGGCGATCGTCCCATGTCTTCGCAGTGGCGCTGGCTGCTGTGCTCGGGGCATGCGCCCACGCGCCGCAAACTCACAGTGATGTGGCGAAGCTGGCGCAGGAGTTGCCGCGATATTCGTACAGTCTGATGGGCGAAGTGCACGACAATGCCCAGGGACACGCCCTGCGCGAGCATGTGCTGGAACATGCCATTGAAACAGGGTGGCGGCCGGTCATTGCCATGGAACAGTTCGATCGCGAACACCAGAGTGCGTTAAACAAGGCGCTCCAGACCTGCGCCGATGCACACTGCGTCATCGAGGCCGCCTCGCCTGGCCCGGCGCGTTGGGACTGGCCCTATTATCAACCGGTTATCGAGCTGGCCTTGCGCCATCGTCTGCCGCTCCTTGCCGCCAATCTGTCGCGATCGGATGCCGCTCGCGTGATGGAATCCGGCCTGGCGACCGTATTCACACCGGAGGAACTGAAGGAGCTGGGACTGGAAAACGGCCCTGATTCCAACTTGTTGCAGGAGCAGATCAGGGAAGTCATCGACGGTCACTGCGGCATGCTTCCGGCCACACTGCATGCAGGTATGGCTACGGCGCAGATTGCGCGGGATGCCATGATGGCCCTGCTGATGCGGCGCGCGGCCTGGTCTGGTGGCGCCGCAGCGCCCGTGCCGGTTGTGCTGTTGGCCGGCAACGGCCACGTTCGTCGTGACAAGGGAGTTCCCAGGTGGTTGAATGAGTCCACGACGCTTGCCGTGGGCTTTACGGAAACTGCGGCGCTTTCCAGTACATTCGACCGGAATATTGTGGTGTCGGCGGTGCCTCGTCCCGATCCCTGCGCCTCTTTGCAAGAGAGGTTCAAAAAGTAAGCACATTGGTGCCCGCCCAATACTTTTTGTGCCAGACCGGATTCAACCGCCTTGCCGCGGTTGTACCCGTTGCGCCGCCTCTTTGGCCCGGTCGCGGGCAATGTTTACGTCGGCATCGTAGGCCAGCGCCACACCCATGCGGCGTTTTTCGAAGCTTTCCGGCTTGCCGAACAGACGCAGTTCGGTCTGGGGCACGCGCAATGCTTCGTCCACGCCATGAAATGCCACGCCCTCGGTATCCAGGCCGCCATAGATCACGGCGCTGGCTCCCGGGCTTTTCAAGGCGGTGCTTACCGGCAAGCCAAGAATTGCACGCGCATGGAGCTCGAATTCGTTCTGCCATTGGGTGATCATGGTGACCATCCCCGTGTCGTGTGGGCGCGGGCTGACTTCGCTGAACCACACTTGTTCGCCGCGAACGAAGAGTTCCACGCCGAATACGCCTTGTCCGCCAAGGTCGTCGGTGACGGTGCGCGCTACGTCTTGCGCGTTCTGGAGCGCAATGGGATCCATGGCTTGCGGCTGCCAACTTTCGACGTAGTCACCGGCGACCTGGGCGTGTCCGATAGGTTCGCAGAAATGCGTTTCTACCTTGCCGTCCGCGCCCATCGCACGAACCGTAAGCAGAGTGATCTCGTAGTCGAAGTCGATGAACCCTTCAACAATGACGCGGCCGTGGCTGACCCGGCCGCCGACCATGGCATAGTCCCATGCCTGCTGAACGTCTTGGGGGCCGTCTATTTTGCTTTGGCCTTTGCCGGAGCTGCTCATGACCGGTTTGATCACGCAGGGATAGCCTATGCCATCGTCGATCGCCGCCTGCAATTCTTCCAGTGAATCGCAGAAACGGTAAGGGCTGGTCGGCACGCCCAGCGTCTCAGCCGCGAGCCGGCGGATTCCTTCACGGTCCATTGTCAGCCGCGCGGCGCGCGCGGTTGGTATCACCCGCAGCTTGCCGCTGGCCTCGAGTTCCTCGAGGACCGAGGTGGCGATGGCTTCGATCTCGGGTACGACGAGATCGGGTTTTTCTGCTTCGATCAGCGCCTTGAGCTGTTCGGGGTCGCTCATGGTGATGGTTCGGGCATGGTGGGCCACCTGTTGGCCTGGCGCGTTGGCGTAACGGTCTACGGCTATGGTTTCCACACCCAGCCTTTGCAGGGCGATTACGACTTCTTTGCCAAGTTCGCCGGATCCGAGCAGCATGACCCTGATGGCCGAGGCAGACAAAGGGGTTCCAATAGCACGCATAGTAGACTCTCGAAGCTGGGGAAAAATTGAAATTGTACGTGCTGGGCGGGGTCGATGGGTTGCTCTGCGGCATCCATTCGCTTCGGGACGGCCTGTGCAGGGCTATGATGGGAGCCATGGCTCGTCAGCCCATCCAGAATAATCATCAAGAAGTCATGACCACTGCTGAAAAATCCGTCGAATGCAATTCCCGTAGCGGGCTGTCCAAGAGCCGTGCAGGCCAGCTTTTGCTGGGCCTTAGCCTGATGCTGATTGCGTTCAATCTGCGTCCTTTGTTTGCCAGCCTCTCCGTCCTGTTGCCCGAAGTCCTTCGGCAAACAGGCCTGTCTTCTTCCGGCGCAGGATACCTTACAACCTTGCCAGTGCTGTGCCTGGGCTTGTTTGCTCCGCTGGCGCCGCGCCTCTCGCAGCGCATTGGGCCCGAGCGTACCCTGCTTATAGTGCTGGTCCTGCTGGCCTTGGGAACCGCGCTGCGGGGGTGGGGCGGTATTTATGGTCTTTTTATCGGGTCGGCGATGGCGGGCGCCGCTATTGCTACCGGTAATGTGCTGTTGCCCAGCGTGGTCAAACGCGATTTTCCCGGGCGGGCGGCACTCATGACGGGCCTTTACACGATGGCGCTCTGCGGTGGCGCCGCCTCTGCTGCGGCCTTTACCCTTCCCTTGGTGCACTGGTTCGACGGTTCCTGGACTGCGGGCCTTGTTGTCTGGGCCGCGCCTGCCGCGGTGGTCGCCCTCATCTGGGCGCCGCGCGCCATGAACAGCCAGTACGGGCCGGGTCGTGCAGGACGCCGCGCGGGCAGCTTGCGGCGCGATCCGCTCGCGTGGCAGGTTACCTTCTTCATGGGGCTTCAATCGGCGCTGGCGTACTGCGTGATGGGCTGGATGGCGCCCATATTGCGCGACCGCGGGCTGGACGGCGTGACCGCCGGTGTAGTGGTGTCTGTGTCCATCATGCTGCAGGTGGTCACCTGCTTGCTGGTTCCCGCCGTGGCGGTCCGCTTCAGGGATCAGCGCACAATCAATGCCGCATTGGCGGTTTTGGCCGCAACGGCGCTGCTCGGGATACTGTTTGCGCCTTTGTCCACGGTATGGGTGTGGGCGGCGCTGCAGGGAATTGGGCAGGGCGGCCTCTTCGCCATGGCCATGACTGTTATCGTATTGCGGTCGCCAGACCCAATCGTGGCGGCGCAATTGTCGGGAATGGCACAGGGCTTCGGGTATGTTCTTGCGGCCTTCGGGCCCCTGCTGGTGGGTGTGCTGCACAGTGCCACCGGCGGTTACGAAGTAACGGGTTGGCTCTTTGCCATATTGGGGCTTGGCGCCGCGGTCAATGGCTGGGGCGCCGGACGTGCCCTGCAGGTCAGTCCGGGGCCCGCCCGGGTTCCGCAGCAGCATTAATTCATCTCGTTTTCATAGGACTATGAACATGACGCAATCAAGCACAGTCAATCGCCGTATCGTCCTGGCATCCCGGCCGCATGGCGTACCGACGCCTCAGAATTTTCGCCTGGAAGAGACCGAGGTTCAGCAGCCCAAGGATGGCGAGGTGTTGCTGCGCACGGTTTACTTGTCGCTGGACCCATATATGCGGGGCCGCATGAGCGATGCCCCTTCCTACGCCGCACCGGTGGAAGTCGATGCCGTCATGGGTGCCGGTACCGTCAGCCGGGTAGTTGCGTCACGCCACGCGGACTATGCGCCGGGCGACTGGGTGCTGGGCCAGGGCGGCTGGCAGGATTACGCAATATCCGGCGGCGACGGCCTGGTCAAACTCGGGGCGGATGTTGCGCAACCCTCTCACACATTGGGCATCCTCGGCATGCCGGGATTTACGGCCTATATGGGCTTGCTCGACATCGGTCAACCCAAGGCGGGCGAGACCCTGGTCGTTGCAGCCTGCACAGGCCCTGTCGGCGCCACGGTGGGACAAATCGGCAAGATGAAATCCTGCCGTGTCGTCGGCGTCGCCGGAGGCGCTGAAAAATGCCGTTATGCCGTCGAGGTACTTGGCTTCGATGCCTGCCTGGATCATAAGGCCGATGATTTTGCCGAACAGCTGGCTCAGGCTTGCCCCGATGGCATCGATATTTATTACGAGAACGTGGGCGGCAAGGTGTTCGATGCCGTCCTGCCCCTGCTCAACACGTCGGCCCGGATACCTGTATGCGGACTGATTTCAGCCTACAACGCAACGTCTCCGCTGCCCGGCCCGGATCGCCTGCCGCTATTGATGCGCACCGTGCTGACCAAACGGCTGAAAATCCAGGGGTTCATCATTTTCGACGACTACGCCTCGCGTTACGATGAGTTCGCCAGGGACATGAAAGCCTGGCTTGATGCCGGACAGATCAAATATAGGGAAGACAGGGTCGATGGCCTGGAAAATGCGCCGCAAGCGTTTATTGGACTGCTTCAAGGCAGGAACTTCGGCAAATTGGTAATACGGGTGGGCCCGGACGACTGATTATCGTTTGATGGCCGCTAAATGCTGGCCATGACGCGATTGCGCCCCGCCTGCTTTGCCCTGTACAGGGCTTGATCGGCACGGTGGATCAGGTTCTCCAGACTGGCTTCCCGGCTTGTCAGTTCAGTGATGCCCAGCGAAAGGGTGACGCGTACGGATTCACCGGCCGGCATGGTCGTTGTGGCGCCCTCTACGGCCGTGCGGATCCGTTGTGCGATATCAAGCGCCTGCTCGCCGTCGATGCCGACCAACACGGCGGCGAATTCTTCGCCGCCCATGCGTCCGAAAATATCGACGTCGCGCAAGGTATCGCGAATAAGGCCGGCGACCTTCTGAAGGACTAGATCGCCGCCGTGGTGTCCCCAGTTATCGTTGACGGCCTTGAAGTGGTCTATATCCATCATCATCAGCGACAGCGGTTCCTTGTGGTGCATCGCGCGAATCACTTCCTTATCGACGAGTTCGACGAAACGGCGGCGATTCAATATTCCGGTCAGGTAGTCGGTGCCGGCGTGCAGCAATGCGATCTCCTTGCGGCTGCGCTCTTCCTCCAGTGCGTGCTCGGACAAGGCCAGCGCTACGGCGGCTCGCTGGGAGTCTCTTCCCAGTCGCCGTACGCGGATATAGAGCAGCATCCCCATTGAAGCGCTGACGGCGAAACCGTTGACAATCAGCATCCACTCGCTGTCGATGCTGGCCGAGGTGAGCGTAGCCCACCCCAGACGGGCGAAGGCGGACTCAGTAGTGAAAAGCGCAAGGGCGGCATAGACCAGCATCAGCAAGCGCCGGCTGGGCGCTCGTTCTTGCCGCGTGAACAAAGCCACCACCACGTAGTACCAGGCGGCGATCAAAGACAGAATGGTGCTCAGGCCCTGCGCCATGCGTGCATCGGCAAGAAACAATGCCAGTATCGGCACGCAAAGCGCGAACACAAGCACATTGAGTCCGCGCATCAGAATGGCGGGCGGGGCATAAAGCCGGAACAGTGCTCGGCTGAGCAGCAAAAAGGTCAACGGCACCGCACACGCCAGAAAACTGGTCATCCAGTCTCCGAGCTGCGTCGTCCCGGCCGGAATGAGAGGCGCAAGATTGCCGGTGGCGCTCAGGCCAAACAATATATATACGGCTTGGTACACCGCGAACAGTCCGACGGGCGACTGGCGGCCAAGAAAGAAATGATCGAGCGCCCACATCAGCGCCCATAGCATGAATCCGATGAACACGTTGCGCCACAAACTTGATATCACCTCGCGTTGCGCCGCCACGCGAGGCTCCAGTGCCTCCACGTTCAGCACGGAGGGGCCGGTCGTCTTCATGCGTAGGTAATACGTTTCCACGGGAAGGTTCACGTGCACATCGAAACCCAAGGCAATTCCGATACGGTCACGCGAATTATAGGGATGCCTGTCGCCCGTGACGCGCGTCAACCATTCCAGGGGATTGCCGTCAACCGACTCATAAAGCCTGATGTCGTCGAGGAATGCGGGGCCTACGTTGAGCACCACCTTGCTTCCATGTGCCGGCCGCCGAATTTGCAGACGCAGCCAATACGCGGATTTTGAAAAGCCTTCCGATATCAAAGGCGCTATGGGCGTGAAGTCGCGTGTCGCGACATCGCTGATTGTCAGTTCGCCGGTCGTGTCTTCGAGCATGGCGCGGGAAACGATGAGGTCCGCCGCGGCAACGGGGCCGCCCAGGACTAATCCGAGTAGTACGGCCAGGATGCCGATAAATTGTTTAATCACACTGCGACAGGCTCAAACGTAACGAAGTGCAATTGTACCTTCAAGGCTCAAACACTTCCCACGCCGCGGGCCATCAGGACCGCGCACAGTATCAGGCCTGCCGCCGCCGCCAACTCCAGGTGAATAGTCAGTTTCAGTCTCTGCAGTTTGCTTGCGCTTATGACGGGAAGCTGACCGACTTTGGTAGCCCGCCTCCATGACAGAAATGCCAGCGTGGGATAAATCGACAAGATACCAATCACGATAAACAACGTAAGCTTGATCATGAATGGTATGTTGCTGAAATAGTAGTCAGCCCCCTTCTCGAGAAAGAAAACACGGACAAGCCCGACGACAAGCACGATGCCGGCCGCAATGCCGAAAATCATGTCGGCCTTTTGTAGCTTTCTGGCGATCGAAAGCGATAGCGCCTCTCGAAGCAGCACAAATTCGACAACCAGGGCGGCAATCAATGCAAAGGCGGCAATATGGTGAAGGAACGCAAACAATGAACTCATTTTTCTTCCTTTATGGGGCAGAACTGCGTCTTGACAGCCATCACTATAAGGCCGGTTCAAATGGCGTGGTCGATTTGACTTGTTGGCACTGTGTTTGAATCGAGATAATGACTCGCGATAGCGACATTGTTCCGGCCATTCGATTTTGCGGCATACAGCATGGCGTCGGTGCGGGCGAAAAGATCCCGGAGCGATTCATGCTCATGGCGTTCGGAGACGCCAAAGCTTGCCGTAACCTTCCGGCTCCCGAAAGCAGTCCGGAAATGGGTCATTTCAAGGTGGCGGCGCAAACGCTCCGCCAGCTCGACACCGCCTTCCATGGCGGTATTGGGCAAGAGTAATGCGAACTCTTCGCCTCCGACCCTGGCCGCAATATCGCCTGTGCGTATGAAATCGCGCACGATCTCGCCGAACTTCTGAAGGACCTGATCCCCCGCTGCGTGACCGCCGACGTCGTTGATGGACTTGAAATGGTCAATATCGCACAGCACCAGGCTTATCGCCCGCCGGCGCTTATCGGCGATCATGGCTTCTGCCTGTTCTTCAAAACTGCGGCGGTTGTGAAGCTGAGTAAGGCTGTCGATATTCCGTTCGTTTTGCAGCCTCTCTATTACGTCGTGCACCGCGGCAGCCAGGATTGTCAGCGCCAGCACGATGGCAAACAGTAATAAAGTGAGCTGCAATGTGATCCAGAATGGCGACTGGGCAAATGCCGCAAGCCCTTCGGTTACCGCGGAGGTAATCGAGAAGAAAGTCCTTGGGAAGAAACTGATCGCAAAGGCGACGTATACCCAGAAAAGCAGCCGATCGATGGCGCGCTTGGGCAGGCGCCTCCACCACTGGGCGACAGGAAACAACAGGATAGCTGCCGAGCCCAGGTTCAGGACATAGATGCGGACAATGAGATTGCGCGTTACATAGAAATAATAGCCAATGGCGGCCAGTATGCCGACGCTGCACAGAACCAGAACTACATGATTGACACGCATGCCATAGCGCGAAACCATGCCGAGCATCATCAACGCGGCACTGGCGATATAAAGCGCCGCAGTCATTACCGTATTCAGACCAACATCGCGCGGCACCGACAGTATCTGGGATGCGGCCCCAAGCGCATAGACGAAAAACGCGGCGGCCACCAACAGCAGGTAGTTGCTGGATTGCTCAGTAATTGTCCACACGCAAACGAAGATCATTGAAAACAGCAATGCAATTGCTGGATTCGCAAGCAATAGGACCTGGTGGGGTGAGACGGACAGTAAAGATTGCATTAAAAAAGGGCGGAGTCGAACGGAAATATGTGGATACGCGCGGATCCGGCAATGATACAGGGCACTGCGTTACGATACCCTGCATCTTTTCAATTGTTGTTCAACCTGTCGCGGCGTGCTGCGGGCGTGGCACCCAGGTATCGGAGGCGTATGGCCAGAAAGCTCGGCAGCCTGGTTTTTTCCACGATCAGGCGTATGTCCCGTTTGCAGCGGCAAGCGATCAAGATGGTAAGTGTGCCGGCGGCAAAACCGGTCCGCAAGAAAACAGTCAAGAAGGCGGTTGTGCGCAAGGCGCCTGCCAAGCCGGCCTCCACGGCGCCACGGGCCTGGCAGGGGACATGGCAAAGTCTCGTGCACAAGACCTCGCCGTCCCGGACAGAGCTGCTGGGTCGGCTTGCATATGGCTTGTATAAGCCGCCAGGACGATCCGTAGCGGGCATGCCGCTGCTTGTAATGCTGCACGGGTGCCAGCAAACCGCCTACGAGATGGCGCTGGGATCGCGCATGAACCGCCTGGCAGACAGCAAGGGCTTTGTCGTGATTTATCCTCAGCAAACCCGGCGCGTTCAGGCGTTGCGCTGCTGGCGGTGGTTTCAGCCGGACAGCGCCCATGGTTGCGCCGAAGCCGATGCGATTGCAGAGCTGACGAACACTATTGTTTCCCGCCATAAGCTGGATCGTGCCAGAGTATATGTGGCGGGCATGTCGGCAGGCGCCGGTATGGCCGGATTGACCGCATTGCGTCATCCGGGCTTGTTTGCCGCGGCTGCATTGCACTCGGGCGCTGCATTGGGTGAGGCGCGCAGCCCTTCCGATGGAATGCGAACCATGCGGCGCGGGGCGCTGCATGAGCCCGCCGCCTTGATTGAGTCGCTGCTCAGGGACGCCGACGAATATCCTGGCATGCCGGCCTTGATTCTGCATGGACAGAACGATGCTGTCGTGGCCCCGCGCAATGCCACGCAACTGGCACAACAGTTCGTACATATCAACTGGTTGCCGCAGCCTCATGGCGTGATTCCGGCCAAGACCGCGTCCGGCCTTGCGCTGCGTAGAACGGTCAAGCCGGCCGCCAAGGAAGCGGTGCTGGCCAAGGGTACAGCGCGCGAATATCAGCGATGGGATTTTCTGCGCGACCGCAAGGCAATCGTTCGCCTATGCCTGATCAACGGCGTGGGACACGCTTGGAGCGGCGGCGATGCCACGCAGAAATTCAACGCGAAAGAAGGGCCGGCGGCTTCCGCGCTGATCTGGCAATTCTTCAACATGCACCGTCGCGATGGATGATTGCGGACCTTCCATCCGGGATCTTCCATCCGGGATCTTCCATCCCGGATCTTCCATCCCGGATCGCGGATTGCGGGCTACTCCTGTCCGTGGTCCATCGCCGTTCGGTTGGCCGCCTGGCGGGCGCGCCGTTGCGGGCGCTCCCGTAATAGCTTGCGATAAACGCTGTACCAGCGCAGGCGTCCCAAACCAAATCCGATCACGATATAAAAAAGCGCAAAAGCAGAATATTCCCACATGCCGAAGTCCTGTATCGAAGCGGAATCATGGTTCATGCCGAATCACCTGGGGCGTGAGCTTCAGTATCCCGCCTATTTTCTCTGCAGCCTGTTCGGCCAGGCTTTTGTTGCCATAGCCCCGGATGACGACGCTGGTGTAGTTCTTGCCTTTCAACTGCAGGGGAACCTCAACCACGGTATAGCCATTGGCGCTCAGTTTGTCATGTACGGCTTCGGGATGCTCGAAAACGCCCACTTGCACAGAGAATGTTCCAGGTTCGGCCGCATGGGCCGCCTTGAGTGTTGCGGTATTGGCTTTTTTCCCTGAATGCCGGGGCGCGCGCGGTTTTGCGGCTTCCCGCGGTTTGGCGGCTTCCTTTACCGTATCGGGGGCGGTCTTGACCATGGGCGCTACTGAGTTGACGGGACCCATGCAAAATGAGGCAATTCGATCAGGCACGTGGGGCATTGATGCCGGCTGCACTATCGCGCCCGGCTGTTGGGCGCCGGGATCCAGTGCGTTGATTTTCGCTTTGTTCTGGTCTACCTGGGATGTCAGGTGATCGGCTTCCTCGAAGGCCTTCAGCAGTGCAGATTGGCCTTGCATGCGGTAAGACACCAGAATGAACTCGATGGCTGCGGCCTCCAGCGATTTGGCACTATCGGGAAAATCCGCGGGGACATAGCGGCGTTGCCCGCTGGAAAACTCTCGCAAGAATGAAATAAACCCTCGTGCTCCGCCCCACTGTTTGACCAGGACCGAATCTTCGGTCTTGATGGTCAGCACGGTATCGCTGCATGACGCGAGCGACCACGGAAAGGTGGCGCTGTTCGGGAAATTCAAGTTCTCGAGTGTCAGTGTCTTGGCTGCGCACTGCACAGTCAGATTGACGCTTTCCGGAAGAGCCCGGGCTCCAGGATTGACCTGGGTCGGAACCGTCGTGAGGGTGACGCTGCCAGTGGTGGCTTCAAGCTTTGCAATCTGCTGCTCCAGGCCCGTGTTCTGTTGAGTCAGCGCGGCAATCTCTGTTTGCGACGAATCCGCCTTGCGCTTGTCGGCCAGGATGTTCACTTGATTCAGCTGCGCCTGGTTGATGAAGGCATAAAACTGCCCGTTCAACGGTATGGCACGATTCATGGCCAGTCGCGGCTCATACCGGACAGAGCCCTTGTCGACAAAGTTCTTGACGGATCCATCAAGAAATGTGGTGACTTGGCCGCGGTCGCCGTAGAGCAGGGTATCGGCCAACCCTGTGTCGCTGACGCCCTGGATGGCATTCACCACCGAGCCGCTCCACTCATTTTGCAGGCCGCAGGCCGCCGATCTTGCGGCGTAATCGAGCGTGAAGTCCAGCGGACCCTCCACCACTTTCCAGATGGGATCCGTATGGGCGTCGTCCGAGGCATCCAGTGTGGCTTTCAAGCTGTGCAGTGCCTTGGACGCATCGACCAGTGGTACGGACTTGACGTTAGGGTCATGACCGAACGCCCATATGTTCGCGGCCGACTTCATTGCGCTGCCATTGCCTTGCATCAGTTCCTGTATCGTTGTCTTCAGGCCTTTCTGGTAGTTATTGAAGTCGGCCAGCGATGTCTGGTCACCATGCAGATAGTCCAGGCTTTTGGGGATGGAGCGGGTGACGGGCAGGGTCTTCATGGCATCGGCGCCAAGGCGGTTCACGACGTTCGCTTCATGCACCGCTGCCGATAGACCGGTCTTGCTGGATCCGCCGGCCAATTGTTCAAGCTCATTGATGCGGATGACTTGCTGAACCCATAGCGGCCGTTTCTTTTCCGGCAACTGATTTCCGACGGCGGCAATATCGGCCAGCAGCCGTCGATAGGGATCGGACTCGCCCATCAGGTCCGAAAGTACGGCCCGTCTTGCGCTGGCATCCGGCAGGCGGTCGGCTGCATAAGGAAACGCCACGGCGAATTCATGCCATGCCTGCAGTCCTGTCTGCAAATAGTGATGTTCAAAGTTGGCATGGCGCTGCTCCCATACCGTGGTGTAGCCGCTGGCTGTTCCCAGTTCTGCGAGGAACGAAGAGACGGCGCGCTCGCCTTTGAAGGTCAGCGCCGCCGGAACCTCGGCTTGCCCGTCCGTTTCAGGAATATTCCAGTAGTCCGTAATGCGTACCGGCATGAGATAGCCTTGCAGGTCTACCCAGGCATAGAGCCACTGTATGGGTCGCTCGGGCAGTTCCAGGTCATTCAGTGTTTCACGTAGCGCATTTCGCCGTTCAGTGAGCAGGGCTGTATCGGTCTCCCATAGCAAGTAGTCGCGATAGAGGTCGCCCAGCAGATGCAATTCGATCGGATTGGGAGTGGGCTGATCTATGCTCTTGTAGATCTGCGAAAGCCCGGAACCCGGAAGAGGCAGCTGCGTGACGTCCTGGTCATCGAGCACGCCATTCATCAGGTTGATCTGACGCACCAGGTTCTCCGCCCACGCGGCCAGCAGCAAATTGTCTTTCTGGGACGGAATCAAGGGCAGGCTTGTGGACAGCAAGGGAGTCAGGTGCAGGTCGACGATCTGTCGGCGGAAGTTCTGTACATAGAGCGCGCGCATGGACTCTTCCACATTGCTGACGTGCCATTGAAACGGCAACCAGCGTGTCTTCCATGTTCGGTGATCTTCCAGCGCGTCGATGGAGTCGCGCGCTTGTTGCAAAACGGCCAGATCGTTGGTCAGGTTACCCGTAAACGCTGAAGGCGTGTAAGCTTTGATGGCGTGCAACTGCGTCTGTGTCACGCGCGAACCATGCACCATCAGCACCGCTGTGCCGGTGCAGACTACCAGCCAGCCGATTACCGCCGCGTGACGCAGCAATCGGCGCCAATGGCGCCACCGCTCGATGGGCTGCCACGCGTGGCGCTGCATGGGCAATATTTGATCGAACAGCTCTGCCATGAACCATCCGGGCTCGCGGGCGTGCGCATCGGCGGGTCTGGCGGTCAGGAACAGGCCGCCCAGCAGCGGTGTTTCGGCATAGGGAGTGGCCTGGAAGGCCGGATGGACGAGCTTGTTCAAGCGTACTGCCAGCGTCGCCATGCGCTCGGGCAGACTGAAGGAATCGGCGTCGGGCAGATTGCGCATGCCTTGCAGAATGCGCAAATCCAGCATGCGCCCAACAATGCTCTGGAAGGCGTTTTCGATGAACTGCTTGGTGCTTTCCTGAGGCTCCGTGCTTAAATACCCCATGGCTTTCGAGCGCATTTCGGCATCCAGCGATTCGCCCCAGGCCTGGACCCCGGGCAATTGCTCGCAATGCGTCAGAACAATATAGATTGGGAGTCGAACGTTATATATGCGGCTTAGTTCGTCCAGGCGCTTGCGTAGCCGGCGACCGGTTTCCGCCAGCTCCACGTCATCGCTCTGAAGCAGCCATTGCGCGTTCAATGGGATGATCATCCCGTTCAGCGGCTCACGGCGCCGGGTGCGCAGCATGCAATGCAGGATTCTGTTCCAGTATTGCGAGCCGGGGGTTTCATTGTCGTTGCTGAGGCCGTCGCTGGGGTCGAGCACCACCCCATTGCTCAGCAGCCACCAGCGCAAGGTAGGCAATTCTTCGCCGTCGGCGTGCACGGGACCGGCGCTGGATACGCGGGTCAACAAGTCCGATTTGCCGTCGGCCTCGCGCCCCAGTGCGATGAACCAGGGCAGTACATATAGCGGCGATCCAAAGCGCGACAGGCGCGACTCGCGCAAAGTGCGCACGCCGGCCTTCCAATCCTGATCGACGCGCTGGACATTCAGTGTCTGGCTATTGCCGACGGGCCGGGCAAGCCGCCGGCGCAATCGCCAGGCCAGCCAATACCGGCGCAGCCTCAGGGCAATCCAGCCGGCTGCCAGTGCGCCAAAGAACACGAGCGGCCATCGCCACATGGGCCAGTCCAGATAGATGCCCAATAGCCAGCAAGCTGCAGCCAGAAAAAGCAGGCCGGCCAGCCAGCCCAGTAGTACGAATAGTTTTTTTATCATTGCTGCACTGGAAAGAAGATCAGATTCATGGCTTGATTTGGGACGACAACGGGGCTACGAGCTGAGCAGCCACTGCACTGGCGTGATGATCCAGGACTATATAAAGCACAGCCAGGCAGGTCACTGGTATTGCGATCAACAAGAAAGTGACAAAGGACGGAAAGTTGCCGCGCGAGCGTCTTGACGGCGCTTTGGCCAGCTCGCCGGCGTCGGGAAACAGCGGTTCACTCGACAACAGTGGAGCCATGGCGCGCTCTTCGGCAACACGCGACAAAATGTTCTGGCGGTAGCCGGCCAGTTCGCCGGCAGGGCGATAGCTATAGCGGCCGCTGAAGCCGGCCAGCAGCGCCAGTGCGTACACTTCGCGCACGTCCGTGCTTTCGTCCGGCAGGGCATCCAGGCGTTCAAAAAACTCGCTGCCGGCGCGGGTGGTCGAGAAATAGTGCCGTTGCAGTGGGGCGAGCCGCCATTCGGCAGCACCAGCCCACGGATGTGTCATGGCAATTTCGTCTATCCAGGCAACGACAGCGAATAGAGCGGATTGAATGTCGGCGGACGCATAGCCCTGGTCCAGGGCGCTCGCGCATGCGCGCTCGAGATCGGCCTGGATCTGGCCGGCCAGCCTGGGCGCGGTCTGTCCGGGTTCTGCGACCGCGGTCCGGGCCGTCTCCATCGAGGTCATCCAAAATTGGGTCAGGCGCACGGCTTATCCTTTAATAACAATGATTTCCAGGCGCAATTCTGGTGGCGCGTCGGGCAGGAACAGCGCCAGGCTGCTTGCGCGCATAACGGCATCCCACGCATCCGACAGGCTTTCGAGGCGGAAGTAGGTCGCGCCGGTGCGTCGCGGCAAACCCAGCGGCAATGTGGCGAGGGGCAGCAGGTCTATACCGGGCAATGAGCGTGTGATGAGCGTCTCCATCTGGTCCGGCACCCCCAGCTTGCCTTCGAGAATGATTTTCTGGCCCAGTTCGACCGGCGTAAGGGAACTGCGCGCCATCAGGTAATAGCGATGGCGCGGTCCGAAGAAATCGGGTCTAAGATCGGCGTGGAACAGGTCGGGCGAGCTGGCAGTCTGCTCAAAATGGACCAGCATTTCGGGCCCCACGGTAATCTCATTCAACAGGTGGCGAACCAGGTCCATTACGCCTTTCATGGACGGCCCGAGCCCTTGATGCCGGTAGGGGTCGATAAGCCGTTGTCCATCCCGCGTCTCGCCCAGCAGATCGCAGTACTCCGAGAACGTGCTGAGTTCGCCCGCGAGCTGGGTAAGCAGGTTGTAGGCAGCCCAGGGATGCGTCTGGGGCGTAGACACCATGGTGTTTAGCGCCGGCCCATATCGATTCAGGATGGACAGGGCCAGTATCGGACTTGGCTGGTTCTCGTCTCCGCCGCGGCTGGCGATAGGCTGCTTGAAGATTTCCAGTTGTCGCGCACGGCCTATGATGTCGTCGCGTACCTCGCGCAACATCTGTTGCAGTACCGGGGAAGCAGCCAGATTCAGGCATGGCGGGACGAAAGCCGGATTCACGCGGATGACGTCGCCGTCCTGTTCCAGGCTTACCAAAGGCATCAAGTCGTATTGACCCAGATTCTCGAGCTCGTCTTCCCAGAACAGGCGCAAGACATATGTCATGAAAGTCACGCGCGCAGTGGGACCGCCCGCGTAGCGGTCGGATACAGCTTCGGCGTCGGCCGGTACGATCATGCGGGCATCGGCCTGGACGGCATCATCCAGATTCTCGAATGTCTGGACGTTGATCTGCTCGTCCTCGATGCGGCGCAAGCCCACATATACCGTGCGCGGGCCGCTGGCAAAATCGGCCAGCTTGAAACGCAGCGACTCGATCTGCGCATTCCCGGGACTTTCCGTCAGGGTGCCATCGCGCCAGCGTATGGAGATTTCCTCGATGGCCAACTGTTGCGCAGACAAGGCGGTCTCGCTGATCTTTAGCGCACCCAGGCCCCAGGCCCAGGGCGATGTCAGCTCAAGCCAGCGGGCCTGGGTCTGCTGTATCCATGCATCGTGATACTGAAAATGGTGCGGCTGAAGGAACAGGCCCTGGTGCCAGAATAGTGGTTGGTTTCGATTGACGCTCATGCTTGTATTGCCTGGTTCATTGTTTTTTAGGACTCGTGCCGGACGCCGGCATGGGTTCGGCTGCAACCAGACCCGCTTTGGGCTGGGTCGGCTGCACTTCGGCAGGGCGGGTGCCCGGCGCGTCCAGAATGCTTTCCGGGCCCAGGTTCAGCCCGATTTCAAGCGGCGCGGGCGCTGCCTTGTGGTTCTTGATGACGATGCCGCTGGAGTCGACATCGACGCCTATGCGATAAAGGCGGGTGCTGACGGCGGGGTCCAGGCGATAGTAGCCTGCTGCCAGGCCCACATACTGCGCTTTTTCCGCCCGCGGCAAGGTCACACGGCGTTGTTCGCCCGGCATGACGAACAAGCGTTGCAATGACAGCATTCCGGCAGGCGCCGTTTCCGCCAGCAACAGCTGGGCCAGTTTGGAGTTGTCTTTTGTGTAGGCCGCGAAAGCAGTCGGGTCGGCGAACTGCACCACGGTGACCGCCAGGCTATGCGGCTGGCCGTCGGACAGATTCAAGCGCGGATCGGCATCGATGGCGATTTGTACTCCCTCGGATCCATACGACCATTGCAGTGCCTTGAGCGCGTCTTCTTTGGATGACCCGCCCAGCATGCTGGAGCTGCAGCCGCCAAGGACCAGTGCCGGCACCAGCACTGCGGCGGCCCGCGCAAACGCAGTAAGTGGTGAGAGCAGTCGTGCTGATATATTCATTTTCCTATCCCATCGCCATGACGATAATTTGGTCGCCGGGCATCACGGCCGCACCCATGGTGTTCTCTGAATTGTGCATAGTCATGTCGTTCATCCGCACTGCGGGCATGCCTCCCACCATGACTTTGAGGCTGCTGGTGACAAAGCTCGCCTCACCCATGATCATGTTGCTGGCGACACCTCCCAGTACACCGGCCTGATCCCCGTTGGTCATCAAGATCGTGGTGCCGACATTGAGTGCGGGCATCGCAACGAGCAGGACATTGTCAACAATGGCGCCCGGGTCAGCCTGCACCGACATGCCAATATTGGGATAAGGCACCGGCACAACGGCGGGGCCAGCCGGCGTCTTGCAGACATCCGGCACTGAAGCACTGAGCATTGCGCCTGCGGTATTCAGCATGAACATTCTTGATCCTCCTCAGCCGATCTGGATGGAGTTCGCATTGAGCGCCACACGGTCTTTTGCGTCCAGATCCGCGCTGGCCGCTTGCAGGGACCAGTCGCGGGCGACCAGTTGCCGCATGGAGTCCGCCGTCGATTCTTCGTGGCCGGAAATGCGCCGCACGCTGCTGCCGTACAGGTTTTCATTGCGGGCGGCGACCTGCAGGTGGGTACCGCTGCAGATGTCGCTGCGCGATTGCCATGTGCTCTGTACTGATACGCCCGAGACTTGTAGCGTCTGGCAGGCAATGTTTGCCTTTTTGAATAACGCCGTCCATTGCTCTGCCTCGATCTCGATGTCAGTCGCGGAACTCATCGAAATGCCCTGGGCAGCCGTGATCTCGAGTTTCCCTTGTGGGAGCGTCACGCGCAGTCCGCCGGGCATCGATATTTCAGCGGTGGCATCGGGCCTGGCGCGTTCGAGCACCGTCAATATATAGCCCTGGTCGTGGGTGACCGAGGCCAGCACCAGGTCGCCGACTTCCGGGGCCAGCAGGCATCCCGCGGCAGGCGTCAGCCATAGGCGCTCTCCCTTGTGCAGGGCGGCGAAACGTTGGGCGTCCTGTATGGTCAGGCGTATATGATGCAGCGATGCCGGACCAGGCTCGGGCGTGACGCTATCTTGCTGACCGGGGTTCCAGTCGGCGGGTCGTATTATGCTGTTTGATATAGGCATGGCAATATTCGTGGCTTTCGGTTAAAGAGGTGGGTGCCATAATTCGGCGGCCCGCAGTTCGGCATCATCGCGGCGTACATTCGTCAGCGTCGCATCATGCCACGATGCATCGGGCAGTTCGGCGGCGTGAAGGCGGGCGCCCGTCAGGTCGGCATGGGAAAAATCCGCATGCGCCGCTTGCAGGTGACCCAGGTCGGCATCGATCAATATCGCGTGTGAGCAGTTCAATGCGGTGGATTGTGCTTCGCAGAAGCGCGCCATGGTCAGCGCCGCGCGCGAGAAGTCGGCATGATCCAGGCGTGCAAGGTCAAATATGGCGCCCGCCAGGCTCGCATCGCAAAAGCGGGCATTTTCCAGATTACAGCCGTAGAAAGAGACGCTGGGCGCCTTGATACCGCTGAAGTCGGTATTGCATGCCTGCACGCGGTTGAAAGAGCACATGGTCAGGGCGGCGCCGGCGAACGTGGTGCCGTTCAATTGGCTGTCGGGGAAGTGGGTTTTTTCCCAAACGACATTGCGCAGGTCCAGGCTGCTGAGGTCGCATTCTGAGAGAAAAGCCTCGGCCAAACGCGCAGTCGCCAATTGGCAGTCGGGAAATGAAGTTTTCATGGCGGTCAGCCGTGTCAGGTCAGCGTCGCTGAAGTCAACCTGGTCCCATCGGCAATCCTTCATGAACACGAAAGTGAGGCTCGCGCGTGCAAATGAGGCCGACACTGCGGTGCACTTCTGGAACTGCGCTTTGTTGAGCTGGCATTGCTTGAAGCTGGCGCCATCGAAACGGCAGTCTACCCACGTGGTCTGGCTCAGATTTGCACCGTCGAAGCAGGCGCGGCTTGCGTCTATGCGCTCGAAGCGAAAGCCGGAAAGATCGGCGCCCCGATAGTCGCCCGCGGCCAGCGTTCCGGCGGGAAGGGGGCGTTTTTCCGCTTTTGCCTTGTTCAATGCCTCGATTGTCAATATTGTGGCCGTCATGCGTGCTCCTCGAGAAGACGGCAACGGGTCAGCAGGGCTTGATCCAGAATTATTCCTCTGGCGCTTGCCGTACGCGTGAAGGCGGCGTGCAGGTTGGTACCGCTCCAGTCCACGTTCTCCAGTACGGCGCGCGCAAAGCTTGCCTGCATTAAATTGGCGCCGCGCCAACTGGCATTGCAGATGCGGCTGCCCGTGAAGTCGGCATGGCACGCAACCAAATGCCAGCCGTCTGTCGCTTCAAGGTTGCACTCTTTGATCAAGGCATCCGTCAGTCGGGTTTCGCGCAGCGATGCCTGCTTCAGGCTGGTAGCCTGAAGGCTGGCCTTGGTAAGGTCTGCTTCGTCCAGACACGCCTGCTGCAGGCTTGTGGCGGCAAGTGTTCGCAAGCCTGGCATCCGCGCGCCGATAAATTGCGCCGCAATGCACAGGCAATTGGTCAAGGTGGTTCGTACCAATGACGCGTGATCGAAGCGTGCGGCTTTCAGCGAGCAGTCGGTAAGGCTTGCGCGATCGAAGACGCTGTCCGGCGCAGTGGCTCCGTTCAGGGTGCAGGCGGTAAATTTGGCTTCTCGCGCCTGGATGCCGGTCAGGTCGGCCAAATCGAAACCGCAATCCTGTGCGCTGGTTTGGCGCCATAGTCCATTGTTGAGCCTGGCATGTTCGAAGCTGCAGTCTACAAATCTCGCCTGCGAGGCATCTGCCCGGCACCATTCGGACCTGTCCATCTTGCAGCCAGTGATCTGGCTGCGCTCCAGTCGCGCGTCATGCAATAAGGTATTGCCCAGTTGGCAGTCATCGAGCTCTGCTTCGGTCAGCTCCGCCTGATTGAGTATGCTGCGGTCCAGTATGCAGGCATGCAGGCGTGCGCCCCGCAGATCGATGCCGGTCAGATCCAGGTCAGAAAGGTCTTCGCCTTCCAGTTCGGTCCACGCTGCCGACATACCGGCCTTGTACCGAGCCAGCAGCTCTGCACGCGTAAGGCGCTGGCGCGGGCCTGTTGGAAGCGCGCCATCTGGAGGGTTTTGCGCCGCGGCTTCGCGGCCTGCCTTGGCTTCTTGGGCTGCAGCGGTAAAAGCGGCCGCCTTCGCTTCGATCTTGGCTGCCTCTGCTTTTACGCCGTCGATCTTGCCCTGGAACTCTTTCATTGTTGCCTGAACCGCCGTCTTTTTCTCGGCGCTTATTGGCATGTAGTCCAGCACATCCAGCGTATCGATGTCCGGTTGCGCTTGCTTGGCGGCCCGCGCCATGATCGTGTCCAGGTCAATTCCATGCTCGGCCAGGCTGGCACGGACCTCTTCCTTTCCCTGTGCCAGGGCTGCATGCACCTGCGCCGTGATGGCTTCGGTCGTGAGCGCCTTGGGTGCTGCGACCTGTGCAGCCGAAGTTGGAACAGAGAGGGCGGCGATCTTGTCCTGTGCCTTCTTCAGAGCCGCTGCCGGCAGGTAGGGCTGCATTTCAGCAAGTGCTTCCTGGTTGGCCGACACAATGGCCTTGCTGATCTGTGCCCTATGCGCGTCGGCCTTCTCTGCAATCGATGCATCGTGAGCTGCGAGCGCCTCGGCGTCTTGCTCTATCGGCGGAGGCTTGGGCGCTTCAATTGCAGGTCCAGCCTTTGCCAGCCGCCATAAGTCGGCATAGTGGGCGATGGGCAAGGCCGGGTCGCTCATCTTTTCGGTGAACACAGCGAAACCATCGAGATCGCTTGCGTCTTCCTGTTCCACTGCAAGTTCCGCCCTGTAGAGCACTATGACTCGTGTGTCGGTAGGAAACAGCCAGACAGTATCCAGATTCATGGTCAGCTCGCGACAACCCGCTGGGTCGCTGCCAGGCACCAGGAGGCGGGGCCTCAGGCCCGGCAGCCGTCCGGATTGTTCTGGATACGAGGCGTGCATGTTGGTGACCGACCAGGGCTCATCGCCACGCCAATAGGTCGGGCTGCACTGGTCTTGCGGCACGCGATCGAACCAGCGCGGATCGGCATCGTCGGGCAGCCACGGCAGCCGCTGCTTTTCCCAAGCCTTGTCCAGCGTTCCCACCCAGCGCATCTGATCGGGACTCCCTTGGGGCAGAGGGCCCAGGGTGGCCACTGGCGGCGTGTCGGAAGGCGAAAGAATGGGCGCCCGCGGGTCTTCGACGTTCGGAAGAAGGCAGCCCTCGGCGGACTTGATGTCAGCAAAGTGCCCGAGGCCGTATGGATTGGATGGCCAGCTCTTGCCTCCGTACGCGTTGGCCAGCCCTATGTCTTGAGTAACAAAGGGTTCGGGTGTGCTGGCACGCCATCCGGTTGCCCCGTTGATCCACTGACGCTTGCCTTGCACGAGCAGGTCTTTGGCAATGTTGCCGACCGATGCGCTTACCGTAAGCCCGCTGACCGGGACCTCGCGCGGCGCGCAGGCCAGCCCCGCGACGGCGAATGTGCCGTGTTCGCGCTTGAAGCCGGTGTCGAAGGGCTCCGTCGGAAATTGAGGAACAAGCCATTTCCACGCGTCCTGTTCGCTCAAAAGAGAGCCGTCGCGCTCGCAGGCATAGCCTACCGTAATGGTAAGCGTGGGCTGCCCGGCGCGTGAGTGGCGTCCCAGCAGTATCAGCGTGTCGTGGGGCTTGAATATTTTCATGTAGGTGGGTCAGCCGATGCTGATCATCTCGCCATTGACCTTCACTGCGGCGCCTTCCACGGTCACTATGCCCGGGGATTCGACGCTCACATATGGCGCTTCTATACTGAAAGTAGCCGGTGTTGCCATGATAGAAGTTGCTTGGTCGGTTGTGTGTATGTAAACCGACGCGCCTTCCACTGTCGTAGTTGCTACAGAGGAGATCGTCGTAGGCCCCAGACCCTTGACGGTGGGCCCCAGTATTGCTGCCAGCTCGACTGAGCCACCGGGGGAAGTGAGGGCGATGTTGGAAGCGGTTACCGCGTAGCTAGCCACTGCATTGGTTGTGGCGCTCGCGACATTTTCTGTTTTATCGCCCAATGTCGCAGTCCAATTCCCACCGGTCCACGTCGCATTGACAAAGGTAAAGGTATGTTGCCCGTAGATTTCAGTTTTGCTTGACGGGTTGAGGTCTTTTGTTGCCGATACATCCAGTTTGATCCCGGCTGCCAAATTGGTTTCAGCGAATAGCGCTTCGGTAAACTGTGCTTTGACACCAAAGAAGTGTTGTACCGAAGCGCCAGCGGTGCTCTGGATATTCGCGCCAACATAATTGCTTATGACTACGCCGCCGCTCGTGCTTATATTGACTCCCGGGGGCATGCCCTGAGCCGATGTGCCGAGAAAATTGTTTAAGGCTCCGCCTCCTCCCGCCGCCATGCGTAAATGGCCGGGCACTTCGATAAGCATGCTGGTGCCGGCGTGGATCGTGCCGTTTGTGTCTGTCTTGAGATGGAAGCCATTCCCGACATCGGGGGCGTCGTCGGTCACTCCCAGATTCAGCGAGGAGTTGTCCGTAGGGCTGTAAAAGTATACCGACGGATCGGAGCTGCCGGTGGACCCATCAGTCGCTAAGGTCGAATCCCGCAGTGCCAGGGTGTTGCCGGCAGGGGTGGTAATGCGATGTTCGGAAGCGTTGGAGGACGTGACCACGCTGGGCGCTTCAACGTTAGGCAGGGCCGACACGATCACAGGGCGATCCGGATCGCCGCTTAGAAACGAGATCAAAACCTCGGTACCTTCCCGCAGCGGGAAGTGCATTCCAGCCTTGGATAGGGCTGTATCACTGGCATTGCCCGCCGCATACGGCGTGGCCATCCGCAACCATGCCGAATTCTTGTCGCCTCCATATAACTGGCGGGCGAAGCAGAACCTGACTTGATAGCGCCCCTTGTCGTCCAGCTGCGCATATCGCTTGGCGCTGCCGGGTGTCCCGGTATCGATGAATCCGTTAATCATATACATGATGCGCGGTATGGGCGTCGTCCTTTGGGGACGGAATTGCAGTGCCTCCTGGCCTGTTTTCGACGCAGTCCAGCGTGGCAGTGCAACAAAAGACCCGCGGTAGGGGGGCTCGTCGTTCTTGCTAGACGTTTCCAGGGTTTGATAACCCTCATGAGAGATCTGGATGACGTAATAATCGCTGGGTGATGACGCCCGGCGATGCTCCTGCACGGTCAGCGGATAACCCGCAATGATGCCTGGTGTGCGTACCTGGCCTTTGATGTGCTGGCTGGCGCAAAGCAATTCCTGCGCACGCCAGTTAGCTAATAACGCGCCCGACGTGTTGCCGTCGCCGCTCAGCGCTGTAAATCGGTCCGAGTAATCGTGGTATTCGCCCAAGCGCTGGGATGGGCCGGATAGATTCTGGCTGGCGGTCAGATCTATGAGTGTATTGCCATGCTCCGGTGAGTCATGCAGGGTCACCTTCTCGACTGGCATCCCGACATGGCGATCCATGCGCGTAATTGCGATTTCCCCGGACTCAGTATCCAGGGTTCCCCTTGCATAGTGAACGGCATTGATTGCGTCCGGGGGCTGCTGGCTCACATCGTTGGCAAACACCACGGATTCCTGGGTATCGCCTTGCTCAAACCAGAAGTACACACCGTAGTATTCCAGTTTGCGCATCAGGAAATCCAGACAGCTTTCCTCGAACTGGCAGGCAAACTCCTGCTGAGTGGACGACATGCCGGTGGCTGCAATACGATAGTCGTAGGGTTGGTCATCCGAGACATACGGCTGCGTGAGCTGCGCATAGTTGAGCAGGCTGATGATGATATCGTCGAGCTGCTGGTTCAGGTAGATGTCCGACCAGCGCCATGACCGCAACCGTGCCAGGCGCGGTTCCAGGACTACCCTGTAAAAATCATAGACATCGTCGTGACCTTCCTGGCTTGCCTGCGTAATGATGCCATGCCAGTTCATCGTGCCGCCGGGTGTTTTTGCAGTCAGTGTCGCCGGCATGTTCAGCAGCGGTTGCAGCGAGACGCTGGCATCCTTCACCGCGAGCACTATTTCATAGCGGTAGATCTTGGACACACCTTCCGTTCCCGACCAGTGCGTCACAACGGTATTGCCGGCGCCTACCTGATTCTGCAGGGCATCGCATACGAACTGGTAATTATGTTCGTCCGACATCAGCCTTCACCGTCAGTCGTGGAAATAAGCCAGTCTTCTTCAGCGCCGGGGGCGACGTTTATGGCGGTCAGCGTCCGGCCTTCCGCGAGCGCACCCAATACGACATCCGACAGCAGGGGGGTGAGGCTCTTGCGCAATATGAAGTCGATGTTCCGCGCGCCGCTGTCCACCTCTGTGCACCGCGTCGCGATGGTATCGGCGACGCTTTCGTCGAAGGACAGCTGTATGCGGTTGGCCGAGGCAAGCCTTTGTGCCAGGCGCGCAAGTTTTAGCCGTACGATGCCGGCGAGTTCGGAAGGCGGCAGGGTGTAGTACGGTACGACATTCATGCGTGCCAGCAGTGCCGGCTTGAAATGGCGGGCAAGCACCGGATGAATTGCCTGGTCCAGCGTGTCGGGGTCGGGGCGGCCGTCCCGCGACAGGGCGGTGATTTCATCGGTTGCAAGATTACTGGTCAGGAACACCACGGTGTTGCTGAAGTCGATGACGCGGCCTTCGCCGTCTGCCAGCGTGCCTTTGTCGAAGACCTGGTAGAAAATGTTCACGACATCCAGGTGCGCCTTTTCCACTTCATCCAGCAGCACGACGCTATACGGCCGTTTACGGACCGCTTCAGTCAGTACGCCGCCTTCGCCGTAGCCGACGTACCCCGGGGGCGAGCCTACCAGCCGGCTTACTGTATGCTTTTCCTGGAATTCGCTCATATTGATGGCGACCAGCGATTGATCGCCGCCAAACAGCTGGTCTGCGATAGCGAGCGCGGTTTCTGTCTTGCCGACCCCGGATGGACCGACCAGCAGGAAAACTCCCATGGGCTGTTGCGGGTCGCGCAGGCCCGATTGGGCAGCCTTGAGCGTCGCGGCGATCTGGTCCACGGCGTGGTCCTGGCCGCGTATGCGTTCCTTGATATGGGTGGCCAGAGTGAGAATGCCGCCGACCGCGTCGCGCTGCATCTTGCCCAGGGGTACGCCGGTCCAGTCGGACACGACTTTTGCGACGGCATCCGGATCCGTTTCAATGAACACTTGCGGTGCGTCGCCCTGCAGCGACTCCAGGGCGGCTCGCGCAGCCTGAAGCTCTGCTTTGATTCGCTCGTACGGCGATTCGGTATCGACCGCGACGGCATCGGCCACGAGGGTATCGGACTCAGGGCTTTCGGTGTCGCTGGCTTCGGCGCCAGGCGCGGGTTGCTCGGTATCGGTCAAGGCGGCATCGGAAGCGGCAGTGTCAGTTGCGGCATTCTCTGCCTCGCCCAATTGGCGACGCAAGTCCAGAACGCGTTCCGCTGCTTCCTTCTCTGCCAGCCATCCGCTCTCCATTATTCGCCGCTGTTCATCGACAAGCAGGCGTTCGGATTCAATCGTGGCAATCCGTTCATCGTTGTCATGACGGCCGTACCGACCATCGCGGACCAGCGCAGTACGCTCGCGCTCCATGCCGGCCAGTTGCCGTTCGAGTTTCTCGAGGGCCGACGGTTTCATGCCCAGGCCGATGCGCACCCGTGCCGTGGCCGTATCCAGCAGGTCGACGGCCTTGTCCGGCAAAAGGCGGCCCGTGATGTAGCGGTTGGAGAGTTCCGCGGCGGCCACGATGGCGTCATCGCGCACGGTGACACCGTGCGCGGTTTCATACTTGTCCTTCAGCCCGCGCAGAATTTGCACGGTGGTGGCGACATCGGGTTCGTCGAGTTTTACGACCTGAAATCGACGCGCCAGCGCGGGGTCTTTCTCGAAGTATTTCTTGTATTCCGACCAGGTCGTCGCCGCGATGGTGCGCAGCTCGCCTCGCGCAAGAGCGGGCTTGAGTAGGTTGGCTGCATCGGAACCGCCCGTCTGGCCACCGGCGCCGATCAGCATATGCGCCTCATCGATAAACAGAATGATGGGTCGCGCAGAGCCTTTGATCTCATCGATCACGCCGCGCAGGCGGTTCTCGAACTCGCCCTTGACGCTGGCGCCTGCCTCGAGCAATCCAAGGTCCAGTCCCAGCAGACGAGTGTCGCGCAGGAAATCGGGCACGTCTCCATCGACAATGCGCAGTGCCAGGCCCTCGACCACGGCTGTCTTTCCCACTCCGGGTTCGCCCACGCATATGGGGTTGTTTTTGCGGCGGCGTGCCAGAATATCTATCATCTGACGGATTTCTGTGTCGCGCCCGAATACGGGGTCGATTTTTCCGGCCGCAGCCTTGGCGGTGAAGTCTTCGCAGAAGCGTGTGATGGCGGCTTCGCCCGCCGAGGCGCCGGGACGGCCGGCCGGAGATGTCCCGCTGGCCTGAGCGTCGGCGCCAGTGGTGGCTTCCGACGAACCGTCGATGATTTGGTAGAACTGCGTGGCCAGCGTGTCGCGCGGGATAGGGCGCAGGGTTTCAGCGTAGCGTGTGCCGGCGCCGTAGTAACTGAGGCGGCTGAGCAGAGCCAGCAGCATGGCGCCGCTGCGCACACGGCTCTCGCCCAGCGTGATCGATGCCATCAGCCACGACTCTTGTACCCATTCAGTCAGCAGGGTGGCGAACACCGGCCGGCCGGGATTGCCGTTCTTCAGGCTTGCCAGACTGTCATCAATTTGCGCGCTAAGGCGCAGCGAGTCAATTTCGAAGTGCGCGAGAATCCTGGCGACATCGCCGGACGGTTCATCCAGCATGCGGCGTAGCATGTGCTCGATGCTGATTTCGTAATGATTGCGTGACAGCGTCAGCGCCGCGGCGCCTTCGAGCGCCGCCGTGCATGTTGAGTTCAAACGCCCGAATAACGGTTTCAGTTCTACCAGCATCATTGCATTATTCCTTCGTGAAATCGGGATGTATCAGTATTGATAGGCAAGAAAATTTCGTCGTAACTCGGCCACCGGTTTTCGGTGTCTGCTTGCGGCAGCCAGGTATCCCAGCCAAGTTGCTGCCAGCCCATTCCCAGGCCCGCGCCCTGGCGCTGCTCGGGCTCCACCCGCAGGCCCAGCACGCATCGGATAGGCGTGCGCAGGTACAGCGCGATGCTGCGCGCAAGACGTTCATGCAGCGGTGCGCCGGGCAATAAAGCATGAAGCTGCTCGCCGGTTATGGGGCCAATATGCGCGATGAGGCTGCCCGATCGTTCTGTAATCACGCGGCCCAACAGCGCATCTTCGCCAAGCCGGCACGACTGTTCGCCCAGAGCGCATCGGGCCGCTGCCGGAATGGAAACCGTCTCGACCGTGCATGGTTCGACGTCCACCGGCATACCTCCCAGTAGACCCGCGATGAGGGATTGCAGGCCCAGCGCCGAGCGGGGAAATTGATTGAAATTGCCTGCATGGGGCAGCAGCAGGCGTGCATCGGGTGTGTTGCGCGGCTGGGAACCGGACAGGCCCACCAGTGCAAACAGTTGGTCCAGGCGGTTTGTGTCGCCGTGTTCGCCTATCGCCAGCCACAGGCGATTCTTTTCCCAGGCCTTGAACAACAAGGGATACAGGTCGGCATGTACGATATCCAGAAAATCGCGCATCGACGAATTGCCTTGCAGCTTTTCATCGATGAGATCTTCGGTATAGAAAGTCGGCAGCGGCGACGTTACACCGTACAGCCCGAAGAAGTTCGCCGTAATGTGAAACTTGCCATCGGCATCGCGGCCGATCGTCTCGATATCGCTTTCAGGAAAAGAAAGGGTGACGGCCGGCCTGACCCGGATATTATCCATCAACTGCTTGTCGTCGAGCGCACGCAAGCGGATCAGGCGCAACGCCTGGAAGAAAGCGTAGCGGTGACCTTCGCTGATCAGCGTATCAATGACCGGCTCGTCTACAGCAAACGAGCTCGGCCGATCTTCGCGGGCCATGTGAGCGTTTCTCCGTTAACGGTATCGATCAGGGTCAGTGCACTGAACGTATTGATTGCTGTGGTTCCGGCCAGGAATTCGTCGATGACGGCGCCGAAAAGGAACAGGCTGCCCAGGCCTGGGAAGTGATCGCCCTGGCATTCGATCCGGACCTCGTTGCCTTCAACCGGCATGCCGCGCACAATGCGGCGGCATGTCTGCACCTGGACGTCTTTGATCGCTTCGATACTGCGGCGGGCCGATGCATGACGATAGGCATCCGACTGGCGTGCCGGCACATACAGCGCCAGCAAATCGCGCAGATGGCCTTCCTTGGCCAACGCCAGATGGTTGGCGTTCAAATGCGACAATATGCGCCACAGCAGGGCGTTGTCGATGACAGGCAGGCCATGCGGCGTAATGCCGTGGATATTGCGAAAGCCTATGCGGGCCGGCGAGTTGTCGGTGGGCTGGTTGATATCGCCCAGGCGCAGGCTTTCGGGCAGATTGCCGTGCGTGCAGGTGACGCGCACCGATAATGTCAGGGCCTGCGGCACGGTGCCACTTGCATAGGGCAGGCTTAGATAATGCTCATGGCTTTGGCCCAGCGCAGACGGATGTATCCGCAGGTTGTACGATGCATCGTCGCCTTCGGTGAACGCCGAAAAAGGGTGACAGTCGTACTCTTTGCCGTCGGCCTGGCGGGCCCGTACTTTATCGACGGAAAAGATGCCTTCGGCGCCGCCGTTGCGGTCCGTGGGGTGTATGCGGTATTCGGGCTGGCGATGATCGACGCGTACCGGGTGAGCATCCTGGCTGAAGAGATTGACCGCCGGTGTGGCGTTCAGGACAAAGCTGGAACCCGTAAGGTCGGGCGCCCAGTCGGGCACCGTATCGAAAACAAATTGGACCGATAATTGGTTCGTGGCATCACGCGAGCTCCACCGCGACAGGCCGTTCAGATCCAGGAACAGCAGTTTCTCGGGCAAGGCGAAATACTCGTGCAGGACGCGCCATGCGGGGTGGGCGCCCGCGGGCCATGGCAGCAGTTCCAGGTCGGGGCGCATGCCGGCAGCCTCTATGGACGAGGCGGGCAGTATGGTCAGCGGTCCACCCGGCGATCCGACACGCACTTCGCGTATATGCCTGAGCAATAACAAATAAAGGCGGGCGGCATCTGCCTGGCCATCGCCCAGGAAAAAACGCAGTCGGTCCGACTTCCAGTCCTTGGGCGCAACGCCGTTGAAATTGAACAGAAGCCGCAACGATCGCGTTACGGTTCCTCCGCCTTCCCATCGGGCCTCGGTTAAGGTCAGCGGCTCCATCGTGACGGGAAACGATGCGCGGAACACGGTACGGTGTCCGTCCACGGGAACGGAGGCAAACTCCGTGCCAGCCGGGATGGTTACCGGACCTTCCATGGCGGCACGCGGCTCATATTGCATGATGGTCATGCAAGGCAGGGGTCGCAAGGTGTGCGGAAATAGCAGTTGGGCCAGTGTCTGGATGAATTCGGGGAAGTCGTCGTCCAGCCGGTGCCGCATCAAGCCGGTAAGGAAGGCGACGCCTTCCAGCAGCCGCTCTACATCGGGATCGCTGGCGCTATTTGCGCCGAGCATCGGCGCCAGCGCCGGATTGCGTTTTGCAAATTCGTTGGCCAGTCCGCGCAGATGGCCGAGCTCTTGTTCGTAATAACGGTTGATCATGCTGTCATGACCTTCGCAGCGAAACTTTGCCGCTGGACAATACCGTAGTAGACAGGCGGATGGGAATGTCGATGTTATCGACTTCTATCAGGCCGCTCATGGAAAATGCCAAGGTCAATACGCCGTCCTGGTTTTCAGTAAATTCGATAGAGGGTTGCTTGAGCCTGGGCTCATAACGCTGGACCATGCGCGTCATATCGTCGATGATCTGGCGCGTCGTGCCGCTGCTGAACGATCCCGCCAGATTGGTGAAGTCGGGCACGCCAAATTCGGGATCGATGGGCACGCTGCCTTGCCGCGTATTCAGGATACGGCGCAAGTGGGCCATGATCGATTCAACCAGTATCTCTGCGCGGGTCATGTGCGACCGACCGCCTCCAGAGTCGAAACTGGCGATGCGTTCGAGTAGTCGTTGTTCTTGCATGGCGGGCGAAGGGGGCATCCGGACGGTGAATTCCGGATACCCCTTTCTGCTACCTTACTTCGGTGCGAGCCATGAGTCTTCGGCTTCGATGCCGTCCGGTTCCCACGTCCATACGATTTTTTCGTAGGTGAAGCCTATGTCTTCCATATGGCCCAATTGACGGTTATCGGTGACCAGGCAATTCGGAATCCACAGACGGGTGGAAACGATCACGGCGTTTTGCAGCTGGATGGTGTAGTACTTTTCTTCCGTGCCCTTGGGGCTGATACGGAAAAACTCAAGCTCGACCGTCTTCATGCTTTCGCCGGAGCACAGCGCCTGATAGATCTTGGGCGAGGACTTGTCGATTTCTTTCGTGATCGTTATGCCCAGATGCTGGCGCTTGCCGGTAGGCAGGCCGGTCTGCGGGCTCTTGGGCAGTTCGATGACGTGCTCAACGGCCTGAACCAGAATTTTCTTTTCGTGTCCCTTGACCTGGGTCGAGCCTTCGATTTGTCCTTGATTTTCGCCTTCAAGCGAGAGATAGCATGGCATTGGCATAGTGAGTACTCCTTGCAGTTAATGGTTAATGCACAGGCGCGAGGAAGCGCCTGCCCAGATCAGCTCTTGTCGAGTTTGCCTACCAGCGATAGCGTGAACGATGCCCCCATGTATTTGAAGTGGGGACGAACTTTCAAGCCGACCCGGTACCAGCCGGGATCGCCTTCGACGTCCGCGACAGTAATTTCAGCCTGTCGCAGTGGACGCCGACTACGGACACCCGGCGAGGGGTTGTCCATATCCGCTACGTATTGCCGTATCCAGTTATTGAGTTCGGTTTCCAGATCGGTGCGCTCTTTCCAGGTGCCGATGTTTTCGCGCTGGATGACCTTGATGTAATGCGCCAGACGGCTGACGATGAAAATGTAGGGAAGCTGCGAGCCAAGCTTGTAGTTCAGTTCGGCCTCTTTGCCTTCTTTGCTGTTTCCGAAGAACTTCGGCTTCTGGCATGAATTGGCCGAAAAGAACGCGGCATTGTCCGTGTTCTTGCGCATGGTCAAGGCAATAAAGCCTTGCTCCGCCAGCTCGTATTCGCGACGTTCGGACACCAGCACTTCGGTCGGGATCTTGACCTGTGTCTCGCCCATGGCTTCGTAGTTGTAGACCGGCAGATCGCCCACCGTGCCGCCGCCTTGCGGTCCGATGATGTTTGCGCACCAGCGATACTGTGCGAAGCTTTCCGATAGCCGGCTGGCGAATGCGAGCGACGCATTGCCCCACAGGAAGTCGTTGTTGCCTCCGGAGACATCCTCGTTGTAGCGGAATTTCTTGGACGGGACAGTGTCGTCGCCGTAAGGTACACGCAACAGGAAGTGCGGCAGCGTCAGACCCACGAAACGGGAATCTTCGGACTGCCTGAACGCGTTCCACTTGATGAACTGCGGACCTTCGAACACGGCTGCCAGATCTTTCAGATTGGGCAAGCCGGAGTACGAATCGAGGCCAAAGAACTGCGGTCCGGCCGAGGCAATGAACGGAGTATGGGCCATGGCAGCAACACTGGCGATCGACTGCAGCAACTTGATGTCCTGGCCGCCTGGGCCGAAATCGTAGTTTCCGATCATGGTGCCGAATGGCTGGCCTCCGAACTGGCCGTACTCTGCGGTATAGACTGCCTTGTACAAGCCGGAGCGGGTGATGTCCGGTGCGTCTTCGAAGTCGGCCAACAAGTCTTCTTTCGAAGCATTCAGGATTTCAATCTTGTTGTTTTCGCGGAAGTCGGTGCGGTCAACGAGGAACTTCAATGAACGCCATGACGACTCAAGCTTCTGGAAGTCGGAATGGTGAATGATCTCATCGACCTGGCGGCATAGCTTGTTATCCAGCGCCGCGATCATGTCGTCGATCAGTCCCTGGCTGACTTTTTCCTGCGAGCGGCTCGGTTCGAGCAGCTCCGCCACAAAAGCCTCAAGGCCCTGTCGCGTCATCGAGTATGCGTCGTCGCCTGGTTTGACACGGGTCGTTTCGATCAGCTGGTCGATCAGCGAGCTGCCGGCCTGTTCGGTCACGGCACTTCCGACTTGCTCCTGGGAAGATTCCTGGCTCATTGTTTACTCCTTGTCCTGCGCAGGTTCTTGAGAGGATTCCTGCGTGCCCAATTCGGAAAGAAGGCGCTCGCGCGTGCCTTCGTCCTGAATCAGTTCCTCCAGTTTCTTGCGAAAGGCGGGCAGATTGCCCAGGGGACCTTTCAGTGCCTTGAGCGCATCACGCAGCTCGATCAACTGCTTAAGTTCCGGCACCTGATCGACAATGGCATCGGGCTCGAAGTCGCGTATGTTATTGAACTTCAGGCTTACCGGAAGGCTTTCGTCGGTATCGCCGTCGGCGAGCCGGTTGGGCACTGCCATCGTTACGCTCAGTCCCTGGGCCTTCAAGACGTCGTTGAAGTTGTCTTTGTCGACTTGAATGGGGCTGCGTTCGTCCAGAGGAACATCGGATTCCTTGCCGGTGAAGTCGCCAAGCACGAGCTGTTTCAGAGGCAACTCGACGTCCTCTTTTGCCTCTCCGGTAGAGGGCTTATACACAATGTTTACACGTTCTTTGGGTGCAACAGATCCGTCTGTGGCCATCTTGTGTTCTCCTTGTTCTAAGAGCTAGGGTTTATCTGTAAAAGCCGCCACGCCGAATGGCAGTCGATGCCAGCCAGACGCGACAGCAGGGCCGCGGATGGCTGGCCCGGGTCTAGGCCATGGCGCTGCTCGACGGCCGCTGCCAGCTCCAGGGTGCGCCGCGCAAGATCGGGTTCCCAGCGAGATAGTTGGTAGACATCGAGCTCTTCGATTAACGACGCCAATAAAGAACCGATATTGGCGCCGGCGTCGAAACGGTAAAGAAGGTCGCACTGCGCAAGGCGTAGCCTGAAGCTGTCGCGCGCGCTGCCGGCCTTGGAAACGATCGCCTGCAATGTGCCCATGGCGGCATCGAGCTTTCCCGATGCGGCCTCGGCAACGGCGCTTGCAATGGAAGCTTCGAGCGCGTCGGTTCCAGGAGCGTTGGTCGCGGGCCCTGCCATGTCGAGCGCATCCAGCCAGGCGAGTGTCTGGGCGTCGGCAAACGGGCGGCCGTCGCTGAACGTCTGAGTGCGGAGTTGCGGCAGGCGGGCCAGTAACTGGCCGGTCTCGAAGGCAACTGTGGCCGCGGCGTCGGTCGCTCCGATGCGGCTGAGTGCGGTGTGGCTGATGCGGTTCAAGTCCAGCCAGTAACGCTGGCTTATCAAGCGCGCTTCGACGAATTGCACAATGGCCAGCGCCTCTGTGCCTTGTTCGACTTGGGCCAATCCATCGACCAGCGGATCCGGTGGGCCGGGAATCCGGCTTGTGTTTCCGCTGCTGGGCGGAGCCGCGCCCAGCGATGCCCACGCACAGATGCGGTTCAGGCGAAATAGAAGCGGCAGGGTAGGATAGTCGCGCAGGCACCAGTCAACCAGCGCCTGCATTTGCTCCAGCGCATCGTCGATGACCAACTCGGGATCTGTGCCGGCGGCAGGAGAACTATTTGGATGGAGTGTGGGGGGAGTTGCTGAGGTCTGCGGAGATATGGGGCTTGTGTTGCTGCGGAGGTCGGGCGCCGTCGTGCCGCCGGGCGGAAAGATGCCTGGCGGTTCCGCAGTCGCCTCGCCGCCCTGTGGGCCGGCGGATTGGCTTTGATCTGGAGCGGTGTCGACAATGGGTAATGCGGCCAGTAGCCGACGCAGTCCGTAAAACGCTGGCGCTTCCGGGTCGTGCAGTTGCCACGCCCCGTCAAGCGCATCCCAGTCTGCAAGCAATTCAGCGTGGACATCGGCGGACAAAGCGGCCGATTCGTTCTGCAGGTACGGGGTCATCTGGTCGAGCAGCCACTGCACCTGATTGCGTCTTCCACGCAAGCGGGCCGGCGGCGGGAACATCGTCTCCCAGTAGGTAAGGACGAGCTCATTGATTATATGTATACCGGTGGCCAGGCCTTCGGGTCCGCGCTCATACATCAAGGCGACGGTAAGCCAGACCGCGGCGGCAAGGTCTTTTCCTTCTTCTTTTAATATTTTTGCCGACAGGGATGCGACCGTTGCCCAATCTACTGCATTCTCGGTATGAATGTCCGTAAGGCGATCCAGTTGTAACTGTATCGCTGCATAAGTTTCATTGTCGCGCGGGTTCTCTCCAGCGGGCCGGGGGCCGCTTATTGGCGTAGAGCCCAGGTCGCGGGCCGGAAGAGTCTCTGCGAGCAACATGCCACCACTATAAGAAAGTTAATGGGCCGTACGGCTGATTGCGGAAATGAAAAGCAATCTTACTTTCTTTTTGTTATCTGTTAATGCAAATTAAGGTAAAAAGTGTAACGCTGATGTAGAGACGGGGTGCTTCGGGCTGTTTATGCAATGTATCGCCGCTCCAGTGCGAGTGAATCCGGCCGGTCATTCGAACGTGACTCGCGCGCAGCGGGATGCGCATCAAAAGATTGATCGGGCGAGATTGATTGCGTCGGGCTATAGGCAAAACCAATGGCCAATATAAAAACTATCAATTATGGTAAATGATAGTTATGACCTATACTGACGTTGTGTTCAGTTTTTCAACCACTTTAAGGAAAACACAATGTCCCTGATCAATACGCAAATCAAGCCATTCAAAGCCACGGCATTTCATAACGGCAAGTTCGTCGACGTAAGCGACGAGTCTGTTGCGGGCAAATGGTCGGTATTTGTTTTCTATCCTGCCGACTTCACTTTCGTGTGCCCAACCGAATTGGAAGATCTGGCCGAGCAGTATGCTGAATTCCAGAAGCTTGGCGTCGAAATCTACAGCGTGTCGACAGACACCCATTTCTCGCACAAGGCCTGGCACGACACATCGGCCGCCATCGGCAAAGTACAGTACCCCATGATCGCCGACCCTACCCATGTATTGGCCCGTAACTTCGAAGTTCTGATCGAAGAAGAAGGCATTGCATTGCGCGGTACGTTCGTGGTGAATCCTGAAGGCGAGATCAAAGTAATGGAAGTGCATGACAACGGCATCGGCCGTGTTGCCTCCGAACTGCTGCGCAAGGTCAAGGCCGCTCAGTACATTGCCGCCCATCCAGGTGAAGTTTGCCCTGCCAAATGGGAAGAAGGCGCCGAGACGTTGACTCCTTCGTTGGACCTCGTAGGCAAGATCTAAATCGTAGCTCGCTTGCGATAAGCAGGTAAGTATACGTTCCCCGTCGCGCCATGGCTACGAGCCGGGGCGCGACATCCCGAATTCCTCTTATCAAGAAGGTCGATACGTTATGTTAGATGCAAATATCAAGAATCAGTTGAAATCCTATATGGAAAGGGTCTCGCAACCCATCGAGATCGTGGCCTGCCTTGACGGCGGCGCCAAATCTGTTGAATTGCGCGAACTCCTGCAGGAAATCGCGCTGATGTCGGATCGCATCACGTTGACGGAGCGTAACGACAGCAATGAACGCAAGCCTTCATTCAGTATTAACCGCAGCGGCACTGACATCAGTGTGCGCTTCGCCGGTATACCGATGGGCCACGAATTCACCTCGCTCGTCCTGGCCTTGCTCCAGGTCGGCGGCCATCCGATCAAGCTCGACGAAGCTGTGATCGAACAAATACGCAATCTCGACGGCGACTACAAGTTCGAGACCTATTTCTCCTTGTCATGCCAGAATTGCCCCGATGTTGTCCAGGCGCTGAACGTGATGTCTATCATCAACCCGCGCATTCAGCACGTAGCCATCGACGGCGCCTTGTACCAGAGCGAAGTGGACGCTCGTCAGATCATGTCGGTGCCCACCATGTTCCTGAACGGCGAAGTATTCGGCCAGGGGCGTTCCAGCGTCGAAGAAATTCTGGCCAAACTGGATACGGGTGCATCCAGCCGCAAGGCTGAAGAACTGAGCGCCAAAGATGCTTACGATGTTCTGATTGTGGGCGGAGGCCCTGCAGGCGCGGCCGCGGCGGTCTATGCCGCCCGCAAGGGCATACGCACCGGTGTCGTGGCGCAGCGCTTCGGCGGTCAGGTGCTCGACACCATGGCGATAGAAAACTTCATTTCGGTGAAAGAAACCGAAGGGCCGAAGTTTGCCTCGGCGCTCGAGCAGCACGTCAAGGCTTACGACGTCGACATCATCAATCTGCAGGAAGCAACAAGCCTGGTGCCCGGCAAGCTCATTGAAGTCAAGCTGGCCAACGGCGGCGTGCTGAAAAGCAAGACTGTCATCCTGTCCACAGGTGCCCGCTGGCGCGAAATCAATGTGCCGGGCGAGCGCGAGTACCGCAACAACGGTGTCGCGTACTGCCCGCATTGCGACGGTCCGCTGTTCAAGGGAAAGCGGGTTTCGGTGATCGGCGGCGGTAACTCCGGAGTGGAAGCCGCCATAGATCTGGCCGGGCTGGTCAAGCATGTGACCTTGATCGAATACGGCGACAGCTTGCGTGCCGATGCCGTTCTGCAGCGCAAGTTGCACAGCCTGCCGAACGTTACTGTCATTACGGGCGCGCTGACCACTGAGATACACGGCGACGGCAAGAAGGTAAACGCCTTGTCGTACAAGGATCGCAAGTCCGATGAACTCCGCCGCATCGAGCTCGAAGGCGTGTTCATCCAGATCGGACTGGTGCCCAATACAGAGTGGCTTGAAGGCACACTGGCCTTGTCGCGCCATGGTGAAATCGAGGTGGATGCCAAGGGCCAGACTTCATTGCCCGGCGTATTTGCGGCCGGCGATGTCACCACCGTGCCCTACAAGCAAATTGTCATCGCGGCCGGCGACGGGGCCAAGGCGGCGCTCAGCGCCTTCGACTATCTGATACGCAGTTCGGTAGGCGACGAAGAAGTCGAGCCGGCTACGGCAGCAGAAACCGTTACGGCATAAATCCCTATAGGCTGCCGGTCAGGCCTCTTCCGGCAGCCCTTCATTCTCGCCGCAACTATATGTCGGGGACCCGGCCATATAGTTGCGGCATTTCGTCGTGCACGGTATTGTTTGGTATCAAGGACGGGATGGCGGTGCTCCTACAATGAAGCATCGGCTACCGCCTCACGGGGGCGGTGAATCCGGGGAGCCAACATGCCGCGCTATATAAAAATTATCTTATGGGGATGCGCCAGCCTTCTGGCGGTATTGGCTCTGGCCGTGCTTATAGTAGCCACGTTCAACTGGAACCACGCCAAGCCCTGGATCAACAAGCAAGCCACCGAACTCGCCAACCGGCCAGTGGCTATCGAAGGCGACCTCTCGGTGAACTGGTTGCGTCCCCAGGATCAAAGCGGGTGGCGCGGCTGGGTGCCATGGCCGGAAATCACAGCCCAGCAGCTTACCATCGGAAACCCGCAGGGAAGTGCTCTGGAAGGCAATATGGCCGAGGTCAAGAACGTAACGGTCGTGATCAATCCCCTTGCCTTGCTCGACCACACGATAGAATTGCCACGCCTCAAAATCGACCAGGCCAATGTATTGCTCAACCGGGATGCTGAAGGCGCAAACAACTGGACTTTCACCCAGGAAGACGCCAAGGACCAGACGGCGCCGAAATGGAAATTCGATCTTCAACAGGTGCAATTGTCGCAGGCCAGGGTGCATGTCATTGACGTGGCCAGCAAGCTAGACCTGAACGCCGAACTGGATACCCTGAAGCAGGAGGGCGAAGGCGGTTACGGCATAGGCTTCAAAGCCAGCGGCAGTTATAACGATGCCGACATCAGCGGCGAAGGAAAAGCGGGCGACATCCTGTCTTTGCGGGCGGGCAGCGATCCATTCCCACTGCTGGGCAAGGTCAGCGTCGGAGAAACTACCATAGCTATCGAAGGCTCGGTAACCAGGCCCCAGCAGCTGGCGTCCCTCGATGTCCGGCTCAGCCTCGCGGGCAACAGCATGGCCGACCTGTATCCGCTCATCGGCGTCACCTTGCCCAATACGCCGCCTTATAGCACTGAAGGCCGGCTCATCGGCATGCTCGAAGGCGACGATGACAAATGGCGGTATGAGAACTTCAAAGGCATCGTGGGCGAGAGCGACCTGAACGGTACGCTGGAGTACCAGTTGCGCGAGCCGCGGTCGCTCCTTATCGGCGAGGTCGAATCAAAGCTGCTGCGGTTCAAGGATCTTGGGCCGCTTATCGGTGCGAACACCAGCGATGTCAAGGGTAAAGGCGATGAAGACAAGGTGAAGCAACCGCCGAACAAGGCCCTTCCCGTCGACCCCATCAGTACCAAGGCCTGGGGAACCATGGACGCCGATGTGAAGTTCAAGGGCCTGAAGATACTCCGCGACGAGGATCTGCCGCTCGATAACATCCAGGCGCATGTCAAGCTGCAGGACAGTGTCCTGTCGCTGACGCCGCTGAATTTCGGATTCGCCGGTGGAACGCTCAGCAACACAATAACCGTGGACGGCCGCGAAGAAAAAATGCAGGCTGAGATGCAGACTGCCGCCCGTCACCTGAAGCTGAAGAAACTCTTCCCCGGGGCGGAAAGCATGGATGCCAGTTTTGGCGAACTGCACGGCAATGCATCCCTCAAGGGACGAGGCAGTTCCATCGCCGAGCTCCTCGGACACGCCGACGGCGAAATCAATGCATTGGTAAGCCGCGGCACGGTCAGTGATTTCCTGTTGGAAGCCGCCGGCCTCAATGTGGCCAACATGATCATGGCCAAGCTGTTTGGCGACAAACAAGTTGTTTTGAATTGCGTCGCCGCCGATTTCGTCGTTCGCGATGGGCTCGTGCAAACGCGTGTCTTCAAGCTCGAAACAGAAGATACAACGGTGGATATCACTGGGGAAATAAACCTGCGCACCGAGGTGCTGGATCTCGATATACGGCCGGCAAACAAGTCGTTGCGCATCTTCACTTTACGCTCGCCCCTGTACGCAAAAGGCACTCTCAAGAACCCTGATGTGGGCGTGCAGGTGGGGCCTTTGGCGGCGCGTGCCGGCGCCGCCATAGCGCTGGGCGTTGTGGCCACTCCGTTTGCCGCGCTGCTGCCCTTGCTCAATACCGGAACCAACGAATCCAACGATTGCGAGCCGCTGGTAGGCGAGGGTGATAAAAAGTCAAAGCCGGCCCGCAGCGAAGAAAAAGAAAAACCGGAAAACCCCCGGGATAGCTGGCCGTCTTCGCAGCCGCGACCGTAATCTATAACGGCCTGTTACTGGGGATCCGTGTCGATGTTGTCTTCCATCCGCCTGACCACGACCAGAATGAATAACACTGCCAAGGTGCTGACCACCGCGGTGGCTTCCAGACCCATTCCGGCGGCGATGCCTATGCCGGCGGCCACCCACACGCTGGCCGCCGTGGTTAGTCCTTTTACCTCTTGATCATCGCTCATCTTGAGGATGGCGCCGGCCCCCAGGAAGCCAATGCCGGCAATGATGCCCTGGAGCACACGGCTGGCATCCTCGATGGGCATACCGATTTGCAGCGGTGCAAGGATGAAGATTGCAGCGCCCAGCGACACCAGCATATGGGTGCGAAGCCCGGCGTCTTTCCCGCGCAGCTCGCGCTCGTATCCTATGGCGGCGCCCAGGGCGATCGCCATCGACAAGCGAAGCAGAATCCGTGTTGCCTGCTCTATGTCGGGAATATCGGAGAATTCATGAACGATTGTGGTCCAGATGCTGGATGCAATATCAGTCATATTTGATAACCCCAATTTACGCAGCGGTTAGAATAGCAGGCTCTCTGAACTTTCAATGGAAATGGTGTCGAATAATGCGACTGATCATTGCCCTGTTATTGCCCTGGCTTACATTCTTCACCATTGGGCGGCCTATTGCAGGTATTGTGTGCCTGATACTGCAGATCACATTGGTCGGTTGGCTGCCGGCCACGATCTGGGCAGTATATGCCTTGAGCCAGTATAAAACCGATAAGAAGATCGAAAAGGCGTTGCAGCAACGTTAGCCCCTATGACTACCCGTCTTGCGCTGAAACAGATCACCAAGCAGTATCCCGCGGTTGTGGCCAACGACAAGGTCGACCTCACCGTCCTCCCCGGTGAAATTCACGCCGTGCTGGGCGAGAACGGCGCAGGCAAATCCACCCTGATGAAGATCATCTATGGCGTGACCAAGCCGGACAGCGGGAAAATGTTCTGGAATGAGCAAGAACTGCGTATTTCCAGTCCGGCGGCTGCCAGGGAACTGGGCATAGGCATGGTGTTCCAGCATTTCTCGCTGTTCGACACCCTGACCGTCGCCGAGAACATAGCGCTGGGCCTGCCTTCCAATATCCGGCTGGGCGATATTGAAAGCCGCATAGCCGATACCGCTCGCCAATATGGGCTGGACCTCGAACCGCAACGGCATGTGCACACCTTGTCGGTCGGTGAGTGTCAACGGGTGGAGATCGTCCGGGCGCTGCTTGGTCGCCCTCAGTTGCTTATTCTTGACGAACCCACCTCGGTTCTTACCCCGCAGGCGGTAGACAAGTTGTTCGAGACTCTGCGCAAGTTGGCGCAAGAGGGTTGCAGCATTCTTTATATCAGTCACAAGCTTGACGAAATCCGGGCCCTCTGCCATACCTGCACAGTCATGCGGGGGGGCAGGGTCACCGGCGTTTGCGATCCGCGTAACGAGACCGATGCCAGCCTGTCGCGGCTCATGATAGGTTCCGAGCCGCCTGCGGTCGTGCATCATGAACGTCCCGCCGGCGAAGCCAGGCTGTCGGTGCGGCAGCTTACGCTCGCAAAGGCGCATCCGTTCGCCACGGAGCTGAACGGCATCGACTTCGAAGTAAGGGCGGGCGAGATCCTGGGTGTTGCCGGGGTGTCCGGGAATGGGCAGCAGGAATTGCTGGCGGTATTGTCGGGCGAAGATACCCGTGCCGACCGCACGGCGTTGATTCTCGACGGCGCGCCAATCGGCGACAAGTCCACGGCATGGCGCAGGGCCCATGGCATAGGCGTCGTACCCGAAGAGCGGCTCGGCCGTGGCGCCGTGCCCGAGCTTTCACTGGCACATAATATATTGCTGTCTCATCAAACCCGCGCAACGGTCAGCAAAGGCCTGGTCAATAATGGCGCCACACGGTCACTGGCTGCCGGTATCGTTCAACGCTTCAAGGTCAAAGCTTCGGGCGTGCAGGCGATTGCCGCGAGTCTTTCCGGCGGCAACCTGCAAAAATATATTGTTGGGCGCGAAGTCACGCGCCATCCCAGGGTGCTGCTGGTCGCACAGCCCACATGGGGCGTGGACGTCGGGGCGGCAGCCCAAATACGATCCGAGCTGCTCGCCCTGCGCGATGCGGGTTGCGCTTTGTTGGTCATTTCGGAAGAGCTCGATGAGCTGTTCGAAATCTCGGACCGTCTGGTCGTATTGGCAAAAGGACGCATGTCTCCTTCAATAAAAACATCGCAAGCCAGCCAGGACCTTATCGGGCAATGGATGAGCGGCTTGTGGGATTCCACAGACCGAAGCCCGGACACGGAGGTCGCGCATGCTAAGGCTTGAACCCCGTGCGAAGCCATCGCTGTTGATGGCATGGCTTTCTCCAGTGCTGGCAGTGTTTTTGACGATGGCTTGCGGAATCGTGCTCTTCCTGGCTGTCGGTAAAGATCCTTTTGCCAGCCTGGCGGTATTCTTCCTGGAACCCATCAAGGACCTTCAGGGCTGGTCGGAAGTGGGCACAAAGCTCGCTCCCTTGCTGCTTATTTCGGTAGGCCTGTCCATCTGCTTTCGCGCCAACGTCTTTAATATCGGGGCCGAAGGCCAGCTGGTAACCGGCGCCATCGCCGCGGGCGCCGCCATCCTGTACTTCGACGACGGAAGCAACGGCGGATTCTGGCTGATGTCAGTGGCCTTGCTGGCCGGAGTGGCGGGCGGGATGGTCTGGGCCGCCATCACGGCCTGGCTGCGCGACCGCTACAACGCCAATGAAATTCTCGTTTCATTGATGCTGGTGTACGTGGCCGAACTGCTCCTGAGCTACCTGGTGCACGGCGCGCTGATGGATCCGGACGGATTCGGCTATCCCCAGTCCCGGCTTTTTTCCGAAGGATTCCTGTTGCCCAACGTGCTGCCCGGAACGCGCCTGCATATCGGCATCGTGCTGGCTCTGCTTGCGGCAGTGCTGGGCTGGCTCTACCTTGCCCGAAGCTTCTCGGGGTTCAAACTGCGCGTGGGCGGCCTGGCTCCACTGGCAGCCCGTTACGCGGGATTTTCTTCACGCCGTTCCCTGTGGACCGGCATGCTGGTCTCGGGTGGACTGGCCGGATTGGCCGGCGCTTGCGAAATCATGGGCCCCGTGGGCCAGCTCACTCCGACGATTTCGCCCGGCTACGGCTTTGCGGCGATTATCGTAGCTTTCGTGGGACGCCTGCACCCCATCGGTGTGATTTTTTCCAGCTTTGTCATGGCACTGTTGTACATAGGCGGAGAACTTTCGCAGAGCCGCCTGGGCATGCCCAGCGCGATTACCGGGATTTTCCAGGGAATATTGCTGTTCTCATTGCTGGCTTGCGACGTGCTGATTCAGAATAAATTGCGCTGGAGAAAATAATGGATGCATTGGCGCCGCTCATTGCTTCGGCCATCATTGCCGGTACGCCGTTGATGCTGGCTGCATTAGGCCTGCTGGTCAACGAGAAGTCGGGAGTCATCAACCTGGGATCCGAGGGCATGATGCTGATGGCGGCCGTCCTGGGCTTCGCGACGGCCGTCGACTCGGGTAGCGTCGGCCTGGGGTTTCTTGCAGGCGCCGGGGCGGGCATGGTCCTGGCCGGTTTCTTTGCCTGGCTGACCGTATGGCTGGGTGCTAACCAAGTAGCCACCGGCCTGGCTTTGTCGCTGTTTGGCGCCGGAGCCTCCGCGTATCTGGGCATAGACTACGTCGGCAAGACCCTGCAGCCTGGTGATTACGGCATTCCGTTGCTGCAGGATATTCCCTTTCTCGGCGAAGCCGTATTCCAGCACCATTTCATGGTGTACCTCTCATGGGGACTCTGCCTTGCCATAGCGTGGGTGCTCAGCCGCAGCCGCGCGGGCCTTATCCTGCGCGCGGTGGGCGAGTCGCCCGCATCGGCGCATTCATTGGGTTACAACGTGCGCCGCATCCGCCTGGGCGCATTATTGTTTGGCGGCGCCTGCTGCGGACTGGCCGGCGCATTCATGTCGTTGGTGTACACACCCATGTGGGTTGAAGGCATGGTCGCCGGCCGCGGCTGGATAGCGCTGGCCTTGACGACCTTTGCCACGTGGCGTCCCGTTCGAGTGCTTGCAGGCGCTTATTTATTTGGCGGAATCACGATTCTTTCCTACCATATGCAGGCGCTCGGAGTGCCCATAGCTTCCCAACTCCTGTCCATGTTGCCTTACCTGGCAACCATACTGGTACTGGTCCTGATTTCCCGAAACGCAGGCTGGATCAGGCTGAACATGCCTGCGTCGCTGGGCAAAAACTTTAACCCGAACTCCTGAGGATACTCATGTCTGCAAAATTCATACGCAAAGCCTTGTGCGCATTGGCGGTCTTGCCCGCCATCGTCTCGATTCCGGCCGCCAACGCTGCCGATAAGGAGCCGCTGAAAGTGGGCTTCGTCTACGTCAGCCCCATCGGAGAAGCCGGCTGGACGTGGCAGCAGGACCTGGGCCGCAAAGAAATGGAAAAGAATCTCGGAGACAAGATCCAGACGCAATACGTCGAGGACGTTCCCGAAAGCGCTGACGCGGAGCGCGTCATACGCGATCTTGCGAAGCAGGGCAACAAGCTGATCTTCTCGACGTCGTTCGGCTTCATGAATCCGACGCTCAAGGTGGCAAGGCAGTTTCCCGACGTGAAATTCGTGCATTCCACGGGTTACAAGACGGCGCCCAACGTAGCGACGACCAACGCACGCTTCTACGAAGCCCGTTATCTGTCAGGCATCATCGCCGGGAAGATGACCAAGTCCAATGTCGCCGGTTATGTCGGCGCTTTTGCCATTCCCGAGGTGTTGCAGGGCATCAATGCATTTACACGCGGCATGCGCAGCGTCAATCCTGATGCCGAAGTGCGCGTCATCTGGGTGAACAGCTGGTTCGATCCGGGCAAGGAACGCGATGCCGCGCTGGCGCTGATTGGTCAGGGGGCCGATATCGTTACCCACCATACCGATTCCACCGCCACCGTTCAGGCTGCTGAAGAGAAAGGCAAGTACGCCATTGCCTACCATTCCGACATGAAAGAATTCGGTCCGAAGGCGCAGCTTGCGGCAGTGACCCATCACTGGGGCAAGTATTTCACCAAACAGGCGCAGGACGTTTTGAACGGCACCTGGAAAACCAGCTCCACATGGGGCGGTATCAAGGATGGCATGGTCGCCATCGAAGGCTTCGGCCCCGCCGTGCCTGACGACCTGAAAAAACTGGTTGCCGACAAGCAGGCCGAAATCGTTGCCGGGACGCTGTCTCCGTTTGCGGGTCCTGTCAAAGACAATCAAGGCAAAGTACAACTTGAATCCGGCACGATGGACGACGCCGGCTTGAACAAGATGAACTACTACGTCGAAGGCGTGGTCGGACAACTGCCTACAAAGTAATCGAGCGCCAGCCTGGGCTGGCGCGGTGAGTCTTACGCCGGCTCGCGTCTGCCAAAGAACGGGTAGCTGGGATCGTTATAACCCGGGGTGGATGCATGCCCCGGTGCTACCAGGCTGTCGACCAGGGCCTCTTCCTCGGCGGTGATTTCGACGTCGACGGCGGGGTAGTAGTCTTCCATTTGCGCCAGCGTGCGCGGCCCGGCGATCACGGCGCTTATGTGGCGATTGGCCAGGACCCATGCGGTGGCAAACTGGCCCAGCTTTATTCCGCGCGCCTGGCAATGCTGCTGCAGCTTCTGGGCAATCAGCAATGATTCCTCGCGAAATTCGGTTTCCAGGATCCGCCGGTCGCCTCGTCCCGCACGGCTATCTTCGGCAGGCGTCTGGCCCGGTTGATATTTGCCCGTGAGGACGCCGCGCGCAATGGGGCTGTACGGCACCACGCCCAGGCCATAATGGCCGCAAGCTGGCAGTATTTCGGTTTCGGGGCCGCGATTGAGCAGGTTGTAGTACGGCTGGCAGACCACGGGTTGGGGCACGTTGGCCCTTTCACACAAGCGCACGATTTCGGCAATGCGCCAACCCCTGAAGTTCGAGACACCGAATGCCCGTATTTTTCCGGCGCGTATGAGGTCCCCCATGGTGCGCACGGCCTCGTCGAGATTCTCGTCATGGAAATCGCGGTGCATGTACAGAATATCGATATGGTCGGTCGCGAGGCGCTGCAGGCTGTTGTCGACCTCCCGCATCATCCAGTGCCGCGAATAATGCGATTGATTCGGTTGCCTGCTCATGGAATTGCCCAGCTTGGTGGCCAGTATCCAGTCGTGGCGCTTGGCCGACAGGAGCTTGCCCACCATTTGTTCCGAACCGCCCTTGCTATAGACGTCGGCCGTATCGATAAAGTTCACGCCATGCTCATGCGCCGAGGCGACAATGTTCTGCGCCTCGTCGAAGTCTGTCTGGTCGCCAAACATCATGGACCCCAGGCAAAGGGCCGAGACTTTCAAATTGCTGCTGCCGAGACGTCGATATTGCATGGTATTCCTCTTCGGTTTGCTGGTCTGCAGATATTAACGCAGCGACGCAGCCCGTCACTTGAGCGCTATGCCGGCCTGCTTCACAACAGCAGCGTATTTTTTCAATTCCGAGCGGAAATAGGCAGCGGTTTCGTCCGGTGGCGTAAGCGTGATGGTGTTGCCCTGCGACTCCATGCTTTTCTGGACGCCGGGGTCCTTGAAAGCCTGTGCAATGCTCTTGTAGATTTCCTCTACCTGCGCGTTGGACAGCCCTGCGGGGCCGACCGCCGCGAACCAGCCCGTCATATCGTAATCGGGAAGGCCCTGTTCGGCGATGGTCGGCACGTCGGGCAAAGAAGGCAGCCGAGCCTTGCCGCCGACGCCCACCGCGCGCAGACTGCCGCTATCCAGATGAGGTCTTACCGAAGGAAGCGACAGCACGCCGAAATCCACCTGTCCGCTCATAAGATCGGTAATCATGGGCCCGACGCCTTTATAAGGTATGTGGCGCGCGTCCGCACCGGCCTGGTCGACGAACATCTCAGCTGCAAGATGCAGGACAGTGCCGTTGCCCGACGATGCGAAATTGTAGTGTCCGGGACTCTTCTTCAGCAGCGCAACCATTTCCTTAACGTTGCCGACGGGAAGCTTTTTCGGGTTGACCACCAGAACAAAAGGCGTGGAACCGATGACCGTTATTGGCGTGATGTCGGCAATAGGATCGAAAGGTACCGTCTTGTAGACGCTGGGGTAGATGACGTGATTGTTCGATACGACGCTTAGCGTAAAGCCATCGGGGTTGGCCTTGACTACCGCGGATGTACCCACAATGCCTCCAGCGCCAGGCCGGTTCTCGATGACGACGGTGTGCCGCAGCGCCTCGGACAATGCCGGGCCTGCCGCGCGCACGATTGTGTCGACGCCGGATCCGGCGCCTACAGGCAGGATAAAGCTGATCGGCCGGTCGCTTCGGGAGCCGTTGCTTCGGGAGCCGCTGCTCTGTGCGAAGGCAGAAAATGGTGAAATCAGTGCGGCTGCGCCCAAACACCCCAGCAACTGGCGTCGTGTGAAATTGTTTGTCGAGTTATTCATTGAAGTCTCCGTTGTTTTGTAGTGATGGATGTAATGGACAGGAATTTATCCAACGGCCTTTTGGCTCAGCAGATTCTGTATTTCAGCTTCGCCATAGCCCAGGGCGGCGAGTAGTTCGCCGGTGTGTTGGCCCAGCGTCGGGGGATTGCTGCGGACCCCCAGGCGTTGGCCCGTCATGGTCAGCGGCAGCAAGGCCGCGCGCGTGGTCTGTCCGGCACGTTCGCCGTCCGTGAGCCGTACTTCGGCCAAGCCGCCAGTGGCCTGAAGGTGCGGGTCGTCGAACAGGTCTTCCGGTTTGACTATGGGAGCGAATGGCAATCCATGCTTTTCAAAGATTTCGGACAGTTCCGCAGCGGTATACGAAGCCAGCCGCGCCCGCAGGTCGGCCAGCAGCGCCGGACGCAGCCGGACGCGATCATTGTTGCTTGCCAGTTCGGGCCTTGACAGCAGATCGGTGTAGCCCAGTGCGTTGCAGAAGACTTTCCATTGGGCATCGCTGACCGCGGCCAGGAATATCTGCTCCTGGTTTTTCACGGTGAAGACATCGTAGAGCGCCCAGGCGGAAATCCGTTCGGGCATGGGCGCGGCCGCCACGCCCGTAATGGCATACTGCAGCATATGCTGGCCGACGAGGAAGATATTGTTTTCAAACAGGGCCGACTGGACTTCCTGCCCCTTGCCGGTGGTGCCGCGCTCTATCAGCGCGGCAAGAATCCCGATGGCGCCGAACATTCCGCCCATGATGTCATTGACGCTGGTGCCGGCGCGCAAGGGGTCTCCCGGGCGGCCGGTCATGTAGGCCAGGCCTCCCATCATTTGCACGACTTCATCCAGCGCGGTGCGCGATTCGTACGGCCCAGGCAGAAATCCCTTCAGGCTCGCGTAAATGAGTCCGGGGTTGCTGGCGCTGAGCGTCGCGTAGTCCAGGCCGTATTTTTTCATCATCCCGGGCCGGAAGTTCTCGGCAACAATGTCCGCACTGCTGGCCAGTTTGCGCGCCACCTCGACGCCTTCCGGCGTATGCAGGTTCACGGCGATGCTTTTCTTGTTCCGATTGAACATCGGAAAAAAACCGGCTCCAGCGCCTAGCAGGTGGCGCGTACGGTCGCCGTCGACAGGCTCGACCTTGATGACTTCCGCGCCCAGGTCGGCCAGCACGAGGCCGCAGGTCGGGCCCATGACCATATGCGTGAATTCGACCACCCGCAGTCCTTCCAGCGGCAGCCGCCGCGGCGCCGGTTCGCGAATCGGCGCGGGCTGGCGAACTGGCGCCGGCGCAAATGTCTTGGGCAGCCCGGCCCGCGACAGGGTGCCATGCAAAGTCTCGCCTTCCAGCCATAGTGCGACTTGCTCTCGCAGCGCGAGCAGGCGCGGCATGTCCAGATGCGTGGCGATGCCCATGCCTTCCAGCATGAAGGCCAAGTCTTCAGTGGCGACATTCCCGCTTGCTCCCGGCGCATGGGGACAGCCTCCGATGCCTGCCAGGCAAGCGTCAAACGAAGTGATGCCAACCCTGAGGGCGGCGACGACATTGGCCAGGCCCAGGCCCCGCGTATCGTGAAAATGGGCGCCATGAAGTCGTCCGCCGGCAATTCTCAAGGCCTGGCAAAAGAGGGCATCGACCATTGCGGGGTTGGCGTAGCCGACGGTGTCGGCCAGGCTGACCCGGTCCGCGCCGGCATCCAACAGAGCCTGCATCAGGCGCAATACCTCGGCGGCTTCGACCTCGCCCTGCAGCGTGCATCCAAATGCCGTTCCAACGCCCGCTTCAATGATGGTGCGCGAGCCCGATGCATCCCTGGCAGCGCGTATGCGGGCCACCTCGGCCACGACTTCGTCGGGTGTCTTGCGCAGATTGGCCATGCTGTGAGCATGGCTGGCCGAGAGAGGGACCATCATCAGGTCCGCGCCCGCGGCCATGGCATCTTCCGCCCCGCGCATATTCGGTACGAGTACCGATACCAACAAGTCGGGCAGCGTCTTGGCGAATTCCACCAATTGCCGCGTGTCGGCCAACTGAGGCAGCAAGCGGGCCGGAACGAAGGAGCCCACTTCAAGCTCGCGCTGCCCGGCGGCGTGGGCGCCGCGTATCCACTCTATTTTGTGGTCTGTCGATAGCGTGCGTGCAATGCTTTGCAAGCCGTCCCGCAGACCTACCTCGCGTATAACGGCTACACGCGGCCATGAAAGGGGAGAGAAGTGTCGCGCTTCGAATGCTGCCATATCAGTTCTGCCAGAGAGAATTTGCCTGCTGCCATCTTAGATGTTCTCGGGGATATATACTTGTCAATTTTAGAAGCCTAAAGATTCCCGATTGGAATATCATAGATTCGTCCTGAACATCCCGAGGCGCGAAAATGCGGGACCTTGACCTTACGAGCTTGCGTCTTTTTGTAGCCGTATGCGAGATGCGCAGCATTGCACGGGCGGCCGACCAGTCGAATATTGTCGGCTCGGCGGTAAGCAAGCGTCTCGCCGCCCTGGAAGAAGCGCTGGGAGTGCGCCTGTTCACACGTCGGCGCCACGGGGTCGTTCCTACTGCCGCCGGCGAAACCCTGCTTGAACATGCGCGCGCCATGCTCGCGAGCGCCGAACGGATACGCCGGGACATGCAGTCCTATGCGGCTGGCGTGAAGGGCCAGGTGCGTATCCTCGCAACCGCCTCAGTGCTGGCGGAGTCGCTGCCGGAGGATCTCGCCGTATTTCTGCAGAATCCCGACTACCGGACGATACAGATAGATATCGAAGAGCGGCTGAGCGCCGATGTAATCAGGGGGATCAAGGAAGGGGTGGCATCCATAGGAATTTGCTGGGATGTCGCCGACTTCCAGGGTCTAGAGACATTGCCGTACCGCACGGACCGCCTTGCAGTCGTCGTGCATCCCGATCATCCTCTGGCATCGCTCGAATCCGTGGATTTCGAGGCATCGCTGGATTACGAGCATGTCAGCCTGTCGTCGGCAAGTGCGGTGCAGATGATGCTCAAACGGCAGGCCGTGCTGATGGGGCGGCAACTTGTCGAACGTGTTTTCGTCTCGAACCTGAATGCGGTTCTGCGCGTGGTGCTGGCCAATCTTGCCATCAGCGTGGTGCCGGTGGAAGTGGCGCAAGTCTATGCCAATGTTCGAAGCCTGCGGGTGATTCCCTTGAATGACTCCTGGGCGCGGCGACGGTTTGCGATCTGCTATCGCGGCGAGGCGCCTTTGTCGCTGGCCGCCGACTTGCTGGTTAAGCACTTAATAAGCATCGCCCCGTCGGAAGCCGGGCCGGGTGCGCCTGATCCAGCGCCGCGTTAACAGGAACGCCACCACGGTCAGCCCGGTGGCCAGGCCCATCCATACTCCCACGCCGCCCCAACCCACGACGAAAGCGAGGAAGGCTCCTATGGGCACACCCAGAATCCAGTAGCCGAAGGCGGCCAGCGCCATGGGCACGCGGGTGTCGTGCAGGCCGCGCAGCATGCCGGCGCTTACCGCCTGCGCGCCGTCTGCCAGTTGAAACAATGCGGCCCACGCCAGAAACTGAACAGCCAACTGTACGACCTGTACGTTTTCAGCAAGCGTGGTGTCCAGGAAGAATCCGATGAGGGTCGAAGGAGCCAGCCACATCAGCATGGCGGCAACACCCATGAAACCGACCCCCAACGCATACGCGGTCCATCCTGCCCGCAACATCCGGGCGGTTTGTCCGCGGCCGGCGGCAAGCCCCACGCGTATGGTGGCTACCTGCCCGAAGCCCAGCGGAACCATAAAAGAAATAGATGCGACCTGCATCGCGATGGCGTGCGCAGCCAGGGCCTCAGTGCCCAGTATTCCCATCATGACGACAGCCGCATAGAACACCATGGTTTCCAGCGTAAAGGTGACCGCGATAGGGATCCCGAGCCGCCATAACTCCGCCAGCCGCGGGAAGTCGGCACGCCAGATTTTGCCCATCAAATGGTAGCGCCGAAAGCGCTTGTGGCGCCTGACCACAAGCATGAGGCCCAGGAACATCATGGCGCTCGAGCACGTACTGGCAATCCCGGCGCCTTCCAGCCCCAGCGCGGGAAAACCCCAGTGGCCGAAGATGAGCAGCCATCCGGCCAGGGCGTTGAAAGCAATGGCTGTTCCGGCCACGAGCAAAGTCCATGCTGGCCGCTCCATAGCGGCCAGGAAAGAGCGAAGCACGATATAGCCCAGATAAGGAAGCAGGGCCCACTGGAGTGTGCGCATGAACTCCATGGACTTTGCAACCATGGCGGGGTCCTGCCCCATGAAGATCAGGATATGCTCGGCTTGCCACAGCATCAGCCAGGCCGGTATGCAGATCAGCACTGCCGTCCATAAGCCCTGGCGAACTGTGCACCTGACCTCCCGGACCGCATTGCGTCGTCGGCCCAGTGTTGTTGCCAGCATTGGAATGGTGGCCGACACCAGGCCCATGCTGAAGATCATGACGGTGTGATAGAGGCTGGCGGCAAGCGATCCGGCTGCCAGGGCATCCGGGCCCAATTGGCCCATATAGATGATATCGGTGGTGACCAATGCAATCTGCGCCAGATTGGTCAGAATGAGCGGCCATCCCAAAGTGAGCGAGGCGCGTACTTCTGCCGCCCACGTATTCGGGCCGCTGTCCGCGCGTCGTTCTGGTTTGTGCATGCCTGTTTGCCGTCGGGTGAAATCGAGAGGAAACGCCAATAAGCGTCAGGCCTTGCGCGGCAAGGACCATGTGCTGATGACCTGTGCCACGGGATCCCCGCCGCTCGCCGGTACCAGCATGACATCGCCCGAAGCAAGGCGGCCGACTTTGCGGATATGGGCGTGTGCCAGAACGCCGCCGGGAGGCGCCCCGCGCAGGAAGTTGATGCTGAGGCTGGCCGTGACCGCTTGCGGATTGCCTGTTGCCCCAACGACGGCGGCATACAGCGCAAGGTCTGCCAGACCCATCAGCATGGGCCCGGCTATGATGCCCCCCAGGCGTTGATGAGACCCCCGGTCCGGCAAACGCAGCGTTGCCGTGCCGCAGCCAATATCCAGGACCTCTATTTCGAGGATGGATGCAAACGGATGCTGGTCCTGCAGCAGCTGGTTGAACTCGGCAACGGTGATCTGGGCTGGGTGATCTGGCGAAATAGGCGTCATGGATCTGCAGGATTAGAAGGGGGTCGGCGGCCGATCCGGCTAGTGTGCCACAAGAGCCGTCGTTGCGCGCGGTCAACAGCTGGACATTGCCTGCGTAGTACACTTGCCGACCATGTACAGGCATTTGCGGCATTCTTCCAATCGGTCACGCTGGCGCATTCTTACGGGTGCGCTGCTGCTCGCATTTCTGTTGCGCGCCATGATCGCCGTAGGTTACATGCCGGCGGCCGGTTCCGCCACGGACGACAGGTTGGGCATGAGCTTGTGCGTCCACGGCCTTTCTGTCGGCGCACTAAAGGTCCTGGCGCTCGAAGACTCTCCCCTTACTGCCCAGCCCCTGGCGCTGGATTGCGCTTTCGGCGCCGTCGTCGCGCAGGCGGCATTGCCATTGTTGCCGGGTGTTTTCATTGCGGCAGTTCAGGACGATACCTCCCTGGCCGTGTGGCGAGCCGCAGCCCCGGCTTTTGCACAGGCGTGGCACGGCCCGCCTTCGGGTGCGCGGGGCCCGCCCCTTGCCGCTTTGTAGGCAAGCCAGAAGTTATCCAATAAACACAGGGGTAGTACATCATGAACAAACAGATTATCACCGGCCTCCTCGGCCTTTGCGGCGCCTTCGGCGCGGGTGCACAAGCAACTGAAACCGGCTCCGCGCCGGCCCAGCTCCCCATGCTGATGGCCCATGCGGGACACGACCATGGCGGGGCGCCACACGGGCACGCGCCGGGCGCCACTGCGTCGGGCGCCACTGCGTCGGGCGCCGTTGCGTCCGGCGCCGCCGCATCGGAGATAAGCAAAGCCAAGACCTCGGCCACATTGACGGTGTCCGGTTGCTGGATACGGTCCATGCCATCGCCAGCGCCTTCGGGTGGCTACTTCGTCATAGCCAATTCCGCCAACGAGTCCGTCCATTTGAAAAGCGCCGCCTCGCCCGCCTACGGCATGGTCATGCTGCATCAGACCGTGCACAAAGATGGCATGAGCCGGATGTCGGCCGCGCATAGCGTGGTCATTCCGGCTGGCGGCCAGCTGGAGTTCAAGCCGGGCGCTTACCATGCGATGCTGGAAGATCCTATAAAGGATCACCCGGTGGGCAGCAAGATTGCCCTGGACTTCCTGTTCGATAACGGCGAGAAGGCATCTGCCGAGTGCGAGATCAAGCCCGCCAATACCAGAACGCCTATGCCGCACTAACCGGCTTGAAAGGCCCGCGGCAGCAGGCCTTGTAAGGTCGGCCGCGTCGCGGTCGACTTCTTAGCGCGACGGGACTGCGCCCAGAAAGTCGGCCAGTGCTTTATTGAACGCCTTTGGATTGGCGAGGTTCATTCCATGGGAGGCCAGCGGAATCGTAATGCGCGATACCTGCTCGAACGTCTTTTCAAGTACGTCCAGCCGGCTGCCATAGCGGGCCGGACTGTTGGCCCCGCCTATCAACAGCACCGGATTCTTCAAGCGGCTGGCACGCATCAGGTCCATGCCTAAATCCACTTCCCGTCTTTGCGACAACAGGGTATAGGCATTGTCCTTGACCATGGTCTTGAACCAGCCGACCATTTGGCGCCACGTACCGGGGCCGTTGACGGCATCGACGAATTCAGACAAGCCCTGTTCGATTTCCCCCTGTTCCAGCAGGGCGGCAACCTTCGTATGCACGGAGGAGTTGGGCGCTTCGTCGCCAATGCGAAATCCCGGGTCTGCCAGGGTAAGGCTGCGCACCAGCTCCGGCGCTTCGCATGCCAGTTCCAGCGCAACATGCGCGCCGCGCGAATGGCCGAGGACATGGATGGGCTGTCCCTGGCCCAGCCGGCGACAAAAGGCGATCATGTCGCGGCAGTGCTGGCCTATGTTGAAGCGGGCATTTTCCTGCTGGAAAGGGTCGGGCCAAAAACCACGCAAGCTGGGGGCCACGACACGGTAGTCTTTGCTTAACGCGGGAATCTGCCAACGCCAGTAGCGGTAGTCGCAGAGTGAACCGTGTATCAACAACACGATTTCGCCTTGTCCGGCTTCAGTGTAGTGGACCAGGGTATCGTCGAGGGGAGTAGTGTGCTGGGGCAGCGTTTGAGTAGTCAGCATGAAGGAGATCAGAGTTGAATCAGGTCGTCGACGAATACGTTGGGGTGTCCCAGGCTGCAGCGCTCTACTCGCGCCTGGATGAGGAAGGCCTCCGCCAAGTGGGGCGGCGTTACGACTGTCAATGGATCCCCGCTGGCCAGCACATCCCCTTTATGCAGAAGCAGCGCCAGGCTCGCATAGCGCAAGGCAATGTTCAAGTCGTGCAGGACGATGACAACCAGCAATCCTCTGGCACTCGCCAATTCAGCCAGCATCTGCATGACATGATGCTGGTAGTTCAGGTCCAGCGATGCCAAGGGTTCGTCCAGCAGCAGCACCGTGGGTTCATGGACCAGTGCTTGCGCGAGCCCGACCAATTGCTTCTGTCCACCGGATAACTCATCCAGGAAGCAAGAGGCCAGGTGGGCTATATCGAGATCGCCCAGAATGGCCATGACCTTTTGCATGGCTGTTGCGGTGTTGACCGGACCGCGCGCTTTGAGCGCGACCAGGATCGCTTCGGTGACCGTAAGATGGACGAACTCAGGCAGGCTTTGCGGAAGATAGCGGATCTTCGCGGCGCGCGCCTGCGGTGCCAGCGGTGACAGGTTCACATCGTTGAGCATCAGCGTTTCAGCGTGGGCCGGAACGAGCCCGGCAATGCTGCGTAAAAGCGTAGACTTGCCGCTGCCATTTCGGCCCAGCAAGGCAACGATCTCGCCGCCTCGCAGCACGGGCAGTGTCAGTCCATTCAAGACCCTGTTGCGCCCCAGCGTGCATGTCAGGCCGGCGATGCGCAATTCGGCGTGGGAGGATTCCGGCGCCATGTTTAATTAACGGTCCGCCGCATCAGCGCAACGATAAAGAAAGGGATGCCGACCAGGGTGGTGACGATGCCGACGGGAACGACGGTATGAGTGCTGATCAATTTCGCCGCCACGGAGGCGCTGATCAATATCGCGCTGCCAATGCAGGCGCTGGCCGGCAGATACCACCTGTGATCTTCGCCCCAAAGCCGCCTGGCTATGTGCGGGGCCACCAGGCCAATGAAGCCGATCACGCCTACCAAGGCGACCGCCAGCGAGGCCAGGACGCTGATACGCAGCAATGCGCCGCGCCGTACCCCTTGAGCATTTACGCCCAGGCTGGCAGCGCGGTCATCGCCGAAACGCAATGCCGTAAGCTGCCAGGCCCTGCGTAAGGAAAAAGGCAGCACCAGTGCCAGGGCGACGCCCATCATGAGCACCTTGGGCCAGCCGCTGCGCTCCAGGCTGCCCATCATCCAGAACACAAGGTCCTGCAGGGCGGCGGCGCTGGCTGTGAGCTGCACCAGCGAAAGCAGGGCGTTGAAGCTGAATACAAGGGCGATTCCGAACAAGACGATGCCGGCGCTGCCTATGCGTGCACGACGCGCTATGGTATCGAGCAGCAGCGCGCAAAACAGTGCCAGAATGAAAGCGCTCAGCACGAGCACATACTGTTGCGGAATCAGCGCAAGCCGCCAGTCGAACACAAGCGTCAGGGCGGCGCCCAACGCCGCCGCTGACGATACGCCCAGAGTGAAGGGACTGGCCAAGGGGTTATTGAGTACCGTCTGCATCTCGGCGCCTGCCAGACCCAGCGCCGCGCCCACCAGCAGAGCCATCAGCGCCTGGGGCAGCCTAATTTGCCACACAATGATGTCCAGCGTTGAATCAACAGAACCAGGATTCAACAGCGCCTGCAGTAAGGAGGTCCACGCCAGTTCGGCAGGCCCCAACAGAAGATCGATGCAGGCAATCGCCAGGGTGGCGGCCAGCAGCAGCGCCAGGAAGAACTTTCTGCGGCGCCATGTTTGCTGGTAGGCAAGATTGGTGGCCGAGGCGCTGACGGACATTATTAAAGCAGTTTCAGCCGGCTCTTGGCGGTTTCCGCGGCGGAGGTTTGCGGATAGTCTTTTACGATACGCTGCAGGCTGGCCTTGGCGCCGGCCAAGTCGTTGAGTTCAATCTGGCTGGCGGCTATGACCAGCAGCGCATCAGGGGCACGAGGGTCGTCCGGGGATGATTTGACCATGCCCTGCAAGCCCTGGATGGAGCCCTTGAAGTCTTTGCTGGCATACATGCTGCTGCCGCGATAGAAACGTGCCTCCGGTACAAGGGCGCTGTCGGGATAGGTCTGGATGAATGTCGCGAGAGAGCTGGCGGCTTCTTTGTATTTTCCGCTGCGAAACAGTCCCATGGATGCGTCGTAGGCGGCCTGTTCTTGCGGGTCGGATACCTGGGTGGAGGCAGTGCCCCCGGATTGATCTTCGCTTGAGCGCTTATCGAGCTCTTGCTGCCATGTCAGCGTTTCCATTTGGCCTCGCATGGTGGCCATTTCCTGCCGGATCGCGTCCATCTGGTCGGCCAGCTGGATACGGGCCTGTCGGTTCTGTTCGGTCAATTGCTTGATCTGTGCGCGCAGTTCGAGGATGGCGCGGCGCGCTTCATCGTCGGAGAATGCCAGCGCGGGCGTTGCAAACAATGCCGAAACGGACAGTGTCGCAGTCAGCAAGGCGGTACGCAGGGGCAGGGAATAAACGCTCATTTTGGGTTCCGTTGAAATAAAAACGCCGCGGCGGAATGCCGCCACGGCGTTAACAGTCTGAGTGATCAGATATTATTGTTGGTACACAATATCTGCACGACGGTTCTCAGCGAAGTCGGCTTCGGTATTGCCCAATGCTTTGGGTTTTTCCTTGCCTAAGCTGATCGCTTCGATTTGGTTGCTGTTGACGCCCAGCAGGGTCATCATACGCGCAACTGCTTCGGAGCGGCGCTGGCCAAGCGCCAAGTTGTATTCAGATCCACCACGTGCATCGGCGTTGCCTTCGATGCGGACTTTTTGTTGTCCGTGGCTGGTCAGGTACGTGGAGTGCATTTCGACCACGCTGCGGTATTGGTCAGGGACTGTGTAGCTGTCGAAATCGAAATAGACCGAACGCTGTTGAGCGAGCGGGCTTTGCGGATTAAACGGGTCCATGATTTGCCCCGAGCTGGCCGAATCTGTGCCGCCAGTGCCAGTTCCGCTTGCGGACTGGTCCAGGGGTACAGAGCTACATGCTGCCAACGTAGCAACAAAAGCGGCGATTGTGAGGCGTCTTGCGATGCGCGAGCTCATTTAAGTTCCTTTGAAAAAGAGTCACACTGATTAATTAGTAAATGGTCCCCAGGTTGGTTCGCGTACTTTGCCGTTAAGTGCTGACAGCGTTTGGCGGACGCGGCCATCGACCGAAATTACGGCCAATACGCTACGGCCACCTTGTACAGAACTATATAGGATTTGCATTCCGTTCGGTGCAAAACTTGGTGACTCATCATCGGGGCCGGCGGTTAATAATTGCTCAGATCCCGACCCCATATTTTGGATTGCAATCCGGAAAGCACCATCTCTTCTTGTAACGTACACCAGGTTGTTTCCGTCTGGCGACAGTGCCGGTGAGATATTGTAACTACCGTTGAAGGTGACGCGTTGTGCGTCGCCGCCCGAAACAGGCACCCGATAGATGTGGGGGCTACCACCTCGGTCGCTCGTGAAAATCAGCGATGCGCCATCGGGCGTATAGGTGGGTTCTGTGTCGATAAGAGGAGAGCGCATCACTCGGCGCAGCCCCGATCCATCGGCATTGATGGTGTAGATCTGGGATATGCTGTCGCGCGATAAAACGATAGCCAACTGCTCGCCATTGGGCGACCAGGCCGGGGCACTATTGTTACCCTTGAAGTTCGCTATGGGCACGCGTTGACCCGTGGCCAGCGTTTGTACGTACACCACAGGCTTGCCGGCTTCGAAGCTGACATAGGCCAAACGTTTGCCGTCGGGCGACCAGGCCGGCGAAATAATCGACTGTTTGGACCGCAACATTACCTGCGGATTTTGTCCGTCGGCATCTGCAATTTGTAACTCATAACCGTTGCTGGTTTGCAACACATAGGCGAGTCGCGTGGAGAAAACGCCGCGCACTCCAGTGATTTTTTCGTAGATACGATCGGCAATCTGGTGTGAAATACGGCGCAATTCTTTTTCGGTGCCGGCGAAAGCCACGCCGTCGAGCTGAGTCTTGCGTACTGAATCGACCAATCGATAGCTGATGCTGTATTGACCCCCTGTTTGGGAAATTGAGCCATAGGCCAAATAGTCAGCACCGCGGTTTCGCCAATCGTCGTAGGCAATAGTGCTTTCCGCATTCAGGCTGGTGCCTGTGGCGTTGACGAGCCGAAACTGGCCCGATCGGGTCAGGTCGGCTCGAATGATTTCGGCCACGGCCTGGCCCTGTGCATCGCCGGCAAAGTCGGCGGTGGCAATCGGGTATTGTGTCGCGCCCACGCCGGATATGTCGACGCGTAGCTGAGCGTGAGACGGACGGGCGGCTACAAGGCCGACCGCCAGTAGGAGCGCTCCGAAAGTCCATACGCGCCAGGGACTGGGCGCAGCAGTTTTGGCTGGAGTGGCGGCTGTCATATCTATGATCTCCTGTTAGTCGTACATTCGGTAGTCGCCGTCGATATAGGACGGGTATTTGCCGCTAGGCGGTTTGGGGAAAGGCGAACATGCTTCGATCCCCTTCTTGACGGCTGCATCAAAACGGGAGTCCCCGGAGGAGCCCTTTATTTGCACGCGGTCAACGGTACCATTGGCGCTCAGGTCTACTCTATATTGTACTGTGGGGTTGGCGCGGCCTTGTCGCGGCGGGACATTGAAGATCACGCGCGGGCGTATGCAGGAACGTACCTTGGACGCATACCCGCTATCGCCGCCCGCACCGCCGGCCTGGTTACGGTCGGCCGTTCCGCCGGGGATGCCCGCTGCGCCAAGCGCGTCGCCACGCATCGCAGCGCGAAGGGCGTCACGCTTGCTTGCAGCTGCCTTCTCGGCGGCGGCTTTCTTGGCAGCTTCCTCTTTTGCTTTCTTTTCAGCGGCCTCTTTCTTTTCGGCTGCAGCCTTTTTCTCAGCCGCCGCTTTCTTCTCCGCTGCCGCTTTTTCTGCCGCTGCCTTCTTCTCAGCCGCGGCTTTCTCGGCCGCCGCCTTTTCCGCCGCGGCTTTTTCTGCTGCGGCTTCCTGAGCAGCCTTCTTGGCCGCCAGTTCCTTGGCGGCTTTTTCCGCTGCGGCCTTTTCCGCGGCAAGCTCCCTGGCTTTCTGTTCCGCGGCAGCTTTTTCAGCCTCCGCTTTTTTCGCCGCTTCTTCTTTGGCTTGTTTCTCTGCGCGCGCCTGTTCGGCCGCGGCCTTTTCAGCAGCGGCTTTTTCCGCAGCAGCTTTTTCCGCAGCAGCTTTTTCGGCCGCAGCCTTTTCAGCCTCTGCTTCTTCTGCAGCTTTCTTCTCGGCAGCTTCTTTCTCGGCAGCCAATTGTGCAGCCTTTTCAGCCTTCTCTTCCTGCTCGCGTTTCTTGCGTGCTTCTTCGATGGCAATATCAGGATCGACCTCGGGCTCCGGCTCTGGCTCTACGACAGGAGGCTTCGGTGGTGGGGGAGGCGGAGGAGGCGGAGGGGGCTCGACGACGGGCTCAGGCTCGGGCTCAGGTTGCGGCTCCGGCTCCGGCTGTGGAGTAGGTTCCGGCTCTGGCTGAGGTTCTTCTTCCACCGGTTCCGCAGGCTCGGGCTCGGCTTCGGGCTCTCCTGCCGTAGGCGTTGTGCCGTCGGTCCAGAGTTCGACCTGCACGGGATTGGGAGTGGAAGGTGTGGCAATGAAGCCGTACAACATGAACAGAATCAGAAGGGCATGTATGGCCAGTGCATAGGTAAGCGCCCGCCGTTCGTCGCGCTGCTCGGGAGTGCGTTCGGGTGTCTTGCCGGTATTGTTTCGTGTTTGCTTCATCAAGTTGCGTGAGGTCAGCCTTCGCCTGCCGCGAGGTAGCGGCAGGCGCCTGGGCTCCCGCCTAATTCGTTATCGGTTCCGAGCTGGCTTTCTGATCCACGAGCAGCCCTAGTCGGGTCACGCCACTGGTGCGCAGTTGGTCCATGACCTTCATGACCGTATCGTACGGAACTCTTCCGTCGGCGGCAATAACGACCGGTGTGTCGGCGGTGATTCGGGATTTCACTTCTGAAACCAGGTTCTGGCTGTTGATCTTTTCAAAGTTGGCACCCGCATCGCGCACGCGCAATGAGATGGTACCGTCTTCGCCTATCTCGACCTCCACCGGTTTGGCCGGGACTTCGGCGGCACTGCCCACGGAAGGCAGTTCGATCAGACCTGGTGTAATCATTGGCGCGGTGACCATGAAAATGACCAGGAGCACGAGCATGACGTCAATATAAGGTACGACGTTGATTTCGTTCTTCAGACGGCGGGAGCGGCTGCTGCCGCGTGCGGAAGGCATTACCGTACCTGCCGTTGCAGGATATTCAGGAACTCATCGATGAAGCTGTCGAAACGGATGGACAGGCGATCGATCTCGTTGGTGTACCGGTTGTAGGCGACAACAGCGGGAATAGCGGCAAAAAGGCCGATGGCGGTAGCAATCAGCGCCTCGGCAATGCCGGGGGCGACTGCCGACAGCGTGGCCTGCTGCATCGAGGACAAACCGATAAAGGCGTGCATGATGCCCCAGACGGTACCCAGCAGGCCGATATAGGGACTGACAGAACCCGCGGACGCAAGGAAATTCAGGTGTGATTCAAGGCTGTCCATTTCGCGCTGGTACGTGGCGCGCATGGCGCGCCGCGGACCGTCCAGCATGGCTTCGCCGCCGGCGCTGTTGCGCCGCGCCTTCACGAATTCGGTCATTCCCGCGTCAAAAATACGGGCGAGCGCGCCATGTTCAGCGCGGCGCGTGGCAACCGCTTGCTGAAGGACGGACAGGTCGCCGCCCGCCCAGAAGTCGTCTTCGAAACGCCGTGTTTGTTCATTGGCGCGCTTCAATGCCGAACGCTTGCTGAAAATGTAAGTCCAGGATAAAACGGAAATACCGAGCAGTACGAGCATGACCAGTTGTACGGGGACGCTGGCATCCAGCAATAAAGTAAGCAGCGACAGGTCGCTAGAGGCTTGCATGGTTAGTTCTGAGCCTTTTCCAGTAGGTTTCTAAGTTCGTGAGTAAGCCCGATCGGACGGAAAGTATTCGCGTCGACGCAACCGACTTGCGTTTCACTTTCACACAGCAGTTCTCCGTCGCGCAAGGCGGACTGGCCAAAGATGATAGAGGCCCGCCCAAGGCGGATGATTTGGCTGTGTATGACAAGCAAGTCGTCGAGCCTTGCCGGTTTGCGATATTGTATTTCAACCTTCTTGACAACGAATATCCGATCTTCTTTGGAGGCCAGTTCCGATTGGTTTACACCCAGACGTCTTAGCCATTCTGTTCGGGCTCGTTCAAAAAATTTCAAGTAATTGGCATAGTACATAACGCCGCCAGCGTCGGTGTCCTCGTAATATACGCGAATATCGAATGTGGAGAATGCAGCGGGTGTTTCAGTTGCCATGTCTTTAGTTAAGTGGTGTGACATTCCCGCAGTGGGCGGGAATGCCTGGGAGCGGTGGACGCAAGCTTGCGCCAGGGACGCTCACAACGATTTTAGCTGGTCCAGTGTGTAAGCAAGAACCTGCTCGACCGGCACTTTAGCCGCTGCGTCTGCGCGCCGGGTCTGGACCTCGATGACATTGTCTTTCAGCCCGCGGTCTCCTATGGTGATGCGCAGGGGAACGCCAATCAATTCCCAGTCTGCAAACATGATGCCGGGACGCGTGTCGCGGTCATCCAGTATGACATCGACGCCTGCATCCTGCAGCCCCTGGTAAAGCGATTCCGCAGCGTTGCGGACTGTTTCACTTTTTTGCAGACCCATCGGGCATATGACCACTTCAAAAGGCGCGATGGCAAGAGGCCAGATAATTCCCTTGTCGTCGTGGTTCTGTTCGATGGCGGCGGCCGCGATGCGGCTGATGCCTATTCCATAGCAACCCATCTGCAGCGTTGCGGGCTTGCCGTCCTTTTCCAGGAAAGTGGCGCCCAAAGCTTTGGAGTACTTGTCTCCCAGGAAGAAGACATGGCCGACTTCTATTCCGCGCTGCAGGGACAACTGCCCGCCTTGAGGGTCGGGGTCGCCGGCGACTACGTTGCGCAAGTCGCAGGCTTGCGGCTCGGGCAGGTCGCGGCCCCAATTGACGCCGGTGTAATGAAAGCCCTGGGCATTGGCGCCGCAGATGAAATTGCTCATGTTGGCGACGGTGGAATCGGCGATGACGGTGATGGGCTTGGCAGGATTGATAGGCCCCAGATAACCCGGTATGCAGCCGAAAGTCTCCAGGATTTCCTCTTCAGTGGCGAATCGATAGCCGTTCTCGAAGCCGGCCAGCTTGCCCGTCTTGACCTCGTTCAGTTCATGGTCGCCGCGCAGCAGCAAAAGCCAGATCTTGCTTTCGCCGGGCTTGTCCTCGATCTCGGTGGCGAGGACGATGGACTTTACGGTGTCGGACAGCGGCCGGTTCAATTGTTCTGCGACGATCTCGCATTTGGGCGCATCGGGAGTTGCGGTTTTGGTCAGCGCCTCGGTGGCGGGCCCACGTTCTGCCAACAGGCAGGGTGCTTCGGCCAGTTCCAGATTGGCGGCGTACTGAGTGTCCGGGTTGTAGACGATAAGATCCTCGCCCGTATCGGCGATGACCTGGAATTCGTGGCTGCGCGACCCTCCGATTGATCCGGTGTCCGCTGCAACGGCGCGGAATTCCAGTCCAAGACGGGCGAAGATACGCATATAGGCATCGAACATGGTGTCGTAGCTGGCCTGGGCGGTGGCTTCATCCCGGTCAAACGAGTACGCATCTTTCATGGTGAATTCGCGGCCGCGCATCAGGCCGAAGCGGGGGCGCCGTTCATCGCGGAATTTCGTCTGAATGTGATAGAAGTTCAGGGGAAGCTGGCGCCAGCTGTGTATTTCGTTGCGCGCAATATCGGTAATGACCTCTTCGGAAGTGGGCTGCAATACGAAGTCCCGGTTGTGCCTGTCCTTGATCCGCAGAAGCTCGCCGCCGTACTGTTCCCAGCGGCCTGATTCGACCCACAGCTCGGCCGGTTGCACCACCGGCATCAGCAGCTCGATGGCTCCGGCCTTGTTCATTTCTTCGCGAACGATCGCTTCGATTTTGCGCAGTACTTTCAGGCCCATGGGCATGTAGGTGTAGATGCCTCCGGCCGCCTTGCGTATCATGCCGGCCCTTGTCATGAGTTGGTGGCTTTTTACCTCGGCTTCTGCAGGTGCTTCTTTGAGGGTATTAATGTGATACTTGCTTGCATGCATGGTGGTGATCTCGACAGATACGTATAATCAATGGTAATTGTATTGAATTCGCTTTGGGGTGGCCCATGTTAGACCGTGAAGGCTACCGTCCTAATGTCGGCATTATCCTCGTAAATCAGAAAAACGAGGTTTTTTGGGGTAAACGTATTCGGGAGCATGCGTGGCAATTCCCGCAAGGTGGCATTAAATTCGGGGAAAGTCCCGTCCAGGCCATGTTCCGCGAGCTTCACGAAGAAGTGGGTTTGCGGCCCGAACACGTTCGTATATTAGGCCGGACACGTGATTGGCTGCGTTATAACGTCCCGAGCAATTTTGTTCGGCGAGATTCGCGCGGCCACTATAAAGGTCAAAAACAGATCTGGTTTTTGTTGAGAATGGTGGGCCGGGACACCGACGTGTGTCTGCGTGCCACCCGTAGTCCGGAATTCGATGCCTGGCGCTGGAGCCAGTATTGGGTTCCGCTTGATGCCGTTATCGAATTCAAGCGCGACGTCTATACTCAGGCGCTTAATGAGCTGGCATTGATCCTCTTCAAGCGCGGGCAAGAAACCCGCTATTTGCGTCAGCGTGTCCAGGGCCACCGCGCGTTGTCGTCATCGGAAAACGAGGGTCATGCGCATACTGTTGGTTGAAGACGAACGCGAGATGGCGGCCTGGCTCGAACGGGCGCTTGCGCAAAGCGGCTTTTTGCCCGAGCACGCACCCGATGCGCAAACGGCGGAACAGATGCTCGAGGGCTCCGGCTACGATGCCGTTGTCATGGACCTTCGCCTGCCCGACAAGCATGGGCTGGTACTGCTGCGCGAAATGCGGAACCGTGGCGATGTCACGCCCGTGCTGATTCTTACGGCCCAGGGCGCGTTGCAGGATCGGGTGCGGGGCCTGAATCTGGGTGCCGACGATTTTCTCACCAAGCCTTTCGCCCTGGAAGAGCTGGAAGCCAGGCTTGCCGCGCTGGTGCGGCGCAGCCGAGGACGCAAGGCGCCGCGCATGGCCTGCGGATCGCTGCTGTACGATAGTGAAAGCCGCGCGTTTTCGCTGGACGGCGCCATTCTGCATCTCACTCCGCGCGAGCATGCGGCACTGGCTGTTCTTATCACCCGCAGCGGGATGCCGGTCGAAAAAAGCCATTTATTCAATCGGGTATTCGAACACGACAGTGAATCCAGTACGGACGCCATCGAAGTCGTCCTGCACCGTCTGCGCAAGAAGCTTGCCGGCAGCGATGTCCGCATTGTTACGGTACGCGGCCTTGGCTATATGCTTGAAAGTATTCTCGATGATGTTTGAGGTCCGGTATTGAATTCTACTGTGCGTGGTGGTATCCGTTTTTGGCTGCTGGTGCTTCTTATTCCGGGTGTGGTGACTTTGCTGCTCGTCGACAGCCGCAGCGATTACCAGGCCTTGAATGTCGTCACTCAGGACGTGTATGACAGCGCCTTGCTGGAGCCCGCCAAAATCCTGGAAAACAGCGTCGAGTTCAATCCGGACGGGACGCTGCGCATCGATCCTCCCTTCTATGCGCAGGTCATGCTGGAGTCGCGCGCCGGCAATCGAAAATATTTCCACGTCGAAGAAGTCCTTCCCAAGGTCTTGAGCCTGGCAGGCACGCCTGGCAAGCAGATCAGTGGACGCACGCTCCTGGGGATGCAGGGATTGCCGCGCCCCGAGAACTTGGCCGACAACGAAGGAATGCCGGTGTTCTACAACACCATGTATCGTAACGACGAGGTGCGCATGGTGGCGCTCTGGCGCGACCTCCATTACGACGGCCTTCATCGGCAGGTGGTGGTGTTGGTGGGCGAGAGCATGGACATGCGGCTGCGCACGCAGCAGCAGGCATGGCGGGAAGGCTTGTTTCGGGATGGCCGCATGCTGTTTCTGGCTATATTGCTGGTGTGGCTGAGCGTTCTGTGGGCATTGCGGCCACTGAATGAATTGCGTCGCGAGATCAAGGCGCGCGACATCGATAACCTCATGCCTCTGGACGACAGTCATGTGCCGCGCGAAGTGGTGCCGCTGGTAAAGGCGGTGAATCACCATATCGACCTATACCGCCAGGTTCTTGATCGGCAGGCCAGGTTCCTGGCCGATGCGTCGCACCAGCTGCGCACGCCGCTGGCGATCATGCGCACGCAGGCGCAATATGCTCAGCGCGAACCGGATATCGTCCGTATGCGTGAAACGCTTGCCGCGATCATTCGTCAACTGGGCCAGACTTCGCGTCTGACCGAGCAACTGTTATCGCTGGCGCATGCCAGTCGCAACGATGCCGCGCCGCATGCCAAGGTGGACCTCAACGCGCTGGCTCGCGAGGTGGTGCTGTTGTATTTGCCGCTGGCGCGGGAAAAACACCAGGATCTCGGCTGGGTCGACTGCGGCGAGAAGACCAATGAGCCGGAGCAGGCCCATGTGTGGGTGCTGGGCAGCGATGCCGAGCTTCACGAGTCGATTTCCAATCTCGTGCACAACGCCATCAACCATGCCGGCGACGGCAGCACCATAACGGTTTCCGCCGGAATTGAAGGTAACGATGCTTGGGTCAGCGTCTGCGACAACGGCGTCGGCCTGGATGCGTCGCTGCGCGAAAGCGTATTCATACGTTTTGATCGCGGCGGTCCCGCGCGCAAGGGAAACCGTGGTAGCGGCTCGGGGCTGGGACTGGCCATAGCGCTCGCCTATGCTCAACGCAATCGCGGGACTATTTTGCTGAGAGACGGCGACGCCGCCGATGACGGCGGCGTCGGGTTGTGCGCGGTACTGATCTTGCCGAAGCATCCGGCCTGACAGGCGCCTACTTGGCCTGCAGTCGTTTGATCAGGCTTGAGGTATCCCAGCGGTTTCCACCCATGTGCTGCACGTCTGCATAGAATTGATCGACTAAAGCGGTTACCGGAACGCGAGCGCCGTTGCGCTTGGCTTCGTTGAGCACCAGACCCAGGTCTTTGCGCATCCAGTCGACGGCAAAGCCAAAATCGAACTTGTCATCGACCATGGTTGAGCCGCGATTTTCCATCTGCCAGCTTTGTGCCGCACCCTTGCTGATGACCGCCAGAACCTGCTTCATGTCGAGCTTGGCTGCCTGTCCGAAGGCGATGCCTTCCGAGAGTCCCTGAACCAGGCCGGCAATGCAGATCTGATTGACCATCTTGCACAACTGTCCCGCGCCGGATTCGCCCAGCAAGGTGACGGCCTGTGCGCAGGCGCTGATCAATGGTTTGACAGTGTCGAAGTGCGCCTGCTCGCCGCCGCACATAACAGTAAGCGCTCCGTTGATCGCGCCGGCCTGACCGCCCGATACCGGCGCGTCGACGAAACCGACATGTTGCTTTTTGGCTTGCTCGTACAGTTCGCGCGCGACTTCGGCGGAAGCGGTGGTGTGATCGACAAAGATGCTTCCGGGCGCCATGCCGGCCAATGCGCCATCCTCGCCCAGCACTACGCTGCGCAAATCATCGTCGTTGCCGACGCAGCAGAACACAATGCTGGCGCCTTGCACGGCTTCTTTTGGTGTCCGGGCCGCTTTGCCTCCGAACTCTTGGGCCCAGGCTTCCGCTTTCGCGAATGTGCGGTTGTAGACCGTGACCTGGTGACCCGACGCTGCCAGATGCCCCGCCATGGGAAAGCCCATTACGCCCAGCCCCAGGTAGGCTACCTGTGCTTGAGGGACGGAATCGTAAGGCCTGGCTTTGATAGACGACATATCGTTGTTCTCCGTTTAATGAAAGTTTCGTGTTGTTCTATTCATAAGATTACCTCATAAGACGGGCTTTCGATCCGGCATGCGGAAACAAAAAAGCGCCACTGCTTGACAGTGGCGCTTTCTTCTACTGCATTACGCTTGCATCAGCCTTCTTCGACGAAGGCCTCTTGCCGCTTCTTCCGGATGGAAGGAAGCGCCACCAGCACCACAAGTATGGCTGCGGCGATCAACAAGGACATCGACAAAGGCCGGGTCACGAAGGTGGTGTAGTCGCCGCGGGCCAGCAGCAAGGCACGACGGAAGTTCTCTTCCATCATCGGTCCAAGCACCAGGCCAAGCAGCAAGGGCGCGCCTTCGCATTTGAGTTTGCTCCAGAGGTAGCCGATGGCGCCGAAGGCCGCGGTCATCCAGATGTCAAAAACGTTGTAGTTCAGCGAATATACACCGATGGTGCAGAACACCAGGATGGCGGGGAACAAAATGCGGTATGGCACATTCAGCAGCTTGACCCACAAGCCCACCAGCGGCAGGTTCAGG
>JAKFFG010000053.1:0-3627 GCA_036675275.1 Pseudomonas sp. | reverse complement strand
GGTGCGCGAACTGGCACCGCCCTCAATCGGTTGCTTCCGAAATGACGAGAACCGCGCCTCTTGAAAATCCTTGTCATCCATCGCGGGACCGGTATCGATGCTTGCGTCAAATGCACAGTAGTCATCAGGTACGTCGTCGTGCAATTTCTCTTGAATTTCGCGGAGGAAGGCAACCGGCAACTTGGTCGAGCCATTTGCCGGAATGCTTACGTCCGTTGAGTTGATGAGTCGGAAAACGTGGCTGCGCGCGAGGTCAAACGGTCGCAACGCGATAAAAGATGCGCCCGATTTGGGATTGAGAATGTCAACACTAAGTGACTTGATAGGAATGTTTCTGGGATTGGCAAAGGTGACGCTCAGACTCGTGCGACCGCCATCCTCTAGCCATGAGGAAAGATCCACGGCGGTGATTTTGAATTCCGTTGGATTCTGAGCAAGTAAGAGCGTGTGGAGGTCTCGCTCATACGGCGACACGGTTTTGCGAACGGCGTAGATGTGTTTAACACTGCAGTCAACCGTCATGCCCAGATGCCCGCCGGAGAATCTTTCGATTGATGCGTTTGCGCAACCGTTCTGCGTGATCGTTTTAGATCCCGCGACGACAGGCGTCATGCTCGCCACCAGGGATAAAAAAGCGATGAAGCGGCAAAGACTATTTAGCGGGGGCATTTTTTTGCACGTTGATATTGATTGACCCGCCGCTCATCGTGCCAACGCCGACGTTGCTGTCCCCGCGGAAGTTTAGGTTGACGTTGGCTTCGGCTTGAGAGGGCCCCGCTACCGGTTCGGGTTGTGGTCGTAACAATAGTCCGGGAAGAAAAATTACCATCCCAACGCCGACCAGCAGCGCCCCGGCAGAACTCGTCTTGATATCTGCTATCCCAAATAGCTTGATGTGTGCCGCGTCTTTGGTGGATGCACGCTTTGTCCGTGCCATCAGCACAGCGCCGTACGCCATGAGACCGAAGCCGACAAGCAAGGCTGTTCCATGCACTAGTGATTCCATTGCGATCCCTCCATTTTTTTGCTCCTGAGGCCTTTTTTCAACTTGGCATTAAGCGCACCTGCCAGCGCCAGGCCTGACGCTATCGATCAGCTATCAAGCCTGCTACTTTGATTGCACCAGCGGCGAATACGGCTCGGGCAACACCACAGGCTTCAGCCATCTCACTGCGGCCTCTGCAGGCGGCAGTGTTCGCAGGTCTGCGTTCTGCCAAAGATCGCCGGCCACCTCTTCGAGTTGTACTGGATCCACCGTACGCCACCGTTGCTGCAGACGATGAGCGCATGCAGCGATCCATAAGGTTGCGGGGACTTCTTCCATATTTAAATTCTAGCAAAAAGCTGTATGTTTATCCAGTAATGGTGGTTTACTGGTTTTATCCCCCAGTGCCGAGCGGGAGCCCCCCTTTTGGTCTTTTCAAGATGGAGAGGAGCTGGCGTACTCATCTTTCGTCCCGGTTGCTACCGGCGGGCTCGCGGGCTGCGCCCCGCGCCTCGTGCCGAGTCGCGGCCATTCGGCTTTGATCCCTGACGCCTCCGGCCGTCTCTGCGTTCTCGGCCTGCGCGCTCCGCTTGCCAAATGGGGGAGGGAGGTGGGCTGGCTTGCTGTTCCCTTCACCGTATCACGGCGTTCTCGTCGTCAAGGTCAGCGCGCACCTTGTGCGCTTGCGTCCTGGCGGCCGTCTTCGAACCCTGACCACTGCGCTGCGCCGTGCTGGTGCCGGTCTCGGGCAATCCCGCCCGATTCATGGAGCCGACGATGGCGCACGATCTCTTTTCTTTCGATTCTTCCGTTCTTCTGGTCCGCGACGCAGCGGGCGACTACCGGCCGGCCGATGCCGGCGAGGTGCTGCAGGCCGCACAGCGGCTGCTGGGCCGGCAGCTGCAGGGACGCGAGGTGCTGTCCTCACCGCAGGTGGTGCGCGACTTCCTGCGGGTCAAGCTCGGGGCGCTGGAGCACGAGGTATTTGCGGTGTTGATGCTCGATGCGCAGAACAGGCTGATCGAGTACGTCGAACTGTTCCGCGGCACGGTGGGCCAGGCATCGGTCTATCCGCGGGAGGTGGTCAAGGAGTCGCTGGCACGCAATGCGGCGGCGCTGGTCTTGGTCCACAACCATCCGTCGGGCGTCGCCGAACCGTCGCGGGCCGATGAACACCTGACGCAAACGCTGAAGGCTGCGCTGGCGCTGGTGGACCTGCGGGTGCTGGATCACCTGATCGTGGCGGGCAGCGACGTGCTGAGCTTTGCGGAGCGCGGGCTGCTGTGACACAAAGGGCCTACGGCCCTTTGTTTCTTTCTTCGTCGTGCGCGCTTTGCGCGTGGGCCTTGGGGTTCTCCAGGGGACCGGCTAAAGCCTATTCCCGCCGCGCAGGTGGGCATCACCGAAGTTAGACGGAATAATCACCAAAGTTAGGCCCTAACTTTGGTGAGTCATCCTTTGAGAGCTGCTGTTGAGTGGGACGGTCTAGTGCTGAATACGGTCTTAGAGTCGATATCATCGATTGTTTAGGCCGACTGATGTCCAAAAAACGCAGTTTCTGGCCGCAAGTAGCCACTGGCTAACAAGCGACAATGTTCGACTATCACAGCCAAGCCATGCTCGGTTTTCGCGTGAATATTCACAAAACGTGTTATCGCTACTTGGCTTGCGCATAGTTGCGGAATGATAGATCACTGAGTTCGGATCATTCAGTGATATGGGTGTTCGTCGGTCTGGTGATCATCAACTCCATGGGCGGCGTACCAGCGCAGGTGCAAACAGGCCTCAACGATGTCTCCCGTGCCTGTCTGCTCATAGCCATCGCCGCGCTCGGCATGAAAACCTCGTTCATGCAGCTCGCCCGCGCCGGCTGGCGTCCTTTTATGTTGCTGCTGGTCGAGACGCTGTGGATGGCCGCGTTTGTCCTGGCCGCCATCCTGTTGCGCCACTGAAAACGATGGCCTGCCCCGGTTTTTTCGCGCACACTCTCATCGACAAGCCGTATCAACTCTGACTTTTAACGGAGACACCAGCATGAATCAACACAATCCGCTCCTACAGTCCGCATCCGCATTGCATGGCCCGCTGAATCGCCGCCACCTGCTGGCGGGCAGCGCCAGCGCCCTGGCCGCCATGGGCCTTGCCAGCTGGAGCACCGGTGCCGCAGCCCAGGCCAAAACGCTGCCGGCTTACGTCGCCTGGAAAGATGCCAACAGCACGATTGTGCACAGCGCCACCACCATCGAGACCAAGCGCAGCGCCTTTGGCACCAGCGTCATCACGCCGGCCGAGCAACTCTACATCCGCAACAACCTGCCCGCGCCCGATGCCTCCATCGTGGCCGATCGCGATGCCTGGGAGATCAGCATCGAAGGGGTCGGCAACCCGCGCAAGGTGAGCTTGCGCGAGCTCAAAACGCTGGGGCTTGAAACCGTGGCCATGGTGCTGCAATGCTCCGGCAACGGCCGAGGCTTCTTTCCCAGCAAACCCAGTGGAACGCCCTGGACCGTTGGCGCAGCCGGTTGCGTGGTCTGGAGTGGGGTGCAGGTGCGCGCTGTGGCCGAGGCACTGGGCGGCGTGGCGGGCGGCATGCGCTTCATGACCGGCACGGGCGGCGAAAAATTGCCCGATGGACTGGATCC
>JAKFFG010000025.1:0-236058 GCA_036675275.1 Pseudomonas sp. | reverse complement strand
CAACAACGCAGGCCGTAAGGCCGGCAAGTTTCCTATTGCGCAGTTCTCCGGGGTGGGTAGGGGCAGTCCGGCGTGTAGGCGTGCGCCGCGTGCTGACGTAGGGAAGCCGGGGGGTGTCGTCGGCCGCTGTCTGACCGGAACGCAGTGAAGGGAGTTCGGCCGACGCCCGGGTGGACGAGGCAGACGCGGAACCAAGCACGCCGTGCCGGACTGCCCCTACCCACCCCGGAGAACGTCATCAGAACAGCGTCACTAAAGCAACGTGTCGTAAACCGTAAACACTTGAACCAAAAATGCTCTAGGTCCTCAACCCGGCAGGTCAGTACCGATCAAAGTAAGACTGGATCTGTTTCGGATCGTTGGTCTTGCCCAAGGCAAGCATCAACAGTATCCGGGCCATTTGCGGATTCAGGGAATTGCCTGATACCAGCCGCAATGCGTCATCCATATTGCTGGCCGAGACGACGCCAGAGCCGACGCGGGTGGACCGTACGCACACTACCTTGCTTTTGGCGGCCAGTTTCGCACCCTTTCGTAGTTGCGCAGAGATACTTCCGTTGCCGGTGGCGGCAATGACGATACCGGCAACGCCCGCCTTGATAGACGCTTCGTAGAAGTGCAGGCCGGCGTCCTGGTGGTCATAAATAATGTCTACCGACGGAAGGGATTTGACTCCGGTCACGTCGAATTCGCTCTGGGTTGTGTGCAGGGTTGTGGGCGTTTGAAAGATATGGATCTTGCCGTTATGGACTTGTCCGAGATAGCCTTGATCGTGGGAGCGGAAAGTGTCGACCTGAGTGCTATGGGTCTTGCTCGTGAAACGCGCTGCCGAGATCCGGTCGTTCATCACCGCCAGCACGCCGTGCCCCCGGGCCTGCGTGCTGGCGGCCAGCAAGACGGCATTGAACAAGTTCATGGGCCCGTCGGCGCTAATCGCCGAGCCCGGGCGCATCGCGCCCACCACAACAACCGGCTTCCGGCTTTTTACCGTGAGATTCAGGAAATAGGCCGTTTCCTCAAGTGTGTCCGTTCCGTGCGTGATCACGACGCCATCCACGGTGGGGTCTGCCAGTTCTTTATTGACCCGGCCCGCAAGCTTCAACAACATCTTGTTGGTGATTGCGTGGCTTTCGACATTGAACACCTGGCTGCACCGCAGCCTGGCCAGGGTGTTGATTTCTGGCACGGCAGTCAGCAGCGACTCGATACCCTGATTGACGTTGTAATCGGTCAAGGCGGTGGTGCTGCCTGCCGTGGCGGCGATGGTGCCGCCGGTACCCAACAGCACAATACCAGGAAGGGCAGGCTTGGTCATTTTTCATACGTATAAGCTGAGTTGCCGCATTATCCCGCAGCCTTGCCGTCAGGGCAATGCAGGGCGGGACATGGCCGCATGCCAACTCGCCTAGGAATAACTTGGTCGACGGCGCAGATCGGCAGGCGGGCATTTTATTTGCGCGCGGTATTTGGATACGGTGCGGCGGGCCACCACTACGCCTTCGCGGGCCAGCTTGCGAGCCAGCACTACGTCGGATAGGGGTTCCTTGGGGTCCTCGGCATCTATCATTTCCTGGATCAGCGCGCGTACAGCAACAGCGGAACATGTGCCGCCCGACTGCGTGGCGAGCTCGCGCGAGAAGAAGGATTTGAATTCATAGATACCGCGAGGGGAAGCCAGGTACTTATTGCTCGTGGCGCGCGAAATCGTGGACTCGTGCATACCCAGCTCATCGGCGATTTCGCTCAACATCATTGGGCGCAGCGCGATTTCGCCATAGTCGAAGAACGTTTGCTGTCGGGCCACGATGGCTTGCGCAACGCGCTGTATGGTGCTTTTGCGTTGCTCCAGGCTGCGCATCAGCCAGCGTGCCTCCTGCAAGGCCTGGGCCATGAGCGACCGGTCGCCGTACCGGGTCTGACGAAACAGTTGCGCATAGGCGTTGTTCAAGCAGGCGCGCGGCGTCGCCTCTTCGTTCGATGCGGCGATCCAGAGCCGACCCACTTTACGCACGATTGCATCGGGTATGACATAGCACGAGGGATCCACTGCCGAATATTTGCCACCAGGGCGCGGCGACAGCGTCCGTATCAGCATGCAGGCTGTCTCGATGTCGTCTTCGTTGCAGGACAGCGCCTTGGCCAGGCCCGCATAGTCGCAGCGGCCCAGTCTTTCTATGGCTTCGGACACAATGCGCAAGGCCATCGCCTTGCCCGGCGTGTGGTCCGGCAGGGCGTTCAATTGCAGGGTGAGGCATTCAGTCAGATTGCGGGCCGCCAGACCGGGCACATTAAGCTGCTGCACCAGCCGCAAGGCGATTTCCCATTCTTCCTCGCTGGCAGACGGAGTGAACTCCTGGTCACCGGCCAGCTCGCAAAAAGGCACGCGCAAATAACCGTCATCGTCTAGGGCTTCGATGATGTACTCGGTGAGGTAGCGTTCCCGCTCGCTCAACTGGTAGCTGCACAGATCGGCGCGCAAAGAGTCTTGAAGACTGCCTGTGCTGCGTGCCCACTGGCCGACATCGCTGTCCGGCTGGTCGGAGTTTCGTTGTGTGGGATAGTCGCCGGAATAAGCCGGTGCGTCAGCCAAGCTGCTTGCAATATATTCTGTTTCCGGCGCGCCCGTTTCTCTTCCGTCGTCAGCTTCGGCATAGTGCTCTACGGCGAGAGCCGTGTCGTTATCGGCAGATGTCGGCATGTCTTCGAAGTTCCGGTCCGGGGAGCCGGACTTCTCTTCGGTAGCGGCCGGTTCTTCCGGCTCTTCAAGAAAAGGATTATTTGCGATGGCTTCAGCCACTTCGCGACTGAAGTCCAGCGTGGACATCTGCAGCAGCTTGACGGATTGTTGCAGGCGCGGTGTAAGACTCGTTTGCTGCCTTGCTTGCAGCTCGTAGGCAATCTGATTCAATTTACGTCTCCTGGTTTATGGGACCTTTTGAGCTATCCAGATAGATACTCGCAATGGCTGTGCCAAGTCATGTAAGCGGAACCTTCAGTCCGTATCTATTTCCGAGACAGCACCGCGTTCTTTGCCTGCCGGGCCTTGCCGCCGGCTTTCCGGCGTAAGCGGATCGGCGCCATTTATATGTCTCTACTGGTTTTAGGCCGGAAAGGTGCAAACAATTTACCGACACGTGTAAGAAGTTCCCGGGAGGTCACGACCCGAATGCATGTTCGCCGGCCGCCGCGCGGCACACAGTTTGCTGTCCTGCATTGCCATCGATGTTTGTGCGAGCAACCGTATTGGCAATCATGAATTGTGTAAGGAGGCTGCAATGAACAATGACGATCGAAGACGCCACGGCTCTCCACATCGCGGGGGATCGGAGGATTTCGACAGGGGCAACCAGTACGGGCAGACGGGCGAGTATGGACGTTCCCATGAGCGTGAATATCGGCGTTCGGGATTTTCCGGCGATTATGACCGTAGCGACGACTATGGGCGTGGCGACGAGCGCGTTCGCGACGAAGGCCATGGTCATCACCGGAATCCGGGCGTGCACGCCACCGAGCAAGGTGAACGATTGCGCAGCCGCAGCGCCGACCCGGGACAGAGCAGTTACGGCGGGTTTGCGAACGAAGACCCAAGCTTCCAGCGCCAGCAGGGCGTTTACAAGCGTATTCAGCCCAAGGGATATACGCGTTCCGACGAACGCATCCATGAAGACGTATGCGAGAGGCTTAGTCATAGCGGTCTCGACGTGTCCGAGGTGTCGGTGAGTGTTGCTCAAGGCAAGGTGACGCTGGAAGGCACGGTAAAGAACCGCCGCGTCAAGCATGCCATCGAGGATTGCGCCGACGATTGTGCAGGGGTAGCCGACATCGACAACCGTATCACCGTACAGCGAGACCAGACCGGCCCCTTGGGGCAGTGACATAACAATAATGGAGAGAATCATGCGAAGAGTTGCGATTGTCAGCGAACATGCATCGCCAATTGCCCAGGCAGGAAGCGTGGATAGCGGTGGACAGAATGTGTATGTAGCTCAAGTGGCTCGCCAACTGGCGGCTCAAGGGTATGCCGTCGATGTTTTCACCAGAATGGATAGCCCGCAATTGCCTCGCGAGCTGGAGTGGGGCGAGGGCTTGCGCATAATCCATGTTCCCGCCGGCCCGACCTGGTATCTGCCCAAAGAAGAGTTGCTTCCATATATGGCGCAGTTCGGCGAATTCATGCGGTCTTATTTTGGCAATTGCAGTCATTCGTATGATTTGATTCACGCTAATTTTTTCATGTCGGCCATGGCCGCGCTGCCGGTGGCGCGGCAGTTCGGAATCCCCTTGGCGGTAACCTTCCACGCTTTGGGACGCGTGCGTCGCCAGCACCAGGCCGAAGCCGACAAATTCCCTGATTCCCGCTTCGAGATTGAAGATGAAATCGTGCACGCGGCCGACCGCATCATTGCCGAGTGTCCACAAGATCGACGTGATCTTATCGACCTCTATGGCGCGGATCCGGATCGCATCAGCATGGTTCCTTGCGGATTTGATCCGCAGGAAATGTGGCCCACTGAACGGGACCCTGTCCGCGCTTCACTGGGCTGGGACAAGAATGCCTTCTACATTCTGCAACTCGGGCGCATGGTGCCTCGAAAAGGTGTCGATAACGTCATACGCGGATTGAGCCGGCTTCGCCGGGACTACGCGGTCGACGCGCGCCTTTGCGTAGTGGGAGGCAACACCGCGGCACCGCTTGACGAAGCGACGCCGGAGCTGGCCCGTCTGAAAGCCGTCGCACGGGAAGAAGGCGTGCTGGATTTCGTCGAATTCACCGGACGACGCGGCCGCAGCCAGTTGCGCCGCTACTACTGCGCCAGTGATGTGTTCGCAACCACACCCTGGTACGAGCCATTCGGCATCACGCCGGTCGAGGCTATGGCCTGCGCACGGCCGGTGGTCGGCTCCGACACGGGCGGCATCCGCTATACCGTCGTGGACGGCGTCACAGGCTTCCTGGTTCCGCCCAAAGATCCCGACATATTGGCAGAACGCATGGCGCGACTGGCCCATGATCGAAGGCTCTCGGCCCGTATGGGTTGGGCCGGAGCCCAACGGGCCGAACGGCTATTCAGCTGGCGCCGCGTGGGCACGCAGCTGGCGGCTGTGTTCGAAGACTTGTACGAAAGCCAGGTTGTACCCGTGCCGGTACGGCACTGGAACACCGAAACCCGCCTCATCGCATGATGCGTTCCCCTGGAAGAACTCAAAATAACTTCAACAAAAGGAAGCACGATGGATGCCTATGATTACGAAACCGTGGCCGGACGTTCCGTTCTGGTCACCGGCGCGGGACGCGGCCTGGGTGCGGCAATATGCGAATCGCTGGCTGCCGAGGGCGCGCATATAGTCGTAACCGATGTAGACGAGTCGTCGGCAAAAGCTGTTGCCGAGCGTATCAATGCCGCCTCGGGTCGAGCCTGCGCCTTCCAGCTTGACGTGGGAGACGAGGACCAGGTGCGCCGGGTTCTTGACGGCGGCGTGACCTTGTTGGGCCGCCTGGACGCAATTGTGAATAATGCGGGCATCGATGTGACGCTGAGCATACGCGAGCTGGCCACGTCGGATTGGGAAAGGGTGATGCGCACGAACCTGACGGGGCCTTTCCTGCTGGCCAAGCATGGGCTCGACCATTTGGCACCGGGTGGACACATCATAAATATTGCGTCAACGGCTGCGCGCCGCGCGTGGCCGAATGCCAGTGTCTATCACGCAAGCAAGTGGGGACTCATGGGACTGTCTCACGCCCTGCATGCCGAACTGCGGTCGCTCGGCATCAAGGTATCCGCGATCATCGCGGGCGGTATGCGCACCCCGTTTCTTTTGGACCGGTTTCCCGATATCGACCAGGATACTTTGCAGGACCCGCTGAATGTCGCGCGCGCAGTAAAGTTCGTGTTGACCCAGCCGCCCGAAACCGTGATTCCGGAGGTCATGGTGTTGCCGATGAAAGAGACGTCATGGCCATGAGCGCGGCGGTCTTCCTGGACAAAGACGGAACCTTGCTGGAAGACGTTCCCTATAACGTTGATCCGGCAAGAATGGTCTTCGCACCTGGCGCCCGGGCGGCGTTGGGGAAACTGGGCCGCCTGGGCTTGCCCCTTTATGTCATCAGCAATCAGCCCGGGATAGCCATGGGGCGATTTACCGTGGATCAACTGGTCCCCATGGTGTCGCAACTGGAGCGCATGTTCGCCCAGGCGGGAGCCGCGCTGGGCGGATTTTATTATTGTCCTCACCATCCCCTGGGAACCATAGCCGCCCACGCCATGGCGTGTGATTGCCGCAAGCCGGCTCCCGGCCTGTTGTTGCGTGCCGCTGCGGAGCACGGCATCGCGCTCGACGAATCCTGGTTCGTCGGCGACATTCTGGACGACGTCGAGGCAGGCCGGGCGGCAGGCTGCAATACGGTTTTGATCGACAACGGCAACGAGACGCAATGGGAAATCAACGAGCGGCGCCGGCCCCACCGCATTGTTTCCGACCTGGATGAGGCCAGCGATTGGATATTCCGCTGGCATTCCAGGCAGTTGACGCCGCGACCCGCGGCCATACAAGGCGAAAGCGCATGACGACGCGGCACGATTGGAACGACGCCCGGCGCATCCTCTGCGTACGCCTGGACAATATGGGCGATGTGTTGATGAGCACGCCGGCCATCCACGCCTTGAAGACAGCGCGGCCGGACGTGAAAATAACGTTGATGGCTTCCCGTTCCGGCGCGCAAGTGGCGGATTTCCTGCCCGATGTGGACGACACTATCGTATATGACGCGGCCTGGGTCAAGAACGGCTCGCAGGGCAATGACCAAGATATTGCAGCGATACAGGACCTTGCACGCCGGCGATTCGATGCGGCGGTGATCTTTACCGTCTACAGCCAAAGCGCGCTGCCCGCGGCAATGATGTGCCATCTGGCGGGCATCCCGCTGATTCTGGCGCATTCCCGGGAAAACCCATATCGTTTGCTGAGCCACTGGGCCCGCGATACGGAGCCCCAAAAGGGCATACGGCATGAAGTCCAGAGACAACTCGATCTGGTCGCGTCGGTGGGGGCCCAAAGCAGTAATACCAGATTGTCTTTCCTTACCCGCCATTCCGACCGACATTCCATGCTTCAGGTATTGCGCGATTGCGGAGTACAGCAAAGCCGCGGCTGGATCGTGATGCATTGCGGCGCCAGTGCGGAGTCCCGCCGCTATGGCGCCAGCGGCTTTTCCAGCGTGCTTTCCCTGCTGGAAGCCGAAGGACGCGGCGTGCTGCTTACCGGAGGCGAAGACGAGCGCAAGCTTATCGACCAGATCATTGCGGGCAGCCAGTGCGCAAACAGGCCGGTCAATATGGCTGGCCGCCTGAATCTGGGGCAGCTTGGCTGCCTGATCCAGGACGCGTCGCTGCTCATTTCCAATAATACCGGGCCTGTGCATATTGCCGCGGCGGTACAAACGCCTATCGTTGATCTTTATGCGTTGACCAATCCCCAGCACACGCCGTGGCAGGTCGAGCACCGGGTGTTGTCCAGTGATGTCCCGTGCAAATACTGTTACCGCAGTGTGTGCCCGCATGGCCATAATGCCTGCCTCAACGACATTGCCCCGCAGTCGGTCGTGCGTGCCGCATACGAATTGCTGGATACCAGTCGCCAGACCGCCCGGGTCCCGGACATAAGCGGCAGTGCAATAAAGGGGGAAGGTATATGCACACATTAGGAATCAATGCGGCATTTCACGACTGCGCGGCAGCGCTGGTGTGCGATGGCAAGGTGGTGGCGGCGGCCGAAGAGGAGCGTTTTACACGAGTCAAGCATGGCAAGCGGCCCGTGCCGTTTTCAACCTGGCAGTTGCCCTATAACGCCATCGACTATTGCCTGAGCGAAGCCGGGATAGCGTTGCACGATGTCGACCATATTGCGTATTCGTTCGCGCCGCAGCTTCTGCAGGAAAGCCTCGCCGCCGACAAGCACATTGTCCTGCCGTTGGAACCGTCCGCAGCCGGCCATCGCGAAGGGGGCGGCTCGCCCTGGGACCCTCTGTTCCTCTCCTACATCGTCAATGCGCCGCGCCAGCTCGCCGACGGAGCGCCGCATCACCTGCAGGGCCGCTATGCCGGTGCCGGTCTTGATCGCATTCTGGAACGCTGGCAATTCCTCGAGCATCACCTGGCCCACGAAGCCAGTGCTTTCCTTGCCAGTCCGTATGGCGAGACCGCCGTGCTGACCATGGACGGGCGCGGTGAGCGCGCTTCGACCAGTTACGGCCACTTCAAGGACGGCAACTATAAAAGACTGAGGCAGATCGATCTGCCGCATTCGCTGGGCTTGCTTTACGAAGACGTGACCCGGTACCTGGGCTTCCTGCATTCTTCGGATGAATACAAGGTGATGGCATTGGCCTCGTATGGCAAGCCCGCCTATATGAAGGAGTTCCGGGAAATTCTCAAGGGAGATGGCAACGGCGGATACACCTTGGCCCCAGCCCGGCTTGAAGAGCGGTTCGGCGCACCGCGCAAGAAAGGGCAGGAGTTTGAGGACAAACACATGGATATCGCCCATTCCTTGCAACAGGCGCTTGAGGAAACGATATTGCAGATGGCTCAGTGGCTGCATCAGAACACCGGCTCCCCCAACCTCTGCATGGCGGGAGGCGTCGCGCTGAATTGCGTGGCGAATGCGCGCCTGGCCAAGGAGGGACCTTTTGAAAATGTCTGGGTGCAGCCTGCGGCCGGCGACGCCGGTACGGCACTGGGCGCGGCGCTTTGGCGCGATTTCAAGGAGCGGGGAAAGGGCGGCCGAAGCTGGATCATGGACCACGCGTATCTGGGGCCAGGCTACTCGGATACCGAAATAGAAGCGTTCCTGCGGCGCTCGCATGTTGCCTTTCGGCGCTTGAATAACGTAGCCGAGGAGGCCGCCGATTTGCTCGCTCAGGAAAAAATTTTGGGCTGGTTCGAGGGGCGCATGGAGTTCGGTCCGCGCGCTCTGGGTGCGCGCTCCATTCTTGCCTCGCCACGCGATCCGGATATGCAGGCCCGTCTGAATGAGCTCAAAGACCGCGAAGATTTTCGGCCTGTGGCGCCTCTGGTCATCGAAGAGCGGGCGCAGGAATGGTTCGACGCCGGTCCCAAGGGCAAAATCGATGCTCCCTTTATGCTGTTCGTTTTCGACGTATTGAAAGAAAGAGCGGGTCTTATTCCGGCGGTGTGCCACATTGACGGAACGGCGCGCGTGCAGACAGTCAACAATAGGCAGCACGGTCTGTTGTACGACCTGCTGCGCGCGTTCGAGGAAAGGACCGGCGTACCGGTGCTGGTGAACACGTCTTTCAACACGCGCGGCGAACCGGTGGTGTGCAGTCCGCGCGACGCGCTTGAGTGTTTCTGGACGTCGCCGCTGGATGCCCTGGTGATAGGAAGTTACCTGGTGGAGAAGCCGCGATGACACGTCCGCCCTTGATATCCGTGGTTGTTCCGACTTACAAGCGTCCCGACTTGCTGGAGCGGTGTCTGGCGGCCCTGCTGAAGCAGAATCTGTCGCGCGATGACTGGGAGCTCCTCGTATGCGACGATGGTCCCAGTGTCCAGATCGAGGCTCTCGTTCGACGCATCGCCGAACGTACGGAGGGTCGTCCCCTTGTGCGATATCTCGCGGTAACGGGTACACAAGGTCCGGCGGGTGCCCGCAATGTCGGCTGGCGCTCTGCCGATGCGCCTGTCATTGCGTTCACCGATGATGACACTATGCCGGAACCGGGCTGGCTGAAGGCCGGCCTGGAAGCGATGGCATCCGGCGTCGAGGCGGCCGTCGGCACGGTCGTCATGCCCCTGCCGAACGATCCCGGCGACCTCGAGCGCGATGCGGCAAGACTGACGCAAGCAGAGTTCGTCACAGCCAACTGCTTCGTTCGACGCGATATTCTTGACGCAGTGGGAGGCTTCGACGAACGTTTCACACTGGCATGGCGGGAAGACTCCGATTTGCACTTCGCATTGCTGGAACGCGGCTGCACCATTGCGCCGGCGCCGGCCGCTACGGTGGTGCATCCCTTGCGTCCCATGCCGTTCGCAGCCAGCCTGGGCATGCAGAAAAAGGTGATGTTCGATGTCCTGCTTTACAGAAAGTTTCCACGGCTTTATCGGGAACGCATACGGCCCGGACCGCCCTGGCTGTACCTGATGATTTGCGTCAGTCTGGTTGCCGTAGTGCTGGCAGTGCTGGCAGGGCGGTTCGAAATGGCGATTGCCGCCGCGGCGGTGTGGGGTTTGTTGACGGTGTATTTTTTCATTCGGCGGCTCAGGCTCAGCGCCTATACACTGCGCAATATTGCCGAGGTGCTGTTCACGTCGCTGCTCATTCCGCCACTTTCCATATTCTGGCGTGCGGTGGGTGCCGCCCGGTTCGGCAGGGGTCTTCCATGACCATCGGGACAGGCCTCTGGTACCCGGCACCGTGCAGCGTGGCGGTATTCCGCGCGTTGAACCTGGGCGATCTGCTTTGTTCCGTACCCGCGTTGCGGGCGTTGCGTCTGGCCCTGCCCGACGCGCGCATTACGCTGATAGGCCTGCACAGTGCCATTCCAGTGGTGGAGCGGTTTAAGCACTATGTCGATGAGCTGTTATTGTTTCCCGGCGATCCTGCTTTTCCGGAACAGGCTGTCCGCATGGAAGATTTGTCCGGATTCTATGGCAAGGTACGAGCGCGGAATTTCGACCTCATTCTTCAGATGCATGGCAGTGGCGCACAGTCCAACGATGTCGTCCGGCGCATGGGTGGGCGTCGGTGGGCGGGCTTTGTTCCTGAAGAAAGCCTGCAGGAACCGGGGCGCTTGATGGCGTGGCCCGACCACCTTCCGGAAATTCACCGCTATCTGGCCCTGTTGTCGTATCTGGGCCTGCCTTCGACCGACACGGCTCTGGAATTCCCGCTAAGGGATGAAGACCGCCGCGAGGCGGATGCGGCGGCCGACAACGCCGGTCTCGATCTGGACCGCACGATCTTCATCCATCCGGGAGCGCGCATGGCCTCGCGACGTTGGCCGCTGGACAGGTTTGCCGGCGTAATGCAGAGGCTGGCCGGGCAGAGCTGGCAGCTTGCGGTTACTGGCAGCCCTGACGAAGCGGAGCTCGCTGCGGGCTTGATCCGGCGGGCCGGCACGCCGGCAGCGAATCTTTCCGGAAAAACCTCGCTGGGTGCACTCGTAAGCATGTTGCAGCGGGGACGCATGCTGGTATGCAATGACACAGGAATTTCACACCTGGCCGCCGCCGTCCGCCTGCCCAGCGTCGTCATCGCTTCAGGCAGCGATGTCGCGCGCTGGGCGCCCCTGGACACTGGCTTGCACCGGGTGCTCCATACGCCTATGCCATGCCGGCCATGTTCTTATTTCGACTGCCCCATCGGGCATCCCTGTGCCTTGGGCATAAGCATCGGCCAGGTGATGGAACAGGCGCAATTGCAACTTGGAGCAATTCATGAGTAGTGTGCAATCGTCGCGTGAGCGTGTGCTCGTTGCAGGCGGAGCCGGGTTTCTGGGCTCGCATCTGTGCCGCCGGCTGCTGGATGAGGGCCATCACGTCATTTGCCTGGACAGCTTTTTGACGGGAGAGCGCCGGAACATTTCATCGATGACCGACCACCCGAATTTTCTGGTATTGCGCCACGACGTCATTTCGCCATTGTCCTTCGACATCCGCCCCACCCAGATCTACAACCTGGCTTGCCCGGCTTCACCACGGCACTATCAGGCCGATCCCATACATACCTTGCGCACTTGCGTGGACGGTGCCTTCAACCTGCTTGAATTTGCCCGGAAAACTGGAGCCCGCATCCTTCAGGCGTCGACCAGCGAAGTGTACGGCGATCCACATGTGCATCCACAACCCGAAGGGTATCGCGGCAATGTCAACATCGTCGGCATACGGTCATGTTATGACGAGGGCAAACGTTGCGCGGAAACTCTGTTTTCAGATTATGGACGACGCAAGGGCGTTCAGGTCAAGATAGCGCGCATTTTCAATACCTATGGCCCGTTCATGGCCAAGGGCGACGGCCGAGTTGTATCGAATTTCATCGTTCAGGCGCTGAACGGCTCGGGCTTGACGGTATACGGAGACGGAAGCCAGACACGCGCGCTGTGCTATGTGGACGATATGATCGAAGGGCTGATGCGGCTCATGAACAGTGTGGACACTTTTCAGGGGCCGGTGAATCTTGGATCGCCGCGCGAGAGCACCGTGCTGGACATCGCATGCCGCATACGCCGGCTGGTCGGAAAAGCTGTTCCCATTGAATTCAAGCCCCTGCCCGCTGACGATCCGGTACAGCGCTGCCCCGATATAATGCTGGCGCGCCGTCACCTCGATTGGGAGCCGACGGTCGCTCTGGACACGGGGCTGAAGAAGACAATTGCCTATTTTGCCGACGACCTTGCAAACGCCATTTCCGGCCAGGAAGTCAGCGAAAGTCTTCCAGCCGGTTATAAAGTGTCTTCGGGCTGATGCCCAGCGCCAGGGCAGTGCGCCGCTTGTCGCCCGAATAGTGTTCGAGCGTGGCCATGATGACGGCGCGTTGCGCCGAACTTAACGACGTGCCTATCGGGATTTTCAGGTAGCCCTGCTTCACCGAAGGCGCCGGCATGCGAAACGCTGCGCCTGTAGGTGCTACATCGACAATGTCTTCGGCGAGGATGAAAGCCCGCGTGATGCTGTTCTTGAGTTCGCGGATATTTCCCGGCCAGTTGTAATTTTCCATCTGCTCTAAAGACGTAGCGGAAAAGACTTTGTTGGTCTTCTCTTGCTCGTTCAGTTCGTTCAGGAAGCGTTGCGACAAATAAGCGATATCGGACTTGCGTTCCCGCAGCGGCGGCACGCGGATGGGAAAGACCGCAAGGCGGTAAAGCAGATCGGATCGGAAGCTTCCGCTCTGGACCAATTCCCGTGGGTCGCGATTGGTGGCGGCGATAATGCGCAGATTAACGCTTAACAGCTCTGAGCCGCCTACGCGATGGTATTGTCCCGACTCGAGCACCCTTAACAATTGCACCTGCATCGCCATTGGCATTTCGGTGATTTCATCAAGGAAAAGCGTGCCGGGGTGGGCTCTTTCGAAGCAACCCTTGGTGGTGGCCGAAGCGCCCGTGAAGCTGCCTTTTTCGTGTCCGAATAATTCGCTCTCTGCCAGGGAAGGGCTGATGGCGCCGCAATTGATGGCAACAAAGGGAGCCTCGCGCCGCGAACTTCGATCGTGCACCGCGCGCGCAACGACCTCTTTGCCTGTGCCGCTTTCTCCTACAATAAGGACGCTGGCCTGGGTGGGCGCGGCCTTTACTATGGATCTTGCAAGCTCAAACGCTGCCGGCGACCGGCCTAGAAATTTCGACGAAGGAATCATGGAAAAAGTCTAAACGTAAATCTATGTTGTCGGGATATTTTCGCAGAATGTTGCCAAAGATATGCAATCTTACGTTTAGTTTCATCAAAACCGCGTACGATAGCCCTAGAACGGTCTATAAGGCGCCGCGCCGACAAATACAGGAGCCCTCGCAACGCGCTTGAATAGCGGGACGCGCGGATGCGAAGGCCCAGCACTTTTACTGAAGAAGCCAATATGCCGCATCTCCTGATCACCGATGACGAAGTCGCCATCCGAGACCTGATTGCCGATATCGCGAGCGATGAAGGCTATACGGTCGCGCATGCTGCCGATATACGGCAAGCGCGCATCCAGATAGAACGGCAAACGCCCGACGTGATACTGCTCGACATGCAGTTGCCCGATGGCGATGGTATTGAATTCTGGTCCAATCTCGATCTCCCCGGGACCCAGGTCGTTTTCATCACGGGATACTCCAGCGTCGACAGCGCAATCAAGGCCTTGCGCTGCGGCGCGGTCGACTATCTATTGAAGCCGGTCAGCCTGAGGCGACTTCGTGGAGTCCTTGCCGAGCTCAAGGCCCTGCTGCAGAAGCAGCCCACGCCGGGATCTTCCGACTGGTTTGCAAAAATGGTCGGCAATTCGCGGGCCATGCAGTTATTGTGCGCGCATATCGAAAAGGTGGCGCCTACTCAGGCGACGGTCTTGTTGGTCGGTGAAAGCGGGACCGGCAAGGAGCTGGCCGCGGAAGCCATACACCTGGCGAGCCCGCGCCACGAGAAACCGTTCATGCCCGTTAACTGCGGGGCAATTTCACCCAATCTGATCGAAAGCGAATTATTCGGCCACGAGAAAGGAAGCTTTACCGGAGCCGACCGTCAGCACAAGGGTTATTTTGAGCGCGCCTCGGGCGGTACGCTTTTCCTGGACGAAATTACTGAAATGTCTATGGAGTTGCAGGTGCGCCTGCTGCGGGTCCTGGAGACAGGCCGCTTCATGCGTGTAGGAACACACGACGAAATTGCTGCCGATGTGCGGGTTGTCGCCGCGACCAATCGCAATCCCGAGCAAGCGGTTGCCAACGGAACGCTGCGCGAAGACTTGTATCACCGCCTCAGTGTGTTTCCGCTAGAGCTGCCGCCATTGCGCGACCGGGACGGCGACATTTTAATGTTGGCGGAGCATTTCCTCGGCAAGCTCAACGCCGAAGGCCAGACCAACAAAACATTCGCGCCGGAAGCGCTCAAGGCAATGAGCGAATATTCCTGGCCCGGAAACATCCGTGAATTGCGCAATTATGTGTACCGCAGCTATATTCTGGCCGACACGGTCATCCGTGGCGATTTCAATACTTTTGAACTCGAATCGCATTCGGCCGGGTGGGGCTGCGAAATAACGGTGCCAGTCGGCGTGCCGCTGGCCGACGCCAACAAACAACTTATCCTCGCGACGCTCAAGCAGTGCGGGGGCGTTAAAAAGGCCGCGGCCGAAATGCTGGGCATAAGCCTGAAGACGCTTTATAACCGCCTGGAAGAATATGGCGCCACGAGTGACGCCGACGAATCTTCCTCTTTCCGCTAGTGTGCTGTTTGGTTATTTTGTGCATTCAAATTCGCCAAACAGCACACTAGGCGCTGACTAGGTCCGGGAATTTTCCGGACCGATCCATAATGGCACGGCGTATGCTGTACATGTCCAGTTCAACAGGACTGTGACCAACATGGAAACTCAGCTGGAAGGTCGCGCGACTATCGTCGTGCTCACGCATAACAGGCGCATGCAGGTACTCAGCACGCTCGACTGCCTGTACCGTTTACCGGGAAGGTGGCCGATTGTCGTCGTCGACAACGGTTCTTCCGACGGGACGGCGGCGGCGATTGCCGCCCGCTTCCCCTCTGTCATGCTGATTCGCGCCAAAAGAAATCTTGGTGCGGCCGCCCGCAACTTTGGCGTGGCATACGCCCAGACCCCTTACGTTGCCTTTTGCGATGACGACACGCAGTGGGAGCCCGGCGCCCTCGAGCGGGCGGTGCATCTTCTCGATAACAGCCCATCTGTTGCTGTGGTCAGCGCTTGCGTTCAGGTGGGCGCTACCCGCAGGCCTGATCCTGCGTGCCTGTCAATGGCGCAAAGTCCCTTGGCAAGAGAGCACTTGCCGGGACCACAATTGCTGGGGTTCATGGCCGGCGCATGCGTCATGAGAACCAGCGCCTTCTACGACGTAGGCGGGTACTGGCCGCCGTTCTTCATTGGCGGCGAAGAGGCGCTGATGGCCCTGGATCTCGTGGAGCGCGGATGGCGCATCGTATACGCCGACGACGTCATAACCCGTCATTTTCCTTCTCTGTGCCGCGACAGCCGCCTGCGCGAGCGCCTCTTGATACGCAATGCGATTTGGGTGGCGTGGATGCGCCGTCCCTTGCGTGCAGCCTGGCACGAGACCAGCGTGCAGTGGCGAGCCGCCCGCGAACGCGGCATTGCGTGGCCCACCATGGTGCAAATGGTATTGGGCTTGCCGCGCGCACTGCGGTATAGGAAAGTGGTGTCTCCAGCCGTCGAAAATATGCGGGCGCTGCTGGATATCGCTGCCGCGAATCCCGGTACGCCGGCATCGCAGAATTCGGATCGCAGCACAGCCTGATGCGCCCCGGCGACGGGAAGCTTCCTTGGGCACGACGTTTGCTTTAGCTTGCCCACAGGCCCGACGGCTGATTATGGGAGAACATTGTGGTGCTACGAATTCTGGCTGTTACCTCTGAGGCCTTTCCTCTTGCAAAGACCGGCGGTCTGGGCGATGCGGTTAGCGGATTGGCCCTGTCTGTCCAAGAAAGTGGGGTGCAGGTAACGTTATTGCTTCCTGCTTATCCGTCCACAATGTCTCATGTAAGCCAAGTGTCTGTCATGTCCGTAATGACTGGCATTCCCGGCGGGGATGCAACGCTGTTGGGCGCCTACTGCCCCGAACTGGGACTGCCGGTGTTGCTGCTCAAAAATGACGCCTTGTATGAGCGGGAAGGATATTACGTGGGCCCGGACGGCCAGGAATACCCCGACAATGCGTTGCGCTTCGCTGCGCTGTCGCATGCCGCTGCCCGGGTGGCGCAAGGGCTGGAGGGGGTGCCGCGCCCCCATATCGTGCACGCCCACGATTGGCACACCGCGTTGACGCCATTATTAATGCATCAGATGAAGGTGACGGACGTCAAGACAGTGCTTACTTTGCACAACGTGGCGTTTCAAGGCGTCTTCCCCATGAGCAATGCCGACTCGCTGGGTATTGCGGCCCAGTACTGCACGGACGCCGGAATGGAGTTCTGGGGGCAGCTGAATTTTCTTAAAGCCGGTATCCGGTATGCCGATCTCATTACTGTCGTCAGCCACAATTATGCGCGGGAGATACTCACTCCGCAATTCGGTTGCGGGCTGGAGGGCGCGTTGGCGGCTCGCGGCGGCGATCTTGTTTCCATACCGAACGGCATAGACATCAAGCTCTGGAACCCGCAGGCCGACCCCTATTTGCGGGGAAGGCCGTTCAGCGCCGATCATCTCGCCAACAAGGCCCTGTGCAAAAGCGACCTGCAGCGCAGTTTCGGCTTGAATGAAAATCCGCAGGCGACCGTGATGGCGATGGGCAGCCGCCTGACCACTCAGAAAATGGCTGACCTGGCCGCCACTGCAATTCCAATGGCGCTCGACGCCCATCCTGATCTGCAGGCCTGCGTGATGGGCCGGGGGGACCACGCGCTGGAAGCGCAGCTCAGCGTGCTGGCCGACCGATATCCGGGACGTTGCAGCGTACACATTGGTTTCGATGAAGCCCAGGCGCACCTGTTGCATGCCGGAGCCGATGCCTTGCTGCACGGGAGCCGCTTCGAGCCATTTGGCCTGACCCCTCTTTATTCGATGCGCTACGGCACCATCCCCATTGCATCGAGGGTGGGCGGAATGGCCGACACAATCATCGATCCGGGGGCGGATCTGCCCGCGGGCAGCATGCATGCTGCTACCGGGGTGCTGTTCGAGGGCGACAAGCCCGAAGACATGGCGGGGGCTATAGATCGCGCAATGAGCTTGCGCCGCTACCCGGCCATCTGGCGGGCGATGCAGATGAACGGCATGAGGGCGGACTTCAGTTGGGCCAAGACAGCGCCAGCTTATCTGAGCGCATATCAGTCCTTGTGCCCGAATGTGGAACTGGAACGTATTCCCGAGCGCCGGCGCGCTGCCGCCGCATATGGCGGCAAGTCGTCGCGGATCAGCCCTGCGGTGTTGGCGGCGCGTAGCGGACTGGCTGCCGGCACCGCCGGTAAATTGCAACGAATTCGAGAAGGCGTAGCCCTGGAGTGCGTGGGTCCGCGCCGAGCCTCGGCGGCGTGAAATCATGGCAAGAATCTACTACGTATATCCGGAATTGGCGATGGGCAAGACCGGCCTGGACGGCACGCAGTGGTGGGATGCTGTGTGCAAGCGGGCGAGCACCATGGGCTTTGACAGCATCCTGATACCACCACTGTGGTCGGCAGGAGACCAACATTTACGTGGAGTCCCGGACGATCCGGATCGCAGTGCGGTTATTGGATTTGCGAACGGAGGAATGACGGAGACACTGGGCGCAATGGCCAGGCAATGCTCGCGGCACAAGCTGGCGCTTCTCATGGATCTGGTGCTGGACAGGGTGTTGGCCGGCGGTGGGCTGGCGGCATCGAATCCAGACTGGTATGAAAAAGCCAGCGGTACTGTGCTGGATCCCCGCGGCGATCTGCAAATCGGCCTGTTGCGCACAAAGTTGCACCGGGGGCGGGCCAGTCCGGAGCTGGTGTCGTGGTGGGGCACCCGCTTGCAAGAATGGGCAAAGGCTGGAATCGCCGGCTTTCGTTGCCTTGCTCCTGGCGCTTTGCCGGGCTCCGACTGGCACGACTTGATTGCTCATGTGCATCGCCAGCACCCCGAATGCAGTTTCATGGCCTGGACACCGGGCATGACGCCCGACCAGTTGGCGGGAATGGCCTCGGCGGGCTTCGAAGCGAATTTCCTGTCCTTGCCCTGGTGGGACTACCGTTCTTCCTGGTTGGTCGAGGAGCATGCGCGCCTGCGCGCAAACGCATCGGTTCTTGCTCCAATAGAAGATCCGGACGGCACGCACGCCCGGGAAGCAAGCTGGCGCCAGCATGACCGCCAAGAAGCGGAGCGCACCTTATGGACAGCTGCTTTTACCGGCGATGGCATATTGATGCCCATGGGTTTCGAAGAGCTGGCCGGTGAGCAAGTGGTGGTGCAGGCAAATCGGTGGATCGCGCAAAAGCAGGTGCGCAATGCAGCCTTGACGATGTTGTCGGGCTCTCTGGCGGATGTTACGGCGCTTTTTCGCAATGGTTCTTCCGCGAAACTCCTGCTAATCAATCCGGACGACGCCGGGTCGGCGGCCGTTCAATGGGGCGCCTTGCGTCCACGCCTGCCGGACAGCTATACGGTGAGCGAGGCAGCGGATGAGGATCTTCCTGACTCTTTGCCGCCGGCCGGCTACAGCATAGTGTCGGCCGTGCCCGCCTTAATGGTGAGACGAGCGGCGAATGCCGCCGGTGAACAACGCAAAAACATTACCGCGGCATTGCGCTCGCCTCGGATTGCCATAGAGAACATCAGTCCGCAAGTCGATCAGGGGCGCTTCCCGATCAAGCGGACCATAGGTGATACGATCAATGTCCAGGCCGACGTGCTGATGGATGGCCATGACCACATCGCGGCGCAGCTTGTCTGGCGAGCGGCCGACGAGACGCAATGGCACGCCGTCCCCATGGAGCACGCCGGAAACGACCGATGGCAGGCCGGCTTCGCACCGCAACGCGTAGGCCGTCATTGCTACAGTGTGCAGGCGTGGTTCGACGAGTGGCGCACCTATTGCGAGCAACTGCGAAAGAAATCAGAGGCCGGCCAGAATGTGTCGCTGGAAGTCGAGGAAGGGCGTCGGCTTGTCAGTGCGGCGCTGGAACGGGTGCGCGACGAAAAGCCGCTTGCGGCGGATGCGCTGATTGCCGCGCTGGATGCCATCGGCAAGCCGCAGGGGGCGGCCGCGCGGCCACGGCGTGCCCGCAGCTCGCGTGGACCGGCTGAACGCGGCGTCTCGGTTCCACAGTGCGACCCGGCCCAGGTCATGGCCTTGTTGTCCGAAAATCTGGCCATTGCCATGCAAGCCGCTGATAGCCGGTCTTTCGAGACGGCGAGCGATGTGCTTTTTCCGCTGACGGTGGAGCGCCGCCAGGCTTGCTTTGCCAGCTGGTACGAGCTGTTCCCTCGGTCGCAAAGCGCAGGGCCCGGCCAACATGGCACCTTCACCGATGTGATCGCACGTTTGCCGGCCATACGGGATATGGGTTTCGACGTTCTGTATTTTCCGCCCATCCACCCGATAGGGTTGCGCAATCGCAAGGGCAGGAACAACTCGCTGCAGGCCGGTCCGGATGACCCTGGCAGTCCCTATGCGATAGGCTCCGCGGACGGTGGCCACGATGCCCTTCACCCCGAATTGGGGACGCTGGATGATTTCCGCGAACTGATCACGGCCGCGCAGGAGCACGGCCTGGAAATCGCCATGGACTTTGCCATTCAGTGTTCACCCGATCATCCCTGGTTGACCCAGCATCCGGAGTGGTTCGACTGGCGCGCCGACGGCTCTTTGCGTTATGCCGAGAATCCACCCAAACGCTATGAAGATATCGTGAATCCCGACTTCTACAGCCCCTTGGCAAGCGCTCCGCAGCAAGCCTCGCTATGGCGTGCCTTGCGCGATGTCGTCCTGTTCTGGGCGGATCAGGGTGTACAGACTTTCCGGGTCGATAATCCGCACACCAAGCCCTTGCCTTTCTGGCAATGGCTCATTTCGGAAGTGCAGGGACAGCACCCGGGTGTCGTATTCCTTTCCGAAGCTTTCACGCGGCCCAAAATGATGTATCGCCTGGCCAAGGTGGGTTTTTCTCAGTCGTATACCTATTTCACCTGGCGCAATGCCAAGCAGGAACTCACCGACTATCTGACTGAGCTCAATACAGCGCCTGTTGCGGATTTTTTCAGGCCCAATTTCTTTGTCAACACGCCCGATATCAATCCTTACTTTCTTCAGACTTCCGGACGGCCTGGATTCCTGATTCGGGCCGCGCTGGCCTGCACCACTTCTGGCTTATGGGGCATGTACAACGGGTTTGAGTTATGCGAGGCGAGAGCGGTTCCCGGCAAAGAGGAATACCAGGATTCTGAGAAATACGAGATTCGTTCTTGGGACCTGGACCGTCCCGGCAATATTGTCGCCGAGATAACCCGCTTGAACCAGATCCGGCGCTCCAATCCCGCTCTCCAGTCGCATCTGGGCATACGGTTTCACAAGGTCGACAACGATCAACTGCTGTTTTTCTCCAAGTCCACGCCGGATCGGGACAACGTGGTGCTCGTGGCGATCAGCCTCGATCCGCACGCGCGGCAGACCGGCATGCTGGAACTGCCCCTGTGGCAATGGGGCCTTCCGGATAACGGAACGGTTCACGTCCAGGACGTATTCGACGATCATCGTTTCACCCTGCATGGGAAGCATCATCACGTTGAGTTGACGCAAGAGCGTCCCTTTTTTGTGTGGCGCCTGGTGCGTCCTTCATGAGGTTTTCTTTGCGGACGTCAATAGGCGGGCGTGATGGGTGAATTGGAAAGGGAAGCTTATGGCTCGGTCAATAAAGAACATAACAGTGCAGCAGAATGAACCCCTTTGGTACAAGGATGCTGTCATATATCAATTGCACGTGAAGTCATTTTTCGATGCGAACAATGACGGCAAGGGAGATTTTCCGGGACTGATTTCCAAGCTGGACTATATTGCGGAACTGGGCGTGAACACGGTGTGGCTGCTGCCGTTCTATCCCTCGCCGCGCCTGGACGACGGCTACGACATTGCCGAGTACCGCAGCGTCCATGACGATTACGGGACGCTGGCGGATGTCAAGAAATTCATACGCGAGGCGCATCAGCGCGGCTTGCGGGTGATCACCGAGCTTGTGGTGAACCATACTTCCGACCAGCACGCATGGTTCCAGCGGGCGCGCCGGGCCAGGCCCGGCTCGGCTGCGCGTGATTTTTACGTCTGGTCCGATAACGACCAGGCCTATTCGGGCACCCGCATTATCTTTTGCGATACGGAGAAGTCCAACTGGACGTGGGATCCGGTCGCGGGGGCGTATTTCTGGCATCGTTTCTATTCCCACCAGCCCGACCTCAATTACGACAATCCGCGCGTATTGAAGGAAGTCATCAACGTCATGCGGTATTGGCTGGACATGGGAGTGGACGGCCTGCGCCTGGATGCCGTGCCATATCTGGTCGAGCGCGAAGGAACCAATAACGAGAATCTTCCGGAAACCCATGCCGTGCTTCGCGAGATACGCGCGGTAATGGACCGCGATTATCCCGACCGGCTGCTGCTGGCCGAAGCGAATCAGTGGCCCGAAGACGCGCAGGAGTACTTTGGCAGTGGGGACGAGTGCCACATGTCATTTCATTTTCCTCTGATGCCTCGCATGTATATGGCGATTGCCCGGGCTGACCGCTTTCCGATTACCGACATCATGCAGCAGACCCCCGAGATTCCGGAAAACTGCCAGTGGGCCATTTTCCTGCGCAATCATGATGAGCTGACGCTGGAAATGGTAACCAGCAGCGAACGCGATTATTTATGGGAGGTCTACGCCGCCGATCGACAGGCCCGCATAAACCTTGGCATTCGGCGGCGGCTGGCGCCCCTGCTGGAGCGCGACCGGCGCCGTATCGAGCTGATGAACAGCCTGCTATTGTCCATGCCGGGCACTCCCGTACTGTATTACGGCGACGAATTGGGCATGGGCGACAATATTCACTTGGGCGATCGCGATGGGGTGCGCACGCCTATGCAATGGACTGCCGACCGCAATGGCGGTTTTTCGCGGGCCGATCCGGAACGCCTCACTTTGCCTGTGTTGATGGGAGCTCTCTACGGATACGAGGCAGTCAATGTCGAGGCTCAGCAGCGCGACCCTCATTCACTGCTCAACTGGACACGCCGCATGCTGGTCAAGCGGCAACAAACCCATGCTTTCGGCCGTGGGAGCCTGCGCTTCCTGTATCCGGGAAATCGCAAAATACTTGCTTACTTGCGCGAGTATGAAGGCGTCGTGTTGCTTTGCGTTGCCAACCTGTCGAATGCGTCGCAACCCGTGGAACTGGACCTTTCATCCATGGCGGGCAGGGTGCCTATTGAATTGCTGGGCGGAACGCCGTTTCCCACGATAGGTGAACTGACTTACTTGTTGACGCTGCCGCCCTACGGCTTCTATTGGTTTGAACTGAGCACCAGCGCGGCCCCGCCGACATGGCACGCATCCTTGCCCGAGCAGATGCCGGAATATGCCACGCTGGTAGTGCGCCGGCGCGCCGGTTATCAGTTGATGGAAGGATCGCGCCGGGTATTGTGCAATGAGGTGCTGCCCTTATACCTGTCGCGCCAGCGCTGGTTTGCCGGCGACAAGCGCATTAAGGCGGCGAACATTGACTATATCGTTCCGCTGCCCGGACAGACCGATCTTTTCCTGGCTGAATTCCAGGTCGAGCTCGATAGCGGTTCCAGCAATTATTTTTTACCGCTGGCCTTGCTTTGGTCCGAGACCGTAGCGCCCATGCCTCAGCAGTACGCCCTGGCGCGGGTGCGTCGGGGGTCTGAACTCGGACTGGTTACCGATGCATTCTCCGTGTCGGATTTTGCTCTGGCCGTATTAGATAACATGCGGGAACATCGGGAAATTCCCTACGAAACATCCCGGGGACGCTTTACCCTGTATTTTCAGGGTGAACCCGGGTTGCGGGATGTGGAGTGGCCGGCCGATATGGACATTCACTGGTTCCATGGCGAGCAATCCAACAGCTCCTTGAGTCTGTCCGACACAGCCATATTGAAGCTGGTACGCCATGTGGTGGCCGGCGTGCATCCCGAAGCCGAAATGACGCGCTACCTGACGTTGCGCGGCTATGCCAATTCGGCGGCATTGCTGGGTGAGCTCGTGCGGGTCGATGCGGAAGGCACGCCGCACACGCTGGCGCTGCTTCATGCGCGTGTTGCGAATCAGGGCGACGCCTGGGGCTGGACGCAGGACTACCTGAAGCGCACGCTGGAGAATGCGGCGCTGACAGGGGAGAGCCAGGCCGACTATGAAGAGGAGTTGCGCGGTTATGCCACGGTAGCGGGAGCGATAGGCCGCCGGCTTGCGCAATTGCATGCTGTATTCGCGCAGCCGAGCGAAGATCCGGCGTTCATGCCGGAGCGGGCGCGCGCCAGTGATGCCAAGGCATGGGCAAAGGACATACGCAATATGTTCTCCAAAGCCTTGAAGTCCTGCGCCGCAGCCCAGGACTCGTTATCGGAGCCGGCGAGCAGCCACCTGAGTGAACTGCAGGAGAACAGCAACGCGTTGCTCGCCGAAGTCGACCGGCGCGCGCAGTTGTCGGCCGAGTCCTTGCGCACCCGTATACATGGCGATTTCCATCTTGGCCAGGTCCTGATTGCGCAAAACGATGTCTATCTGATTGATTTCGAGGGTGAGCCGGTACGTCCGTTGAGCGAGCGACGTAGCAAGACGAGCCCTTGGCGCGATGTGGCCGGCTTGATGCGTTCGTTCGACTATGCCACCGCCGCTTTCCGGGCGACCCAGCATACCGTTACAGACTCGACGCTGCCTTCGGAAGCAGACGCCTCTGTGGATAATGCCGCGGCGCAGGAAACACCCGTATCGAGTCCTGTGGCCACATTGCAGCAGCATCAACAGGAGCTGTTGGAACAGTTCTGCGTGACGGCGACGAACGCCTTCCTGGATGCCTACTATCTGACGCTGGATGAAGCTGCCACGGCCGCAGCCGACCAGGAAGATATGCAAGCCGATGCGGCCGGGTCCTTGCCGCAGTCGCGGGCCGTGCAGGAACAACTGCTCGATCTGGCTTTGTTCGAGAAGGCCGCGTACGAGATTTGCTACGAAGTGGCCCACCGACCGGATTGGGTTTCCATCCCGCTGGCCGGTCTCGTCCGCGTTGCCAGACGTCTGCTTGCGCAGGCTGATGAAGGAAATTCGACATGACAGAAAAACCGATGATCGACACGCAGAAAATCCAGCGCGATGAAGGCGCACATGGATTTCGGCCCCTGCTGGGTGAGCTGGATATGCATCTGGTGGCGGAGGGGCAGCACTGGCAGCTCGCGGACTGTCTGGGCGCCCATGTGATGGAAATCGATGGCAACAGCGGCGCGCGGTTCGCCGTGTGGGCGCCCAACGCACAGCGCGTGGCAGTGGTGGGGGATTTCAATTCGTGGGACGGAAGGCGCAATCCCATGAACCTGCGGCGCGAGTGTGGTGTCTGGGAGGTTTTCGTGCCCGGCGTCGTGCCGGGGAATCGCTACAAATTCGAGATAATTGCTCGCGACGGAACCTTGCTTCCGCTCAAGGCGGACCCGTTGGCGCGCCAGACCGAGATGCCGCCCGCGACCGCTTCAGTAGTTGCCGAACCGGCGGCTTTCGAATGGACCGACGAGTCATGGATGGCGGAGCGCGGACGGCGCCAGCAGCCCGATGCTCCTATGTCGATCTATGAAGTGCATTTCGGGTCATGGATGACTGCTGACGGTGCAAACAGCACATGGCGGGTGGCCGGCAAGCGCTTGATCGAGTATGCGACGGAGATGGGCTTTACCCACCTGGAACTGCTGCCGATTACCGAGCATCCTTTCGGGGGATCCTGGGGATATCAGCCACTGGGCATGTATGCGCCTTCTGCGCGTTATGGCACTCCTGCGGATTTTGCCGGATTCGTCGACGATTGCCACCGCGCCGGCCTGGCCCTTATTCTGGATTGGGTGCCGGCTCATTTCCCGTCCGACCTGCACGGCCTTGCCGACTTCGATGGTACGGCGCTCTACGAGCATGCCGACCCCAAGCAAGGTTTCCATCCAGACTGGAATACCCTGATCTACAACATGGGCCGCAATGAAGTCAGGAATTTTTTGCTTTGCAGCGCGCTCGAATGGGTGCAGCGCTACCACGTCGACGGTTTGCGGGTCGATGCGGTGGCGTCCATGCTGTATCTGGACTATAGCCGCGAGCCGGGGCAATGGACGCCCAATCGCCATGGCGGACGCGAGAATCTTGAAGCCGTCGACTTTCTTCAGCAGCTCAACTCGGTCGTGCCCGAACGCAGCCCGGGTGCCATCATGATCGCCGAGGAGTCTACCGCCTGGCCCGGTGTGACCGCCAGCCAGGCTGTCGGGGGACTGGGATTCCAGTACAAGTGGAATATGGGATGGATGCACGACACGCTGCGTTATATGCAATACGAGCCCATCCATAGGCGCTTTCACCACCACGACATGACTTTCGGCATGATATACGCCTACTCCGAGCGATTCGTGCTGCCGCTTTCGCACGACGAAGTCGTGCATGGCAAGGGTTCGCTGTTGGGCAAAATGCCGGGCGACCGCTGGCAGCGTTTCGCGAATTTGCGGGCCTATTTTGGCTTCATGTTCGGACATCCCGGCAAGAAGCTGCTGTTCATGGGCGCGGAACTGGCGCAGACGCATGAATGGAACCACGACACCCAACTGGATTGGGCAGCGCTGCACGACGCCCATCATGCCGGCGTGCAGAGGCTGGTACGGGACCTGAATACGATGTATCGCGCTACCCCGGCACTTTACGGCAGCGACACCGATCCGCAAGGCTTCGCGTGGATCATAGGCGACGATCAGCAGAACAGTGTGTTTGCATTCTTGCGCAAGCATGGCGAATCCTGCGCGCTGGTCGTCAGCAATATGACGCCGGTTCCGCGTACCGATTACAGGGTCGGCGTTCCGGTCGCGGGACGCTGGGTCGAGCTGCTCAATACGGATGCCGAACTCTATGGCGGCGGGAATATGGGAAACGGCGGCGGGGCCACGACCAGCGATCATCCCCTGCATGGACATGAGCAATCCCTCGCCCTCGTGTTGCCGCCACTGGCCACCGTAATAATCGTCCCCGAAGGATTTCGATCATGAGTCTCTCTTTACCGGACAAGCTGGATCCAGGCTTGCCGTATCCACTGGGCGCGCATAGCGATGGCCTGGGCATAAATTTTGCGGTATTTTCGGCCAATGCCACGAAGATAGAGCTTTGTATTTTCGATCAGGCCGGACGCAGGGAGATCCGGCGGCTGGTGCTGCCCGAATGTACAGACGAAGTGTGGCATGGCTATCTGCCCAGTGCCGGGCCTGGACTGGTATATGGTTTTCGGGCTTACGGACCCTACGATCCAAAAAACGGACATCGTTTCAACCCCCAGAAACTGCTGATAGACCCCTATGCCCGCAAGCTGCTGGGCACGACACGCTGGTCCGATGCCTTGTTCGGCTATAGGGTCCAGCACCCGAAGGCCGACCTGAGCCAGGACCGCCGCGATTCGGCTGCGCTGGTGCCCAAGAGCATCGTGACCAGCGGGAACTTCAATTGGGGCACCAAGGACAGGCCTTGCACTCCGTGGGCCGAGACAACGATATACGAAGCGCATCTCAGGGGCGTTTCCATGAAAAGGGAAGACCTGCGCCCCGAAATACGTGGGACCTGCGAAGCGCTCAGCAGCAGGCGCTTTATCGATCACCTGCTGAAGCTGGGAGTGACGGCTATTGAACTGATGCCGGTCCATGCCTTTCTGCAGGACCATTTCCTGGTGGAGCGCGGCCTGCGCAATTACTGGGGATACAACACACTTGCATTCTTCGCGCCCGAGCCGTCCTACTTGGTCAACGGACAAATCAACGACTTGAAGTTGGCCATCAGGCGCCTGCATGCGGCTGGAATTGAAGTGATACTGGATGTGGTCTACAACCACACCGCCGAAGGCAATGAGCTGGGCCCCACGCTATCGTGGCGGGGTCTGGACAACGCGAGCTATTACCGCCTGATTCCCGGCGAGGAACGCTATTACATAAACGATACCGGTTGCGGCAATACTGTAAACCTCTCGCATCCGCGCGTATTGCAAATGGTGATGGATTCCTTGCGCTACTGGGCCGAGAGCTACCATGTCGACGGCTTTCGTTTTGATCTTGGCGTAACGCTTGGCCGCGAAGGCACTGGTTTCGATCCTGGATCGGGATTCTTCGATGCCATCCTGCAGGATCCCGTATTGTCGCGCTTGAAACTGATCTCCGAACCTTGGGATACGGGGCCGGACGGCTACCAGCTTGGCAACCATCCTCCCAGCTTCGCCGAGTGGAATGATAAATACCGTGATGGCCTGCGACGGTACTGGGCAGGGGAAACCGGACTGCGCGGAGAAATGGCCGGGTCGCTGATGGGCTCGCCCATGATTTTCGATGGACGGCACCGGCGTCCCTGGTCTTCAGTGAATTTCCTTGCGTCGCACGACGGTTTCACGGCACAGGACGTGGTCAGCTATAACGACAAGCACAATGAAATCAACGGCGACGAAAACACCGACGGGCATAGCGAGAATTTCAGCAATAACTGGGGTGTAGAAGGGCCCAGCGACGATCCCGACATACAGGCCTTGCGCAAGCGCGTCGTGCGCGCCATGCTGGCCACCGTATTTCTTTCGGACGGTACGCCCATGCTGCTGGCCGGGGATGAATTCGGCAATAGCCAGCAAGGCAATAACAATGCCTACTGCCAGGATAACGAAATATCGTGGCTGGACTGGGCACAGGCCGACAGCCAGGATGGGCGTGAACTGACTGCCTTCGTCGCACGCCTCATCGCGCTGCGGCGATCGCATCTGTCCCTGCGCCTGCCCCGTTTCCAAGACAGCAATTTCCAGGTACTGCCGGATGTTCCTCGGGTAACCTGGTACGACATGGATGGTGCAGTCATGGGCGAAGAGGCTTGGGAATATGCCGATGGGCGCGTGCTCGGGTTCCGGCGCGCATGCCGTTTGCAGGACGGCACGGTGGAGCTTTCATTGGTATTGATCAATGGCGGCTCCGACGATATCGACTTCCAGATCCCGGATGCGCCCTGCAGCTGGTCGCTCGTGCTGGACTCGGCTGATCCGGCTTTGGATTCCATGCCTGTCGAAGATGAAAGCATCAACGTGTCGGCTCACGGACTGGTGTTGCTGATGGGCGCGGCGTCCGCAGATTGACGCAGAGGAGGCAGCATGGATTATATGTTTGGCGCCACCTTGCGCGACAGCGGTATTGTGAATTTCCGCTTATGGGCGCCGGGAGCGGCTGGCGTCATGCTCGAATTGAACGAGGAAATCCACGCCATGACTCCGGTCGGCGACGGGTTCCACGAAATTGAACGTTCGTGTCCGCCCGGATCGCGCTACCGGTACCGGGTAGGAACAGACCTGTCGGTTCCCGATCCGGCGTCCCGGCTGCAGGACGGCGATGTACACGACGCCAGTATCGTCGTCGACACGCAGGCGTATCAATGGCAGTATGCCGATTGGCGTGGGCGTCCCTGGACCGACACGGTGCTCTACGAACTGCACGTTGGTCTGGCGGGCGGATTCCACGGCGTTCGGGCCATGCTGCCGGAACTGGCCGAGCTGGGCATTACCGCCATCGAACTCATGCCCGTCGCCGATTTTCCAGGAGCGCGCAACTGGGGATACGATGGAGTACTGCCTTACGCGCCCGATTGCGCCTACGGCACCCCGGACGATCTGCGGGCCTTGATCGACGAAGCACACGGCCTCGGCATGATGGTGTTCCTGGATGTTGTCTACAACCATTTCGGGCCGGATGGCAATTACCTGTCGTCGTATGCTCCCGAGTTCTATCGTAACGATGTGGAGACTCCCTGGGGGCCGGCAATCGACTTCAGGAAGCCGCAAGTGCGTGCGTTCTTTGCCGAAAACGCCTTGTACTGGCTGCACGAATTTCGCTTTGACGGCTTGAGGCTGGATGCCGTCCATGCGATTTCCGAAACCGACTGGCTGCCTGAAATGGCGCGGTTCGTCCGCCAGAACGTGGATCCGGAACGGTATGTCCATCTGGTGCTGGAAAACGACGACAACAATGCAAGTTTGCTGAAGCAAGGTTTTGACGCCCAGTGGAATGATGATGCGCACCATGTGCTGCATGGAATTCTTACCGGCGAAGCCCAGGGCTATTACATGTCCTACAAAGACGACCCGACAGGCAAGCTCGCGCGTTGTCTGGCCGACGGCTTCATCTATCAGGGCGAGCCCAGCCCATGGCTGGATGGACGGCCGCGTGGCCAGCCCAGCATGGATCTTGCTCCGCATGCGTTCGTCTTCTTCCTACAGAATCATGACCAGACAGGAAACCGCGCGATGGGCGAGCGCCTGATTTCGCTTTGCGGCGGCAAAATCGAGGCCTTGCGCGCCGCCGTGGCGCTTCAGTTGCTTACGCCGCACATACCCATGCTGTTCATGGGCGAGGAGCGCGGCGCCACGACGCCGTTCCTGTACTTCACCAGCTTCGGCGATCCGGACCTGGCACAAGCCGTGCGCGACGGCAGAAGAAAAGAATTTGCCGGTTTCAGCGCATTCTCCGATCCCTCGTCCCGTGAGCGGATTCCAGACCCCAACGACCTGCAGACCTGGGAGCAAAGCAAGCTGCCGGCAGACGGGGCGAACGAGGAGGCAATGCTGTGGCGTGCCTACTACCGCAACTTGCTTGCACTGCGCGCCGAACATATCAGTGTGTATTTGAGCGAATCGCGCAGCGTATCCGTGCAAGTCCTTGGAGACCGCTGCCTGGTGGCCAGCTGGGAATTGGGTAACGGTGATCTTTTGAGTCTTTATTGCAATCTTTCCGGGAAAGATCTCGCGCTGCCCGCGGGCATGCTGCGCGCGAATGAGTCGGTCATTTTCGAGAGCAATGAAGCGTCGGGTAAAGGATTGGCCGCGGACTGCGTTCCCGCTTACAGCACGACGGCCACCTTGGTGCCCGACGCCATTACGGCCGCCCGTCCCAAGGAAATGCCGTGACGGACGCGCGCAGGCCCGATTCTGATTTACTTCGGCTGGCTGTAGCGGCCGGTCTCGCTCCTCGCTGGCATGATGTGCACGGACAGGCGCGTGAAGTGGATGAGTCTGTGTTGCGCAACATGCTCGATACCTTGGGACTTGCCTGCGCCGGCCCTCAAGAGATCGCGGGGAGCCTTGCCCAGCTGCGCGATGAGGCGCGGCCGGATTCCGGCATGATGTTGACCGCAACGGTCAACGAAACGCTTGTGTTCAACTATACGGGTTCGCTTGTCTATACATTGATGCTGGAAGGCGGCAAGCAATATATCGGCAGGGCCGCGCACGCCGGGCCGGACAGGGTCAGCCTTCCAGGCATCGAGCAGCCGGGATACCACCAACTGATTATTGGGGATGTGCAGCTTACCGTCGCTGTCGCCCCGAAGCGATGTCCCTTGCCGCTGAACGCGACCGCCAGGAAGACAGGCCGCGCATGGGGGGTGGCTGCCCAGGTCTACAGCCTGCGCCCTTCGCGCGCGAGGCGGGATACCGGCGGCCTATTGAAAGAAGCCGCGAACGAGTCGCTCGCGCCCATATGGCCCGGCTGGGAAAGAGGAGGGGATTTTGGGTTGTTGGCCACTTTGGCCAGAGGCGCAGCGCAACTGGGCGCCAACGCGGTTGCGATCAGTCCTGTACACGCCATGTTCAGTGCGGATCCTCAACGATATAGTCCTTATGCGCCGTCCAGCCGTTTGTTCCTGAACACCGCCTATATTCAGCCTTCTATCGTGCTGGGCGATGACGCAGTCCGGCGCGCGGTACAGCAAATGGGCGAGACCGGCGCTCACGGCGCCGCGGATGTCGATCTCGTCGACTGGCCCAGGATTCTACCCCGGCGTATGGCGTTGTTCAGATGCTTGTTCGAAGATTTCCGTCTGCATGGGCCGGCAGAGCACGTGCGGTCTTGGAAGGAGTATCGCCAACAGGGCGGCGAAGCGCTCGAGAGCCACGCGCGCTATGAGGCTTTGCACGCACACCATCTGGATAAACTGGGGCCGGCGAGCGGATGGCAGGATTGGGCCGCGCATCTGCATGATCCACGCGGCCAGGGCGTAAAGGCTTATGCCGAGCAGCATGAAGCGGAAATCAGCTTTCACGTTTTCCTGCAATGGCTGGCCCACCGCTGCCTGCAGTTCGCGCAGCAGAGCGCGCGCGATGCGGGAATGTCTGTGGGGCTGATTGCGGATCTGGCCATAGGCACCGACGCGCGCGGCAGCCATGCCTGGAGCCGGCAGGGGGAGATGCTTGCCGGAGTCTCGGTCGGCGCGCCGCCCGATTTGTTCCAGCCTGATGGGCAAAGCTGGGGGCTTACCGCCTTTTCGCCCAGAGCATTGCGCCAGAACGCCTATGCCGCGTTTATTGAAACGGTCCGGGCAGTGCTCGCGCATGCCGGAGGGGTACGGATAGACCATATTATCGGCATGGACCGGATGTGGCTGGTGCCGCCCGGGGCCGGGCCGGCGGACGGCGTCTATCTGCACTATCCGGTCGAAGACATGTTGCGTTTGCTGGTTCTGGAGGCATGGCGCCACAAGGCGCTGGTGGTCGGCGAAAATCTCGGGACAGTGCCCGAGGGGTTTGACGACAAGCTTGAGCACAAAGGCATACTGGGCACCAGCGTCCTGTGGTTCGAGCGTACGCCCGCAACGCCAAGCGAACCGGATGCACAGGGCGGACGAGAAGTAAGCAAGGAAGCGGACAACATGGATTCCCCGCTTGCCGATTCCACGGCGGTTGCCGCTTTCCTGCCGCCCGCGCAATGGCCGGCATGGACCATGGCAACGCCAACCACGCACGACCTTCCCACCATTCGAGGCTGGTGGACGGGACGCGATCTTGAATGGCGGGCGCGCAACAGTGCATCGGGCGACCCTGACCCGCAAGAGGCAGCTACCCGCCAGCGCGACAAGATGGCTTTGTGGCAAGCCCTGCAGGAGGCGGACTGCGTGAAGAAGGGAGCCCATCTGCCCGCCGACGCGCCGCGCGTTGCGGTGCTATCTTACGTGAGCAAGACCCCGTCGCCGATTGTTATTGTCTCCATGGAAGACTTGCTGGGCTTGACCGAACAGCCTAATCTGCCCGGAAGCGACGGCGGCCCCGGATCGCCGCATCCGAACTGGATCCAGTGTTTACCCGAGGGCGTAAACGAAATCTTCGACAATGTCGAGGTGACCAGCGGTATTGCCGCCATCAAGCAGGCCAGGAGAAAGACTTGACTATGTTGCGCGCGACCACACGTTTGCAGCTGCACGCCGGCTTTACGTTGAACGATGCACGCGAGCAGGTGCCCTACTACGCCGGCCTGGGCATCAGCCATCTTTACACATCTCCCATTTCACGGGCCAGGCCGGGCTCCATGCACGGCTACGATGTAATTGATCACTCTGTTGTGAATCCCGAATTGGGCGGCGCCCGGGCGCTGACATCGCTGGTCGAATGTTTGCGGCAGCACGATATGGGACTGGTGCTCGATATTGTGCCCAATCATATGGCAGTTCACCCGGACAACGCCTGGTGGTGGGACGTGCTCAAACATGGCGAGCAAAGCTCCCACGCATCGTGGCTGGATATCGACTGGCATCCGTCCGATGCAGAATTGCATGGAAAAGTGCTGGCCCCTTTCCTTGCCGAGTCGTATGGACGCACCTTGATCAGCGGCGCCATCAGCCTGGCTTTCGATGCTGTATCCGGGTCATATCACATTGCCGTCAATGGCGTGTCTTACCCGCTGGCCCCGGGGTCCTTGCCCAGCGGTAGCAAAAATCCACAGGAAGTGCTGGCCTTGTACGACAGCAGCCAGAGCCATGGCCAGCAGCGCTTGCACGAATTGCTGGAGCGCCAGCATTACCGGCTGGCCTGGTGGCGCTGCGCCGCCGACAGCATCAACTGGCGCCGCTTCTTTGAAATCAGCGAGCTGATCGGCGTACGTGTTGAGAAGCAGGAGGTGTTCGACGCCGTGCATGCCTTGCCATTGCGTCTTTATGAACAAGGGCTGATCGACGGGCTGCGCATCGACCATGTCGATGGACTTGCGGATCCAATTGCTTATTGCCGGCAGCTGCGCCAGGCACTCCAGGAAAGGACGCCGTCCCGCCCGGGGCGATTGAATCAGGATGAGCCCTGGCTTGTTGTAGAGAAGATACTTGCCGAAGGCGAGACGCTGGACAGCCGATGGCAGGTGGACGGCACCAGCGGCTATGACTTCATGGATCAGGCGGCAGCGGTATTGCACGATCCGGCCGGCGAGCCGCTATTGAATGAATGCTGGGCGTCAGTGGCGCAAGATGCGCGCCCCTTGCGCGACCTCGTTCATGACGCACGGCGTCTGATGCTGCAGCGCCATTTCGTGGCGGAACGCAGGGGATTGCTGCGCGCTTTGTCGCGCCTGGCCCAGACCAGCGTGTACACCCGGGACTGGACCGCGGACGCCATTGCCCGCGCGCTCGATGAATTGCTCGTCGCTTTTCCCGTCTATCGCGCTTACGCGCAAGCGAGCGGACGCGACGAAACGGACTCGGAATATCTGGCGGAAACCCTGCGCGACGTTTCCGCACGGCTTGGTCCGGCCAGTGGGGCGGAACAGTCACTGCTGGAAGAGCTTGATGTGTGGCTGGGAGCCAGTCCGTTGCCATCGGCCGACGGGGCCGGTACAAACATTCATGACCTGCACGAAGAAGTCATCCGTCGCTTCCAACAACTTACGCCTCCCCTGGCGGCCAAGTCTCTGGAAGACACTGCCTTTTACCGATACGGTCGCTTGCTTTCCCGCAACGAGGTGGGGTCAGACCCGTCGGTGCTGGGCATCTCGCCGGAGGCCTTCCATCAACGAAACCTGGGTCGCGCCGCGCACCTGTCGCGTTCTTTGCTGGCGACGGCCACGCACGACCATAAGCGCGGCGAAGACGTGCGAGCGCGCCTGGCGGTGCTCAGCGAGATGCCGGAACCGTGGGCGCAATCCAGCCGGCGCTGGCTGGATTGGTCGGAAGAGATCAAGGCAGCCGCCAACCAGGTTCAAGTTGCCGAGCGCTATATGCTTTTCCAGACCCTGGTGGGCGCCTGGCCTCTTGGGCTGTCCGTCGAGGATAGTCACGGGATGCAGCTTTTCGCCGACAGGGTCGTGCAATGGCAGACTAAGTCCTTGCGCGAGGCAAAAATCAGTTCCGGGTGGTTCGAGCCGAATACAGACTATGAAGACCGCAGCGCGGCGTTTGTCCACAACTTGATGGCCAGCCGCAGCAGCCTTGAGCTGCTCCGGGATATCGAGCAATTCGCGAGCCGGTTAGCGCCGGCGGGGGCCGTAAACGGCTTGGCGCAGACAGTACTGCGCCTGTGCAGCCCAGGCGTGCCCGACTTGTACCAGGGCACCGAATTCTGGGATTTCAGCTTGGTGGATCCGGATAATCGCCGGGAGGTGGACTACTCTGCGCGGCAACTCGCGCTGGACGCACTCGCAGCGGAAGCCGGCATTGCCTCCCTGATCCGGGAGTGGAAGAACGGATATCTGAAGCAGGCTGTAGTCGCCCGGCTGCTGCAGCTGCGTTGCGAACGCGCGGATCATTTTGCCAGCGGAGATTACTTCAGCCTGCCGGTGCTGGGATCTCAAAGCCACCGTGTCCTGGCATTCCTGCGCGCATGGCAGGAACATGATGTGTTCGTGGTGGTACCGCGACTATCGTCGGCGTGGGTGGGGCGGGGGGAAAACGAAGGCCTGCCACTGATCGAGACATCATCGTGGGAGGATACCTGCGTGGTATTGCCACGCAGGTATATCGGCGCGGGTCTGCGCGACGTATTCTCGGGCGCGACGCTGCAATGCGCCGCCGACGGCGTGTTGAGGCTGGCCGACTTGTTTGCCGACCAGCCGGTGGCCGTACTACTGCCCGATCAAGGATAAAGACCGCGCACTTCGCGCGATTCCAGAATGCGCGTGCACGCCGTGATGAACGCAGCGGTGCGCTGGGTTACTTTATGCTCTTGCGCCACGGTCGACACCGACGTATACGCGGCCCGCATCATGGCCTCTAGGCGGTGGTTGATTTCGGGTTCGGTCCAGTAGTAGCTGGAAAAATCCTGCACCCATTCAAAGTAGGAAACCGTCACGCCGCCGGCATTGGCCAGTACATCTGGAACAATGAGCGTGCCGTTCGCGGTCAGGATGTCGTCCGCTTCGGGTGTGGTCGGACCATTGGCGCCTTCGATCACGATTTTTGCCCGGACCGAGTTGGCATTGCCTTCGTGGATCTGGCTTTCCAGGGCGGCGGGAATCAGCAATTCGGTTTCCAGTGCCCAGAAATCGTCGCTTGCCATCGGTTCCGCATCGGGGCACCCTGCCACACCGCCGTGCTCTTCAACGTGCTTCAACAGTGACAGGACTTCCAGGCCATTGGCGTTGTGTACGCAACCGGTGTGATCTTGCACCGCGATGACCTTCGCGCCGGCCTCGTAAAAGAGGCGGGCAGCCGTGCCGCCCACATTGCCGAAGCCTTGGATCGCGACGCGGGCGCCTTGAATGGAGATGCCCTTGTCACGGGCGGCTTCGCAGCCTACAACATATACGCCCCGTCCGGTGGCTTCCACGCGCCCCAGGCTGCCGCCCAGCGAAACCGGTTTTCCGGTCACCACGCCGGTGGTCGTGGCGCCCTCATTCATGGAATAGGTGTCCATCATCCATGCCATTGTCTGGGCATTGGTATTTACGTCGGGTGCGGGAATGTCTTTATGCGGCCCGATGATGACACCGATCTCGCTGGTGTAGCGGCGGGTGATGCGCTCGAGTTCGCCCCGGGAATAATTGCGCGGATCGATCCTGATGCCGCCTTTGGCGCCGCCGAAAGGCAGGTTGACCGCTGCGGTCTTGACCGACATCCATGCGGCCAGCGCCATGACTTCGGACAGGGTGACGTCCTGATGGAACCGCACACCGCCTTTGCCGGGGCCGCGGGTGGTGTTGTGTTGTACGCGGTAGCCTTCGAAGTGGGCGATGGTGCCATTGTCCAGTTCAATAGGTACGTCGACAATCAGTGACCTTTTTGGACGCTTGAGGGTCTCAACCCATTTGCTCAACTTGCCCAGGTAGGGCGTGACCCGCTCTACTTGTTCCAGATATACGCCCCACGGTCCCAACTCGTGCGAATTCAAGTAAGAAGGGAGTGCGTGCGTAGGATGTTCAGACATAATTTTTGACCTCAAGCGTTAAGGGAATGAAGTAGTTGGCATGGCCTGCGGCGGAGCAGGGGTGACTGTTTCAGTCCGCAAGCTTACTACGTCCCCAATTTTTCTCCCATTAAATTAAAAGGGGACGGTTCTGTGCGGGGCCTGTTTCCAACGGTTTGTGGCCAAGGGAAATCAATTGGTCCGGCTTTGGTTAATAGCTGTTCGACATAAACACTCTACTATTTAGTCGTTCCCTTGATGCCCGGCGGCCATCAGACTACGTGTTCAGCTTGTGCTGCTGCAGTGAATATCCATGCAGCGAGCAAGAATCGATCCCCAGCTACTTGTCCAGGATTACGGGCAGTACAGGTCAGACGTGAACACACTCAATTCTCCCCTCGATTCCGCCACTGGGCGCTTATGGATTTTGCTGCTTGAGGCGCTGGAGGTCATCGGCGCCAGGCATGCGGATGCTGTCTTCGCGTCCTCGTTCGGCGCGGAAGACATGGTTCTGACGCACGCCATTTTCGAAAGCGGCGTACCGATACAGGTGTTCACGCTGGATACGGGCCGCTTGCCGGTTGAAACGCTGGCAATGATAGACACCGTTCAACGGCACTATGGCATGGAGATACAGGTGCTGGCGCCCGATGCTGCCGCGGTACAGGCCCATGTCGCCGAACATGGCGAATTCGGCTTCTACGAAAGCGTCGAGCTGCGGAAGGCATGTTGCGCAATACGCAAGGTACAGCCCCTGCGTCTTGCCCTGGAGGGGCATTCCGCCTGGCTCACGGGACAGCGGCGCGAGCAGTCGTTGACGCGGTCCGCCTTGGCCGATGCGGAATACGACCTTGTCTTCGGCCTCCAAAAGTACAACCCCTTGGTCGCGTGGACCGACAAAGACGTCTGGGCGGTCATCCGGTCCATGGCCATCCCCTATAACGCGCTGCACGATCGGGGCTACCCCTCCATCGGCTGCGAGCCCTGTACCCGCGCGCTGCGGCCGGGCGAAGACTTGCGGGCCGGCCGCTGGTGGTGGGAACAGAAGCTCTCTAAAGAATGCGGTTTGCATGCCGGCAATCTACAGGAATCAAAAGGATAGGACTATGGGTGTCATTTCTTCACGTACGCATCTGGACTGGCTGGAGTCCGAAGCCATATACATACTGCGCGAGGTGGCCGCGGAATGCGAGCGTCCCGTTCTGCTGTTCTCCGGCGGCAAGGATTCGGTCGTCCTGCTGCGTCTTGCGCAAAAGGCCTTTTATCCCGCCGGCATTCCGTTTCCCCTCTTGCACGTGGATACGGGCCACAATTTCGATGAAGTCATCGCCTTTCGTGATCGGCATGTTGCTGAATTGGGGGCGGAATTGATAGTGCGCACCGTTCAGGGCTCCATCGAGCGCGGAACCGTGGTGCTGCGCCGCGAGAGCGACTCGCGCAACGCGGCCCAGGCCACTACGCTGCTGGAGGCGATCGAAGAGTTCGGCTTCGATGCCTGCATGGGCGGGGCACGCCGGGACGAAGAAAAAGCCAGGGCCAAAGAGCGCATATTCTCGTTCAGAAATGAGTTTGGGCAGTGGGATCCCAAGGCACAACGGCCGGAGCTTTGGAACCTGTTCAACACCAAAGTGCATCCTGGCGAAAACATGCGCGTTTTTCCGATATCCAACTGGACGGAGCTGGATGTCTGGCAATACATCGCCCGGGAAAAGCTGGACCTTCCTTCCATTTACTACGCGCACGAACGCGAGGTCGTCAGGCGCAACGGCCTGCTCGTGCCTGTTACGCCCATCACGCCGCCTAGGGACAATGAACGCGCCGTGACGGCGACGGTGCGCTTTCGCACGGTGGGCGACATTTCGTGCACGTGCCCGGTGGAGTCCGCGGCGGACAGTCCCGAGGCCATCATCGCCGAGACGGCGATCAGCACCATCACGGAGCGGGGCGCCACCCGCATGGACGATCAAACCTCCGAGGCTTCGATGGAGCGCCGGAAAAAGATGGGGTACTTTTAATGAATGCTGTCAACGAGTCCTGGGTATCGGCCATCGAAACCGGCGTGCTGCGCCTGATTACGGCGGGGTCCGTCGACGACGGGAAGTCCACCCTGATCGGTCGCCTGCTGTATGACAGCAAAGGCGTGTTTGCGGACCAGCTGGCCGCAATCACGCGGTCCAAGTACAAGCGGGTCGCGGCCACCGAGATCGACCTGTCCTTGCTGACCGATGGACTGGAAGCCGAACGCGAGCAGGGCATTACCATCGATGTCGCGTACCGCTACTTCGCCACGCCCTTGCGCAAGTTCATCGTGGCGGATGCACCCGGCCACGAGCAATACACGCGCAACATGGTTACCGGGGCATCGACCGCCGACGTGGCCATCATACTTATTGATGCAACCCGCGTGCACGACGGCCGGTTGCTTGCGCAAACCCGGCGGCATAGCGCCTTGGCGCACTTGCTGGGCTTGCAGCACATCGTCGTGGCCGTCAACAAAATGGACCTGGTCGATTGGGACGAAAGCGTCTTCGAGCGCATACGTGCCGCCTATGCCTTGCTCGCCGAGCAGTTGGGCATGGCCCGGTTCCACATCATTCCCATGTCGGCGCTCAAGGGCGACAATGTGGTGGAAAGCTCCTCGAACACACCCTGGTACGACGGTCCACCATTGCTGACGCTGCTCGAAGGTTTGTCCACGGATCCGGCGGCAGCCGACGGGTCCCGCTTTTTCGTGCAGTGGGTCATTCGCCATGGCGGCCATGGCATCAACGATTTCCGTGGTTATGCCGGACGCCTGGCGGGGGCAGCCCTGCGCGTGGGTGACGAAATCAAAGTGCAGCCCTCGGGTCAAACCGCAAGGGTGGCGCGGCTGCTGCGCTACGACGTGGACGTAGACTCGGCCGTGGCCGGCGACACCGTGGTGGTCGTGCTGGATCGCGATATCGATGTGTCGCGCGGCGACCTCCTGGTGCAGTCACATATTCCGGTGCGCGCGACCAAGGAATTCGATGCGGAGCTTTGCTGGCTCGATCAGCAGCCTCTTAGCCCGCTGCGTCAATATTGGCTCAAGCAGGGCACCAGGCTTACTCAGGCAAAAATAAAGACTGTGCACAGCCGCCGCGACATACACGAACTGCAGCAGGTGCAGGCCAGCGGTGTGCTGGAAATGAACGACATTGGCCACGTCACCCTCGTCTCCAGAGACCTCCTGGCCGTGGATTCATACGCAGATCAGCCTGCAGCGGGCTCCTTTATCCTGATCGATGCGGCAACGCACCAGACTGCCGCTGCGGGAATGGTGCGCTGACAGCTCTCGACCCGATGGCGCGGCTCAAGGGATTCACGGTCCGTTGTATCGATAGATGGGACGCTGGCGTTATGCGTCGGAGGCCGTACGCATTACCGGGATAAGGCTTTCTATCTCGGTGTGTTGGTTTCTTTCATACGTCGCGTGTTGCAGGTTGTCTTTTGCATGCCGTCTTTTACACGCCGTCTTTTGCATGTCCATTTTTTACACGTCGCGGGCGCGACCAGGGGCTGTCGGGTCCCCGCGGAGCCCTGTTCGGCGCCCTGCGCGCCGAACCAGCATAGCCTGGCTCGTTCGCCCGTTCGGGCTGCCTTCGCCTACGGCTCGCTGGAGGCTCCGAAGGGACCCGACAGCCCCTGGCCGCACCCACGACTGCGGTGTGTGATTTTGACGGTCGTGGTGACCAATAGTGTGCTTGGCATTCTTCTGCTTTTTCTTGCAAGCCGAAAGAGCTATTACGCTCGCACTGGGCCGCCCGCCTGCCGGGCGACCCAGTGCATTGGAGACTGCATGTCGAACAGTCATCTGCGTACTAAGCATCGTATGAAAGTATCCAGAAATTGAACATTCCACCTTGAGGTCGATCACGGGTTAAGCAGCCTCTCACCATAGGTCTTCTGAATGCCAGAGAGCGGTCCGGCTGGACCGCTCTCTGGCGGCGCTAAACCTGTTCCACCAGCCGCTGACGGAATGCAAGAATGCCAAGCACACAGCTCGTCCCCGCGGTCTACCTCTCATCGCTGAAGCAGTCACCGCACCGCCGACGTGTCATTTGAACACCAATAAGCACTTCACCGACTGGGGTGAGCTCTTGTACCAAGATAACGTGACGATCCCGATCATCGACCGCGTTATCCATCATTCAAACATCATTGCGTAGACGGCCCGAACTATAGTCTTTCCGGGCCAAGACAAGTCCTTATTTCAAAAAACGGACAGCCGTAGCATAATCGGGCGTCAATAACTATATGCCCGAATATTCTACGGAGATAACATTCATGTCTAAACTATTAGGCGGCCTTTTGGCTGTGTCTGTGCTCGGCGCAGCCGGACTGGCGCAAGCCGCGTCGTGGCCCGAGCGTTCCGTGCAGTGGGTGGTCCCTTACCCTGCAGGAGGCGGTTCTGACGTCATCGCCCGGGTCGTGGGCGCCAGCATCGAGAAAAGCCTGGGCCAGACTGTCGTCGTAGAGAACAAGCCCGGCGCGGGCACCATTATCGGCGCTACGTTCATCCAGGGCGCCAAGCCGGACGGCTACGTCTTCGGCACGGCCGACTCGGGTACGCTGGCGTACAACCCGTGGCTTTACTCTACGCTGCAGTACGATCCGGCCAAGTTCACCTATATCGGCGGCCTGGCCCGCTTTCCGCTCATGCTCGCCGTGAATGAGAACTCACCGTACAAAACGGTACAGGAACTTGTCGCCGCGGCCCGTAAAGATCCGGGCAAGCTGACTTCGTCCTCGGCCGGCGCGGGGTCTCCGCATCATCTGGCGCTGGAAATGTTCAAACAGCGCGCCGATGTCCAGATCGTCCATGTTCCGTACAAAGGTGCGGCTCCGGCAATCCAGGATCTATTGGGTGGACAGGTCACCGCGGGATTTGTCGATTCTGCTGCCGGACTGGCGAATATCAAGGCCGGAAAACTGCGTGTGCTGGCCGTTGCCACTCCCGAGCGTCTTGCTCTGCTGCCCGATGTGCCGACGATGGCGGAGGCGGGCGTCAAGGACTTCACGGCCTACGCCTGGCAAGGCCTGGTCGGGCCTGCCGGTATTCCGGACGATGTAGTCAGCAAGCTGAATGCGGATTTGCAAGCCGCGTTGAAGTCTGATGCCGTTCAGCAGAAGATCACGGGCATGGGCGTGGAGCCCATGCCGATGTCGGCTCAGGAATTCAAGTCGTATGCGGATCAGCAGCGTGAGGAATGGGGTAGTGTGATCAAGGCGGCCGGCATCAAGTTGGATTGAGCCATCCCTGCGCAAGTGCGCTGCTTGGCCTGCCAAACAGACACTACAGGCTGTATTGTTTCAGTCCGTCCAGGTTCAAAACCTGGACGGCCCCGTATTCCACCCTCAGCAACTCTGCAGCCTCCAGCGTGCGCAGTGCCTGGTTGGTGCGCTGGCGCGATATGCGCGCCAGGTAGCCGATTTCTTCTTGAGTGATATCCAGCCGCATGCTCTTGCATGGATAAAGCAAAGGGTTGAAGAGTTCGGCCAGACAGCGCGCCACGCGCGCATCGGGGGCCAGCAGGCGATCGTATTCCGCCTTGCCGATGAACTGGGCGACGCGCTCGTTCAGCTGATGCAGCAAGTAGCGGTTGAATGGAATGCTGGTGTCCAGCAGCCAGTTGAAGGTGGCGACCGGCAGCCTGACGATGGTGCTGGCCCGCAAGGCCACAATATCGTATTTGCGTATTTCGTTCTTTAGCAATGAGCCTTCGCCTATCCAGCCGCCGGCCGGCACACCGGTAAGCGAGGCCAGCTTGCCGTCGGGTGTCCCCACCGACACCTTGACCAGGCCGCTGCGCACGCCTATCCATGCATAGGCTTTCTCGCCTTTGCGCTCGATCATCGCGCCTGCCGGATACTGCGTAACCGAAACGTCTCGTTGTACACGCTCTTGCTGCTCGTCCGTCAACAGAGCCAGCCACGCTGCAGCGTCGTACAGAGAGTCTTTCAGGTTCATGAGGATTTACCCTAGAAAAAGCAGGAATGTCATATTCGTGACAGTTGGAGGTGGTGCGGGACTATATCTTTACGATAAGCTGAATGACAGCCTGACACAAATATAAGCATAAGCCCTTAAATGAAAGGGGAATGATACTGGCTGAAGGAGACAACGTGGCGCAAAATCTGCCTACGCAAAAAATATCGGCGGGACCCGACACCTTCCCTGCTCTGGTGCTTCACCATGCGCAGGTGCGCGGTGCGCGCCCGGCCATGCGCGAGAAAGACCTGGGCATCTGGCAAACAATCAGCTGGGCCCAGCTCTCGCATCAAATGCACGAACTGGCCAGCGGCTTTGCGGCATTGGGCGTGCAAGCCGGGCAGCACATCGCCATCGTCGGTGAAAATCGGCCCCGCCTGTATCTGTCGATGATGGCCGCGCAGTGCCTGGGCGCCATCCCGGTTCCGCTGTATCAAGATGCCATTGCAGCCGAGATGCTGTATGTGTTCCAGGATGCCGACATCCGCTTAGCCATTGTCGAGGACCAGGAACAGGTCGACAAAATGCTGGAGGTCGCTGAAGACTGCCCGGCCCTGCGCCACGTGGTGTACGACGATCCTCGCGGACTGCGCAACTATGCGCGCGAAGACCTGCTCTCGTTTGATCGTTTGCTGGAAATCGGCCGCGAACACGCGGCTGCCAATCCAGGTTACGTCGACAAGGCCATTGCGGCGGTCAAGCCCGACGATACCGCAGCCATGTTCTATACATCGGGCACCACGGGCAAGCCGAAAGGGGTGGTGCTTACCCACCATGCGCTTATCGATCGCGGGCTTGCCATACAGGAACTCGAAAACCTCACCGATCGTGAAGAGGTGCTCGCCTACCTTCCGCCCGCCTGGATAGGGCAGAACATGTTTTCGTATACGCAATTCCTGGTTACCGGTTTTACGGTCAACCACCCGGAGTCGCCCGATACGGTGTCCATCGACATGCATGACATCGGGCCCACTTATTATTTCGCGCCGCCCCGCGTGCTCGAAGGCTTGCTTACGCACGTCATGATACGCATGGAAGACGCAAGCGCCATAAAGCGCAAGCTGTTCCATTCCTTCATGACCCTTGCGCGCCGCGTCGGCGTGAAGATACTCGACAAGGACCCCTCGGTCAGCGCCTGGGATCGTCTCAGGTACGGCATCGGCAATCTCTTCATGTATGGCCCCTTGCGCAATGCCCTGGGCATGAGCCGTGTTCGCGTGGCTTACACCGCCGGCGAAGCAATCGGTCCCGATCTTTTCGTGTTCTATCGTTCTATCGGCATCAATCTGAAGCAACTCTATGGTTCCACTGAAACCTCGGTCTTCGTGTGCGTCCAGTCCGACGGGCATGTGCGCGCAGATACGGTTGGGCCGCCGGTCAAAGGGGTCGACATCCGGGTGGCCGAAAATGGCGAGATCCAGGTCAAGAGCCCCGGCCTCTTCAAAGAGTACTATCGCAACCCCGCGGCCACCGCAGAATCCTATACTTCCGACGGCTGGTATCACACAGGCGATGCGGGCTACCTCGACGCCGATGGCCAGCTGAAAATCATCGATAGGGCCAAAGACGTCGGCAAACTGGCAGACGGCAGTCTTTTTGCGCCCAAGTACATCGAGAACAAGCTCAAGTTCTTCCAGTACATCAAAGAAGTCGTGGCCTTCGGCGCCGACAAATCCATGGTTTGCGCCTTTATCAATATCGATCTCGAAGCCGTGGGCAACTGGGCCGAACGGCAGGGCCTGCCTTATGCCGGCTATACCGACCTGGCGCAAAAACCCGAAGTTTATGAACTTATCCGCAATTGCGTCGAGGAAGTGAATGCCGACCTGGCTTCTGATCCGAAGCTGTGCGGCTCGCAAGTATCGCGATTCCTGGTGCTGCACAAGGAACTCGACCCCGACGACGACGAGCTGACCCGTACCCGCAAGGTGCGGCGCGCCTACATCGCCCAGAAATACGACATCCTGGTCCAGGCACTTTTCCAGGGCAAGTCGAACCAGTTCATCGAGACCGAGGTGAAATTCGAGGACGGCCGTACAGGCGTCATTTCGGCCGACCTGAAAATCGCCGATGCCAAGATATTTCCAGGCAACACAAGGAAGGCTGCGTAATGAGTCAAGCTGCTCGCGACCAACGGATCGGAGACACCATACTCGATCTGCAAAACATTTCGCTCGCCTTCGGGGGCGTCAAGGCCCTGACCGACATTTCCTTCGATGTGCGCGAACACGAAATCCGCGCCATTATCGGGCCCAACGGGGCGGGCAAAAGTTCCATGCTCAATGTGATCAACGGCGTTTACACACCGCAGCAAGGCGAGATCACACTGGCCGGCATCAAGTTTTCCAAAATGAATTCCCGGCGCGCCGCCGAAATGGGAATCGCGCGCACTTTCCAGAACCTTGCCCTGTTCAAGGGCATGAGCGTCCTGGACAACATCATGACAGGCCGCAATCTGCGCATGAACAGCGGAATACTGGCGCAGGCTTTCCGCATGGGTTCGGCGGAACGCGAAGAAATCGCGCATCGTGAATTTGTCGAGAACCTTATCGATTTTCTTGAAATCCAGGCTTATCGAAAGACGCCGGTGGGCCGCCTGCCTTACGGCCTGCAGAAACGGGTCGATCTGGGCCGCGCCCTGGCCATGGAGCCTCGCATCCTGCTGCTGGACGAGCCCATGGCAGGCATGAACATTGAAGAGAAGCAGGACATGAGCCGTTTCATACTCGACGTCAACGAAGAGTACGGCACCACCATCGTGCTTATCGAACACGACATGGGTGTGGTCATGGATGTCTCCGATCGCGTAGTGGTTCTGGATTACGGCAAAAAAATAGGCGACGGCATGCCCGATGAAGTCCGCCAGAACCCCGAAGTGATACGCGCCTACCTTGGCGCCAGCCATTAAACAAGGAAGACAGAAATGGCATTTTTCCTGGAAACCCTGTTCGGCGGCCTGATGTCGGGCATGCTGTATTCGCTGGTGGCGCTGGGTTTTGTTCTTATCTTCAAGGCATCGGGCGTTTTCAACTTTGCGCAGGGCGCCATGGTGCTTATCGCCGCGCTGTCGATGGCGCGCTTTTCCGAATGGATACCGCAGTGGCTGGGAATCGAAAGCCTTTTCCTTGCCAATCTGCTCGCCTTCATCATCAGCGGCATTTTCATGTGGCTCATCGCCGTCGCCATCGAGCGATGGGTATTGCGCTACCTGGTCAACCAGGAAGGCACCACCTTGCTGATGGCAACCATCGGGATCAGCTACTTTCTCGACGGCATGGGGCAGATCATATTCGGCAGCAGCGTTTACTCCATCGACGTCGGCATGCCCAAGGATCCTGTTTTCATCCTCGATACGATTTTCGAGGGCGGCATACTGATCAGCCTGGAAGACCTGACCGCAGCCGGTGTGTCGGCATTGCTGGTTGCCGTGCTTGCGGTGTTTTTCCAGTACACCTCGGTGGGCCGCGCGTTGCGCGCGGTGGCCGATGACCATCAGGCGGCACAATCCATCGGCATACCCCTGAACCGTATCTGGGTGGTGGTATGGACGGTCGCAGGCATCGTCGCGCTGGTGGCCGGCATCATCTGGGGATCCAAGTTCGGTGTCCAGTTCACTTTGTCGACGGCAGCCTTGCGAGCCTTGCCCGTCGTGATTCTGGGCGGCCTCACCTCGGTACCGGGCGCCATTGTGGGCGGCCTGATCATCGGCGTCGGCGAAAAGCTGTCGGAAGTATATCTGGGGCCCTACGTAGGAGGGGGAATCGAGATCTGGTTCGCCTATGTACTGGCCCTGGTGTTCCTGCTATTTCGTCCGCAAGGTTTGTTTGGTGAAAAAATCATCGACCGCGTTTAATGGTTTAACTAAAAGAAGACTGGATACCCATTATGTTTTATCGTGAAAACGGTCAATTCAAAAGCACGTACCGGGCCGATCAACAGATCTTTCCTATACGCCAGGATCGCTTCTTCATGCTGCTGGTGCTGCTTGTCGCCTTCCTGGTGATTCCGCTGCTCGCGTCGAACTATTTCCTGCAGGCTATTCTCACCCCGTTCCTTATTCTGTCGCTCGCCGCCATAGGCTTGAACATTCTGGTCGGGTACTGCGGGCAAATTTCCATCGGTTCGGGTGCCTTCATGGCGGTGGGCGCTTATGCGGCCTGGAACTTCGGTGTTCGCATGCCGGCCACACCCCTGGTCGTGCAGATACTGCTGGGCGGCGTCTTCGCCACGCTGGTCGGAGTCGTATTCGGCGTTCCCAGCTTGCGTATCCGCGGTCTCTATCTGGCGGTTACGACGCTGGCCGCACAGTTCTTCGTCGACTGGGCGTTCCTACGCATACCGTTTTTCACCAACTATTCGTCATCGGGCAATGTGTCGGTGCCGGCGCTGGAAGCTTTCGGCCTGCCGGTGCAAACGCCGGTCCAGCGTTATCTGTTCGTCCTCATCTTTGTGGCGGTTTTTGCGCTGTTGGCCAAGAACCTTGTACGAGGCGCCATCGGGCGCCAATGGATGGCAATACGCGACATGGACGTTGCAGCTTCCGTTATCGGTATTCGCCCCATATACGCCAAGCTCACCGCCTTCGCGGTCAGCTCCTTCATCATCGGCGTGGCCGGCGCCCTCTGGGCGTACATCCACCTGGGTTCATGGGAGCCGCTCGCATTCGATCTCAACCGGTCGCTGCAACTGCTGTTCATTGTCATTATCGGCGGGCTCGGCTCCATCGTCGGCAGCTTCTTCGGGGCGGCCTTCATGGTGCTGGTGCCGGTATTCCTGACCAATGTTCCCCATATGTTCGGCATACCGCTGGCCGTCGACACGGCATCGCATATCGAGCATATGGTATTTGGCGGACTGATTGTCTTTTTCCTGATCGTCGAGCCGCACGGCTTGGCCCGGCTCTGGAGCATAGGCAAGGAGAAACTCCGTATCTGGCCCTTTCCGCATTGAACCGTCTTTAAACGGCCACATGAATCAGTAAGCTCGGCTGGCTATTTTGACCATGCCGAATCACAAACGGTGCACACAGACACCATCAGGAGGACTTGGAGATGAAACATTCAATCAAATTGGTCGCAGCCATGATCGCTGTAGCCGGCACGCTGGCAACGGCGCCCTTGCCGGCTGCTGCCGCTGAAGAGCAATTCGTGCCGTTGCTGGCATACCGCACCGGTTCGTTTGCTCCGCTGGGCATTCCATGGGCCGATGGCAAAATGGATTACCTGAAGCTGGTCAACGAGCGTGACGGCGGCGTCAATGGCGTCAAGATCACATATGAAGAATGCGAAACGGCATACGCTACCGACCGCGGCGTAGAGTGTTATGAACGCCTGAAGAACAAGAACGGCGGCGCTTCCGGCTTCGATACCCAATCCACCGGTATTACCTTCGCCTTGACCGACAAGGCCATTGTCGATGGCTTTACGATCGAAACCGTGGGCTACGGACTGTCGCAGTCGGCAGACGGCTCGGTCTTCAAATGGAATTTTCCGCTGCTGGGTACCTACTGGACCGCCGCAGACGTCATGATCCAGGACATCGCCAAGAAGGTTGGCGGCGAAGACAAGCTAAAGGGCAAGAAAATCGCGCTGGTGTATCACGATTCGCCTTACGGCAAGGAGCCTATAGCTCTTTTGCAGGCGCGCGCCAAGGCTAACGGTTTCGAGTTGCAGTTGTACCCCGTCACGGCACCCGGTGTTCAACAGAAATCCACCTGGCTGCAGATTCGTCAGAGCAAGCCCGACTTCCTGCTGCTGTGGAGTGCCGGCATCATGACACCAACGGCTATTCGCGAAGCACGGGCCGTAGGATATCCGCGCGACAAGATGTACGGCATCTGGTGGGCCAGTTCCGAGAACGACGTCCAGGATCTGGGCGATGTGGCCAAAGGCTACAACGGCATCACGATCCACAACAGCGCCGATCATGGACGTGTGCATGAAGACCTTAAAAAGCATGTCTACGATAAAGGACAGGGCACGGATTCCACCGGCAAATATGTCGGCACCATCGCTCATACGCGCGGCATGATGATCTCGATGCTGCAAGTCGAGGCCATACGCACAGCCCAGGAAAAGTATGGCAAGGGCAAGCACATGACGCCCGAGCAAGTCCGCTGGGGTTTCGAGAACCTGAACATCACCACAGAACGTCTCGAGGAACTCGGCTTTGCCAAGCTGATGCGTCCCGTCAAGACGTCTTGCAGCAACCACATGGGCGACGACTGGGCTCGCATCATCCAGTGGAACGGCAAGAAATTCGACATCGTCTCGGATTGGTACCAGTCCGACAAGAAGTTCGTGGATCCGCTGGTGAAAGAGCTGGCTGCCAAATACGCTTCCGAGAAAAAAATCGAAACGCGTAATTGCGACGCTTCGTAAGCTGTAAAGCGCCCGGCCGCGCTATGTTGCGCCGGCCGGGCTGAACTGATTGCAGGAAAACTCCTATGAATGCAAGTGTCGAGACCGCGCCCCCCAATATTCTTCTGAATGTGAACGGGATAGAGGTCATATACAACCACGTGATCCTGGTGCTCAAGGGTGTGTCGCTATGCGTGCCGGAGGGCAAGATCGTGGCGCTGCTCGGGGCCAATGGCGCTGGCAAGACAACCACCCTGCGCGCCGTATCGAATCTGCTCAAGGCCGAGCGCGGTGATGTGACCAAAGGAACTATCGACTACCGGGGTGAACGCATCGAGCGTCTTACTCCTGCGGACCTTGTTAAAAGAGGCGTGGTCCAGGTCATGGAGGGCCGGCATTGTTTTGCCCACCTCACGATAGAAGAGAACCTGTTGACCGGCGCCTATACGCGTAAGATCAGCCGGGGCGATTTAAGCGCTTCCCTCGACAAGGTTTACCAGTATTTCCCAAGGCTCAAGCAGCGCAGTGGCAGCCAATCGGGCTACACCTCCGGCGGCGAGCAGCAAATGACGGCTATCGGGCGAGCCCTGATGGCCAATCCCAGCATGATTCTGCTCGATGAGCCGTCCATGGGTCTTGCGCCTCAGATCGTCGAGGAAATCTTCGAAATTGTCCGCGACCTGAATCAGCGCGAAGGCGTCAGCTTCCTGCTGGCCGAACAGAATACCAATATTGCCCTGCGCTATGCCGACTACGGCTATATCCTTGAAAACGGGCGCGTCATGATGGACGGAGCCGCCAAGGCCCTGGCCGATAATGAAGACGTCAAAGAGTTTTACCTGGGCGTATCAAGCGGCGAGCGCAAAAGCTTCCGCGACAATAAATTTTATCGGCGACGCAAGCGCTGGCTGGCCTAGAGGCAAATAACCATGACTACCTATTTCGAGGAACGCGAGCGTGCCCCCGCTCCGGAGCGCGAGCATGCGCTGCTGAACAGCCTGCCTCATGCTCTCAAAGCGGCTCGCGAACGCGCCCCGGCTATTGCCCGCCAATTGCAGGGCATAGACATTGACCATATCCGCGACCGGGAGACCCTGTCGCAAATCCCCGTAGTGCGCAAGAGCGAGTTGCTGCAAGCCCAGCTTGCCATGCGCCAAGGCAAAGATGGCCAGGAGCTGCCGGCCGTCAGCCGGGTATTTGGCGGCTTTTCGGCCATCGGGTGGGGCGAGGCGGCACGCGTATTCGCGTCGCCCGGCCCGATCTACGAACCGGAAAGCAAGCGTCCCGACTATTGGGGATTCGCCCGTGCGCTATATGCCGCCGGCTTTCGTCCGGGCGACCTCGTGTACAACTGTTTTTCATATCATTTCACGCCTGCGGGCTCCATGATGGAAACGGCTGCGCACGCATTGGGCTGCACGGTGTTTCCAGGCGGCGTGGGCCAGACCGAACAACAGGTGCAGGCCATTGTCGATCTGGCGCCAGCCGGTTATACCGGCACGCCCAGCTTTTTGAAGCTGATACTGCAGAAGGCCGACGACATGGGAGTCAAGCTGCCGTCCATAAGCCGGGCCTTGTTTTCCGGTGAAGCCTTTCCTCCTTCCCTGTGTCTATGGTTTTCCGAGCGAGGCATTACCGGATACCAGGCCTACGGCAGCGCCGATCTGGGCATGATCGCCTACGAAACGTCCGCGCGTGAAGGCCTGGTGGTCAATGAAGACATTATTCTGGAAATCGTGCGTCCCGGTAGCGACCAGCCCTTGCCGGCCGGCGAAGTTGGCGAAGTGGTTGTTACAACGCTGAACCCCGATTACCCGCTGCTGCGTTTTGGCACTGGCGATCTGTCGGCCATTTTGCCGGGCATGTCTCCTTGCGGCCGTACAAACGTGCGCATCAAGGGATGGATGGGCCGCGCCGACCAGACCACGAAGGTGCGCGGAATGTTCGTGCATCCCGGACAGATCGAACAAGTAATCAAGCGGCATGCCGAAATCGGCAAAGCGCGGCTGGTGGTAAGCGGCAAGATAGGAAGCGACGCCATGGTGCTGAAGGTGGAAAGTGCCTCGCCGCAGCCCGGGCTTGGTGTGCAGCTTGCCGAGTCTGTGCGCGAACTGACCAAGTTGCGGGCCGATATCGAGATAGTCGAACCCGGCAGCTTGCCCAACGACGGCAAGGTGATCGACGATATACGTAATTACGAATAAGTTTATTCGTTTGGGCTCATGTCTATTGCAGTAAGATGCCGAAAATAGAATCCGAACACTTATCGTAAGGGGAATGTCATGCGCAAGATCAAGTACGCCGGGGGCGCCTTCGTCCGGGACGCGTTCGTTGGGCGGACCATAGCCGTCGGCGCCTTCGCCATGTTGGCCGGCATGCAGCTGGCACACGCCGACACGCTTGATGTCGTCAAGGAACGCGGCGTGGTGCAATGCGGCGTCACTACCGGCTTTGCGGGGTTCTCGGCGCCTGACGCCAAGGGCGTGTGGCAGGGCCTGGATATCGACGTATGCCGGGCGGTGGCCGCCGCGACTCTTGGCGATGCCTCCAAGTTCAAGGCAGTACCCCTTAATTCGCAGCAGCGATTCACTGCGCTGCAATCGGGTGAAATCGACCTGCTGGCCCGCAATACTACGGTCACCCAGCAACGCGATACGGCGCTGGGTGCAATACACGCAGGCATCAACTTCTACGATGGCCAGGGTTTCCTGGTCCCCAAGGCGCTCGGCGTGAAAAGTGCCAAAGAACTCGATGGTGCAACCATCTGCATGCAGACCGGCACGTCCAATGAAAACACCATGGCCGACTGGGCGCGTGCAAACAATATCAAGTACAAGCCCGTCGTTATCGACCAGTTCAACGAGGTAGTGAATGCCTTTGCAGCCGGGCGCTGCGATGTATTCACTACCGACGCCTCGGGCCTGGCTTCGATCCGGATATCAAAACTGAGCAAGCCGGACGACTACATGGTGCTTCCCGAGATTATCTCGAAAGAGCCTTTGGGGCCTTTCGTGCGCCAGGGCGATGACCGGTGGCTCAATCTTGTGAAATGGTCATTGCATGCCATGATAGGCGCCGAAGAACTTGGCGTTACCTCGGCAAATGTCGATGAACAACTGAAAAGCACCAACCCCAACATATTGCGCCTTCTGGGCGTAACGGCCGGGGCCGGGAAAAACCTGGGCGTAGACGAAAAATGGGCCTATAACATCATCAAGCAGGTCGGCAACTACGGCGAAAGTTTCGATCGCAACGTGGGTGAGGGCAGTCCACTGAAGATACAGCGCGGCTTGAATGCGCAATGGACCGATGGCGGACTGATGTACGCCTTGCCTGTGCGTTAGCAGCCCCTTACGCAACACATCATGCAAGAAAAAAGCGTGGCACGGAGCCACGCTTTTTCAATTCCAGTCCGGGACTGTGGTCTTATTCGACCGAAATATTGGCCGACTGGATGACCTTGGCCCATTTTTCGGTTTCGCTCTGGATGAATGCGCCGAACTCTTCCGGGGTGCCGCCGGCCGACTGGCCGCCCGTTGCCTCGAACGCTTTCTGGACTTCAGGCTTCTTGAGTATGTTGTTGAATGCGGTATTGAGTTTCTGGATGACTGCGTCGGGTGTTCCCGCCGGCGCTATGACCCCTTGCCAGTTGTACGATTCAAAGCCAGCCAGGCCGGATTCCGCCATAGTGGGTACGTCAGGCAGCAATGCCAGCCGCTTGGCGCTGGTCACTGCGAGTGGATGCACTTTCTTGGCCTGGATGGCGGGCATGGCGGCATAGCCCATTTCAAACATCATGTCGATATGGCCTGCCATCAGATCGGTCGCTGCGGGAGCACCGCCTTTGTAAGGGACATGAGAAAGCTCGATGCCTGCCTCCGAGGCGAACAGTTCGCCTGACAGATGATGCGCACCACCCACGCCCGAGGACCCGAACGTGAGGCGGCCCGCATCTTTCCGGGCCAGCTCGATAAGCTCTTTCACTGTTTTTACAGGAACCTGATTGTTCACGCTCAGGATGAGGGGGCTTTCTTCGATCAGAATAACCGGAGCGATATCTTTCTGAACGTTGTACGACACATTCTTGGCCATCAACGTCGGGTTCACGGACAAGGGCGCAAGATTGCCGCTGCCGATTGTGTAGCCGTCCGGCTTGGATTTGGCAATAAACGCGGTGCCGATGACGCCACCTGCGCCGGCCTTGTTTTCGACGACGACGGAAGTCTTGAGCTCGTCAGCCAGTTCACGCGCCAGCAGGCGCATGCGCGTGTCGGCAAATCCGCCGGCAGCGTAAGGCACGACGAAGGAAATGGGCTTGGACGGCCATGTTTCTTCTGCATGGGCCAAGCTGGGAGCTGCGGCGGCGAAAAGCGCGCCGATCAGGGCGGTGGCGCCCGCTGTTTTCAGGGAAATCATGTGTTTCTCGGGATAGGGTCGATCAAGTAGGATTCAGCGGCCGTCATTGTAAGCCCGGAAGCCCTATTTTTGGCGCCGGTAAACCAGTGCAATACGGGCGAAGGCCACCTGCAGTTCGCGGGTACCGGCCTGGAACACGACCGGCCGCCCTTTTCCGGTAAAACACACCAGCCGCTTGGACGCCACCAGGGGAATGAATTTGGCAAACTGGATGTCTTCCCAGGCAATCTCGCGCCGCGTGATCCAGGTCTGCTCAATACCCTTGTGGGTAATGCGTGTTTCGGAGATCAGCATATAGCGCGCAAGCACCAGCAAGGCCAAATAACAGAGCAGTATGCTGCCCGCTACCATGGGGTTGACCGTCTTTCCCGTAGGACCCGCCGCGACTTGCATGATCATCAAGCCGATAAAGGCCAGGATTACCCATGCCAGTATCTTGATCCATTTGGGCCAGGCGACGCCTCGCAAGGGTAGCGGTCCGATGGCTTCAAGAAGTTCGGACCGTTCTTCTTCGCTTGGAACGTGTTGTGTTGAAAATAACATTAAGGCCCGTGGTTGTACTGGAGTGCGCGCAGCGCGCGGCCTTAGGCGGCCTTACGCGCGGCCAGGGCGTTGCCTGCGCGACTGGAGGATTTGTGCCCGATATGGCTGGATATCCATTGTCCGATATCGACGACGGCGTCAAGGTCGATGCCGGTGTCGATATCCAGGCCGCGCAGCATATATAGCACATCTTCCGTCGCGACATTTCCGGTCGCCCCTTTCGCGTAGGGACAGCCGCCCAGTCCTGCGACCGAGGTATGGAAGATCGACACCCCGGCTTCCATTGCGGCCAGTATGTTGGCCAGCGACTGGCCATAGGTATCGTGGAAGTGTCCGGCCACGCGTGAGGGGTCGACGACTTCAGTGACGGCGCGCATGACTTGCCCGACACGCAGCGCCGTTCCGACTCCAATGGTATCGGCTACATCGATTTCATCGCATCCCAGCGCCAGCATACGTTTTGCAACATCGACCACCGATGAGATCGGCGTTTCGCCTTGATAGGGACATCCGAGGGCGCAACTGATGCTGGCGCGCAGGCGCAAACCCGCGGCTTTGGCTGCTTCGGCGACGGGTTCGAAGCGCGTGATCGATTCGGCAATAGAGCAATTGATGTTCTTTTGCGAAAAGGCTTCGCTGGCTGCTCCGAAGATCACGACCTCGTCGACGCCGGCGGCAAGCGCGGCGTCGAAGCCTCGCAAATTCGGCGTGAGTGCGGAATAGATGGTGCCCGGCCTGCGCTTTATTCCGGCCATGACCTCGGCGCCATCGGCCATTTGCGGCACCCATTTGGGGGACACAAAAGAGACTGCCTCGACGTTGGGAAAGCCGGCTGCAGACAGGCGGTCGATGAGTTCGATCTTTACCGATGTCGCAATGAATTCTTTTTCGTTCTGCAGCCCATCGCGCGGAGAGACCTCGACGATTTTGACTTTATTTGGCAAAGACATGGAAATATTCCTTGGTATGGTTGCGTGCAATAGCAGCTATCATAAAACGAGTCTGTCTGAACGGCATCTTCAGCGTCGCTGGAAACAGCCATCGTCCAGTCGGACGACTATTTCTTGCAGTTCGAGTTCCAGAAGGCTTGCCGTCAATGCGGGCATGTCGAGGCGGCTTCTTTCTTGCAAGGTGTCAAGATGGACCGGATCATAACCCAGTGCTTCCAGCACCAGTTGACCCGTCGGGCCTATGTCGGGTTTCTTGCGCCGCGACTGTCGCTTTGCAGGCGCCGGCGCGTCCGTGACGCCCGACGAGCCAAGTTCTTCCCGTATGTCTTCGGCCGATTCCACCAGTTTTGCTCCTTGCCGAATCAGGGCATGGCAACCGCGCGACAGGGGGGAGTGGATGGAGCCTGGAATGGCAAAGACTTCGCGTCCCATTTCGGAGGCAAGCCGGGCCGTAATGAGGGATCCGCTTTGCCTGGCCGCTTCGACGACAAGTACGCCTTTGGCGATGCCGGCCACCAGCCGGTTGCGCTTGGGGAATTGATAGGGAAGCGCGCGTGTCCCAAGAGGAAATTCGGATATGAGCACGCCCTCTTGCGCGATCTGGTGTGCCAGCTGCAGATTACGCGCCGGATAAACGATGTCTATGCCCGTGCCCAGGATGGCAATGGTTCCGCCGCCGGATGGACCGGCGGCCAAGGCGCCCTCGTGGGCGGCCGTGTCGATGCCCAAGGCAAGGCCGCTGGCAATGCACCACCCCTGTCCGGCAAGATGCTGGGCGAACGCGTGGGCGTTGTCGGTGCCGCCCGCACTGGCATTGCGGGCGCCGACGATGGAAATAATGGGTTTACCCAGTATGTCGAGGCGCCCATTGACGTAGAGCAACAGTGGCGGATCGTGGATGTCGAGCAGGGAAGGCGGATAGGATGGATCGGCCAGCGTCAATATGTGGTGATTCGCTTGTTCACGCCAGGCCAGGGTGTTCTTGATGGCTTGCTGGATATCGTCGCTGGCATCGCTTTGAAGCTGCCTTGCCATGTCGTGCGGCACGAACTTGCTGAGCGATGCCGCTGAAAGCGCGTAGATGTCCTGGGGCAGGCCTATGGCGGCAAGCAGGCTGCGCGCCTGGGCGGGGCCCAGGCCGGGTTCCAGCGACAGCCGTATCCAGGCGCTGAGTTCTTCGGTCGATAATGTGGGGTGCATGCGCTAGTGTGGCATAAGGCGGAGGGGCGCGGGCGACGATGTGCGGCGAAAAGTCATAGCCGGCCGCGATGTGGGATGCCCTTACGCGCGCTATTCGCATAAAACCGGGATTCCGGACAAAATTTGTTTTATCATAGAGACTTACATGAATTTCGGACTAGTTTGATGGCTTTACTTCCTATTCTTCGATATCCCGACCCACGCTTGCACAAAGTTGCCAAGCCGGTTCAGGTTGTCGACGACCGCATCCGCACCCTGGTTCGCGACATGGCGGAAACCATGTACGACGCGCCCGGTGTGGGCCTGGCCGCTACTCAGGTCGATGTGCACGAACGGGTGGTGGTAATCGACGTCTCTGAAGACAACAACGATTTGCGGGTATTGATCAACCCCGAAATCATCTGGAAAAGCGAAGAAACCCAGGTGTATGAAGAAGGTTGTCTTTCGGTGCCCGGCATCTACGACGAAGTGCAGCGTTCGGCGCGTATCCGTGTGCGTACCCTGAACGAACAGGGTGAAACCCTTGAATTCGATGCAGAAGGACTGCTTGCCGTATGCGTCCAGCACGAACTTGATCACCTGATGGGCAAAGTGTTCGTCGAATATTTATCCCCCCTGAAACAGAATCGCATCAAGACGCGTCTGCGCAAACAAGAGCGCGAAGCCCTCAAGGCCTGACCCCGCCAGTACGTACTTGGTACTATGCCTGTTCTAACTTTGAATTGGCGTTTCTATGCGTATAGCATTTGCAGGTACCCCCGAATTTGCCCGTCTTGCGCTTGAGGCGCTGTTGCAGGCAGGCCACGAGGTGCCGCTGGTACTGACTCAGCCAGATCGCCCATCGGGTCGTGGCTTGAAGCTGACTCCCAGCGCCGTCAAGCAGGCGGCTCTTGCGGCAGGCATCCCGGTTTGCCAGCCGCGCAGTCTGAAACTCGACGGCAATTATCCCGACGAGGCGCAGGCAACCCGCCAGGCGCTGGAGGATGCCGCACCCGAACTGCTCGTGGTGGCAGCCTATGGCCTTATCCTGCCGCAGTGGGTGCTCGATTTGCCCACTTATGGCTGTTTCAATATTCATGCCAGCCTCTTGCCGCGATGGCGCGGCGCCGCTCCCATACAGCGCGCGATCGAGGCCGGCGACGAGCAGACTGGCGTCACGATCATGTTGATGGATGCCGGCCTCGATACCGGGGCGATGCTGTTCACGCGCACTCTTCCCATCACGCCCGAGCACAACGCCGCGCTCTTGCACGACGAGCTTGCCCGCTTGGGTGCGCAGGCCATCGTTCAGGCCATAGACGAACTCCAGGCCGGTACGCTTGTATCGCAGCCCCAGCCTGAACAGGGTGTCAGCTATGCGGCCAAGCTCGATAAACAGGAATCGCCGCTCGACTTCACACAGGCGGCAGCCGTGCTGGCACGCCGTGTCCGGGCTTTCGATCCGGTGCCCGGCGCAAGCGTACGATTGCCTGGCTTACCCGATTCCGTAAAGGTATGGAAGGCGCGGGCCATTCAGGCTGCGGCTTATGGCGGCGGCGAGGAAAAAGCTGAAGTCACCGCGCATGCAGCCGAACCCGGAACCGTGCTGCACGCCGGCGCGCAGGGCATCGACATTGCCACTGCCGATGGCGTCTTGCGCCTGCTCGAACTCCAGAAAGCCGGCGGAAAGCGCCAGCCCGTGGCGGCGTTTGTTCAGGGCTGGTCCAGGCCTTGACCCCAACCGGCGTACGCAGCGACCGCGCATGCCTGTTGTCTCTTGTTTAGGAATCCGCCATGTCAACGACTTCCCACGACCGTTCCACGGTGTCTGAACCGACCCTGGACTATTACGCCCGGAACGCGGAAAGCTTCAAGGCCGGCACCCTGAACCATGATGTGAGCCAGAACATGGCTGCCTTGCTGCGCCACATCCAGGGTGCGCCGCCGTATCGCATCCTGGATTTCGGTTGCGGGCCGGGCAGGGATCTGAAGGCGTTCACGGCGATGGGCCATATTGCGACAGGGCTGGACGGTACGGCGGCCTTCGTGAAAATGGCCCGGGAAGATTCCGGCTGCGAAGTGTGGCATCAGGATTTTCTGTCGCTAGACCTGCCGGTCGGCGAGTTCGACGGCATATTCGCCAATGCGTCCCTGTTCCACATACCCACCAAGGCGCTGCCGCGCGTGCTCGGGCAGCTTCATGGCACATTGAAAACTGGTGGAGTCTTGTTCAGCTCGAACCCGCGTGGCGAGAACCAGGAGGGCTGGAGCGGCGGGCGTTATGGCGCCTATCACGACCTCGATGCATGGCGGGCGCTGCTGACCGCCGCGGGCTTTGCCGAGCTGGAGCATTATTACCGGCCTGAAGGTCTGCCGCGCGACCAGCAGCCATGGCTGGCCAGTGTGTGGCGGGCCAAGTCTGTTATCGACTGACGCATTCCTTGTGCTACGATCTTCCGAGGCTATTCAATCACTCGGAACGACCTCCAAAATGACTTGCTATAAATTGGGCGACCTGACGCCCGTCATACATGAAACGGCGTATGTCGCCGCCGAAGCCACTGTCATAGGCCTGGCCACCATGCAGGCCCACAGCAGCATCTGGCCCGGCGCAGTCATTCGGGGAGACAACGAGCCCATCGTGGTGGGCGAAGGGTCCAATATCCAGGAGGGCGCGGTATTGCATACCGATCCAGGCTGTCCCCTTACCCTGGGCAAGAACGTAACGGTAGGGCATCAAGCCATGTTGCATGGCTGTACCATCGAAGATGGCGCGCTTATAGGCATACAGGCCATAGTCCTTAATCGCGCGGTAATCGGCCGCAACAGCCTCGTCGGCGCAGGCGCGGTGGTAACCGAAGGCAAGGTGTTTCCGGAACGGTCATTGATACTGGGCGCGCCTGCCAAGGTGGTGCGCACTCTTACCGATGACGATATCGCAGCGCTGCAGAAAAATGCCACGGGCTATGCCGAACGTGCTGCACGCTACAAAACCGACCTTGTCGCGCTTTAACCAGCCTGCTTACTCGCTCAAATTGTCTTGCACCCATTTTTCGCCGTCGCGCGCCAGGTCCATCATGTGCTTGATGATCTGCACGTCGGACTGACCCCGAACGCGGCCTCGTTCTGTGAATAGCGCCATGCTTTCCGCAGTGGGGAACCAGTCTTCTTCGGGCTGCAGCTCCAGCCCGTCCGTATGCTTGATGTTGCCGTTCGGCAAGATGTACCAGGTAGTCATAACGCAATAGTAAAGGATCAAGGGCCATTCATGCGCATCGTTATACCGGATGATTATCAAGACTGCGTGAGGCATCTGGACTGCTTCCGGAAGTTGGGGGACGGACACCAGGTGACTGTATTCAACGACAGCGTCACCGACATCGACGCATTGGCGGCGCGTTTTGCCGGAGCCCAGGCACTGGTCCTGATTCGCGAACGAACGCGCATTACCGACCGGCTTCTGGACAGGCTGCCCGATTTGCGCCTCATCAGCCAGACGGCCAAGGTTTCGGGCCACATCGACCTGGCCGCCTGTACAGCGCGCGGGATAGCCGTGGCCGAAGGTTCCGGCGACCCCACATCCACTGCCGAACTGACGTGGGCGATGATCATGGCAAGCCGCAGGCACTTGGTACCCGAGGTCAACCGGCTCAACACCGGCAAGTGGCAGGGCTTTCTGGGCCAGCAGTTGCGCGGGCAGCGCATGGGAGTATGGGGCTATGGCCGTATCGGCAAGCTGGTGGCCGGCTACGCCAGGGCATTCGGAATGAAGGTGTGGATCTGGGGCCGCGACGGCTCGATAGCCAGAGCCCAGGCTGACGGCTTCGACGTTGCTCCTACCCGCGAGCAGTTCTTCTCAGATTGCGATGTCATCTCCATGCACCTGAGGCTGAACAGCGAAACTGCCTGCATTGTCACGGAAAGCGATCTGGCCCGCATGAAGAAGACCGCCTTGTTCGTCAATACCAGCAGGGCCGAACTCGTTGCGCCGGGCGTCTTGGCCGGCGCGCTTGATGCGGGTCGTCCCGGTTTTGCTGCCGTCGATGTGTATGAGGAAGAGCCTGTGCTTGGTGCCCGGCACCCTTTGCTCAATCGCGATAATGTGCTGTGCACGCCGCATATTGGCTATGTCGAACGCGACAACTACGAGCTTTACCTGGGTACAGCCTTCGACAATGTGCTGGCTTACAATGCCGGGCGGCCGGTCAACCTGGCTAATCCCGATGTGCTTGCACCAAAATAGCGACGTATGAATCTTCTTCAGGACCCCAAGTGATGGCGCCGCTTGCTTATGGAGCTACGCGACCCTTTGCCGGTATTGCGTTTCTTGTGCTGTCGGCATGGGCACTTTCCGGACTGGACGCCAGCGGCAAATGGGTGATGGGGGTAGGGGTTTCGCTGCTCATGCTGTGCTGGGTACGCTACGTGGTGCATTTGCTGCTGGTTCTCGGTTTGGTATTGCCGTCGCGGGGACGCGGGGTATTGCGCAGCGTGCGTCCGGGGGCCCAGTTGCTGCGGGGCTCGGTAATGCTGTTGGCCACATTGTCATTCTTCAACACCTTGCGCTATTTGCCGCAGGCGGAAGCGACCGCCATCAATTTTCTCGCACCCTTGATCATGTTGTCGCTGGCACCCTGGCTGCTGAAGGAACCGGCGCGCATCTCGCGCTGGGTGGCCGCGGCCGGCGGTTTTATCGGGGTGTTGATCATTATCCGGCCGGACGCCGGCCTGGATCCGATGGGTACGGTGTCCGGCCTTGTTACCGCCTTTTTATTCGCCGGACAATTCATAGCCACGCGCCGCGTTGCCGTGGATGATCCATTCACGACGCTGATCTGGAGCGGGGCGGTGGGCAGCCTCTGCCTCACTGTGGCGCTGCCTTTCATATTGCCCGCGGCATGGCCTTTTCTGGCCGTGCTGGAGCCGTGGCACTGGATAGTGCTCGTATCCACCGGCTTTTGGGGCGCGGCAGGACACTTGCTGCAGATCCAGGCCTATCGCCATGCACCCGCGTCCATGCTCGCTCCTTTTATTTATTTGCAGATCATCAGCGCGGCAACGCTGGGATGGCTGATCTGGGGCCAGTTTCCCGACGCACTGACGTGGGCGGGCATTGCTGTCATCTGCCTTAGCGGCATATCGCTGGGCATCTGGGAGTGGCGGGATAGCAGGCGGCGTTCATAGCGTGGCCTGCCGGCGCAGTTCGCTTAAGTACCATCGACAATATCGCCGGGGCCTTGTTAACTTTATAATCGCCGCATGACGAAAAAAATTCTTATTATCCGTACGTCTTCGTTGGGCGACCTGGTGCACATGCTTCCGGCGGTATCCGATATTGCCCGCCATGTGCCCGACGCTGAAATAGACTGGATAGTCGAAGAAAGCTTCGCCGAGATTCCTTCCTGGCATCCCGCGGTACACGAAGTGATACCCGTGGCGCACCGGCGCTGGCGCAAGCACTGGTGGTCCGCCGAGACTCGGTCGGCGCGGGCTGCCTTGCGCAAGAATCTTGACGCCCGCCGCTACGACATCGTGCTCGACATGCAGGCGCTCATGAAGTCGGTCTGGCTGGTTCGACAAACTCATGGCACCCGTCATGGCCTGGATCGCCGGTCTGCGCGCGAACCCCTGGCTTCCTTCTTCTACGACGTCAAGCACACCGTCAATTTTTGGCAGCCCGCGGTCAGGCGGCAGCGCGAACTGGCCGCAGCGGCGCTGGGTTATTCCTACAAGGGCGATCCCGATTTCGGGTTGCATGAAATCACCGAAGGGGTGCAGGTGCAGCCCTATGCGGTCATCATGCCTTCGGCCAGCCGGGACGACAAACTATGGCCCGCAGAAGCCTGGCACAAAGTGTTCGGCCGCCTCCACGAGCATGGCCTCGATCTGAAGCTGCTCTCGGGCAGCCCTGCCGAAACCGAAAGGGCAACCCAGCTGGTCGCTGGCAATCCGCGCGCGCTCGTCCTTCCCCGCATGGACTTGACCAATGTCGCGAAGGTACTGGCCGGAGCCCGTATCATGGTCGGACTCGATAGCGGCCTTACCCATCTGTCGGCCGGCCTGGGCCGGCCTACCATAGGCATTTACAAGGCTTCGACGCCCGTGCGAACGCCGCTCGAAGGTCCGGCATATACAGCCAGTCTCGGCGAGCGCGGCAACGCGCCTTCGGCCGAGACGGTCTTGAGCGCGGTCGACCAGGCGCTTGCCTTCGACGACTCGGCTCATGCCGACCTCCCCGGCGCGAATTCTCCAGACAAAGCCATCGTCCCGCCTTTCGACTGAATGACTTGGCCTTCATGCTTGAACTAGACTTTCCCTATCCGCTGTTCGTGTTCGGTCATTGGCGCACTTTTTGAACCTTTTTTCCTATTCCCTCATCGTCCGGTTGCTTTCTCCGGCCTTACTCGGCTGGATGGCTATACGCGCCCGGCGCTCGGGACGTCATTGGGGGATTTGTTCCGGCGCACGGTTCGGCCGGTACGCGCAAGCCAGCACCTTGAAGAGCCCCGTGTGGGTGCACGCCGTCAGCCTGGGCGAGACCCGGGCGGCACAGCCTTTTATCCAGGCCTTGCTGGATCAGGGTCTGACGGTGTTGCTCACCCACATGACGGTAACGGGGCGTGACGAGGGCGGCCGCAGCTTTGCCGATGCCATACGGCAGGGCCGGCTGCTGCAGCAATGGCTGCCCTACGATTTTCCGGGCAGCACCCGACGGTTCATGGCGCATTATCGGCCGCAGGCCGGCGTGCTCATCGAACGCGAGGTCTGGCCCAACTTGCTGCACGCCGCACGTCGCCACCATGTGCCCATGCTGTTGGCCAGCGCGCGATTTTCAGAGCGTTCTTTGCGGCACAGCCTGCATGCCGGCCGTGTAATGCGCGACGCTTATGCCAGTTTCGAAGCGGTGTATGCCCAGACCCTGCACGACGCGCAGCGCCTGGAGAAGGCCGGGGCGTCCGCCGTCCGTGTGTCGGGAAACTTCAAATTCGATATCTCCTTGCCACAGGACAAAATATTGCGCGGCCGTCAGTTCGCGGCCGCCTTGCCAAGAAAGATTATCGTCATAGCCAGCACGCGGGAAGGCGAGGACGACATGTTCGTCAATGCCATCGCGCGGCAAGTCAAACGTGCGCAGGCTCAGGGCATCGATATCGAGGACCAGGTGCTTTACTGTCTTGTGCCGCGGCATCCCGAAAGATTCGAACAGGCAGCGCAACTGCTGACCGCCGCAGACCTCGCATTCGTAAGGCGCTCGGAGTTTCTTGAAATGGGTGACTGCACCGCTACGGCGTTGAAGGCCTGCAGCAACGCCGCGGTGTTGCTTGGCGATAGTCTGGGCGAGATGCCGCGTTATTACGCGTCCAGTCAGGTGGCCATTGTGGCAGGAAGCTTTGCCCCGCTGGGCGGTCAGAATCTCATCGAGGCGTGCGCCATAGGCGTACCTGTGCTTGTCGGCCCGCATACCCGCAACTTCGAGCAGGCGGTGGTCGATGCCATCGATGAAGGGGCTGCCATGCGTGTAAGCGACGCCGAGGCAGCGGTGCAGGCCGCAGTGCAGTTGCTGGGCGACCCCCAAAGATTGACGCGTATGGGCCAAGCCGGAGAGCATTGGGTGCGCAAGCACGCCGGCGCGGTTGCGCGCGTGCTTGCCGGTTTAAACGAAATCAAGAGCCCGTCCAAGCCGTCCTAGGAGCCCACGCTCCTAGAGTCCGTGATACTTGCGGCCCAGTTCCAGCGTTGCCTCAAAGAAGCCCGCCTTGCTTCCGCAGTCGTAACGCCTGCCTTCGTATTCCAGGCCGAAGACGGCGCGCGCTTGCAGCAAGCTGGCTATTCCATCGGTAAGCTGGATTTCACCGCCTACGCCGGCCTGTGTCTGGCGCAAGTGCTCGAAAATTTCGGGCTCAAGCACATAACGGCCTACCACGGCCAGTGTCGATGGCGCATCCGACGGTTCAGGCTTTTCGACCATGCCCCGCAGGCGCATGGTCTTTTCGTTTACGGCTTCGCCCGAAATAATTCCGTATCTGTTCGTGTGCTCGATCCCGATATTCTGGATTGCCAATACGCTGCCGTCTTGCTGATGAGCGGCTTCGACCAGTTGTTGGGTGACCGATGTCTTGGCATCGATAAGGTCATCCGCCAGCAGCACCGCAAATGGTTCGTTGCCTACGATGGGCGCCGCGCACAGCACCGCGTGACCCAGGCCCAGCGGAGCGGGCTGGCGGGTATAAATGCAGTTGACGTAAGAGGGAATGATGTTGCGTATGGCGTCCAGCAGTTCGGTCTTGTTCTTGGCAGCCAGGTCGGCCTCGAGTTCGGGGACGCGGTCGAAATGGTCTTCTATGGCGCGCTTGTTGCGCCCCGTGATGAAAATCAAATCCGTGATGCCTGCGGCGATGGCTTCTTCGACGGCGTATTGGATAAGCGGCTTGTCGACGATGGGCAGCATTTCCTTGGGCATTGCTTTGGTGGCCGGCAGAAAACGTGTACCCATGCCTGCCACGGGGAATACAGCTTTACGGATTGGTTTCATGTGCAGTCGGTCTTTCCAGGGTTGTGCAAGAGAGTTGGAATCATAGGTAATGTAGCGTTTTGGGCCCGGCATTTCAGCAACTGTCATGCCTGCCCTGTTCAGTGGACATAATATGCCACGGAACGTCATGGGCGGCACTCGCCTTATGCCGGTGTTTGGATATTTATTGCTGGTGTTTTGATATATTCACGACTGATGTCTTAAAATGCGGGGCTACAGTGGCGCCATTTCAGGCAGCCGGGGCAATTCCGTTATGCGTTTTCTTTTCTTGATTGTTTTCGTCGCCAATGTAGCTGTGCTGGCTTATGGGCAAGGCTTTTTCGGCATTCCTCCCAGCGAACAGGGGCGGGAGCCGCGTCAGTTGTCCGAGCGCAATCAGCACGCCATCACCTTGGGTTCCCCGCTTCCGGCCGACCAATTGCGCTAAAGCAGTTCGAAGGCCAGGTGCGCCAGGCCATCCAGCACCGGCGTGGGCAGCCAGCGTATGGGTTCGGCGGCAAGTCCCAGGTCAATTTGTGCGTTTGCCAGCAGCCGTTGCGCTTCTTCTTCGATCATATTCCAGTCTCCGCCGGTGCTGTATACAACTGGAGGCTTGCCGAACTTTTCCAGCCCCTCCCGCCATTGCCGAACCAAGGCGCCCGCTTGCGCAGCGGCAATACCGCTGGCGATGGCCTGATGAGTATGTACCGGAAACGCTGCGGCGCTGCCGGCCCCCTCGGAGAGGTTGGCAGTTCCGGTGGCCAGCGACGAGCGCATCAATGCGGGACCGGGCAGGATCAGCCCGCCATGGAACAGCCGGGCGGCTTTTTCGAGTCCGTACGGACCCAGGGTATCCAGGGTGGTGGCCGTGCCAAAACTGGCCAGCATTGCCGCTTCATCGGTATGCCGCGCCAGGCCTATCATGGACACCCAGCGGTCGGCACCCAGTTGCTCGGCGACTTCATACGCGCTTTTGACGCCGCCGGCCATGCGCTGGCTGCCTACCCATCGAATGTCCAATGAATGATGGTGCCGCAGAGCGGCGGCAAGGCCGCGTGCCACGGCCGGGCCCGCCACATTGACTCCTATGGCCTTCAAGGGCTTGTCCGCAAGCTGATCCATCCATAGCGGCAGTTCGGCCATATCGGCATGGCGCAGCGCAAAGGCTGCCTTCTCGCGCCGGTTCGTGGAAGGGTCCAGCCAACCTATCTTTATCCGGGTGTTTCCGGCGTCGATCAGCAAAATCATGGCTTGGAACCTTGCTGCGTGCGGACCGAGATATCGCCGACAGAAACAGGGATTTCACCCGTATGCGTGCGTACGAGCAATTGCCCCAGATTATTGACGCCGCAGGCGATGCCCGCATGTGTCAGGCTGCCGTCGTCGAGTACGTTTATATGCTGCCCAGCCAGGACATCGACTTCGGCATAGCGGTCGGGCAGTCCAGCGAAACCATGCGCCGTCACGTCATTCAAGCTGGTATACCAGGCGTTCGCAATAGCGGCCACAATATCCGCCGCGCTCGCCGCGGCGGCATGCGCGTCCTGCCGGGCGATCTCGGACCAGTCCGCCACCTGGCGGTCCAGTGACTGGCTTAGCGCCCGCGCATCGTTCAGATTGATTCCCATGCCGATGATGGCCACGTAATGATCGGCAGATAGCCGCGATGTTCCGGCGCGCGTGACCTCTACAAGAATGCCGGCAAGCTTGGCCGGTCCCCACTGGATATCATTGGGCCATTTCATATTCAACCGACTGCGCATGGCCGGGCTGATCAGCCGGCGCAATGCCTCGCATGCCGCGAGCCCTGCCAGTGGCGAGAGGGCGGGCAATTGCTGCGACGGAAGAAACACGTCGAAGGCGCATGAGAACATCAGGTTGGCGCCCGCCCGGTTTTGCCACGTGCGGCCCGCGCGGCCGCGGCCGCGCTCTTGCAGATGAGCGCCGAGCAGCCAGGGACGTGCGACCGGGCCGTGGCTGGAGCGGGCCTTCGCCATGAGTTCCGCATTCGTCGACAGTGTGCTTTGCACCCAGTCGACCTGGCGAAAGCCGGGCAAGGCGTCCATCAAGGCATTCTTCAGTTGCTCGGGTGTCGGCATGGAAAAAGAAGACGGCGGAGGCGGAGAAGACGAAGTAGACATTAATTCGGTAAGGTCGAATGGCGTAGAATGATCGGGCCTCCGTTATAACTCAAACCACCTATCATGCACGCTCGTACTGTGAAAATTTCCTTCGAAGGCGCAGCAGGCCCGATAGACTGCGTGCTGGACATCCCCATGGACACGCCACGCGGCTGGGCGCTGGTGCTTCATCCGCATCCCCTGCACGGCGGTGCTCGTGAAAACAAGATCGTTACTACGATAGCGCGCGCCTGCGTGCAAAGCGGGCTCATAGCCCTGCGGCCGAATTTCCGGGGCGTCGGCGATTCAGCCGGGGAGTTCGATCTCGCGGTAGGCGAAACAGCCGATATGCTGCAGCTGGTAAGCCAGTTCCAGGAAGCCTATCCCGATGCGGCGGCCGGAAAATGGGTGCTCGCCGGTTTTTCATTTGGCACGTCCGTTGCCGCCCAAGTGTATTCGCACCTGGCTGAACACGCCGAAAAAATGCCTGATGCACTCTTGCTGGCCGGTTCTGCCGTAGATCGCTTCAAATTTCGCGACATCAACGTTCCCGCCGACACCTTCCTGGTGCACGGCGAAGCGGATGAGGTCGTGCCCTTGTCCGAAGCAATGGCTTTCGCGCGTCAACACACGTTGCCTCTCGTTGTGGTGCCTGATGCCAGTCACTTCTTCCATGGCAAGCTCATAGTTCTACGCCAACTGGTCGAGCAACGTTTGGCGTCAGTCTGATCCCTGTACTGGGCTGTTTCGCCCGGTTCGGTTTCAAATTTTTTCCGTTTTAATGTTGAAACATCGCGTTGCCGGTCGCAATAGCCCGGCCGCTCTGCCTATAATAGTTGCCTTGCGCCGTTTGTTTTCTCGGCCAATATTCTTTACGATATGGCGATGATAATCACTAAACCCCGTTTTCAATTCTCACGAATCTCACATTTTCTTGCGGGATTGGCGCTGGTAGTTTCGCCACTCCACGCGGTATCTCAAACGTCCGCTCCTGCGACTGCCACGGCTCCAGCAAGCACGTCGGCTCCAATGCCTGCCGGCAGCTCCGGCAACCTGAGCCCCGGTCTTGCCGAAGGCGCGGTAATGGTGGGCGAGCTGGCCACTGTACCGGCACCCAATCTTACGGCACGTGCCTGGCTCACGCTCGATGCGAACAGTGGGCAGGTCATTGCCGCACAAAATCCAGACGAAAAAGTCGAACCCGCCTCGCTGACCAAGCTCATGACGGCGTATCTGGTTTTCGAGGCCATCGAGGAAGGGCGTCTTGCGCTGGATCAGACGGTAAACATTTCAGAGAAGGCCTGGAAGACCGAAGGCTCGCGCATGTTCGTCAAGCCTAATACCCAGGTATCGGTCAGTGATCTTTTGCAAGGGCTGATCGTTCAATCGGGCAATGACGCCACGGTGGCGCTGGCCGAAGCGGTGGCCGGAAGCGAGGCCGCTTTTGCAGCCCTGATGAACGAAGAAGCTGCAAAACAGGGCCTCAAAGACACGCATTTCGTGAATTCGACAGGGCTGCCCGATCCCGCCCACCTGACAACAGTGCGCGATCTTGCCATCATGGCGAAGAACATCGTCACGAAGCATCCGCAGCATCTGCACTATTACAGCCAGAAAGAATATACCTACAACAATATCAAGCAAAATAACCGTAACCGGCTTCTCTGGTCGGACCCCACGGTCGATGGCTTGAAGACAGGGCATACCTCGTCGGCAGGCTATTGCCTGATCGCCACCGCGTTGCGCGATGGCCGCCGTGTGGTGTCGGTCATAGTCGGTGCAAGCAGCGATTCCGCTCGAATAGAAAACAGCCTGAAACTGTTGAACTGGAGCTTTCAAAACTTCGACACCATCAAGCTGTTCGACAATACCCAGCCTGCGGTAAATGCACGCGTTTGGGAAGGGCGGGCCGAAACAGTAGGTCTTGGCGGCCTCGCGCCGATGTGGGTCACGGTGCCCCGAGGCAAGGGCCCCGAGGTCAAGCCGGTCGCACAGTACACGCAACCTCTCGTGGCTCCGCTCCGAAAGGGTGCCAAGGTCGGCACCGTATCGCTGTCGTTAGACGGTAAAGTGCTGCGCCAGGAGCCTCTCTATATATTGGAAGATGTCCCGGAAGCAGGATTCTTCGGGCGTATGTATGACAAAGTTCGTTTGTTATTTGAACAATAAGGCTTGAAATAATGATTCCCGATGTTAATGGCGATAGTGTCGTTTATCTGAACGGCGACTATGTTCGCCTGGCGGATGCCAAGATTTCCGTGCTGGATCGCGGATTCATTTTCGGCGATGGTATTTATGATGTGGTGCCGGCATATAACGGCAAGCCCTTTCGCATGGACGGGCACCTGGCTCGCCTCGAGCGCAGCCTGGCCGCAATCGACATCAAGGTAGGCCTCGGGCGCGGCGACTGGGAACAAATAGTGTCAGACCTCATTCAACGCTCAGGTCTGGCTGACTGCATGGTTTACATACAGGTTACGCGTGGCGTGGCCAAGCGGGACCATGGCTTCCCCAAGAATGCGACGCCAACAGTGTTCTGCATGGTTTCGCCATTTGTCCGGCCCAACGGAGCGGCGCGCGAGCAGGGCCTTAGCGTGGTCAGCATTCCCGATGTGCGTTGGCTGCGTTGTGAAATCAAGTCAGTTTCCCTGCTGGGCAATGTATTGGCCAAGCAGCATGCCGTCGATGCCGGAGTCGACGAAGTCGTGCAATTTCGCGACGGTTATCTGTCGGAAGGCGCGTCCTGCAATATATGGGTGGTCAAGGACGGCGTGCTGTTGGCGCCGCCACGCAGCAACCTTATCCTGGAAGGCATACGGTATGGCTTGCTGGAAGAGCTTGCCGCCGGCGCCGGAATCCAGTTCAACGCGCGGCCCATTTCTCAACAGGAAGTCGAAAACGCCGACGAATTGATGTTGTCGTCCGCCACGCGGGAAGTCCTGCCCATCACCTCGTATAACGGCAAGCCCGTCGGAACGGGCAAGCCAGGCAAGGTCTATTCATCGCTGCGTGCCGGCTACGACAAGGCCATTGCAGCGCTTTGACGTACAAGCCATGAACAGCGATATCTCACCTGAAGACTCTCTCATCGAGTATCCCAGCGACTTTCCCATCAAGGTGATGGGAAAGTCGCATCCCGAATTCGCCCAAACGCTGACGGCGGTGGTTTTGCAGTTCGATCCCGGGTTCAACCCCGCCACCATCGAAATGCGGCCCAGCAAGGCTGGCAATTACCTTGGCCTGACTTTTACGGTGCGTGCCACCTCGCGCCAGCAACTGGACGATCTGTACCGGGCGCTGCACGAACACCCTATGGTTTCCATCGTCTTATAGGCATAATCTGCTGAAATGATCGAACCGAAATGGTGGCCGCGTCCCGCTCCGTATCTAGACGTGTGGGAAGCCATGCGCCGGTTCACCGATGCGCGAACCGCGCAAACACCAGACGAGATCTGGCTGGTCGAGCATATGCCTGTCTACACGCTGGGTCAGGCTGGCAAACCAGAGCACATCCTGAATTGCGCAGACATTCCCGTGGTCAAATGCGATCGCGGCGGGCAGGTCACTTACCACGGGCCCGGGCAGGTGGTGGCCTATTGTCTGGTCGACCTGCGGCGCCTCGGAATATTCGCCAAAGAATACGTTGCTTTGCTTGAAGGCGTGGCCATCCAGGTACTCGATGATCTCGGCGTCAGCGGTGCTTGTCTCAAGCCGGGCGCCCCAGGCGTATACGTGCCCGTTTCGGGCAATCAGCTGGCCAAGATTGCGGCCCTGGGTCTCAAGATACGCAACGGCTGCGCATACCATGGGCTGGCCTTGAATGTCGATATGGACCTGGCGCCGTTTCTGGGTATCAATCCTTGTGGATACGAGGGGCTGCAAACCATTGATGTGCTACGGTGTGCGGTAGCGGCTGACGTGGCCTCAACGGGCGATTTGCTCGCGGCGAGACTTGCGCAGGCGTTCAGCCGGTGTCATGAAGCCGCGTCAACCTGACGTCGGCCAAGAACAATTGGAGACAAGCGATGACTACAGAAAGCTCTTTGCTATTGACCGATAGTGCCGGCGGCGTCCTTACGCTTACCCTCAACCGGCCGGACCAATTCAATGCCTTGTCGGAAGAATTGCTGGCCGAGCTGCAGAAACAGCTGGATGCCGCGGCACAAGACGAAGACCTGCGCTGCGTTGTGCTGGCGGCCGCCGGCCGGGCTTTTTGCGCCGGCCATGATCTCAAGCAGATGCGAGCCACGCCCGAAGAACGCTATTACCAGCAATTGTTCGCACAATGCGGCCGCGTCATGCAAAGTATCGTGAACCTGCCTGTACCCGTGATTGCGAAGGTGCACGCGACGGCAACGGCGGCCGGATGCCAACTGGTGGCAAGTTGTGATCTCGCCGTTGCATCGGACTCGGCAAAATTCGCGGTTTCGGGCATCAACGTGGGCCTGTTCTGCTCGACGCCGGCGGTTGCCTTGACCCGCAATGTACCAGCCAAGAAGGCGTTTGAAATGCTGATCACGGGCCAGTTTATCAGCGCTGCCGATGCCGTGGACTATGGCCTGGTCAATCATGCTGTAGCAGCCGACGAACTCGACGCCACAGTAGACGGTCTTGTTGCCGCCATTTGCTCCAAAAGCCCGGTGGCCGTACGCACCGGCAAGGCCATGTATCACCGTCAACGCGGCATGAACCTGAGCGACGCTTACGATTTCGCCGGGCAGGTCATGGCACAGAACATGATGGCCGACGACGTTTCCGAAGGCATCGACGCCTTCGTGCAAAAGCGCAAACCGGTCTGGAAAGGCCGTTGACGCAACAGGGGGATTAGGTAGCGTGGCGCGCCGCGGGTTAAAATGCCTTCTTACAGATTTTTTCACCCGAAAGCCAATGGCGTGAAGCACGCCCATGGCTCTTGAGCATGAAGCGTTGCGCTTCATTGCAGGAAACCGTATGACTACTCCGCTAGATCAGTCAGCAGAACGCAAGCCCACTGTGCGTCCCGCCCCCTACGACCCAACGCAAAAGCAGAAGTCGGGCGAGAAAACGTCGCGCATTCCCATCAAGGTGGTGCAGGCAGAACGCCTGAAAAAACCCGAATGGATACGTGTCAAGGCGGCGGCGCCCGGCTCGCGCTTTCACGATATCAAGCGTATTCTGCGCGAACATAATCTGCACACCGTCTGCGAAGAAGCGTCATGCCCCAACATCGGCGAATGTTTCGGCAAGGGCACCGCCACCTTTATGATCATGGGCGACAAGTGCACGCGCCGCTGTCCGTTCTGTGATGTCGGCCACGGCCGTCCCGATCCCCTCGATACCGACGAGCCGGTCAATCTGGCGCGCAGCATTGCCGCCATGAAACTGTCGTATGTGGTCATCACTTCCGTCGATCGCGACGATTTGCGCGATGGCGGTGCGGCCCATTTCGTGGAATGCATACGCAAGGTGCGCGAACTGTCGCCGAGCACCCGAATCGAAGTGCTGGTGCCCGACTTCCGTGGCCGGCTGGACCGCGCGCTGGGCATACTCAACGAAGGTCCGCCCGACGTCATGAATCACAATCTGGAAACCGTACCGCGCTTGTACAAGCAGGCGCGTCCGGGCTCCGACTACCAGCACTCGCTCAAGCTGCTGTCCGACTTCAAGGCATTGCATCCGGGCGTATCGACCAAGTCCGGCCTGATGCTCGGCCTGGGAGAAACGGACGAAGAAATTCTCGAGGTCATGCGCGACTTGCGTGCGCACAACGTCGACATGCTTACCATAGGCCAGTATCTCCAGCCTTCCGAGCATCATCTGCCGGTATTGCGCTACGCACACCCCGACATCTTCGCCATGCTCGAACGCGAAGCCTACGCCATGGGGTTCAGCCACGCAGCGGTGGGCGCCATGGTCCGGTCTTCCTATCATGCCGACGAGCAGGCGCACGCCGCCGGAGTCGCCTAGGGGCCCAGGTCCCAAGGCACAACGGCCACTTCGTTGTCCTTCCTTGCGCTGGAACAACGATCTTATCTTTCAATAGTCGTTCAATACCTATGTAGTGCCGGTGTGCCGGCACGCATACAAGGTATTGAACATGACTCTGCATAATCGAATTGCCGCCATCTCCTTGATTGCACTGGTGGGAAGCTGCGGCATGGCGGCTGAAGAATCAGGCACACGAAACGCCGACCACAGCGAGCTGACGGTCATCAAGGCCGGCGAGTCAAGCTATTACCCGGCAGGCGATTATGTGCGCAACGGCAATCCCGTCAGCCCGGCGCGCCGCACCCTGCGGTTCGGTCGCGACTTCGAGATCATGAAACGCCAGGTTAGCCAGGCTGAATATCAACAATGCGTCATCGCGGCCGGCTGCAAGAAGCTCGACAAGGCGCAGCGCGATGCCATTGCGCCCGACCTGCCCGTCGTGGGCATCAGTTGGCGGGATGCCACTGACTACGCTGCCTGGTTATCGGCGCGTACGGGCCGCCACTACCGTCTGCCCACCTATGCGGAATGGGTATATGCCGCAGGCTCCATGTACAAAGAAGACGTCATCGTCGATGCGTCCGATCCTGGCGATCCCGCCCAGCGTTGGCTCATGGAGTACAAGCTCGAAACCCAGCGAAAATCCAAGATCGATGGTACCCCCAGGCCATTCGGAAGTTTCGGCAGCAATGCGGCGGGCGTCGCCGACATGGCGGGCAATGTATGGGACTGGACCGAGACATGCCACACCCGCCAGCATGTCGATCAAGACGGCGCTGCAATGCTGCCTCCTGCCGAGAACTGCGGAGTACGGGTGGTGGCGGGCAGGCATCGTAACTACATTTCGGACTTCATCCGGGACCCCAAGGGCGGGGCATGCTCGGTCGGCGTACCACCCAGCAACCTGGGGTTTCGCCTCGTGCGCGAGCCGGCTGCCAGCTAGGGTTCTACCTTGGTGCCGGCAGGGCGGGTTGCCGGCGCATGCGGGCCTTCGGCCAGGCGTATCAGGTCGTCTACCGCACAGACCACAATTCGTTTGCGTCCGCTGGTGACCAGGCCGCGGTCCTTCCATGCACTGAGCAGGCGGCTTACAGTATGCAATGTGGTGCCTGTCATCTCGGCGATGTCCTGGCGGGTGATCGGGAAGTCGATAACGATGCCTTCGGGCGTTTGCCGCCCGGATTGATCCACCAGGCGCAAAATTGCGCGCGCCACCCGCTGCTCGACTTCTTCAGTCGAAAGCTCTTGTATGCGGGTATGCGCGTCCTGCAAACGTTGACCGACGGTCTGCAGGGCGTTCGAGGCGAAGTGCGGATTGGTGGCGGTGAACTGGTCCCATTCGCTGGACGGCCAGCTGAGCGCCAGGCTTTCCTGCACCGCGACGGTGGAGGCCGGATAGTTTGGCCGCCGCATGGCGCGGGCAATGCCGAAAACGTCACCGGGATTCACATAGCGGACCACGACCTGTTCACCATCCGGTGTGATTTGCACCACCTTCAAATGGCCGTGCAGAAGCACGAAAAAACGGTCCGCCACGTCGCCCTGCCGGAAAGCGGCATCGCCGGTCAGAAGGCGGCACACCAACGCCGTTTCCAGTATGGCGTCCAGATCGGCATCAGGCAGCGATTTGAACAGATCGAGGTTCTTTATAAGAGACCTATTCAGATTTGACGGCATTGACGGTCCATGCGGGTGACAGGAGGGTCGATTCTACCATCGGGCCTATGTTGAGCCAGATATGAGGCTGCTGCCCGCCTTGAACTCGCCAGGCGGGCAAATAAACCACAGGCGGACGCTTATTAGTAAAAACCCGCGTAAATGTGCCTTGAAGTTTGCGCTGCCGCAAAGAAGCACTCTGCGCAAAGGTTTCAAATGGATACATGGATAAATAGTACCGGATTCGAAAAGCATCAAATCTGAAAAATCTGCTTTTCGACGTGACACCGGCCGTGTAGCCGTTCGTAAGCAGTCGAACATTTATTGTAAGCGGAGCTTCATCATGGAACGTCGTTCATTTCTTAAAACAGCCGGCCTCAGTGCAATGGCGGGTTCAGCCGCAATAGCCGCTCCCGCATTGGCAAAAGGCAAGGCCGCCCCCGCTACCGAAAAACCTCTGTCGGAGGCCGAAATCGCAAAGCTTAAACGCGTAAAGGTTGAGCTTGTTGCTCCGCCCATGGTTCACAAGCATGAACAAGTGGCCAGCGGCGCGCCCCGCATTGTCGAATTCCGCATGGGGATCGAAGAAAAGAAAATTGTTATCGACGACAATGGCACGACTTTGCAGGCAATGACCTTCAACGGTTCCATGCCCGGGCCCACCATGGTGGTCAGTGCGGGCGACTATGTTGAACTCACCCTGGTGAACAAGGCCAGCAATGCCATGCCGCACAACGTGGATTTTCACGCCGCAACCGGGGCACTGGGCGGCGCCAAACTGACCAACGTCAATCCTGGCGAACAAGTCACGCTGCGCTTCAAGGCCGATCGTCCTGGCACATTTGTTTATCACTGCGCACCCGAAGGCATGGTGCCCTGGCACGTGGTATCCGGCATGAGCGGAACTCTCATGGTATTGCCGCGCGACGGCTTGAAAGACCCTGCCGGCAATCTCCTGCGCTACGACACGGCCTACACCATAGGCGAATTCGACCTGTACATCCCGAAAGACGAGAATGGAAAGTACAAAAACTACAACACCCTGGCCGAGAGCTATGGCGATACCGCAGAAGTCATGCGCAAGCTCGTTCCTTCCCATATCGTGTTCAACGGCAAGGTAGGCGCACTGACGGGTGAAGGTGCCTTGAAGGCCAAGGTTGGCGAAACTGTCCTGATTATCCATTCCCAGGCAAACCGCGATACACGCCCTCACCTGATTGGCGGACATGGCGATTGGGTATGGGAAACCGGCAAATTTGCCAACCCGCCCGAAAAAGACCTGGAAACATGGTTCATTCGTGGCGGTTCGGCGGGCGCGGCGCTCTATACCTTCAAGCAGCCCGGTGTGTATGCCTACCTTAACCACAATTTGATCGAAGCGTTCGAACTTGGCGCCGCGGGCCACATCGTGGTCGAAGGGAAATGGAATGACGATCTGATGAAACAGATCAAGGCGCCTGGTCCCATCGTTGCCTGATCATTCCAACACCTTTGTATTGTAAGGCTGCCTGCCCGGGCGGGCAGCCTGCAACGTAACTCTGTAACAGCGATCCGCATCGTGCAGGTTGGCTAGTCCCGAATTTGGAGATAAATATGTTGAAGCTTGCTCATGTTGCCGTGGCCCTTACACTTGGTGTCGGTCTGGCGTCCGTAGCCACTGTGGCTGCCGCAGAGACGGTGAATCCTGCCGGCGAGAAACTGTACAAGACAGCGTGCATAGCCTGCCACAGCACCGGCGTGGCCAATGCGCCCAAGGTAGGCAACAAAGAGGCCTGGGCGCCGCTCATTGCCAGCGGCATGGATTCCATGATGGCAATTGCAATAAAAGGCAAGGGCGCAATGCCGCCACGGGGGGCCTCGTCGGCCGACGACGCTACGCTGCGCGCCGCCGTCGAATACATGGTGCAGGCATCGCGCTAAGCCGATATTGCGCAGGTATTGCCGGTATTGTGTGATTTGTTCTTCACTGGGAGTCATCACAGTTCCTCGGGAAAATACCGATATTTAAACCGGATCAGCTATATACACTGGCTCCATGCCTATAGGCATGGAGCTTTTTCGTATTGCGTTGTTTTATTGGCTTACCCGTCTGATAAATTCAAATAAGGGCAGCATAAACATGAAGTCGATCCGTAAAACACTACTCCTTTCGGCCATCGCGGCCAGCTTTTTCACTTTGGCAGGCGCCGCCCAGGCACGCGATCTCACCATCGCCTTGCGTTCCGAGCCCAGCTCCATGGACCCTCAGTTCCATTCGCTCACGCCCAATACGCAAATGTCGGAAACCCTGTTCGACCCGCTGGTGCGCACCGACGCCAAGGCTCAGCCGGTTCCCAGCCTGGCTGAATCATGGACGGTCGATGGCAATGTGTGGACGTTCAAGCTTCGATCCAACGTAAAATTTGCGGACGGCTCGCCATTTACTTCTGAAGATGTACTCTTCACCTATGCCAGGGTGCCGCTGGTGCCCAATAGTCCATCGTCCTATTCGCTCTATTTAAGTGCCGTCGAAAAGGTCGAGGCTCCCGACCCCCTCACAGTCAAAATCACCACGAAAGGGCCTTCGCCGGTATTGCTGGCCAATTTGTCCATGGTTCCCATCATGTCCAAGAAAGCCGCATCCGGCCCGGCGCCCGAGGGCAAGACGACGGTCGAGCTCAATCGCGGCGACGGACTCGTGGGTACAGGCCCGTACAAGTTCGTTTCATGGAAGCGCGGGGCGGAAATCGTATTCGAACGCAATGACAATTACTGGGGCGAAAAGCCGCAATGGGACCGGGTCGTCTACAGGCCTATTTCCAATTCGGCGGCGCGCGTAGCCGCGCTTCTGGCGGGCGATGTCGATATCATCGAAGATCCACCGACCGACGACCTGCCCAAGCTCAAAAGCGACAAAAACCTGCACGTGCAAGAGACGCCCTCGGTGCGTGTCATCTATATTGCACTGAATCAAGGCAAGGAACTGCCTCCAGGCATGTCCGGCACCGGAGACAAGAATCCACTGGCCGACAAGCGCGTGCGCCAGGCGCTGTCGCTTGCCATCGATCGCAAGGCAATTGTCGAACGGATCATGGGCGGCTCCGCCCAGCCGGCAGGCAACTTGCTCGCCTATCCGGGCTTCGGAACATCAAAAGAACTGTCGAACGTTGCACCCGCCGACCCTGCCAAAGCAAAAGAATTGCTGGCGGCCGCCGGTTATCCCGAAGGTTTTTCCATTTCCCTGGGGTCGCCGGCAGGGCGTTATACCAACGACCAGCGCATTGCGCAGGCAGTAGCATCCATGTGGGCGCGAATAGGCGTCAAGGCAAATGTCGAAACCATGGCGCCCCCGGTATTCTTCAAGAAACGGGACAGCTTTGCGTTCAGCACTTATCTGGCGGGTTGGGCCGCCAGTTCGGGTGAAATGCTCAATCCACTGACGGCTTTGGTCCATACCAAGAAGCCCGATCTGGGACTGGGAACCACGAACTGGAGCAAGTATTCCAATCCCGAACTGGACAAGCTCGTCATTGAGGCATCCCGCACGCTCGACGATGCCAAGCGTTCCGAAATGCTGCAGAAAGCAGGAAGCATGGTAATGGAAGACTACGGCATCCTGCCCCTGCAGTTCGAAATGTCGGTTTGGGCCATGAAAAAGGATATCCGTTATGGCGGACGTACCGACCAGATGACCCTGGCGCAAGACATCACGCTTGCTAAATAAGCGGCAGCAAGCAGGTGCTGTTGACTATCATTCGCCGTCTGTTGCAGACGGTGCTGGTCGTATTGATCATGTCGGCTTTGGTCTTCGCAGGTTTATACCTGGTCGGCGACCCGGTCGCCATGCTCGCCAGTCCGGAAGCCACCGACGCCCAGCGCGAGGCCCTGCGCCATAGCCTGGGCCTCGATTTGCCGCTGTGGCACCAGTACTTCATTTTCATCAGCAAGGCGGCACACCTCGATTTCGGCAACAGCTTCCTGACCGGCGAGCCCGCCATGCAATTGATACTCGAACGCATGCCGGCCACGCTTGAACTTGCCACGCTGGCGATATTGGTCTCCATGGTGATCGGCGTACCGCTGGGGATCTATGCCGGTCTCAAGCCCAGAAGCATCAGCGCACGGTCCATCATGACGAGTTCGGTCCTGGGATTTTCGCTGCCTAACTTCTGGGTGGGGCTGATGTTGATCATGTTTTTCGCGGTGATTCTCGGTTGGTTTCCCGCCGGCGGGCGAGGGCCGGTCCAGTCGTTTGGTCCTATTGAACTGAGTGTCTTCAATTGGCAGGGATTGCAGAATCTCATCCTGCCGGCCGCCACCATTGCCGTGGCCAAGTGCGCCCTGATCATCCGTGTGACGCGGGCAGCCACGCGCGAGTCCCTTCCTCAGGACTATATAAAGTACGCACGTGCCAAGGGCCTGAGCAACCGGCGCGTGCTTTCTGTGCATCTGCTCAAGAACATACTCATACCCATTGTCACCATAGGCGGTCTCGAATACGGGCAGGTCATTGCCTTTGCCGTGGTAACGGAAACCGTTTTTTCATGGCCCGGCATGGGAAAGCTTTTGATCGATTCCATCATTACGCTGGACAGGCCGGTCGTGGTCGCCTACCTGATGCTGACGGTGGTGTTTCTTGCCATGTTGAATTTGTTGGTCGATATTGCCTATACCGTGCTCGATCCGCGTGTACGCCTTGGAGCAACAACATGACAGCCCAGCCGACAGCAGCAGTTTCCCTGGCGGTGCACGAAAGCCTCTGGCGCGTGTTCGTTGCTCAATTCCTGGCCAGCAAGCTCGCGGTCGTTGGGCTTGTGCTGCTTGTTGCGTTCGTGCTGCTGGCCGTTTTCGCGCCGTGGATTGCACCGCAGAACCCATTCGATATCGCCACGCTGGACATCATGGACTCCAAGATGCCCCCGGGCAGCACGACTTTCGACGGAAGCATGACGTATTGGCTCGGTACGGACGGCCAGGCGCGCGACGTGTTTTCGGCCATTCTGTACGGCATGCGCACCAGTCTGTTCGTCGGTGTGGTTTCCGTATCCGCGGCGTTTCTCATCGGTACCGCGGCGGGCCTGGTGTCAGCCTATTTCGGGGGGCGTATCGATGCCGTGTTGATGCGCACCGTCGATATACAACTGTCGTTTCCCGCCATACTGGTTGCATTGATTCTGCTGGCCGTGTTGGGCAAAGGAGTCGACAAGGTAATCTATGCCTTGATCGCTGTGCAATGGGCGTATTTTGCCCGCGCTGCCCGCGCCGCCGCCATCGTGGAACGCAACAAGGAATACGTCGAGGCCGCGCGCTGCGTGTCCCTGTCGTGGCACAGAATTCTGTGGCGGCACATTTTTCCCAATTGCATTCCACCTCTCATGGTCATTGCCACCATCGATCTGGCGCACGCTATCGCACTAGAGGCCACGCTCTCATTCCTGGGCGTCGGCGTCCCGGTTACGGAACCATCGCTGGGCATGCTCATATCCAACGGTTTCGAGTTCCTGCTGTCAGGTAATTACTGGATTTCGTTTTTTCCCGGCATAGCGCTGGCGGGGATCGTGGTCGCCATCAACCTGGTGGGCGACCACTTGCGCGATATTCTCAATCCGCGCAACGAGATTCAGGGAGTCTCGTTATGAACACGGCCTGTGCAACAGCGCCCACTGAGCTCCTGCTCGATGTGCAGGGCCTGAGAACCTGGTTTCATACCCGCGACGGCGTGGTCAAGGCGGTCGACGGCATATCGTTGCAAATCAGGCAGGGCGAGATCCTGGGGCTGGTGGGCGAATCCGGTTCAGGCAAAAGCATTACTGGATTCTCGCTCATGAAGCTGGTGGACGAGCCGGGGCGCACGCAGGCAGACCGTATTTTCTTCAATGGCCTCGATCTGCAGAGGCTGTCGGCCGACGAATACCGCCAATTGCGCGGCCGGGATATGGCCATGATTTTCCAGGACCCATCCACCACGCTCAATCCGGTTCTGCGCATCGATACGCAGATGATCGAGGCGGTGCTTGCCCATAATCGGGTGTCGCGGAAGGCCGCGCGCGCCCGGTCCCTGGAGGTATTGAAGAAGGTGGGCATTCCTTCACCCGAAGAGCGTCTGAACGTGTATCCGCATCACTTGTCGGGCGGCATGCGCCAGCGCATCGCCATTGCGATTGCTTTGCTCAATTCACCCAAACTCATCATTGCCGACGAGCCCACCACCGCCCTGGATGTGACCATACAGGGCCAGATTCTCTACGAGGTCCAGAAGCTGTGCCGCGAAACCGGAACGGCCCTGATCTGGATTACGCACGATCTGGCAATTGTGTCGGGCCTGGCCGACAGGCTGGCGGTAATGTACGCCGGGCGCATTGTCGAGACGGGATCGGCTCATCAGATCGTAGGCGCCGCCCAGCATCCTTATACGCACGGCCTGATATCGTCCATTCCTTCTGTCCGCACCCGTGGCCACGATCTTTTCCAGATCCCCGGGTCCACGCCTTCCCTGCTGAACCTGCCCAAGGGCTGTCCGTTCCGGGCGCGCTGCTATCGAGCCACCGGGCAGTGCGAAATCGACCCCGTACTCGAGGAGGTTGCCCCCGGGCATAGGGTAAGCTGCTGGCATAAGGGGGTGCAAGCATGATGGCCGACAACAAAAGTGTTGCTGTCGAACCGGTCAGCATTGAAGCAGGCGGACAGCGCGTGGTGCCTTTGCTGAGCCTGCGCGACTTGCGGCGTCATTTCACCCAGCCGGTCGATCTTGTCCAGCGCGCGGGCAACTTCATCAAGGGGCGGCACAAGCCCCGAAGCCTGCAGGCCGTGGCGGGGATCGATATTGACGTGCACGCTGGCGAAGTCATAGGCATCGTCGGCGAATCGGGTTGTGGAAAATCCACGTTGGGCCGCATGATTGCCGGCATCTTGCCGCCAACTTCGGGCGACATCGCTTACAAGGGCCGGCCCGTTGCCCAGCTGGATGCCGCCACAAGGCGCGAGTACCAGCTGGGCGTGCAAATGATATTCCAGGATCCATTTTCATCGCTCAATCCGCGCATGCGCGTCGTGGACATCATAGGCGAAGCACCGGTCGTACATGGCATCGTCAAGCGGACGAAAATGGAAGAATACGTTGCCGAACTCATGCAGAAAGTGGGCCTGGATCCCGCCTATCGCTTCCGCTATCCCCATCAGTTCTCGGGAGGACAGCGCCAGCGCATAGGCGTGGCGCGCGCCCTGGCGCTGAAGCCGGCCCTGATCGTCTGCGACGAAGCCGTGGCCGCGCTCGATGTGTCCATCCAGGCCCAAGTGCTCAATTTGTTTATCCGCTTGCGGCGCGAGCTCGGGTTGACGTATTTTTTCATCAGCCACAATCTCGGCGTGGTCAGCCATATCGCCGATCGCGTGGCCATCATGTACTTGGGGCGCATTGTCGAGATCGCCGATACCGATACCATCTTCAGCCGCGCCCATCATCCTTACACCCAGGCGCTCATCAAAGAGCTGCCGGTATTGCGCACTGATCAGCGCCAGTTCGATCCCATCAGGGGTGAACTGCCTTCGCCTATTGACCCGCCGCCGGGTTGCCCCTTCCATCCGCGCTGCCCTCATGCCATGGACCGCTGCAAAGTCGAGCGCCCCCTGCTCAAGCCGGTCGGCGAGACATCAAGGGAATATGACTTGCTGCAAGAGCGCCGGAATCCACATCAAAGCGCCTGCCATCTGAATGATTCCGGTCCTATGGAGACAACATGAAATTCGCCGACGACTCTTTCGAGCCCTATGTACTGTCCTTGCCCACCACCGAGGCCATTCCGTTGATCTGCGACTCGCCTCATAGCGGGGCCATCTATCCTGCAGACTTTCAAAGCTGCCTGCCTTTGTCCGTGTTGCGCATGGGCGAGGACTCTTATGTCGACGAGCTTTGGGCGTCGCTGCCCTCGGTGGGCGCGACCTTGCTGGCGGCCAATTTTCCCCGCACCTACATAGATCCGAATCGCGACGTCGACGATATCGATCCCAATATTCTGGCGGAACCGTGGACGACCGAGCTGCATCCGACCGAAAAGTCCCGTTTGGGACACGGCCTGATCTGGAGCATGGCCCGCGATCAGCCGATCTATGACCGCAAACTGTGGGTGGCGGAGGTCGAGAATCGTATCGGCACCTACCATCAGCCATATCACGAGGCGCTCAACCGCCAGATCGAGGCGGCTCATGAACGGTTTGACGGTGTGTGGCATTTGAATCTGCATTCCATGCCGGCTGATTCATATGCAGTACTGAAAATTGAAACGGACAAGGTCCTGGCCGATTTCGTACTGGGCGATCGCGACGGGACGACATGCGACCCGACGTTGACGGGCATCATTGAAGACTTTCTGCTTGAGCGTGGTTATACCGTGGCGCGCAATGACCCCTTCAAGGGGGTAGCGCTGATTTCCCGCATCGGACGTCCGGGAGAAAATCGTCATAGCTTGCAGATCGAGGTCAACCGGGCGCTATACATGAACGAGTCAACCTACGAGAAATCGGCCAATTTCACCGCATTACAGGCCGACATGGCGCAGTTGAGCATCAAGGTGGCGGAGTTCGTAAAGTCGCTGATCTGATGACAGTTCCAGTGAATGCGGGCAGTCAGACCAGGTTCGCATCGACAAGATTGAACCGGGCCGACTGCCCGGGACGTTCATGGACCGCCCATGTCACCTGTTCGGCGCCTACCTGAATGTCTGCCGTTGCCATCGTGTTTTCCGCATCGCTGTCGTCGGCTTGGTCACGGTATATGGGAAATTGGCTGTTTCCCTGGTCGGCCAGGATGGACAGCGGGTCTATTTTGCCGTCGCTTCCGTGGCCCGCTGCCGTTCCATAGCCCAGCAAGTCGTCGCCCCGTTGCTGGCGATGCCTGGAAGAGTCGGTAATGATTTGGGAGTGGTCACGCATGGAATCGTGCAGGGCATGATTCGCATGCAGACTGGGCGTGAGGACTGCCTGGGAAGAAACGTGCAAGGCGTTGAACTCGATACTGAGCAGCTTCTGCTGGCCACGTTGCGCGAGACTAAGATGGAATCCGCCCGATTTTGGCGTACTGCTCAAAAGGTCCACGGCTTGCGTCAGCGATGAACAGTCCAGCAGCGCACGTGTCAGAACCATGCGCGGAATGCCCACCACGCCCTGGCGCGTTCGCAGGTTGTTGACGGTCATGGCCAGTCCGTGCCCATTGACGGCAAAGGTATGTCCGGGAATCGATGCCGGGTATACAAACGATGCGAAATCGACGCCTTCGTCAGGCGTAAACTTGCCGATGCCGCAATAGCCCGCAAAGCCGGGGTCGCCGTCTTCGTTGTGTGTAATTCGTGGACCGCCGGGCAGCGGCAATTGCACTGTCGTGCAGCCGTCGGGCGCCATGGACCAGAGGTCGCCGCGGCAGTTCCACAGGAAGACATCCTCGGGCGCAAGCTCCAGCCCTGCTGCCAGTCCCTGCAGCTCCTCGTATATGCGGGGAAAATGCTGTTGCACCACGGCCTGCATGGCCCGGGATGTATTGCTTCCGCGCCACGCCATGACCGTAGCCCATGAATGCGAGGACACCAGGTAAGAATGTGCGGCTTGTGCGCCGAAACGGCCCAGTGTCCGGCCTGTTTCAAAAGGGGAGCCCGACAATTCGATCAGTGACAGCATTACAAGCCTATTTAGTGTTCAAGTAGGCACCGGTCTGGTGCAATTGGTCTTCGGCAATCGCTATGCCTTTTACTGCCTGCTTGCCGGCTTTGACCAGCAACTGTTCCATCAAAATTTCGATGAGCGCCACAGCGGCGGCGCTTGAAGGGAAGAAGGAAGGCGATTCAGTGGGGAACACCAGGATGCAGTCGGCATCGAGTGCAATGGGAGACACAATGCTGTCGCATAGGGCGAGTACGCGTGCGCCAGCCAGGCGCGCCGCCTGAGCCACCCTAAGCGATTCATTGGAATAAGGCGCAAAGCCGATGATTACGACTATTTCGTCTTTCCGGATGGACCTTAATTCCATTTCCAGCGAGCCGGCGTCGCCTCGCAGCATGCTGACCGATGAGCGGAACAGGCGATACAAGTAATGCAAGGTAAATGCCGGTCCGAACGACGCACGAAAGCCGGCAACATGTACATGCCGTGCTTTGGACAGCAGGTTGACGGCGGCGGCAAGCCGGTCGCGGTTGAGTTCTTCAAGCAGGCGCATATTGCCCGCCTGTGTAGAGACGGCGGTGCTCAACACTTCAAGAGCATTCTTACTGCGTATGACCTGGCGTGCCTGCTCTGCGTAGCGCTTGGGCGTGTGCCGCAAGGACTGGGTGAATACGCCTTTCAAGGTGTTCCAGCCATCGTAGCCCAGTGACTGCGCAAGCCGCACCAGCGTGGCCGGCTGTACGCCCGCCTGTGCGGCAATTTGCCGCATGGACGCGATGGGCACCTCTCCGGGAAAATCCATGAGATAACGCGCGCCCACCTGAAATTGCGCGCTCATTCCCGGGAAGTCGCCTTGAATGCGGTCGATCAGGCTTTCCAGATTCTGCGGAGCGCTGACGCTGTGGCGTTTGTCTTTCATGTGATGTGCGGAAAATGCAACGATAGCGAATGAGGAGCGCCACGGAGCGCCTTCCATATTGATTTATTTGTTGCGTGGTATATCATACAAGAATCATTTGTTGAAATCTAGCAAGGCACAAGCGCCATGTCACACGTCTTTCATCGCAATCCCAAGCAGCAACTCGATTTTGCCGTACGCGGCCAAGGCATCGAACTATTCGACCAGCACAATAAAGGCTATATCGACGCGTCGGGCGGGGCCGCGGTGTCGTGCCTGGGGCATGGCCATCCTGTGGTCATTCAGGCCATCAAAGAGCAGCTCGATAAAATCGCCTATGCCCATTCCTCTTTTTTCACCACGCAAGCCGCCGAAGACCTTGCCGATTTCCTGGCACAGCGTTCCCCGGGCGACCTGGATCATGTTTACTTTCTTTCCGGCGGGTCTGAAGCCGTGGAAGCGGCGCTGAAGCTGGCTCGCCAGTATTTCGTGGAAACCGGTCAGCCCACGCGCCGGCATTTCATTGCCCGCCGCCAAAGCTATCATGGCAACACGCTGGGCGCCCTGGCCATAGGCGGTAACGCATGGCGGCGCGAACCCTTTCTGCCCTTGCTTGTGCCGGCCTACCATGTAGCGCCTTGCTATGCATACCGCGATCAATTGCCCGGCGAAAGTCAGGAACAATATGCCGAACGCCTGGCACAGGAACTCGACCACAAGATACAAGAGCTGGGCGCGGAAAACGTGGCCGCATTCGTCGCCGAAACAGTAGGCGGCGCGACTGCCGGCGCATTGGCGCCCGTGAAAACCTATCTGAAGCGCATCCGCGAGGTCTGCGATCGCCATGGCGTGCTGATGATCCTGGACGAGGTCATGTCCGGAATGGGCCGCACAGGGCACTTGTTCGCCTGCGCCGAAGACCAGGTGGTTCCCGACATCATCACTATTGCCAAGGGCTTAGGGGCGGGATACCAGCCTATAGGCGCAATGGTGGCCAGCAGCAAAATCTATGACGCCATCCTGGCCGGCAGCGGTTTTTTCCAGCACGGACATACGTACATGGGCCATGCAACGGCATGTGCCGCCGCCCTGGCCGTGCAGAAAGTCATCGAACAAGAGCAACTGCTCGATAACGTCCTGGCGCGCGGCGAACAATTGCGTGCCGAGCTGCGTGCCGCGCTGGCGGAACACCCCAATGTAGGCGATGTTCGCGGCCGGGGCCTGTTCGTGGGCGTGGAGTTCGTACAGGATAAAACAACGAAAGCCACGCTGGACCCAGCCCGTAAAACCCATGCCGTACTCAAGAAGCAGGCGATGCAGAATGGCCTGCTGATGTACCCCATGGGCGGTACTGTCGATGGCGTGCACGGCGATCACGTCTTGCTGGCGCCGCCATTCATTTGCACCGACGCAAATATCAGTGAGATCGTGGCGCGCTTTACCCGCACGGTCAACCAGGTTCTGCCTGTTTAACAAGGAAATCTATCGATGGCCCGTTTACCCTATGCAGATCTGACTCACCCCGAGGTCAGTCCTCTTGTCGAGCAAATCGTCGCCGAGCGTGGCAGCGTGCTGCATTTGTACCAGATGCTGCTGCAAAGCCCGCCTGTCGCCCGCGGCTGGCTCAACCACCTTACGGGCATACGTCACAACAGTTCGCTGGCCGGCGATCTGCGTGAAATGGTCATCATGCGCGTTGCAATCATCAACGGCGCGCCGTACGAAGCAGAGCAGCATGCACCCATTGCCTTGAAAGAAGGCATGACACAGGCGCAGCTGGATGAACTGGAAAACTGGGAATCGTCCGGCCTGTTCAGCGACAAGGAAAAAGCCGTGCTGGCCTATACCGATGCCATGACGCGCCATGTGCAGGTGGACGACGACATTTTCGTCAAGGTGCGGTCGTACTTCGAGCCCCGCCAACTGGTTGAGCTTACCGCAACGGTGGCTACCTACAACATGGTTTCGCGCTTTCTCGAGGCGCTGCAGATTCATTCCGGCGATGCGCGGAAAACCTGAGCGGTTTCAATCAGCTTAGCGGCCCCACAGCACGTCGGGCCTGTCTGCCGCGCCATTCAGTACGCGTGCCAGCACAAAACACAGATCCGACAAGCGGTTCAGGTACTGGATGACGGGGGCGTTTACCGCCTCGCTGCGATTCAGTGTAATGACGGCGCGTTCTGCGCGCCGGCACACGGTGCGCGCCACATGCGCCAGTGCCGCGGGCCGGATGCCGCCGGGCAGGATAAATTCTTCGAGCTTGCCCAGCCTGGCATTATGTTCTGCCAGCGCTTCTTCCAGATACAGGACATGGTCGCTATTGACCGCCTTGTGGCCCGGGATGCAAAGCTCGGCACCCATGTCGAACAAATCATTCTGCACACGGCCCAGCAGCATATCGATGGCGTGGGGCAGCGCTTCGGCGCGCAGAACGCCGATGGTGCTGTTCAGTTCGTCGACGTCGCCCAGCGCGGCGATGCGGGGGGCGTCTTTGTCAGTACGGCTGCCATCGCCCAAACCCGTTGTGCCGGTATCGCCGGTGCGGGTGGTGATGACTGAGAGGCGTGTGGCCATGATGGCGTTCCTTGTTATTGAGCGAGTTGTCGCAGGGCGTCGCCGGTGACACGCACGATACGCCATTCGGGCAGAATGTCGGCTCCGTGGTGCTTGTAGAAGTCAATTGCGTTCTGGTTCCAGTCCAGCACGGTCCATTCGAAGCGGCCGCAGTCCAGTTCCAGCGCCAGTTTTGCCAGATGCTTGAGCACCATCTTTCCTACGCCCTGTCCGCGATGTGCCGGCTGGACGTAGACGTCCTCCAGATACAGCCCGCGCTTGTCCAGAAAGCTGGAATAGTTGTGAAACCACATGATGTAGGCCACCGGGATGGCCGGTTCTTCCGCGGTATGGGCCACCAGGCAGTTCGCGGCAGGGCGGTCGCCGAAAAAGCTTTCCGCGAGACTGGCTTCAGTGGCCTTGAAGATGTCGGTCAGTTTTTCGAACTGCGCCATTTCAAGCATCAGGCCATGTATGTACGGAATGTCCTGCCGCGTGGCGCAGCGCAACTGGTAACGTATGCTGGGGTCGGTCACACTTCTTCCTTCGTTTGGCGTTATGCTGGGGAATCGGCGGATGTTTACGATTCCCGATTTGAATCTAGCAGGAGTGTAACTTATGGCTTTGGCCAATCAACGTCATCGGCAGGCCCTCGCGGGGATGCTCGCCTTGACCTCATTCTATTCAGTCAGCGCTGTCGCGCAAGAAGCAAATGCCTCCGGAGAAGTGCGCCGTGTCGATGCGGCCGCCGGCAAGATAACGATCAAGCACGGCGCCATTTCCGATCTTGAATTGCCGGCCATGACTCTGGTGTACCGGGTGGATCCGGCTCTGCTGAAAGGCATAGCGCCCGGCGATGAAGTCAAATTCACCGCCAGGCGCGAGGACGGACACTACGTCGTCATCCAGATATCAAAATAATGGAAGGGCATCGGAACGTGCAGGATCAAAGCACGTAGCGCGAAAGATCCTGATTGCCGGCAGCTTCTTCCAGCTTTGAATTGACATAAGCCGCGTCAATGATAATGGTCTGTCCGCTGCTGGCCGAGGCATCGAATGAAAGGTCTTCCAGCAGTTTTTCCATCACGGTATAAAGCCGGCGCGCCCCGATGTTTTCGGTGCGCTCATTGACTTCGAATGCCAGCTGGGCCATGCGCTCTATACCTTCGTCGGTAAAGTCCAGTGTGACTTCCTCGGTTGAAAGCAGGGCGCAATACTGTTTCGTCAGGGACGAATCGGTGTCGCACAAAATACGCACGAAGTCTTCCGCCGTCAGGGAATCGAGCTCGACACGTATGGGGAAGCGGCCCTGCAATTCGGGGATTAGATCCGAAGGCCGCGACAGATGGAAAGCGCCGGAGGCGATGAACAGGATATGGTCGGTGCGTACAACGCCATACTTGGTGTTCACCGTGGTGCCTTCCACCAAAGGCAGCAAATCGCGCTGCACACCCTGGCGCGATACGTCGCCGCCCTGATGTTCCTGGCGGGTCGCAATCTTGTCGATTTCATCGAGGAAGACGATGCCGTTCTGTTCGGCATTGAATACTGCCGCCGTGCGAAGGTCTTCTTCGTTGATGCGGCGACCGGCTTCTTCTTCAGTGAGCAGCTTGAAGGCTTCCTTCACCGACATCTTGCGCACTTTTTTCTTGTCCTGACCCAGGCCGGCAAACATGCCCTTGAGCTGCTCGGTCATTTCCTCCATGCCTGGAGGGGCCATGATTTCCATTTGCGGCGCGACCTGGGCTATCTCGATTTCAATTTGCAGGTCGTCGATGGTGCCTTCGCGCAGGCGCTTGCGAAACGTCTGGCGGGCGTTGTTTTCTTCGCGCTGCGGTTCGCCCTGAGCATTGCGCGGCGGCGATACCAGGACATCGAGTATGCGGTCTTCGGCGGCGTCTTCGGCTTGCGTGCGGACACGCCGCATTTCCACATCGCGGGTCTGCTTGACCGAGATTTCGACGAGGTCGCGGACTATGGTGTCGACATCGCGGCCTACATAGCCGACCTCGGTGAATTTGGTCGCCTCGATCTTGATGAAGGGTGCGTTGGCCAGTTTGGCCAGGCGGCGGGCGATTTCAGTCTTGCCTACACCGGTGGGCCCTATCATCAGAATGTTCTTGGGCACGATTTCGTTGCGCAAAGGTTCGGGCACTTGCTGGCGGCGCCAGCGGTTGCGCAATGCGACAGCCACTGAACGCTTGGCGCGATTCTGGCCGACAATATTCTTGTCGAGTTCGGAGACGATTTCTCCGGGGGTCATATTGAGAGCTGACATATTGATCTGTGAGTTAGGGCCTGTTAACACTAGCATCCGCGCGATTCGCGGGCTATAGCGTTTCGACGATGTGATTCTGGTTGGTGTAGATGCACAGGTCGCCAGCGATTTCCAGCGACTTCTTCACGATGTCGGCAGGCGCCATTTCGGTGTTTTGCAGCAAGGCCAGTGCGGCCGACTGGGCATATGCGCCGCCCGAACCGATGGCGGCAAGGCCGTTTTCGGGTTCCAGTACGTCGCCGTTGCCAGTCAGGACCAGGGTATGTTCGCGGTCGGCCACAATAAGCATCGCTTCGAGGCGACGCAGTACGCGATCGGTGCGCCAATCTTTGGTGAGTTCCACCGCGGAGCGCATGAGGTTGCCCTGATACTTTTCAAGCTTTGCCTCGAAGCGTTCTTGCAGCGTGAATGCGTCGGCCGTGGCACCGGCAAAGCCGGCCAGGATCTTGTCGTTGTACAGGCGGCGGATTTTACGTGCGGTGCCCTTGATGACGATGTTGCCTAGGGTTACCTGGCCATCGCCGCCCAGGGCGACCTGCTCGCCGCGGCGGACACAAATGATGGTGGTGGCGTGAAATTGTTCCATGGATTCTTCCTTTGAAGACAATAGCTGGGGGCAATGTCAGAAAGTTCAAGGGGATTTCAGCGGCCGTAGGGTGTCCCGGTGGCGCGAAGCTTGCGCCAAGGTCCCGCTTCAAGGCGGGGAGCGGCATCACGATACCGGGTCGAGGTGTACCGGTGGCGCGTGATGCCGCGGCAGCGAAGACGATGATGATGAGATCGTCTTCGGAACCTGTGCCGTGTCAGTCGCCGTACAGCTTCTGGCGCATTTCGCGGCGCTCTTGCGCTTCGAGCGACAAGGTTGCCGTGGGGCGCGCAAGAAGGCGCGGAATGCCGATGGGTTCGCCTGTTTCTTCGCACCAGCCGTAGTCGCCTGCATCGATGCGGGTGATGGACTGCTGCACTTTCTTCAGGAGCTTGCGCTCGCGATCGCGGGTGCGTAGTTCCAGGGCGTGCTCTTCTTCGATTGTGGCGCGGTCGGCCGGATCGGGCACGAACTGGGTTTCGCGCAGGTTTTCGGTGGTCGTGTCGGCGTTGGTAAGGATTTCCTGTTCCAGTTCCTTCAGGCGGTTCCGGAAGAATGCCAACTGTGTGTCGTTCATGTAGTCGGACTCGGGCATCGCTAACAGTTCTTTCTCTGTCGGCAAGTGCGTCTGACTCTTTGCTGCTGGTGATTTGCTTGCCATGATGGTATGTCCTTTTATTTTCGTACTGATCATAAGCCGTAGCCGCGTTGTTGTCAGGCGGCGGGGCTTGTTATCAGACCAAGCATTGTTCCAAACCCCGGGTGAAAATTTCCTGGGGAAGTTTACGTCCAATGAATACCATTTTGGTATTAGGCTTTTCACCGGATAGCCATGGTTTTCCCGGTTCCGCGCCCATCATCATGTGCACACCCTGGAATAGCATGCGCCGGTTGATCCCTTTCAGGTACAAAATCCCTTTGTAGCGCAGCAAGTCCGGACCGTATACCTGCACGATGCCGCCCAGAAACTCTTCAAGGCGCTCGGGATCGAATGCTTTCTTGGAGCGGAATACGAAGGCGCCGATTTCATCGTCGTGATGCGCATGATGGTGATCATGGTGGCCGCAATGGTCATTGCATTCACCTTCATGGTCGTGTGCGTGCTTGTGCTCGGTGCCATGATCGTGCCCATGGTCATGATCGTGGTCATGGGCCGCATCGGGATGTTCGTCGGAAAGGAAGTCGGGGTCGATATCCAGTATGGTGTTCAGGTTGAATCCGCTGATGTCCAGCAACACCTTCAAGTCGGTCTCGCCAAAATTGACCGGCATGATGGATGCGCGCGGATTCATGCGCACCAGCCGTGCCCGCAAAGCCTGGTAGTCGACATCGTTGACGAGGTCTTTCTTGGAAATGAGAATGCGATCGGCAAAGCCGACCTGCTTTTGCGCTTCTTCCTGTTTGTCCAGCGTTTCCATGCCGTGCTTGGCGTCGACCACGGTAATGACGGCATCGAGCCGGTAGTAGTCGGCGATTTCGTCGTCCATGAAAAACGTCTGGCAAACCGGGCCGGGGTTTGCCATGCCTGTGGTTTCGATGATGACGCGCTCGAAGTTCAATTGCCCGGCCTGGCGCTTTACGCGCAGCTCGTTCATGGTGCGCATGAGGTCGCCACGGACGGTGCAGCAAACGCAGCCGTTGCTCAGCTCGATGATTTCTTCTTCGCTGTCCTGGACCAGCAGTTCATTGTCTATGCTTTCGGGTCCGAACTCATTTTCGATGACGGCAATACGTCGGCCGTGGTATTCGGACAGGATGCGTTTGAGCAGGGTGGTTTTACCAGCCCCCAGGAATCCGGTAAGAATGGTTACCGGTACCATTTTGTCAGGACTAACAGCGGATTTCATTCTGGGCCTCGCATCGCGCAGTCAAATAAGTATTCCGCCAGAAACAGCGGCCATACAGGAAAATTTCGTACCGCGCAAAAATATATAACGAGCGATTACATCACAGCATACGCTTTAGAGCAAACCTGCAGGGAAAAACTTGTATGGTCCCCGAAAGCGGACGTATTTTGCCGGATTCGCGGTGTCTGTCAGGCCTCGTGGGCGTGGGCATGAGGCGGGGCCAGGCGGCGGCATTCCCGGCACAGCGCCCGCAGCTCAGTCTCGTGGCCGGACAATTCGAAACCCGATTCGGCCACCTTTCTGGCCAACTGGCGGCTCAGTTCGGGGTCGCTCAACTCGGCCACGGACCCGCATTGCGTGCACACGACCAGCAGATCATGGGGCTGTCCGCCCGCATCAAGGCATGCTGTCCAGGCGTTGATGGCATCCAGCCGATGCACAAGGCCTTCTTCGACCAGAAAATCCAGCGCGCGGTACACAGTTGGTGGTGCGGCTCCCTGCTGGTCGCCGCGGATGAGCTCCAGCAACTCATAGGCTTTTACGCTGCGTTGCTGTGCCAGCAAAACTTCCAGGACCTTGCGGCGTATGGGCGTAAGACGTTTGCCGCGCTTCATGCAGAGCGATTCGGCTGTACGGAGCGTTGCCGCAATGGCAGCTGCAGGAGACGGTTTTTTTACGGGCATGGCGCAACACTGTAATGGTCTGTGAATACACAATTGCTTCTGAGCTCGCAAGCTGGGCTGTGCTTTGGCCCACGTATGTTATAACATATCAGTCATTTTCCGACCTTTTTGCGCGTTCCGGCACTCATGCATCAAAACCTTTCCGCCTCGTCAAGCAAGCCGCGGCCCTACCGTGGTTCCGCCCTGTTGGCCTCCTGTGGCCAGCGCCTGGCGCGCGTCTTGGTCGCGGTGGCCTTTCTATGGGCGCTGACGGCATGGGCCATGGGTTGGTGGCAGTGACCGCACGATGACAGGCTCCGTAATAGAACTGGATCAGGTCTCGCTGGGTTGGCGTGATCGCGTTGCCGTGCGCGATGTAAGCGGCGCATTTGCGCGCGGTTCGCTTACAGCCATCGTCGGTCCCAATGGCGCCGGCAAGTCGACCTTGATCAAGGGCATCATGGGGATAGTCAGTCCCTTGCGCGGGCGGATACGGCTAACGGGCGATTCACGCAGTCAGATGGCCTGTTTGCCGCAATTGGGCGAGCTGGACCGCAGTTTTCCCATCAGCACCTACGACCTCGTTGCGATGGGCGCGTGGCGACGCGTCGGTGCCTGGAAGCGCTTCGATTCGTCCGAGCACGAGCGGGTACAGGCAGCGCTCGACATGGTCGGGCTGGCCGATTTTGGCCCCCGCATCATCGGCACGCTATCCGGCGGCCAGTTGCAGCGTGCCCTATTCGCGCGCCTGCTGCTTCATGATGCACAAACCTTGTTGCTGGACGAGCCTTTCGCCGCCGTCGACCGGAATACCACCGAGGACCTGATGGTCTTGCTGGAGTCCTGGCATCAAGAGGGACGCACTGTCATTGCGGTACTGCACGATCTCGATATGGTGCGTGCCCATTTCCCGCAGGCTTTGCTCATGGCCGGGCAAGCGGTCGCATGGGGGCCGACCAAGGAAGTGCTGACGCCCGAAAACCTGCATCTCGCACGGCATTTGTGCGCGGGAGACTACCTATGACGTGGGTCTTCGATGTGCTGTTCGGCCCCTTTCTTGACTACGGCTTCATGCGCCGTGCGCTCGCAGGGGCCTTGGCACTGGCTTTCGCCGCAGGTCCTTTAGGTGTGTTTCTTGTATTGCGCCGCATGAGCCTGATGGGAGACGCCATGGCCCATGCCATTCTGCCCGGCGTTGCCGTGGGCTTCCTGACTGCTGGCTTGTCCTTGAGCGCGATGACAATAGGAGGCATGATCACCGGCCTGGTCGTGGCCTTGCTAGCCGGCGCGGTGGCACGCCTGACACCGCAGCGCGAAGACGCCAGTTTTGCCGCATTTTATCTTGTGTCTCTTGGGTTGGGCGTATTGCTGGTTTCATTGCGCGGTTCCAATATGGATCTCATACATGTCCTGTTCGGAACTGTGCTGGGCCTGGACGACGGGTCATTGCTGCTGGTCAGTACGACGTCATCCATCACCTTGCTGGCGCTGGCGCTGATCTTCAGGCCGCTGGTCGTGGAATGCCTGGATCCTCTTTTCCTGCGCGGAGAGGGAAGAGCAGGCTCGCTCATACATATGGTTTTTCTTGTGCTGCTGGTCATGACTCTTGTGGCGGGATTCCAGGTATTGGGAACATTGATGGTCGTGGGCATCATGATGCTGCCCGCCACGGCGGCGAGGTTCTGGGCGCGCTCAGTAGGGCGCCAGATGGTGTTGGCCGCTGCTATTGGCAGCGTTGCCTCGTATACCGGACTATTGTTTTCGTATTACGCAAATGTGCCCGCTTCGCCGTCCATCATTCTTTCGGCGGGAACCGTGTACTTCATTTCGGTATTCTTCGGGCCGCTGGGCGGCCTGTTGCAGGCCGCAAGACAAGCATATGCCCGCCATCGGCGTCTTTCTCAAATTTCGGAGCGAATTTAATGGTGAAAACACTAGTCGTCGAGCGGTTCCTGATGATGAACCGGCGCAGAATGCTTGCGGCGCTCGTCGGCGGTGCGCTGGCCACGGCGACCCCGTTCGCGGCCGCGGTCGACGGACCCCTGCGCGTGGTTGCCAGCTTTTCGGTTCTTGGCGACATGGTCAAGGAGATAGGCGGCAAACATGTCTCGCTGGCCACGATAGTCGGGCCCAATGGCGATGCGCACTCTTTCGAGCCGACTCCGCGCGATGTCCAGGCTTTGTCGCAAGCGCAATTGCTGGTGATCAACGGTCTTGATTTCGAAGGATGGCTGCCCCGTCTCATAAAAGCGGCCGATTTTGAGGGGGCCCAGGTGTTGGCTTCCAAGGGAATCGCCCCCAGACATTTGAGCGACGCGAAACATGCAGACGCACATACCGCGCACGAAAAACATCATGAGGATGATGCCGGACATGATCATCACGGAGGCGTCGATCCGCACGCCTGGCAGAGTCTGACGAATGGCATCATTTACGCCGAGAACATTGCCGAGGGCTTGTCGCTGGCCGATCCCGAACACCGGTCCGATTACAAGGAACGCGCCGAGGTTTATATTGCCCAAATGAAAAAGCTGGATGCCGAGATCAGGCAGGCCTTTGATGCCATTCCGCGCAACAAACGCAAGGTGATTACGTCGCACGATGCATTTGGCTATTTCGCGCAAGACTATGGCATACAGTTTTTGTCGGTGGCCGGCTTTTCAAGCCAGGCCGAGCCTTCCGCCCGGGATGTCGCTGCGATCGTTGACCGCGCAAAAAAGGAAGGCATCGCAGGTGTGTTCATCGAAAATACCACCAATGCCAAATTGGTGGAACAGATCGCGCGTGAAACCAAGGCGACCGTGGGCGGCACTTTGTATTCCGACGCGCTTGCGTCCCCGGACCAGCCCGCTTCAACGTATTTAGGCATGTTCAGCTGGAACGCAGGCCAGCTGCTCTACGTGCTCAAGCCCATGCAGTAATTGGTCCGAGATTCGGGCAGGTTCAGCGCTTGCGGTTTGCGCGCGGGTGGGCCTTGTCGTATACCTGGGCCAGGTGCTGAAAATCAAGGCGCGTATAGATTTGCGTGGTGGAAATATTCGCATGGCCCAGCATCTCCTGCACGGCGCGCAAATCTTGCGCTGATTGCAACATATGGCTGGCGAAGCTGTGGCGCAGACTATGCGGATGCACATGGACTGGCAAGCCGACCAGTGTTGCCAGCTTGTTCAATTGGATCTGGACGACGCGAGGGCTGATACGTTTACCCCGGACACCCAGAAATAATGCCGCCGCAGAATCCGCATCCATTGCGCCGTCGGCCTGCCGGAATTGATCTCTTGCTTGCATCCAGCGCTCTATCGCGACAATGGCTTTGCGTCCCAGCGGGACGCTGCGTGTCTTGTTGCCTTTGCCCCGAACGATGGCTTCCTGTTCCGCAAGCAGTATCCAGCTCTGCGATTCGTATTGGTCCTGGCGACAGTAACGCCAGTCCAGGCTGACCAGCTCGGCCAGCCGCAAACCGCTGGAGTACAGGACTTCGAACATGGCCTGGTCCCTGCAGTCGGAAGCAGTGTGCGGCGCGGGCAGGCCGGGCCGGTCAAGAAGCACCTGTGCTTGTTCGACCGACAAGGCTTTGGGCAAGCTGCGCGGCGCCTTGGGCGCACGCACGCCGGCAGCGGGGTTGACTTCAAGGCCCGCCGACGTGGCTTGCCACTGAAAAAAACCGCGCCATGCCGCCAATGCCCGCGCCAGGCTTCTTGGCTTGAGCCCCTGGCTATGCAGGCGCGCGATGGCGTTTCGTATGTGGCTCTCGGTCAGGCCGTCAAGTGCTGTGTCGGGATGGCACTGGATCAGGTGGATAAGGTCTTGCCGGTATCCTGCCAGCGTATGCGGGGAATACCGGCGGTTGGCCTGCAAATGAGCCAGCCATTGCTCCATCGGGACAGGCAAGGCATGCATGCGCAATTCCTAGGCGTACTCTTGGTGATCGGGGCCTTGCAGGCGCAGCAGGCTGGCGCTGGCCAGCTCGTTGATGGTGTCGAGAAAGGCAGTGCCCATATCGGCGGTAAAGCGCTCTGCGTCGTCGGAACCCAACACCAGCAGCCCTATGGGTTCAACCCGGCCAACCGGGCGCAGCGCGATGATGGCCAGCGAAGCGGGCGGGGTACCCAGCCAGCCTGCGGCTTCCTGGTCTTTGATGGGACCGCAAAAAGGCTTGGCCAGATCGCGCGCATAGCTGCGGATGGTATCGGTAACGTCTTGCGCGAACTCGCTGTCTTCGAGTCTGGGCAGATTCCACACCCGCAACGCAATGGTGGGAAGGTCGAACAGGTCGCCCAGGCTGCGCACGATATGGGCCGGTATCTGTAAGGCGTCGTCTTCGGCGAGCATGCGGCAGCACCATTGCGTGAGGGTCTTGCTGATTTTTTCGTTGCCGCTGGCATTGCCGATCAGGCCGGAAAGCTTCCATTCAAGATCTTTGGTTCTGGCGCGCAGCGTCAGGATTTGCCTTTCGCCGAGCGAGATTGCGCGGGTTTCGTTGGGGTGGGGTACCCGCAGGTTGGCGAACAATTCGGCATGGTCCTGGAAAAATTCCGGATGGTCTTTCAGGAAATGCGCGATATCGTCGGCGGAAAAGCTGCTTGCGGTCATGGGTGGGGTGCATCCTTGGAGTTGAACTGGTCGGTGAGTGCGTCGATGTCGACCTGACCAGTAAATACGGTGACGGCCGGCCCGCTCATGCGCAGAATGTTGTTGTCCCATCCCACGGTAAGCGGTCCGCCGCGTGTTTCTACCACGACAGGGCTGTCGAGCAGCCCGCGCCGGATACCCGCGACGACTGCCGCGCAGGCGCCTGTGCCGCAGGCGAGCGTTTCGCCGGCGCCGCGCTCGTAGACGCGCAGCTTGATCGAGTGGCGGCCGGTGACCTGCATGAATCCGGCATTGACGCGCTGCGTGAAACGCGGATGTGATTCAATCATTGGCCCTGTTTCGGCGACAGGCGCGGTGTCGACATTGTCGACCACCTGAACGGCGTGTGGATTCGAAATCGCCACCAGCGACAGCCGGACATCGCCGTGGCCGGGCAGCGGCAGCGTCCACAGCGTATCGTCGGCGCAGGGCGCCGACATCAAGCCTTCGGCGTCAAACCCCAAGGCTTCGGGTTCGAACCGAGTCTGCCCCATTTCGACCGAGACATCGCCCGATTCGGACTGCGTAAGGGTAATCAGGCCTGTGCAGATTTCGGCCCGCAACGGGTTGCGCCCGGACAAGCCTTGCTGATGAACGAACTGCACGAAGCAGCGCGCGCCATTGCCGCAATGCTCGACTTCGCTGCCATCGGCATTGAAGATGCGGTAGCGAAAGTCGGCCTCGGGATGTGAAGGCGTTTCGACCAGCAAGAGCTGATCGGCGCCTATGCCGAAGTGCCGGTCCGCCAGCGCGCGTGCGCGCTGCGGCGTCATTTCGATTGATTGCCGTACACCATCCAGGACAACGAAGTCGTTGCCGGCACCCTGCATTTTTGCGAAGTTCCAGATCATAGTGGGATTATCCCGGATTACAGGCGGTTTGTCCGCGTGATTGTTTACGTTGCCTGCGCGGACGCGGACGCGAATGCGGCGTCAGTAAACGGGGGCTTCACCTTCGGGGCGCGTCTTGAAGCGGCGGTGTACCCAATAGTACTGCGCGGGATCCGGCAGGACCCAGCCTTCGATAAGGCCGTTCAACTTGGCGGTCGCTTCCTCCGGCGTCTGCGTGCCCGGAAAATCGGGCAGGGGAGGCAAGACGCTGATATGGTATTTGCCGGTATCGAGATCGAGTCGGCTGACGATCGGAACGATGGCGGCGTTCCATGTCTTTGCAATTTGCGCGGTAGCCAGCAGCGTGGCGGCCGGCACGCCGAAAAAAGGCACAAACGCCGCACCTGCAATGCCAAAATCCATATCGGGTAAGTAATAGACTGGTATGCCATTGCGCAAATGCCGGATCAGCCCGCGTATGCCGTCGTGGCGGCTGACCAGGTTGACGCGGTTGAAGCGGCCGCGGCCTTCGCGCACGATCTGGTCGACGTCGGAGTCGCTTTGCCGGGTATACATGGTGGCCGACTCTTGCAGGAACATGGTCAGCCGCGTTGCGGCGGCGTCCAGTCCAATGAAGTGTGGGGCCAGCAGGATGATCTTGCGTTCGGACTTGAGCAGTTCATCGAGGTGTTCCAGCCCCGTGATAGGTGTGGCGGCCAATATGGCAGAGGGCTGGCCGAACCAGAACAGCCCACGGTCGACGACGGATTGCGCCAGTAGATGGAAATGCCGGCGCAGCCATATTTCACGGTCTTGCGGCGAGCGCTGTGGAAAGCACAGCGCCAGATTGCGTCGCACAATATGGGCGCGGGATCGCATCAGCCTGGAGGCCAGCCAGCCCAGCACGCCGGCCCAGCGCTGGCGCGTCGACAGCGTACCGCGTCCGAGATAAGAAAAAAAGGCGCGGAGTAAAGGTAGTTTGTTGAACTTCATTGTGGTGTGTCCGTTGGGCGCGGAGGTGCTTCTTTGGGAACCTTATAGCGGTTGTAGCTCCAGAGGTACTGTTGGGGGAAACGCCTGATCAAGGTTTCCATGGCGCCGTTGATCGCGCTGGCCAGCGCCTGTGGTTCGGTCGGCAGCGGCTCCGGAAGCCTTACATAGTGGATGCGCCAACCCTGGCCGGCGGCGAGCCGTTCGCCGGCGGTCAGAATGACGGCAACGCCGGTTTGAACCGCCAATTTGCCTGCCAATGTCATGGTGTAGGCAGGTTTGCCGAAGAAGGGCGCCCAGACCCCCTCGCCGCCGCCGGGAACTTGATCCGGCAACATGCCTACCGCTTCACCCCGCTTGAGCGCCCGCACGAATTCGCGCACGCCCTGCATATTGGCGGGTACCGCCCGCAATCCGGATGTATTGCGGGCCTGTTCCATGATGGGTTCCAGGAATGCCTGGCGTGGGGGCCGATACATGACCGTGATGGGACCATGCTGAATGAGGTACCGCGCAGTGATCTCGAAGCATCCCAGGTGCGGGGTCAAGTAAAGAATGCCGCGGCCTTCGGCCAAAGCCTCGCGCACCACTTCGTTGTCGTCGCTGACGACTTTCTGCAGACATTCTTCGTTGCGCAGCCAGACTTTTGGCGTTTCGAAAATCATTGCGCCGGTCTGGCCTGCGGAATCGCGGGCGAATTTAGGGTCGGTATAGCCGGCTAGTCTGGCATTGGTCTGCAGGCGATTGCGGTATCTGCCTGGCCAGGCATACAGGGCGCGCCCTGCAAAGTTGCCGATTCTGTGCAGAATCGGCAGTGGTATCCACGCCAGAAATCGAAATAAAGCCAGGAACATGAGCGGGCAATAACCCTCGTGCGAGAAGTGTGAACAAATGTCTTCGCGTATTTTCGCTTAAAATAGCGTTCATCGCTGAGTTAACCGACAACTTGCGGAGCGATCGCATTCTGTTATATCAAACAGTGTGCATAAAAAACCGCTAAAGCGTCGCGCCCTGAGTATTACTGCTATGCAGGCATCCGAGGTGCAACGCGTTTCGTTCCACCCCCATGCTGGCCAGCCAGTATATTTACAGGACGTATCGCCGTGGCAAATAACGATTTTCTATTCACTTCCGAATCCGTATCCGAAGGTCATCCCGACAAGGTCGCCGACCAGATTTCCGATTCCATCCTCGACGCCATCCTCACCCAGGATCCCACTGCCCGCGTTGCTGCCGAAACGCTGTGCAATACCGGTCTGGTCGTGCTGGCCGGCGAAATAACCACAACGGCCAATGTCGACTACATCCAGGTCGCCCGCGACACGATACAGCGCATCGGCTACGACAATACCGAATACGGTATCGACTACAAGGGCTGCGCCGTACTGGTTGCCTACGATAAACAGTCGCCCGATATTGCACAGGGCGTTGATCGCACCGAAGAAGAAATCCTGAATCAGGGTGCCGGCGACCAGGGCTTGATGTTCGGCTATGCCTGCGACGAAACCCCCGATCTCATGCCTGCCCCCATTTGGTATGCGCACCGCCTGGTGCAGCGCCAAAGCGAGCTGCGCAAAGATGGTCGCCTGCCGTGGCTGCGTCCAGATGCCAAATCCCAGGTTACCTTCCGCTATGTCGACGGTAAGCCGGTCGAAGTCGATACCGTGGTGCTCTCGACCCAGCACGCGCCGGAAATCTCGCAAGGCGACATTCACGAAGCGGTCATCGAGCACATCATCAAGCCCAGCTTTCCCGATGGCCTGCTTACGGCCAAGACCAAGTTCATGATCAACCCGACCGGCGTATTTGTCATTGGCGGTCCCCAGGGCGATTGCGGATTGACGGGGCGCAAGATCATCGTCGACACCTACGGTGGCGCATGCCCCCATGGCGGCGGCGCTTTTTCGGGCAAAGATCCGTCCAAGGTCGACCGGTCGGCCGCATATGCTGCGCGCTACGTGGCCAAAAACATCGTGGCCGCCGGGCTCGCGCGCCAGTGCCAGGTGCAGGTCAGCTACGCAATCGGGGTCGCCGAACCCATCAATATCACGGTCTACACCGAAGGCACTGGCGTCATACCAGACGACCAGATAGCCCGGCTGGTGCGTGAGAATTTCGACTTGCGTCCCAAGGGCATCATCAACATGCTCGACCTGCTGCGCCCCATCTACGCGAAAACGGCAGCCTATGGCCATTTCGGCCGCAGCGAGCCCGAGTTCAGCTGGGAAGCCTCCGACAAGGTGCAAGTCCTCAAGAAGGCCGCCTGATAGCCGCAATCGCGGGAGCCGCCACCGGCGGTTCCGCGATGGACCACGACCCATGCCTCATCGCCATTCCAAATCTGATTCCGAGTCCTCGTTCGAAGCGGCCAAGCGCCGTCTCGACGTTGCTGAAGTGCGCCGCGAGGCCGGCGATGCCGGGCACGAAGCACCCGACGTCAACATGCGCAGCCTTGTTCCTTCCGACTCGCCATGTGTCGCGGTGTGTTCGACCCTGTACGACGAAATCTGCCGCGGTTGCGGCCGGACCGCCATGGAGGTAGCCAATTGGGTTTTTCTGGACGACGAGGAAAAACTGCAGGTATGGCAACGCATCACGGCGCAGGGATACCCGCGCCGCAAGGGCTGAGCCCAGCCTTCGCTATTTACGCTAAAATCGAACATTCCTGAGGAGCGCTGCGACGGAACGGACTGGAGCCCAAGGGCTTTTCAGCGCCATCCGCTAGGCTCAGGACCATCTTTTGTTTCAACGGCGCTCATCGTTCCCTGTACGGGCAAAGATGAGCTCTTGTTGCATGACTTTGCCGGTGCAGTTTTATTGGGATAAAACCATGAATACTGTCGCTGACGCCGCCTTTTCCGATTACAAAATTGCCGATATCGCCCTGTCGGGCTGGGGTCGCCGCGAGATCGCGATTGCCGAAACCGAAATGCCCGGCCTGATGTCGACCCGCGAAGAATTCGCCGCATCGCAGCCGCTGAAGGGCGCGCGCATTGCGGGCAGCCTGCACATGACCATCCAGACGGCTGTGCTCATCGAAACACTGAAAGCGCTGGGCGCCGAAGTCCGCTGGGCATCGTGCAATATCTTCTCGACACAAGATCACGCCGCTGCCGCCATCGCGGCGACAGGCACGCCTGTATTCGCCATCAAGGGCGAAAGCCTTGAAGACTATTGGCAGTACACGCATCAAATTTTCCAGTGGCCCAACGATCAACATGCCAACATGATTCTCGACGACGGCGGCGACGCCACCGTCTTGTTGCATCTGGGCGCCAAGGCCGAAAACGACATTGCCGTGCTCGATAAGCCCGCGAGCGAAGAAGAGCGCGTCCTGTTTGCTTCCATCAAGGCGCAGCTGAGCCGTGATCCAAAGTGGTATTCGACCCGCCTGGCTCAGGTCAAGGGCGTGACCGAAGAAACCACTACCGGTGTGCACCGCCTGTATCAAATGGCCAAGAAGGGCGAGCTTGCTTTCCCGGCCATCAATGTCAACGATTCGGTTACGAAGTCCAAGTTCGACAACCTGTATGGTTGCCGCGAATCCCTGGTCGACGGCATCAAGCGCGCCACCGACGTCATGGTCGCCGGCAAGATCGCCGTTGTATGCGGTTTCGGCGACGTGGGCAAAGGTTGTGCCCAGGCCTTGTCGGCACTGCGCGCGCAAGTCTGGGTGACCGAGGTCGATCCCATCTGCGCCCTGCAGGCGTCCATGGAAGGCTACAAGGTCGTCACGATCGACGAAGCCGCCGATAAAGCCGATATTTTCGTAACGGCTACCGGCAACTACCATGTGATCACGCGCGACCATATGGACGCAATGAAGGACCAGGCCATCGTCTGCAATATCGGCCACTTCGACAACGAAATCGACGTTGCATCCATCGAAGACCTGCAATGGGAAGAGGTAAAGCCACAGGTGGATCACGTGATCTTTCCCGACGGCAAACGCATCATCCTGCTGGCCAAAGGCCGCCTGGTGAACCTGGGATGCGCCACCGGCCACCCCTCGTTCGTGATGTCGGCGTCGTTCACGAACCAGACCATTGCGCAGATCGAACTCTACACGCGCGGCGACGCCTACGAGAAGGGGCAGGTCTACGTATTGCCCAAGCATCTCGACGAAAAAGTGGCGCGCCTGCATCTCAAGAAGCTGGGCGTCCAATTGACACAGCTGCGCCCGGACCAGGCCGACTATATCAACGTACCGGTAAGCGGGCCATACAAGCCGGATCACTACCGTTACTAATATACCTGCCGGTCTAACTCTCAAAGGAGCGCTACGCTATGGAACTTCTTCTTGTCTGGATATTAAACGCCGTTGCCTTGCTGGTGGTGGCTTATCTCTTGCCGGGCATTACCGTGGCCTCGTTCGGGTCGGCGCTTATTGCCGCACTGGTGCTGGGTCTGCTCAATACTCTGGTCAAGCCCCTGCTTATCTTGCTGACCCTGCCGATCACGATTGTCACGCTAGGCCTGTTCCTGCTGGTGCTCAATGCACTGGTGTTCTGGTTTGCCGGCTCGGTGTTGAAAGGCTTTCAGGTCAGCGGATTCTGGTGGGCCTTGCTGGGCGCTTTCGTCTATAGCGTAGTCTCCGGGCTCTTGTCGAGGTTGCTGGTGCAATGAGTTCGAATAAAGCAATCAGTCTGGAGTTCTTTCCTCCGCGTGATACGGCGGCGCAAGAAAAGCTGGTGCGGTCCGCCAAGCAATTGCTGGCTCTCGAGCCGGCTTATGTAAGCGTCACTTTTGGCGCGGGCGGCTCCACGCGCACAGGCACGGCCGACACGGTGCGCCTGCTGCAGAATCTCGGGTGCGATGCCGCGCCGCATCTGTCGTGCATAGGGGCCACTCGCGCCGTCTTGGGCGATATCCTGGACTCCTATCGCGAACAAGGGATCAAGCGGATTGTGGCTTTACGCGGCGACATGCCTTCGGGCATGGGCGGCGACCAGGGCGAATTGCACTACGCCAGCGAGCTGGTCGCTTTCATTCGCCAGCATAGCGGCGACTGGTTCCATATCGAGGTGGCCGGCTACCCCGAAATGCATCCTCAATCGGTCAGCGCCGAAACCGATCTGGCGCATTTCATACACAAGGTCCAGGCAGGGGCAGACAGCGCCATCACGCAGTATTTCTTCAATGCCGATGCCTATTTCGATTTTGTCGAACGTATCCAGGCCAGAGGCGTCGATATTCCGGTGGTGCCGGGCATCATGCCCATTACCAACTACACGCAGTTGGCTCGCTTCTCGACCATGTGCGGAGCGGAAATCCCGCGCTGGATACGCTTGCGGCTTGCCGATTTCGGTGACGACAAGGCCTCGATCAAGGCCTTCGGCATAGACGTTGTTTCACGGCTTTCCCAAGACCTGCTCGACAACGGCGCGCCGGGACTGCATTTCTATACGCTCAATAACGCCGAGGTAACCATGGCGATATGGCGGCAATTGCGTCTGGACTAATAGCTGCGCAGGGCGCGTTCCCACATTGTTACGCCAGTACCGGCGCGGGAACGGCCCACCCTTTATCGGTCAGTATCGAGTCCAGCCGCACGTCGTGCGGCGCGGGCGTGTGGGCTTCTTTGGACAAGTCTCCTGTGGCCCACGCAATGCCGATACTGATGTACGGATGTTTTTGTGTTTTCATGGCTGCCAGCGTCCTGTCGTAGTATCCTTTGCCGTAGCCGATGCGATCGCCTTGACGGGTGTAGCCCAGTGTCGGTACCAATATGATGTCGGGCAGGGGGGCGGGTTCGCCCACAGGCTCTTGTATACCGTAGGCGCCTTGCTGCATCGGGGCTTGCGGATCCCATAGCCTGAACTCAAGAGGGCCATCGGGCGTTGTCACAACAGGCAGCGATACACGGTATCCTTCTTCCTGCGACCATTGCCGCAGCAAGGGCTGCAGTTGCGGCTCATCTTCGGTCGACCAGAATGCGGCAATGTTGCGCGGCACGGGCTTGCCTGCTTCAAGCAGTTTGCTTCGGTTGCTCGCCAGCCAGGTGAACAGGCGGCCGCGTATTAATAGGGCGCCGCGGTTCCGGTCATTGGGGGCCTGCGCGGCTCGCAATTCTTTAAGTCGCACGCGAAGTGGGACTGCGTTATTCTCTGTACTGTTATTCATGGCGGTGTTATGTGGGGTCAAGACAAGATGGTGTCCAATAGGCAACGGTATCAGAAAACCTGGAATTTTTCTGCACTGGCTCGGGCCAGGCGCTCACGGGCTGGCGTTTGGCTGGCACTGACCGTGGGTTTGACCGGCTGCGCCGGCGCCGAGCGGCCGGTACATTCGGCCACTGCCTCCGACGCCCAGGTCGACCTGCGGCAATCCCTTGTGCCGGCCTCATTGGCGCCGAAAGTGGAATCGCTGCTTGACGAAATCAAGGATTCGCGTTCGGACACCGGATCCGTAACCCTGATTACGCCGCCCGCTGCGCGGAACGCCGTGGTGGATGCCCGGGAAGCCATGAAAAAAGGTCAATGGTCCCGGCTGGAAGCCTTGGCCCCGCTGGCCAAGAGCGATCCCGTGCTCGGAAGCTACGCGGACTACTGGCTGTTGCGCCAGCAGTTGCACGACAGCACCCGGCCCGTGCCCGACGCGGCCCTGCGGCAATTCATGCAACAGAACCAGGACGCGTACCTGGCCGAACGCCTGAAAGCCGACTGGATCGTGGCGGCGGCCCGGGCGGGTGACTACGCCCTGGTGAACCAGCTTGGCCCTGTGGTCAATGGCAGCTCGCATGTCGAGTGCTCACGCCTGCTGGCGCAGCACATGACCGGACAGCGCGTCAAGGCAGCGCAGGTCGTCGAGGCCTTCAATCCCAACCGTTCGTGCTGGAGCATGCTGGACCAAATGGAAGACAGCAAGGTGGTGGGCTGGAAAGAACTCCAACCCATGCTGCGCGCCACGCTGGAGACCAGCAAGTCGGGCAATGCCCAGCGCCTGGCTGCCATCATGTTCGATGCCAAGGACATGGTCGATTATGCCGCGCTCATGGACAACCCGAAAAAGTGGCTTACGGGACGCAAGCCGCCCAGGTCGCGTGCCGAAACCGAACTGGTTACCATTGCGCTTTCACGACTGGCCTATGGCAAGCAACGTGAATCCAATGCGGCCTATGTCGAAAGCGCCTGGTCCAAATCCATTCCGAAATCGAATATTGAGTGGGTATGGAGCCAATTCGGTCTGGTCGCCGCTTTGAATGTGGCGCAGGATGCGGCGGGCTGGTACAGGCGTTCCGGCAATCAAAGGCTTACCGACTACAACCATGCCTGGCAGGTCCGCTCGGAATTGCGCCAGACCCCCATAAACTGGGACCTGGTTGCCAATTCGATACGCAGGATGTCGGGCAGCCAGGCTGCCGAGCCGGTCTGGGTTTATTGGTACGCCCGCGCGCTGGCGGCACAAGGCCAAAAAGAGGCGGCTACCAAGCATTACGAGTCCATCGCACACGAGCTGAATTTTTATGGTCAATTGGCCAGCGAAGAGCTTGGCAGGACGCCATCTCTTCCGCCGGCTCCCGCGCCGGTAACGGCCGCCGAGATGCAGGCCGCCAAGGCCGATGCCGGCCTGCAGCGCGCCATACAGTTGTTTGATCTGGGTTGGCGTCCAGAGGCCGTGCCTGAATGGAATTTCGCACTGCGCGGCATGAATGACCGCCAGTTGCTCGCAGCGGCAGAGCTCGCGCGCCACGAACAAATATACGATCGCGTGGTCAACACCTCGCTGCTTACCGAAAGCGAAATCGATTTCAAACAACGCTTTGTCGCCCCCTTCGAAGGCCGCGTCACCGAGAAGGCGCGTCAGATCAATCTTGATCCCGCCTGGGTCTACGGTTTGATCCGCCAGGAATCGCGCTTTATCACCGATGCGAGGTCGCGCGTGGGCGCCTCCGGCCTGATGCAGTTGATGCCGGCCACGGCCCGCTGGGTCGCCAAGAAAATCGGCATGAAGAACTTCACGCCTTCGTCGGTCAACGATTTCGATACCAATACAGTCTTGGGAACCAATTATCTCAACATGGTTTTGGGCAAGCTCAATGGGTCGCAAGTGCTGGCCACCGCCGGCTATAACGCCGGACCAGGACGGCCTGTGCAGTGGCGTGCGAAACTGGCGGGGCCGGTCGAAGGCGCGATTTTTGCCGAGACTATCCCGTTTACGGAAACGCGGCTGTACGTGAAGAACGTGATGTCCAATGCGACGTATTACGCGATGATGTTCACGGGCAAGCCGCAGTCGCTGAAAGAACGTCTGGGCACGGTCTCGCCTGAACCCGAAAAGCGTATCGCCCTGCCATGACCGATCCGGCCTTGCAAGGGCTCGACGTTTATATCGTTGGAGGGGCGGTGCGCGATGAGCTGCTGGGCCTGCCAGCCGGCGACCGCGACTGGGTAGTCGTGGGCTCCACGCCCGAGGAGATGTCAAGGCGGGGCTTCATCCCTGTGGGCGGCGATTTTCCGGTTTTCCTGCATCCGAAGACCAAAGAGGAATACGCCCTGGCCCGGACCGAGCGCAAGTCCGGGCGCGGCTACAAAGGTTTCACTTTTTATACCGGTCCCGATGTCACCCTGGAAGCTGATCTGCAGCGGCGCGACCTGACCGTCAATGCGATTGCCCGGGCCCCCGACGGGCGTCTCGTTGATCCCCTTGACGGCCAATCCGACATCAGGCAAAAAGTGTTGAGGCATGTCGGCCAGGCTTTTGCGGAAGACCCGGTGCGCTTGTTGCGTCTTGCGCGCTTTGCCGCCCGCTTTCATGATTTTTCAGTGGCGCCCGAGACCATGGATTTGGCCGCCAAGCTGGTCGACGACGGCGAAGTCGATGAGCTGGTGCCCGAGCGGGTGTGGCGTGAAATAAGCAAGGGACTGCTGGCCGAGCGGCCAGGCAGGATGTTCGATGTGTTGGCCCGCAGCAAAGCGCTGCCTCGCGTGTTGCCTGACCTGCAGCTGGACTCATCCACGGACGATGAGCTCGCGCGTGCCGAACGGGCCGGGCTGGGTCTGCCCGCGCGTTTCGCCATACTGTGTCGTTTTTCTCATGTTCCGGAGCGCGTGGCACAGCATGTTCGCGCGCCGCGCGATTGCCAGGACTATGCCAGGCTTCTGCCTGTGGTGCTGGAGGGCATGGCCGCGCAAGACCGCAAGGCGCGCGAATCGCCGGTCGCGGAAGCGCCGGCCGCGGAAGCGCCGGCCGCGGGAGGCCCGGCGCCTAGCGCTCCGACGGCCGGCGATCCGGCGGCCGGCGCTCCGGAATCCGATGCGGAAGTGTGTCTGGATCTTATGGAGCGTTGTGACGCCTTGCGCAAGCCAGATCGCTTTCTCGATTTGCTGGGCGCCGCCGCCATTTGCAAAAAAGATGTTGATCAAGAGGCATGGCGGGCGCGGGTCGACGCAATACGTTCCATCGACGCCGGCGCCATTGCAGGTACCATGCAGGGCGATCCCGCCGGCATCAAGAACGCTTTGCGCAGCGCCCGTTTGCAAGCCTTGCAAAAGCTGACGCTGCCGTAAGCCGCTCCATGCCTTAGGTGCTCTCGCGGTTTATAGGCGATCGCGTCGATCGCCCTGTCGGAAGCCGATGAGAGGTCCGTCGATATCGCGCCCGATGGCCAGCACCTTGAACAACTCTCCCATCTCGGCTTCCGATATCAACTTTTGCACTGCCGATATGGTCTGAGGTCGGGTCGGTGCGCCGGATTGCGAAAGCAGCTCCGGCATGCCGGCATTCATGAGGAATCGGGCTTGCGACGTATATCCCAGCACATCCAGGCCGCCCTCCAGGGCTGCATCGGCCATGGCCGTAAAGTCGACATGGGTGGTGATGTCCTGCAGCCCTGCATGAATCAGGGGCTGGCTGTGGGCATGATGGCGGAAATGGCACATCAGCGTGCCTTCATTGCGTTGAGGATGAAAGTACTCCCGCTGGGGAAGCCCGTAGTCGACCAGCAGGGCGGCGCCCCGCTTGAGCCACGAACCCATTTGCGTTACCCACGCTTCGGCTCGCAGGTTGATTTCCGATTGATAGCCCGCCAGTGGCGGCATGCGCTCGCCGATCAGCTGCTGTATTGCCTCGCTGGCCTGGCGCTGCGCGAACTCAAACGCGGGCTGGCCGTCGTTGGCGGTGCCTTGCGCAAGACGGACACCGATTTCCATGGCCCGGCCGGCATCGTCCCAGTAAAACAGCGTAGCGGGCATGGCGTCCAGCACTTCATTTGCCACGACACAGCCCGAGAATGCCTGCGGCAGCTCACTGAGCCAGCTTACACCGACGCCGAATTCGGCAAGGCGCTGCTGCTGGCGTGCGCGCAAATCGGCCGATACTTCCAGTATCTGGTAATGGGGCTCTATACCTGATTGCCGCAGCGCCGGAATAATGGCCGCCGCCAGCGCGCCCGATCCTGCGCCGAACTCCAGCACCTGCACTGAACGGCTTTCGTCGAGCACTTGCGCAACTTGCCTGGCCATAGTCTGGCCGAACAAGGGGGTCATTTCGGGCGCGGTGGTGAAGTCGCCGGTGGGCAGGGCGGCACCAAACTTGGTGTTGCCGGCGGCATAGTAGCCCAAACCCGGCGCGTACAACGCCAGATCCATCCATTGATCAAATGGCATGAAGCCGGCATCGCAGCCCTGGATCTGTTCTGCCAAATGGAAGGCAACGGCCCTGGCATGGGCGGCGGATTCATGGTCCAGGCTGGGCAAGCCCGAAGGCGCCATGGAAGATATGGGCATGATCAAGCTGTTTCGCTATTTCGTATGAGGGGTCGAGGACGCGGATTCGTCGGCTTTCCGGGTGTCGGTTTGATGCGGGGCTTCAGGCTTTACCTGCTTGATTGTGTACAGCGAATAGCACATGGAAATGAAGAAAGCGACAAGTAAGGCAACCATTATCGCGACAATAAAATTATTGAAGACGATCCAAAGCGGCAACGACATTAGCAAGGCAAGAAAGAAGGGCTTGCGCGCAAGCTGTTTCATGGCATCCTAGTAGCGGCATCCCGGCAGGGTGCCATATAAAGACAACGCTCTATTGTAGCCAGCGCAGGCCAGAAGGGGCCGGTGTCATGCCCGTCGTGTAAAAACCTGCTGTATCAAGCCTTGGCGTAGCCCGGCGAACTGCGGTACTGAAGGCATCGTGAAAAAAAAGACCCCGCACGATGGCGGGGTCTTCAGGCCAGGCACAAAATCCGCCTGGCCGGTGTGCTGCTAAGCCTGCTTACGAAGCGAAATCGCGGCGTGCTGCGCTTTTGCCACGTGTCGATGTCGGCTTGCCGGCAAAGCCAGGGCGAGTCGTAGGACGCGTGCTGGGTTTTGCGCCTGGACCCTTATGGGCGAAGTCGGGACGTGCGGCACGGGCGGGACGGTCACCAAACGCAGGACGGTCGCCGAATGCCGGACGATCCGACTGAGGGCGTTCGGCGCGTGCCGGGCGTGAATCGAAACTTGCGTTTTCGCTGCGGCCCTTATAGCCGCCGCTGCGCTCTTCGCCACCGAAAGTCTTGCGGCTGTCGGCGCTGCGATCGTACGCGGGGCGACCTTCGTAGGCCGGGCGATCGTTGCTGCGGGCAGGACGGCCTTCGTACGCGGGCTTATCGCCAAAGCGCGGCTTGCCTTCGTATGCAGGCTTGTCGCCAAAACGGGGCTTGCCTTCGTAGGCAGGACGGTCGCCGCCGAAGCTGCCGCGGTCGGCGCCGGGTTTGCGCGCATAGCTGCCGGGCTTGCCGCCACCGTAACCGGCGCGTGGAGCGAAGCTCTTGCCGCTGCCCTTGCGGTCCGTGTAGGTAGGACGTGCCGTTTTCTTGGGCTCAAGGCCTTCGATTTCCTGCGCCGGAATAGGCTGCCCTATGAAGTGCTCGATGCGGCGCACTTTATGGCGTTCCGAATGAGTGGCCAGTGTGAATGCCAGGCCACTGCGGCCGGCGCGACCAGTACGGCCGATACGGTGAACGTAGTCTTCAGCCTGCATGGGCAGATCGTAATTCACGGCGTGCGTGATGCTTTGCACGTCAATGCCGCGCGCTGCAACATCGGTCGCTACCAGAATGCGCAACTGGCCTTTCTGCAGCATACCCAATGTGCGGGTACGCTGGCGCTGATTCATGTCGCCATGCAAGGCGCCGGCGGCAAAACCCTGGTCGGCCAGACGTTCAGCCAGATCGTCGGCGCCACGCTTGGTCGACGTGAAGACAATGGCCTGGTCCAGGCTGGCGTCACGCAGCAGGTGGTCCAGCAGACGCATCTTGTGGCCGTTGTCATCCGCGTACAACAAGCTTTGCGTGATGTTGGTGTGCTTTTCTTTCTGGCCGGACAACTGAATCTGCTCGGGACTGCGCATCATCTTGGCAGCGAGGCGGGCAATGGTGCCGTCCAGCGTTGCGGAAAACAGCAGGGTCTGGCGCTCTTTCGGCGTGCTGGCAACAATGGTTTCGATGTCTTCGATGAAGCCCATGTCCAGCATGCGGTCAGCTTCGTCAAGAATAAGGGTATGAACAGTCGACAGGTTGACACGCTTGGCTTGCAAGTGGTCGATAAGTCGGCCGGGAGTCGCGACCAGGACGTCTACGCGACGTGACAGGGCCTTGAGCTGGGCGCCGTAGGGCATACCGCCCACGACGACGGCAATGCGCAGGTCTTTAATATGCGCGCCGTAAAGCTTGGTGGCGTCGGCCACTTGCATGGCAAGTTCGCGGGTTGGAGTCAGTACCAGCACTTGAACGCCCGTACCCTTGTTGGCCGGCATTGTCGAAATGCGGTTCAGGGCAGGGAGCATGAAGGCGGCGGTTTTGCCGCTGCCGGTTTGTGCGGATACCATCAGGTCGCTACCTGCCAACGCTTTGGGAATCGAAGCAGCCTGGACGGGAGTCGGTTCGGTAAAGCCGGCTTTCAGGACGGCAGACAACAGCGTGGGGGTAAGACCTAGATTTTCAAAAGACATGCGTGATCCTTTGCCGTGTGAACGGCATACACTAGCGCGGGCGGATAAGTGAGCCCGAAGCGCTGGTTGATTGGAGCATCGTGCCGACCGAATCAACCTAAAGTGCAGCGTAGTGTCTTGAAAGACGCAGCGAAAGGCTCGGGGGTCAGGGAGCGATGGCGTTCGACATGGGTGCTGAGAAGTCAGTCAACTGCTATGACATGGCGTGAGGCCATGTGAAAATGTCGACGCATTGATTAATGCAGTGCCAGAAGTATAACCGTTTTTCCATATCCGGGGAAACCCCTATCGTTGTCGCACCGCAACAAACGGCGATGCATTCACGAAAATGGCGGTTCGGCATCGGCGTTATTGTGTTGATCCGCCCAGTTTATGGGTTTCTGACCCTCCGACTCAAGCCACTCATTGGCTTGGGCAAAATGACCGCAACCCATGAAAGGCACAGGCGGACGCAAGGCGGACAAAGGCGAGGGATGATTGGCCTTGAGTATATGCAAGGGGCCGCCGTTGCTTTCTGCCAGTAGCGCCTGCTTGCTTTGTGCATGGGCGCCCCAAAGCATGAACACTTTGGGTTGTGGTGCCTGGGCAACCCGCCGGATTATCGCGTCGGTGATTTTTTCCCAACCTTTTTTGGCGTGCGAGGCTGGGCTGGCGTTTTCTACGGTGAGCGCAGTATTGAGCAGCAGCACGCCCTGTCGCGCCCAGTCGCTCAATTCATTATGTCGGCGAGGCGGTGCACCGGGGTACTCCAGGGCCAGTTCCTTGAACATATTCCGCAAGCTGGGGGGCGTAGGGCACTGATCGGGTACGGAAAATGCCAATCCCTGCGCCTGATTCGGGCCGTGGTAGGGATCCTGTCCCAAAATTACCACGCGTACGGACTCCGGTTGCAGGTACTCCAAGGCGCGAAAGACGAAGCGTGGATAGATCACAGCCCCTGCGGCCAGCTGTTCTGCCAGAAAGTTGGACAGGGTGGTCAGCACCTGATGCGTTTCGCCTGCTTCGAGGACCTCGCGCCAGGCTGGCGATAAACGCTCCAGTTGATGGATGGGTGCTTGCTGAAGACTGTTGTCTGCCGTCGAAAAAAGGGTTTTCTGCGTCATGGATTCTCCGGCGTGGCGAGATCAGCTTATGAATGGTCCGAAAGGACCGTGGCCAGTGCCGCGCGATACTGAGGCACCAATGCCTCGATCTGCGACATGCGGGCATGCCACTGCTGTTGCTCCAGGGGCGAACGCAAGGGCGCAGGCGCCCAGATGGCTTCGGGAAAGTGGCTGTCACAGGTCCAGCGCGGGATTATGTGCCAATGCACATGCGGCGCCATATTGCCCAGTTGCGCGAGGTTGACTTTGTCAGGCCGCAAGATGTCGCGTTGCGTCTGTTCGACGCGCCATACTGTTTCCATGAGCAAGGCTCGGGCGGCGCCCGGCAGGTCCGTCATCTCTTTGACATGATCCTGCCAGATGACGCGGGTAAGGCCGGGATGCAGGCCGCCGTCTACGCCGATGACGCGCAGCGCATCGTTGCGCCACAGCACCGTCTCGTTAGCGGGGTGGCACAAAGGGCAGGTAGCCGGTATGTTCATAGCGCCTGCTCCACGGCCTTGACGATGTGTTCAAGCACGGCGATGCGGGCATGCTTCTTGTCATTGGCGGCCAACACATGCCATGGACACGCGGGTGTGTTGGTATAGGCAAACATATCGTTGGCCGCCAATGTGTAGGCATCCCACTTCTTGCGGTTGCGCCAGTCGTCGGGGGTGATCTTGAAGGACTTGAAGGTCGACGTTTCACGGTCGTGAAATCGCTTGAGCTGCTCGTCTTTCGTGATGGCCAGCCAGAATTTCAACACCAGGGCTCCGCTGTCGCGCAGTTGGGCTTCAAAGTGATTGATTTCGGCATAGGCGCGCTGCCATTGATCGGGTTTTGCGTATTTCTCCACCCGTTCGACCAGAACGCGGCCGTACCAAGACCTATCGAAGATAGTGACATCCCCGGGCTTGGGCAGGCAGCGCCAGAAGCGCCATAAATAAGGGTGGGCAAGTTCTTCCGGAGTCGGAGCGGAAATGGGAATGGCGTGGAATTGCCGGGCATCGAGCGTGTGCGTTACGCGCCTGATCGTGCCGCCCTTTCCCGCCGCATCCTGGCCTTCGAAGACGAGTATTACCGGTAGTTTTTCAAATTTTTTGCTGCGAGCCAGATTGGCCAGTCGGGCTTGCCATTTGGCCAGTCGTTCTTCGTACTCGTGATTGTCCAGGGCGGCGTTGTAGTCCAGGTTTTCCAGCCGTATGGGGGGGCGGCTGGTAGGAGCGGTGGCCGTTCCTGCGAATGTGTCGCTTTGGACGCGCAGATTGCGGCGCAAGGCTGAAAGCACGGCCTGACCGGTGGTGATGGCCCGCAGCGATTCGTCGGCGCTGGGAATGATTCTCCAGGGCGCATGGTCGGCCTCTGTCAACGAGATGCCCAGCGCGGCGGCGTCGCGCAGGCGCGCGAATTTTTTCCTGACCTTGATATCTTCGGGCGCGGCTTGCCAGGCCGTATCCGGATTGGCAAGCAGTTCGTCCGTCCGTCGCATCTGCGCGTCGCGGGACATGTGGTACCAGAGCTTGACGATCTGCACACCTTCGCGCACCAGCATGGCCTCAAAGTGGCGTATGGCCTCGGCATGCGCTCGAATCACCGCATGGTCGGGCTTTTTTCTGGCTGCCTCGGCGAATAGCGGCTGGTACCAGGACCCAAAGACGATGCCGATATTTCCCTGGGCCGGCAACCTTTGCCAGTAGCGCCAGAAGTAGGGGTACTCCTTTTCCTGCGGCGACGGTGCATCGAAAGCCATGGTGCGGATATGGCGCGCATCCATCCATTCATTGAGCAGGCTTACCGCAGCGCCTTTACCGGCGCCGGGTATGCCGGCCACTACGATGAGCAGCGATCTGTCTGCTTTCTGTACACGCTCGTACTGTGTCTTCAACAGCGCGGTGCGCAGCTTGGCTTCCAGGGGCTTCGCCTGTTCCCTGGCGAGGCGGGGATCGGATTCAGCAGCGTCGAATAAAGTCATTGTCGAGAGTCGTTGAAGAAGAGCTCCTGCAATGCCAGGCCCGGTTCGGGCGCCCGCATGAACGCTTCGCCAACGAGGAACGCATCTACTTTGTTGTCGCGCATGAGCTTGACGTCGTCCGTGGTCAGGATTCCGCTTTCGGTGATGACGCGCTTGCCCTCGGGGACGACCGCCAGCAAATCAAGAGTTGTTTGCAGGGATGTCTCGAAGCTGCGCAGATTGCGGTTATTGATGCCGATGAGCGACGTGTTGAGCTCGAGCGCGATATCGAGTTCAGCTCGATTGTGCACCTCGACCAGTACATCCATGCCGAGTTCGGAGGCGACGGCTTCGAATTCGCGCAACTGCTGCGCCGACAGGGCGGCGGCGATCAGGAGAATGCAATCGGCACCGATGGCCCGCGCATGGACGATCTGGTAGGGATCGATCATGAAATCTTTGCGCAGTACAGGAAGCGTGCACGCCGCGCGCGCCTGGCGCAGGTAGTCGTAAGACCCCTGGAAAAACTGCACGTCGGTCAGGACGGACAGGCAGGCTGCGCCATGTGCGGCATATGAGGTGGCAATTTCAACCGGATTGAAGTTCTCGCGGATGACGCCTTTGGAGGGCGATGCTTTTTTCACCTCGGCAATTACGCCGGGTTTGCCCTGGGCGATTTTTTCTTCTATTGCGCGTGCGAAACCGCGCAAGTCCTTGCGGCTTTTGGCTTCGCGCAGCATGTCGGCCTCGCTGCGCATCTGCCGCGCAGTGGCGATTTCAACTTTTTTTATATCCAGTATTTTTGCCAGAATGTCATTCATGCGGAAAGCGTCCGGGTAAAGGTGCAGAATTCATCGAGCTTGGCCCGAGCAGCGCCGTTGGCCAAGGATTCAAAAGCCAGCTTCAGTCCTTCATCGATAGAGTTTGCCTTGTTGCCCGCATAGATGGCCAAGCCCGCGTTGAAACCTACGATATCACGCGCGGGGCCGTTGATGTTGTCCAGGGCTTCGAGCACCATCTTGGCCGATTCTTCGCGATTATTGACCTTGATTGAGCGATTAGACACCATTGCCATGCCAAAGTCTTCAGGATGAATTTCATATTCCCTGACTTGTCCGTCCTTGAGTTCCCCAACCAGTGTGGCGGCGCCCAGCGATGCCTCGTCCATGCCGTCTTTGCCATGGACAATCAGTACATGCCTGGAACCCAGCCTTTGCAATACCCGGACTTGAATGCCGACCAGATCCGGGTGGAATACGCCCATCAGCTGATTGGCGGCATTGGCCGGATTCGTAAGGGGGCCCAGAATATTGAAAATCGTCTTTACGGCCAGATCTTTGCGCACCTGCGCGACGTTTTTCATGGCGGCATGATGCGAAGGCGCAAACATGAAACCTATGCCGGTGCGGCTGATGCTTTCGGCCACTTGTTCGGGCGACAGCATAATATTGACGCCCAGCGCTTCAAGCAAGTCGGCGCTCCCCGAGGATGACGATGCGCTGCGGTTACCGTGCTTTGCAATTTTTACGCCTGCCGATGCCGCCACGAACATGGCAGCCGTTGAAATATTGAAGGTGTTTGAACCATCGCCGCCGGTGCCGCACATATCGAGCAAGTTATCCGTGTCGGGCGTGTCCACCGCGAGCGCAAACTCGCGCATTACCTGTGCCGCGGCAGTGATCTCGCCTACCGTTTCTTTTTTTACCCGCAGACCCATGATCAGCGCGCTGGCCATTTGCGGCGATACTTCGCCGCGCATCAACATGCGCATCAGGTGCAGCATCTCGTCGTGGAAGATTTCGCGGTGTTCAATGCATCGTGATAGTGCTTCGGTGGGGGTGATGGTCATTGTTGTCCCTTTTTCTTTATACATTCAGGAAGTTTTTCAGCAAGGCGTGGCCGTGTTCGCTCAATACGGATTCCGGATGGAACTGTACCCCGTACACGGGCAGTGTCTTGTGGCGCAATCCCATGATTTCACCATCCGCTGTTTCAGCGGTGACGTCCAGGCAGTCGGGCAGGGTATTGCGGTCGACGGCCAACGAGTGATAGCGCGTGACCACAAAGGGCGATGGCAGGCCGCTGAACACATCCGAGCCGGTATGAGTAATGTCCGACACCTTGCCGTGCATTATCTGCCGTGCCCGGATAATGTCTGCGCCATAGGCCGCGCCGATAGCCTGGTGGCCCAGGCACACGCCCAGGATGGGCACTTTGCCGGCAAAATGGCGTATCAGTTCGACCGAAATGCCGGCCTCGGCCGGCGAGCATGGACCGGGCGACACGCATATGCGGTCTGGCTTCATGGCCACGATATCGGCCACGCTGACCTGGTCATTGCGGCGCACTTGCACGTCTTCGCCTAATTCGCCAAAGTACTGGACCAGGTTATAGGTGAACGAATCGTAATTATCTAGCATCAATAACATGTAAATCTCCTAAGTCGATGCCGGGCGTCAGATGGGCTCGTCCAGGCCGAACTGCACCTGTTCGGCAGCGCGCAAAACGGCGCGGGCCTTGGCCTCGGTTTCCTGCCATTCCATTTCCGGATCGGAATCGGCCACAATGCCAGCGGCGGCCTGAACGTAGAGCATGCCGTCCTTGATGATGCCGGTGCGGATGGCAATGGCGACATCCATTTCGCCGCCATAGCTCAGGTACCCCGCGGCGCCCCCATAGATTCCGCGGCGCACGGGCTCGAGCTCATCGATGATCTCCATGGCGCGCACCTTTGGCGCGCCGGTAAGCGTGCCTGCCGGAAATGCGGCGCGCAGTACGTCCATATTGCTCATGCCGTCGTGCAAATCGCCGCAGACATTGGACACCAGGTGCATCACGTGTGAGTAACGTTCGATGGTCATGGTGTCGGTCACCTTTACCGACCCGGTCTTGGCGACCCGGCCCACGTCGTTGCGTGCCAGGTCGATCAGCATCACATGCTCGGCCCGTTCTTTTGGATCGGCCATCAGTTCTTCGGCCAATTGCGCGTCTTCTTCGGGGGTGGCCCCGCGTTTGCGGGTGCCGGCGAGCGGACGTATCGTGACCACGGTCTTTTCTTTCTGCGCTTCCGTCACAATCTCCTGGCGCACCAGTATCTCCGGCGAAGAGCCCACCACCTGGAAGTTGTCGAAGTTCCAGAAATACATGTACGGAGACGGGTTCAGGGAACGCAGGGATCGATACAGGGACAAGGGCGAATCGCGGAACGGCTTGGCGATGACCTGCCCGATCTGCACCTGCATCAGGTCGCCGGCAGCGATATATTCCTTGGCTTTGAGTACCGCGGCGATATAGTCCTCTTTTGCAAAATCACGCCGGCTGGCCGTTTGCATGCTGGCGTAGGCGTAGGGGATGACGACGGGCGTGCGCAGTTTTTCACGCAGTTCTTTCAGGCGGCGCTTGGCCAGCGCGTAACTTTCGGCTTGCGCCGGATCGGCATATACGATCAGGTAGGTGCGTCCGGCCAGGTTATCGACAATCACCAGTTCGTCTATGTGCAGCAGCATGATGTCCGGCGTGCCTTCGTCCTGCCCGGCGGGAAAAGGCTTTACGGCAGGGCCCAGGCGGGGTTCGATGTTGCGTACGGTGTCATAGCCGAAATAGCCCGCGAGTCCGCCTGCAAAGCGCGGCATGCCCGGCCGTATGGCAACCTTGAAGCGCTGCTGGTAGGACTCGATGAAGCTCAGGGGGTCGCCTTCGTGCGTCTCGACTACTTTGCCCAGATGCACGATTTCGGTGGTGGCTCCACTGGAGCGGATGATGGTCTTGGCGGGGAGGCCGATGAACGAATAGCGGCCAAAGCGCTCGCCGCCGACCACCGATTCAAGCAGGCAGCTGTTGCGCCCGCCTTCCGGACCGTTATGGGCCAGCTTCAGGTAGATGGCCAGCGGCGTGTCAAGATCGGCGTAGGTTTCCGCAATCAGGGGGATGCGGTTGTAGCCTTGCGCTGCGAGTGCATTGAATTCTATTTCCGTCATAGTGGTCTCTGTGAGGTGTTTACATAGAGGCCGGGACAGAAATCAAGAAAGCCCGGCCATTATTCGGTTCCGGGCTTTGCTTTTGGTAATGCTGACGGCACGTGAAAGACAGGGTCTTTGGTGCCGGGAGTGGATTACCGCTACCCAGAACACAAACGCCACCAGCGCCAGTTGGCGCAGGGCGTAATGCAGTAATAGGCGGTAGCGATCATGGATTGTTGTTGGTGTGTTGGCGAAAGGCCCACTGGGCAGCGTCGCTGATGGACATAACTATATCATCTACTTCCAGAGTACGCACGTCCATTCCTTCGTTGTAGCCGTAAGGCACTGCCAGCACGGTCATGCCGGCAGCGCGCGCGGCCAGCGCATCATTGATCGAATCGCCTATGGCCAGCGCGTCTTGCGGCCTGGCCTTCAGCAGTTCGCAGGCGTGCAGCAGGGGCATGGGGTCGGGCTTCTTCCTGGCACAGGTGTCGCCGCACACCACATGCTCGAAGAAATGCGCAAGACCGGCACGTTCGAGCAAGGGCAGCGTGAATTCAGCAGGCTTGTTGGTGACCACGGCCATTTTCACGCCTGCCGCCTTGAACGCTTCCAGGCCCTGCATGACGCCGGGATACACGACGGCCTGTTCGCCATTCACCGCGTGATAGTGACGGCCGAAAATCTCCAGACCGCGCTCGATATCGTCCGCGGCCGGTACCGAGCCGCGGGGGTTGTTCGAAAGTGTACGCCACACCAGATTCTCGGTGCCCTTGCCCACATAGCTGGCAATGGTCTCCTGGGGAAGCGGGGCGAGGCCTACCTCCAGTCGCATGGCATTGGACGCATGCGCCAAGTCGGGTATGGTGTCGAGCAGGGTGCCATCGAGGTCCAGGAGTACGGCTGAAAACGACATGAAGCTTCTCTTTGATTGGATGTAAGCCTGATTGTATGGCGTTTACCCGACTTCCTCCTGTAACACAGGCCTGTTAACGTGCCTCTTGATCCGGATCTGGATTGGAAGGGGCCGCTTTCAGGTCTATGTACAGGTATATTGAATGCAGATGATGGCAACACTTACTGAGTGTGTGGTGAGCGGGCCCGGCGGGACACAACTCGAGAGCGAGCAAATGCTGGCAAGTTTTCAGAAAGTCTTGGCCGACAAAGCCTTGACTCCGTTGTACCAGCCGATCGTCGACCTGCAGTTCGGCCAGATCATCGGCTATGAAGGCCTGATTCGAGGTCCGTCCGATTCCCCGCTGCATGCGCCGACCAGGCTTTTCGGCCTCGCCCGGCAGCATGGCCGCAGCATCGAACTCGAGCGCGTGTGCCGACGCATACACATCGACAAGTTCCAGGCTCTGGGGTTGGCGGGCAAGCTGTTCCTGAATATGAGCCCCGATGCGCTGCTGATGCCCGACAATGAGCTGCAGAACTGTCTGGCACACATGCAAGAGGCCGGCATGCGGCCTGGCAATATCGTCATTGAATTGACCGAGTCGGAGGCCACGTCCAATTACTCGCTGCTGCGCCAGGCCACCGAAGAATACCGGGGGGCGGGTCTGCAGATCGCCATCGACGACCTGGGCGAAGGTTTTTCCAGTTTGCGGCTTTGGTCGGAACTGCGTCCAGAATACGTGAAGATAGACAAATACTTCATACAGGACATCAATAACGACTCAGTCAAGCGTCAATTTGTACGGTCCATCACCGAGATGGCGCAGCAGTCGAAATCGGAGGTGATCGCCGAAGGCATAGAGACCGAAGCGGAGCTCGATGTCGTACAGCGCCTGGGCATTCGGTATGGTCAGGGCTACTTGCTGGCGCGGCCCTCCTCGCAGCCTGTGACTATCCTGCCGCCTGCAACTTTGAATCTGTTGACGCCGGCGCCTGCCGGCAAGCGGCCGCTCATGAACGACGCCTATAAAAGCGTAGCCACGGCGCGCAAGATTCTTCGCACGGTACCGGCAGTCGGCGATTCGACGCTGACCAACGATGTCTACGATATATTCAAGAAACAGCCGGAGCTTCAGGTGCTGGCCGTCCTGAGCGATGGCTTGCCGATCGGCCTGATACACAGACTGCGGATGCTGGATCGCCTGGCCCGCCCTTACCATAGGGAACTTTATGGCAACAAGCCTTGCGGTCAGTTTATTGAAAACCTGCCGCTGATCGTCGACCATCAAACCAGTCTTCAAGACCTGGGGTATTTGTTCACCGAAGCGAACCCCCACCATTTGGCCGACGGCTTCATTATTACCGAACAAGGTAAGTTTCTGGGTGTGGGCACAGGCTTTGACCTGATACGCGAGATCACGCAAATGCAGATCCATGCGGCCCGATACGCGAATCCATTGACGCAGCTTCCCGGCAATGTGCCCATCAATGAGCACATCGAGGAGCTGTTGCTGAATGGCGAACCTTTCGCCGTCTGCTACTGCGACCTGGACCACTTCAAGGCATTCAACGATTTATACAGCTACCGCAAGGGCGACGAAGTCATACAGATAACGGCGAACCTGCTGCGCGAATATATTGATCCTGCCGCCGATTTCGTGGGGCATATTGGCGGCGACGACTTCATAGTGGTATTCAAGAGCAAGAATTGGCGAGCCCGCTGCCAGAATGTCCTGGACCGCTTCTATGCGACGACCGCCTATTTGTACAAGCCGGATCATCTAGCGCAAGGCGGCTACTTCGCCGAGAATCGGCAAGGCATCGAGGTGTTCCATGGCCTGATCAGCATCTCGCTGGGTGTGGTCAGAGTCGATGCCGATATGCCTTATTCCAGTCAACAGATTGCGGAGCTGGCGGCTTCTGTCAAAAGCGAGGCCAAGAAAATTCCGGGCAATTCCTTATTTGTGGACCGGCGGGCCGCGCCTTAGGAGCGTGGGCGGTAGAACAATCCGGCCCGCGAAGCCGGGGCCCACTAGGCAGACAGCGACTCGCCCTTGGCGATCTCGGCGCGCAATGCATCGATGACGGCTTTGTAGTCCGGCTTGCCGAATATGGCCGAACCCGCCACAAAGGTGTCGGCCCCGGCTGCCCGTATTGCGGCGATATTTTCTACCTTTACGCCGCCGTCGATTTCCAGCGCAATGCTTTGTCCTCCGGTATTTTTCCATGCATCGATCCTGCCGCGGGCCAGCGCAAGCTTGCGCAGCGTTTCCGGGATGAAGGCCTGGCCGCCAAAACCGGGATTGACCGACATCAGCAGGACCACGTCGAGCTTGTCCATGACATGATCCATCCAGTCCAGCGGCGTCGCGGGATTGAACACTAGCCCCGCCTTGCAGCCGTGCTCCCGTATCAGGGCCAGGGTCCGGTCGGGGTGGCGCGATGCTTCCGGATGAAAAGTAATAATATTGGCGCCTGCCTTGGCAAATTGCGGGATAATGGCATCGACGGGTTCAACCATAAGGTGCACGTCGATGGGGGCATCGGTGTGGGGCCGCAAGGCTTCGCATACCATCGGGCCCATGGTCAGATTGGGCACATAGTGGTTGTCCATTACATCAAAATGGATCCAGTCGGCCCCACTGGCGACGACATTCTTTACTTCTTCGCCCAGGCGGGCAAAGTCAGCCGCCAGCAGGCTGGGGGCGATACGTGTAGGTTGGGCAAATGGCATGGAAGGCACCGGTTGTCAAGTAAGAATCAAAACAGCAAATATGCCATTATTACAGGTTAGTGCCGACTTTCCTTTTAAATACCGCGGCTACCATTTAATCCGGAACCTCACATGAAACCTTACGACATTGCGGTAACCGTGACGCCTCAGTATCTGCCTGAACAGTCCGAGCCCAGCGAACAACAGTTTGTCTTTGCCTACACCGTGCGCATCACCAATCAGGGCGAGCATGCGGCGCAAGTGATCAGCAGGCACTGGGTCATTACCGATGGCCAGCAACACACACAGGAAGTCCGCGGACTGGGCATCGTGGGTCAGCAACCTTTGCTGGGCCCGGGCGAAACGTTCGAATACACCAGCGGCTGTCCGCTGCCCACACCAGTGGGCACCATGCGAGGTACGTATCATTGCGTGGGCGATAACGGTATTCCCTTTGAAGTCCCCATTCAGGAATTTGTTCTTGCAATGCCGCGTACCCTGCATTAACCGTAGCCTGGTCATCCATGAAAAAAATCCTCCTTTCTTCACTGCTGTTGGCTCTGCTGGCCGCATGCAGCACCGTTCCAACCGGCAGTTCCCCCGACGTTGCCGCGCCGACGCAAAATATAGCCGAACAGCCATTGACTGTGCCCCCGCTGGCGTCTATGCGCGATACGGCGCCCCGTGCTCTGGCGGGCAAATTCCAGCAGGTAGCCTGGACAGCACTACCGGGCTGGCAGGACGACAACCTGAACCAGGTCTGGAAAGGTTTCATCAACAACTGCAAAGGTCTGATGCGGCCGGTGTCGGGTTCGCTGGCCATGCAGGCGCGTGCCACGCCGCGCGCGTGGCAGCCCGTATGCCAGGCGGCAGTGCAATCCGGCTTGACACCCGACACAGCTGCGGCGCCGGCTGTCCGTCAGTTCCTGCAGGCGCATTTGCAGCCATGGCGCGTACTGGATGCCAGCGGCAAGCCTGCCCAAAACACCGTCACCGGCTACTACGAACCTTTGGTCCATGCGTCGCGCAAGCGGCATGGCGACTATCAGTGGCCGCTGTATGCGCCGCCCGAGGATCTGCTTACTATCGATCTGGGCACCGTCTATCCCGAGCTTGCCGGCAAGCGGATACGGGGCAAGCTTGCCGGCAAGCGGGTGGTGCCTTACGACACGCGGGCTGAAATTGCCGCAACGGCTGCCCGCCAGCCGCCGGTCATTGTGTGGGTGGACGATCCGGTTGAAGCCTTCTTCCTCCAGATCCAGGGGTCCGGCCGCGCCTCGCTGGACAATGGCGAAACCATACGCCTGGCTTATGCCGACCACAATGGACGTCCGTATGCATCCATCGGCCAGTGGCTCGCCAAAAAGGGCGAGTTGCCGCTGGCGCAGACGTCCATGCAGAACATCAAGGCGTGGGCCAAGCGGAATCCGGCGCGCGTCCAGGAAATGTTGAACGCCAACCCGGCCATGGTGTTCTTCAACGAAGAGACCATCACCGATCCAGAGCTCGGTCCCAAGGGCGCCTATGGCATACCGTTGATCGGACAACGGTCTGTCGCAGTCGATACATCATTCGTACCGCTAGGTGCGCCTTTGTATTTGGCAACCGACTATCCGGCATCCAAAAAGCCCCTGGAGCGCATGGTATTCGCACAGGATACCGGGGCGGCCATCAAGGGCGCTGCCCGCACAGACTTTTATTGGGGTTCGGGCGACGAGGCGGGCGCGATGGCCGGCCGCATGAAGCAACGCGGCGAGATGTGGGTGTTATGGCCCAAACAGGCGGGAGTCCCTTCTGCACGATGAGTAGGTCTTCACGATGAGTAAAGAATCTGTATTGGTGTGCGGCAGCGGAATTGCCGGGCTGGCCGCGACGCTCGGGCTGACAAAAGCCGGCTTCGACGTCGTCCTGATCGGTCCGCGCGTGGCTCCTGCAACCGTTATCCCCGATGTCTATTGTCCCCGGGTGTATGCCATTTCGGCCGCCAGCCGGGCTTTCCTGGACCGGCTGGGTGTCTGGAACATGATGGACGCCCGACGCCTGACGCCAGTCGAAACCATGGAGGTCTACGGTGATGGCGGCGGAGCATTGCATCTGCACGCATGGCAGGCGGCGCAGGCCGCGCTGGCCTGGATAGTCGAGGCCAGCGAAATGGAGCGCGCGCTGCAACAGGCGGTGCAGGTGTTTGGCATTACCTGGTACCCGGAAACGTTTCAGCGCCTGGAATCCAATACCGTATTCACCGAGAGCGGCCGTGCACTGAAAGCCGATTTGCTGGTAGGCGCCGATGGCGCCCATTCATCGGTACGTGCCGCCTCGGGCATTCATCATGTATCCAGCCCGTATGGCGACATCGGACTGGTCGTTCACCTCACCGCCGAATTGCCGCACCAGAATATTGCCCTGCAGTGGTTTACCGGCGATTCGGTGCTAGCCTTGCTGCCATTGCCGGATACGGCGGACGGACACCAGGTGTCGATGGTGTGGTCGATGCCGCAGGCGCAAGCGAAAGAACTGATGGCAATGCCCGAGCTGCAGCGCAATAGCGTGCTCGAAACGCGTTTGGCTGCGGCCACGGGCGCGCGGCTGGGCGGATTGCGCGTGCGCAGCGCCGTGTCGGGCTTCCCGCTGTTCCTCGAACATAGCGGCATGGTCGCTCCGGGTATAGCCCTGGTCAGCGACGCCGCGCACCGGGTCCATCCCCTGGCCGGCCAGGGTCTTAACCTGGGTCTGGCAGACGTTGAGGAGTTGTTGCGCGTGTTGAAGGACAAAGAAGCTTATCGCAAGGCCGGTGACCTTCGCGTACTGAGCCGCTACCGGCGGGCACGGGCCGAACCCATCATGGCCATGCGCATGGCCACGGACGGCTTGCACCGTCTGTTTGCGTCGCAAGCCACGCCACTGGTCTGGGCGCGCAATGCCGGCATGCAAGTCGTTGACCGTCTACCGTTCATGAAACGTATGCTCATCGGCGGCGCGTCGGGAAAGTAAAGCGGCTTGCACGGCTTATCAATTCATTCTCAGGAGTTTCTATGCGTTCAAAATTTGCAGGTTTGCTGGGCGCCGCGTTGCTTGCCAGCATGCCGTTCATCAGCAGCCCGGTATTCGCGCAAGACAAGGTGTTGTCCACGCAAACCGGCAACAACTCAAGCAACGCAACGGTGCTTTCGACTGAAAGCATACGCAAGGGATTTGCCGAACGTTTCCCAGGTATTGAGATTGACGACGTGAATGCCACGCCGTTTCCCGGATTGTTCGAAGTACGGATCGGTATGGACCTGCTGTATACCGACGTCAATGTCGACTATATATTGCAGGGCTCGCTGGTCGACGCGAAAACACGCCAGGACTTGACTGCCCAACGCCTGGAGAAATTGTCTCAGATTTCCTTCGACGCTTTGCCCCTGGAACTGGCGGTCAAGCAGGTCAAAGGCAATGGCGCGCGCAAGATGGCCGTCTTCGAGGATCCTAATTGCGGTTACTGCAAGCGTCTGCATCAGTCGTTGAAAGAGGTCGACAACACCACGGTTTATACCTTCCTGTTCCCCATCCTGTCGCCCGATTCAGAAATCAAGGCGCGCAATATTTGGTGTGCGAAAGACCAGGCGGCGACATGGCGCGCATGGATGCTCGATGGCAAGACGCCGCCGGACGCCGATTGCGCGACCCCCGTGGAAGCGGTGCTGGCCCTGGGCAAGAGATTGATGGTGCAAGGAACCCCGGCCATTATTTTTGCCGATGGCACGCGCGTGAATGGTGCCCTGCCTCTGGATGATTTGCAGCGGAAGCTGGACACCCTGAATTAAACCGTGGTTTCAAGCAGGGCAGCGAAGGCGTGTGCCGGCAAGGGCTTGCTGAATAAATATCCCTGATAGTTATCGCAACCCAGGCCGGCCAGCGCCTCCAGCTGTCCTGGGGTCTCGACGCCCTCGGCGGTCACGGCCAGATGCAAGGATTTGGCCATGGCAATCACCGCTTTCACGATCGCGGCATCGTCCGGTTCGGAGGTAAGTCCTTTCACGAACGATTGGTCGATCTTCAGTATGCTCACCGGCAACTGCTTCAGGTAGGCCAGGCTGGAGTAGCCGGTACCGAAGTCGTCGATTGAAAGTTGCACGCCCATGTCATGGATGTCGTTGAGCAACCGGATTGCGCTCGCGGCATTGTCCATGATGGCGGTTTCGGTAACTTCGAGTTCCAGCCGTTCTGGCCGAAGGCCGGTTTCTTCAAGTATCGACTGTATGCGTTTGAGCAAATCAGCCTGGCGGAACTGGCGCGGCGACAGGTTGACCGCGATCACCATATGAAATCCCAGCCTTTGCCATTCCATGGCTTGCGCGCATGCATTGCGCAAGACCCATTCTCCTATCGGAACAATCAGCCCGCTTTCCTCTGCAAGAGGAATGAATTGCGTCGGCGAAATGGAGCCGCGCTCGGGGCTGTTCCAGCGCAATAGGGCTTCGGCTCCGATGATACTTCCGCTTTGCATCGATACCTTGGGCTGGTAGTGCAGTGTCAGCTCATTTTTTTCGATGGCGTAGCGCAGGAGATTGCGCATTTCAAGTCTGTCGCTTGCTCGCTTTTCGACCGTGGGCGAGTAAAAAGCGTAGGAGCCGCCGCCCCCGGATTTGGCCTGATACATTGCAATGTCGGCGGCCCGCAGCAGTTCCTCGGGTGTGGCGGCGTCATCCGGATAAACACTGATTCCTGTGCTGGGCGTAAGAAAGATTTCCTGGCCGGCGACAATTATCGGGGGCTCGAAATATTGCCCCAGCTGTTTGGCTCTCACGCCCGTTTGAGCTTTCGACGTGATGTTCTTCAGCACGATTACGAACTCATCGCCCGCAATTCGCGCAACAATACCTGCGTCAGGCATTCTCGCTTTCAGCAAGTTTCCTACGGTTTTCAATGTTTCGTCACCGATAAAGTGGCCCAGGCTATCGTTGACGTCCTTGAAGCCGTCAAGGTCAAGGTACAACAGGGTCAGTGAATGTTCGTCAAGCTTTGCCTGACCCAGCGCGTGCTCCAGCCACTCCATAAGATACCCGCGCTTGGGCAGGCCGGTAAGCGCATCGTGGGTGGCAAGGTAGACCAGTTGTTCATTGTTTTTCTTTTGCTCGGTAATGTCTTCCGATATGCCTAGCAGATACTTGGGATGGCCATCGTTATCCATAAGCGACAGCTTTCGGGTTTGCAATGTTCTTACTTCACCCGACCGGGTGGTTATGAGCTCATCGGACACAGAAAGGCGGCCCGAACCGGCCAGGGCCTCGCGGTCTTTCGCGGTAAAGAAATCAGCCTCTGACTTTGGAAAGAGGTCGTAATCCGATTTCCCGATAAGTTCTTTTTCCTGGTAGCCGGTGAGCGCTACGCCCGCCGGATTCATGCTGACGAAACGCAGGTCAATGGCGTCTTTCACATACACCATGCTCGGCATGTTATTGACGACCAGTTCCAGGAACTCCTGGCTGCGGCGTACTTCGATAGTCGTGCGCAGGGCCGATATTCCGAAAGACACGTCATTGGCCGTGGCAGTCAATAATTCGATTTCGTCACGGCCGAACGCCTGGGGGTCGCCAGAGAAAATACCCAGGGCGCCGATGACCCGGTGTTCCACGGATATGGGAAGGCCTATGGCGGATGCGCAACCCCGGGCCAATGCCAGCGTTCTCCAAAGGCTTTGCAGGCCCGGTGTGGAGAGGTCCTGCATGACTTGCACGGTGCCGATCCGTATTGCTTTGGTAACCGGGCCCGGATCAGACGCTTCTGTGTTCCACGGCGTGCGACAGAAACCGGCCATGAGTTCGTCGCTGACGCCACAGTGAGCTTGAGCGATCAAGGTGTCCGCCGGGTTGATCGGGGCATAGCCCACCCATGCCAGCTCATAGCCGCCGATTTGCTGGATTACGCGGCATATATCCGCCAGGAGGTCTTTCTCGGTATGCGCGCGCAGCATGGCGCTGCTGGTGGCGCTACGAACGGCCTGCACGCGTCCGGTTCGCAGCAGTGCATCGTGCTGGTGTTGAAGCTGCTCGGCCATGGTGTCGAACTGATGGGCCAATGCGCCGATTTCTCCGCCGCTGCCGCGCAGGCCTGTTCGGGCGCTCATGACACCCTGGCCAAGTTTTGTCGCCGTACGGTTCAAAATGCTCAGAGGCCTCAACACCAGCCAATTGCTGAGGGACCATGCGGCTATCAACGCCAGCAGGGAGCCCACTCCCACCAAGGCAAAATCACGCATGCTCTTTGCCCATACCTGGGCCAAAGGTTCGGCCGACGGCAGACCGACCTTCAGATATAAAACCGACGTCTCTGATGTGTACAAAGGCAAATAGGTAGTCGTCCTATGGATCTTATCGAGCCATGTCTCGTTTCTCGTCAGTACTTTTGCGCGATTCAGTTGCATGGTGGTGGGGTCCCAATCAGGCACCCTCCGGCCCACATAGTCCGCATGCGGTGCGGCGGCAATCAGGGAGCCGTTGGAATCCACCACGCTGGCGGCGACGCCAATGAAGCGGCCGGAACTCTTGAGGGCCCGCCCCAAAGAGTCATTAAGCCATGACAGGTCTGCGGCAAGCGCCAGAACACGCGTTACGTTTTCTTTGTCATCAAGAATTGGATAGGCGAATACGATCAGCGGCTCAGGTCCTTTGCGGCTTTGTTGCAAGTCGCCAATGGCAAAGGCCTTGCTCGCCATGGCTCGTCGAAAATAGTGCCGTGTCGACAAGTTCATGGGCCCCTTCAGCGGTATTCCAGAGCATGCAACGTCGCCATCCGGCTGTATGATCAGCACGTTGTCCAGTGAATATGAGCTTTTCAGCGTAGAAGCAAGGAGCTGGTCACAGACGGGACCCGATTGCTGCAGCTCGGGTACCGAGGACAGGTTTGCCAAGTATTGGTCAGGCTTGGGAAATGTCTCTTTGGAAAACGTAACGATCTGCTGTGCCACATACTCTGCTTCACGTGCCAGGCTTTGATGTGCCTGCTTGTGATCCTGCATGCCCTGATAGACCAGCATGGCAACCGCCGGCAGCAGCGCTGCCAGAATAAGCAATAACAACCGTATACGAAGACTGACCGACGAAAGCCGTAGCCGCATGGCATTCCTTGATGGGGCTGAGCAGGACAAACAATCTGACTTAATATATATCAATTTGTATTGGCCGATTTCTCGACGGCGAATTCGCTTTTGAAAAAGTACGTCTTCCGCAAATGCAGAGACAGCCGGCCTCTTGATCGGGCAGCATGGGCAATACCTTTTCAAACCCACAGGAGTATGGCATGGTCAATTTTGAATTGCGCCAGTTAAGTCACTTTGTGGCCATAGCGGAAGCCGGCAGTTATCGTCGCGCGGCCAGCAGGCTTTTTACTGCCCAGCCGGCCCTTTCGGTCTCAATACGCAAGCTGGAAGAGGCCCTGGGCGTGCAGGTGTTTGTGCGGGGCAACCGCGGAGTCGCGCTTACGGCGGCTGGCGAGGCGTTCCTGGCTGATGCCCGGGGCGCATTGGGCCATGCGGTGCAGGGCCGGCAAAGCGCGCGCATGGCTGCACTGGGTGAATTGGGTCTGGTGCGACTTGGGTTTGTCGGTTCGGCAGCCTACAGCCTGCTTCCCGAGAATCTGCCGCGTTTTCTCGCCTTGTATCCCAGTGCCAGACTCGAGCTTGTCGAAGGAACAACGGTCAGCACGCTGGACAAGCTTCGCGCCGGCAAACTGGATATCGGTATTGTGCGGACGTCGGTGGACGACGCTGCCGATCTGGACATTACCGATATCCAGGCCGACGACCTTATTGCGGCCGTGCCGAAAGGGCATCCGTTGGCCGGACGCAGGCGTGTCGCCCTGGGCGAATTGCGTGATGAGCCTTTCATACTCTTCTCGCAAGACTATGTGCCCGGCTTGCGCGCAGCCGTCGATAAAGCATGCAATGCCGCGGGCTTCGCGCCCCGGCTGGCGCAGGAGGCGACTCAGGCGCAAACCATGATCGGACTGGTCGGCAGCGGCCTGGGCGTGGCTTTGGTGCCGGGTGTCATCGCCGCCTATACGTCGCCCCAGGTCAAGTTTCTGGCCTTGAGCGATGCGCCGCTGCGGTCATGTCTGACGGTTTCGCTGGCCTCCCGGCGCGATGGCTTGTCGCAAGCCGCGATCAAGCTCAGGTCGGTATTGACCGGCCAACAATGACGCTCATTACGGGCAGCTTATTGCGCCGCGGTTGGTCACGATGGTTTTGGCGTTGGTATATTCCAGCAGGCCTTCCAGGCCGTTCTCGGTGCCCAGGCCTGACTGCTTGTGTCCTCCAAAGGTATAGCCGGGCGAAAGCTCGTGTATGGTGTTGATCCACACCGTTCCGGCCTGCAATTTGTCGGCTATCCGGCGAGCATGCCGCAGGTCTTTACCCCAAACCGAGGCGCCCAGCCCGAAAATGCTGTCGTTGGCCCGGCGTATGACCTCGGCCTCGTCAGTGAACTTGAGTAGCGGCAAGACGGGTCCGAATGCTTCCTCGACCACTACCCTGGAGTCGTCGGGCGGATTATCCACCACCGCCACGGGAATAAAGTAGCCCTTGCCCTCTGGAACCTCGCCGCCCAGCAGAAACTTGCCACCCTGCGCCTTAGTGTCGTGGAGTAGTTGCCGAACGCGATTGAACTGCGCCTCGTTCTGGATGGGACCGATACGCGTACCGGGAATCGCGCCGTCGCCCATAGGGATGCCGCGAGCATATTCGACAAACGCGGCAGCAAACCGGTCATAGATGCTTTCGTGGATATACATGCGTTTCGAGGCAAGGCAGAACTGGGCGTTGTTGGCATACGCCGCCCAGAACAGGCGTGGAACACAAGCCTCGATATCGGCATCCGCCAGTACTATGGCCGGATCGTTGCCGCCCAGTTCAAGAGTCACCCGTTTCAGGGTTGCCGATGCACTGCGCATGATGGCCTTGCCGGTGGGAGTCGAGCCGGTAAAAGCGATCTTGTCTATACCCGGGTGTTCGGTCAGCCAGGGGCCCAGGCGGTCGGATCCGGATATAACATTGAACACCCCAGGCGGCAGCGCGTCGCGCATCAATTCTCCCAGCTTGAGTGAGGTCAGCGGCGTGTATGGCGAAGGTTTCAGCACAATGGTGTTTCCGGCTAGCAGCGCCGGCGCAATCTTCCAGACGGCAAGCGTCATGGGAAAGTTCCATGGCGAAATCGCGGCAACGACACCTATGGGAACGTGCCGCGTTTCTATATGTCTTTCGCTGTTGTCCGCGTGGACATGAACCGGCGGTTCGAACTTTGCCGTTTCCCGCAGCCAGTGCAGGCACCGTCCAATTTCCGCCTCGGCATCGGGCAGGGGCTTGCCCTGTTCCCGGGTCAACAGGGCGGCAAAGTCGGCCTTGTGTGCGGACAGCAGTTCTCCCATTGTGCGCAGAAGCGCCTGGCGCTGCTCCAAAGGCGTGGCGCTCCAGCCTTCAAATGTGCGCCGGGCCGCCGCGACGGCGGAGTCGAGATGTGCGCGTGAGGCGTCGGGAACCTGGGCGATAATCTGTTCCGTGGCAGGATTGACCACCGCGAACGTTTCGGACGACGTTACCGGACTTCCGTCTATCGTCATCGCATAGGAATTATCGAATCTCATCGCTTGCCTCTGGAGTCGGTACTGCTGAAGGCCGGCCGGCCTGCGGCTGCAGGACCAGTCGTCCCGTCACTTTTCCCTGCTCCAGCTCGTTCAAGGCGGCTTCGGCCTCGTGCAGGTGGCGGCAGGCCGTTGGTATGGGAGGAATGCGCTGCGTGCGCACCAAAGCCATCAGTTCTTGCAATTCCGCAATGCTGCCCACGTATGAGCCATGAATGCTCAGGGCGCGGATGGGGATTATCGGCGTCGACAAGGCAATCTCGCCGCCGAATAGGCCGACTTGTATCAGTTGACCTCCTTTGACCAGCAGGTCGAGCGCCATCTGCACGGTGTGGGCTGAGCCTACGCAATCGATCACCGCCCATACGGACCCCCCGGCGGCCTGCCTGATCGCGGAGGCCGCATCCGCAACGGTCGGGTCTATGGCCTCGATAGCGCCCGCCTGGATTGCCGCGGCACGCCGTGCAGCGTTGGTCTCGACCACGATCACGCCTGCGCTGCCCAGAGCCCTAAGCAGCGTGACACACATCAGGCCCAGGCCTCCCGCGCCCACGACCACGATTTTTTCGTCCCGCAGCACATCGGGATCGACCTTCTTGATGGCGCTGAAGGTAGTCAGGCCGGAACAGGCATACGGCGCGGCATGCTCCGGCAGGATGCTTCCGATGTCCACCAGATATTTTGATTCGGGCACCAGGACGTGGTCGCTGTAGCCGCCAGCGCGGAATATGCCCAGGAACCGTGGCGTGGGGCAGAGTTGTTCTTTTCCTCGACGGCAAACCTTGCAGGCGCCGCAACCTATCCACGGATATACGAGTGAGCGCTGGCCGATGGCTGCTCCCGAGGCGGTGGGGCCCAGAGCGACCACTTCGCCGACGATTTCGTGGCCCAGGGTCAGTGGAAGCGTGACCCCGCGATCTCCCATCGTCAGGCGCTTGCCGCCGCCCAAGTCATAGAATCCGTGCCAAGTATGGATGTCGGTGTGGCAGACACCTGCAGCCAGAACTTTGAGAAGAACTTCCCCGCCTTGGGGAATCGGAGCGGGGCGTTCTGCATAGGCCAGGGGAGCGCCGAATTCCCGGACTTCATAACTGATCATGGTCTTGCTTCGTCATTGAGTTGATCGGTTGAACTCTTACTTGACCAGCCGGCATCCGCCCTTGTCGAGCGGACGGAAGGCCTGGTCGCCTGGCGTGGTGCCGATGACCTTGTAGAGATCCCATTCGCCCTTGGACTCTTGCGGGGTCTTGACCTGGTACAGGTACATGTCGCGTACCACGCGACCGTCTATGCGCAGTTTTCCGTTAGTAGTCATGAAGTCGTTGATGGGCGTAGCCCTCATCTGCGCCATCACCTTGTCGGAATCTTTCGAACCGACGGCCTTGACGGCCTTCAGGTAGTGCATTACGGCTCCGTAAGTGCCGGCTTGTGTCATCGTGGGCATAGTGCCGTTGCGCTTGTAAAAGCGTTGCGACCACTCACGCGTCTTGTCGTTCTGATCCCAGTAAAACGATTCGGTCAGATAGAGACCCTGCGCAATGGGCAGCCCGATCGACTTGATGTCGGTAAGAAACGTAAGCAGGGAAGCGATCTTCTGCCCGCCCCGGCCCAAGCCGAACTCTGATGCCTGCTTGATCGTGGTAATGGCATCGTTTCCGCCATTGGCGATGGCAACCACCTTGGCTTTCGAGCTTTGCGCCTGCAGCAGATTGGAACTGAAATCGGGTGCGCCGAGCGGGTGTATCGACGTGCCGAGGACCTTGCCGCCCATTTCCTCGATCACCTCGGTCGTGTCTCGCTCCAGAGCCTTGCCGAAGGCATAATCGACGGTGATGAAGTACCAGGAGTCGCCGCCTTGTTTCATGACGGCGGCGCCCGTGCCACGGGCCAGCGCATAGGTATCGTAGGTCCAGTGAACGGTGTATGGCGAACAATTCTTGCCCGTCAAGTCGGATGTGGAAGCGCTGGTAACCAGGACGATTTTCTTCTTTTCCTCGCCCAGCATGCTGACCGCCAGGGCCAGGCCGGAGGAAGGCAGGTCGGTGACCATGTCGACGTGCTCGGTGTCGAACCACTTCCGCGCCTGGTTTGATGCGATGTCCACTTTGTTCTGGGTATCGGCATAGACCAGTTCGACGGGCTTGCCCAATACCTCGCCGCCGAAGTCTTCAATCGCCATGCGGGCTGCGTCGATAAGCCCTTTTCCGCCGATTGCGGAATAGATCGAACTCAGATCGCCGAGTACGCCTATCTTTACCGGCTGTGTAGCGGTCTGCGCCGTACTTGTGGCCATGCCGAGTATGGTTGCGACGCTCAAGAGCGTCAGATGCCGGATTTTCATTGTTGTCTCCATGTTTATGGCTCTTTTGCCGATCATAGAGAAGTAGCAAGGGAGGCGTCTAATACTTTATGGCCAAGTGGCGATAGGATTTCGGCATCGCCACACCACGGCGATGTCCGGCACTGAGCGGAATGGAGCCTAGGCAGATAGCCTGTTCAATGCCTGCTATTTCGCCTGGCGAACGACTGTTTCGAAAAATTTGACCCTTTTAATTCCTGCATGACAGAATGACACGTCACAAGAACTGCAACCATTATTGCAACGGTATGCTCGTGGCAGGAGACACATAGATGAGTCACGAAATACGCATTGGGGACGGCGATGAAAAAAACACAGACCGCCAGTTCGTCAACGCGCTGGCGCGAGGGCTGGAACTCTTGCGTTGCTTTCAGCCTGGCAAGGCATATTTGACCAACGCCGACCTGGCGCGCGAGACGGGCTTTCCCAAGCCCACTGTGTCGCGGCTTACCCATACCCTGAAGAAACTTGGCTACCTGGAATATTCCGAAAGCATGGGCAAGTATCTGCTTGCTTCGGGTGTATTGGGCCTGGGTTATTCCATGCTGGCGAATCTGGATGTGCGCAATGTCGCGCGGCCGGCTATGCAGGATCTGGCGGAATACTCGCGTGTGTCGGTCGCCATAGGAGTGCGCGACCGCCTTGGCATGATCTATGTCGAGACATGCCGCAGCAGCGCGCGGGTCACCTTGCGCCTCGATGTAGGATCCCGCATTCCCATTGCCACGACGTCCATGGGCAAGGCATTGCTTTGCGGTATGCCGCAGGCTGAGCGCGACGGGGTGCTCGACGAGATTCGCCGAGCCGACAAAGAAAGCTGGCCGCGCATCAAATCGGATCTCGAACATGCGTTTGCCCACTATGAGGCCCACGGATTCTGTATAGCGATGGGCGAGTGGCAGCCGGAAATCCGTGCGGTAGGCGTGCCGCTGATCGGCGTCGGTGGCGAAAAGCAAATGGCCTTCAACTGCGGCGGCCCGGCGTACCTGCTGCCGCACGACAAGCTGGAAACCGACCTCGGCCCACGCCTGCTGGCGCTTGTTCGTGCTGTGGAAAAGACTATGGGGCGATCCGTATGACGACGATGGACGTCCAGGCTTTGCTATCCGGCCTGCCACAGCGGTTGAGCGACATTCCGCGCTATTGGGCCGGCAGGACGCCAGAGGCGGTAGCGCTGTCGGAGAACGGCCGGCAATTTAGTTTCAGCCAACTGGACGAGGCCGTTGAACAGGTGGCGGCGCTCCTGGTCCGGCATGGCGTTCGGCCCGGCGACAGGCTGATGATCGTGGCGGAGAACTGCGTTGCTCAACTGGTCTTGATTTTTGCAGCGGCGCGCATCGATGCCTGGGCGGTCAACGTCAATGCCCGCTTGTCGGCATCCGAGGTCGACGCCATACAGACACACTGCCAGGCAAGGCTTGCCGTCTACACTGTGGGAGTATCTGTCGAGGCCGGTGTTCATGCCCGGCGCCAGGGCGCGCTCAATACGGACCTGCACGGCATGGGCGACATTGCCATTGGGCCGGTCAACGCCGACTGCAAGCCCGAGCCTGTCGATGCCGATGGAGCAAAACAGGTTGCCGCGCTTCTCTATACCACCGGGACGACTGGCCAACCCAAGGGCGTGATGCTCACCCATCAAAATTTGCTCTTCGTTGCGGCAGTGTCCGGCCAGGTGCGCGGCCTGGTCAATGCCGACCGCGCCTACGGCGTACTGCCGATCACGCACGTATTTGGATTGGCGTCCGTGGCAATGGGCACCCTGTACGCGGGGGCGTCGCTGTATCTTGCCGCGCGTTTTTCGCCCGCTGCGCTGATCGCCGCGGTGCGCGACGACAGTCTGACCATATTCCAGGGTGTACCGGCCATGTATGCGCGCTTGCTCGAACACGACTGCGCTGGCTGGGATCCTTCCACGTCATCATTGCGCTTTATTTACGTCGGCGGATCTCCGCTGGACGCGACGCTTAAAGAGAGCGTCGAGCGCCTGTTCAAGCGAACCCTGCATAACGGCTACGGAATGACGGAAAGCTCCCCGACAATCAGCCAGACCCGGATTGATGCGCCGCGCCGCGACACCTCGGTAGGCTCGGTGATCCCCGGCATCGATGTCCGTATCGTCGATGCGGCCGGCGTCGACGTTCCCGCGGGCGAACCCGGAGAGCTATGGGTGCGCGGCCCCAATGTCATGAAAGGCTACTACAGGGAACCCGAACTTACGGCTGCCGCCATCGACTCCGACGGATGGTTGAACACCGGTGACATTGCGCGCCGCGATCCTGACGGCGCGCTGTTTATCGTTGGGCGCACGAAAGATCTGATCATCCGTTCCGGGTTCAATGTCTATCCCATCGAAGTCGAATCCGCCTTGAATTCGCACCCGGCAGTCGTGCAGTCCGCAGTGGTGGGGCGCCAGTTGCAGGACGGGAATGAAGAAGTCGTGGCTTTTGTGGAGCTCGATCCCGCTTTCAAGAGTATCGGGCCTGACGATTTGAAGATATATCTCGAGCCGCTGCTGGCGGCATACAAGCGGCCCGCGCAGATTGTCGTAATGGACGCCATGCCCGCTGCGGCAACCGGCAAGATTTTGAAGGGACAGCTCAAACAGCTGTCGCAGCAACTGAGCGGTGCGCCGCAGATTGGAAAGCTCGATGTAGCGTAGTGACTGGTCAGGTGGCCGATAGGCCAAGAAAAACGGCTCCATCCGGAGCCCATAACATCCCCCAAGAGGAAAGAGACAATGAAAAAACTTTATAAAAGTATCGGGCTGCTTGCCCTGGCGCTGTCCATGCATGGCGGCAACGCGTGGGCCGAAGAGTTTCTGGTGGGCGAACAAGAGCCCTTGACAGGTCCGCTGGCCCGCGTCGGCACGGGCATGCATGAAGGCATTTCCGTGGCGGTCGAGGTCTTCAACAAGACCAACGGCAAACACACCATCAAGGTATTGACGCAGGACGATGAGTCTTCTCCCGCCAAAGCCATTGCCGCGGTCGAAAAACTGGCGTCCCAGGGCGTAGTCGCTTTCACGGGCGGCTATGGATCCAATAATATTGGGCCGGCTTCCGATGCGGCCAATAAGCTTGGCTTGCCCTACATCACCTCGGGTGGCGTCGATAACAGTCTGACCCAACGCGGCTATAAAACGTTCTTTCGCATCAATAATACGGCAGGCTACCAAAAAGCCATGGTGGGGATTCTGGGCGACATGAAAGTAAAGTCCGCATCAGTCATTTATTCCACCAAGGAAGCGACTGCCCATCTTGCCGAAGACGTCGAAAAGGATCTGACCGCCAAGGGCGTGAAAGTCAGCATGCATCCCTTCGATCCAGGCATCTCGGACTTCAAGCCTATCGTGAACAAGGTCAGGCTGCGGGACAAGTCGGAAGCAATACTGATGGTGGGATATGAGAACGACTACGTCGGTATTCTGCGAGCCGCCAAGGTGCTCAAGCCCGACGTGAAGGCCATGATAGGGGTATGGTCCCTGGCCACGCCAAAAATGGCTGCCGATTTTCCCGATCTGATGCCCAAGGTGTACGGCACGGCCCTGCTGCCTTATCCGACCACCTTCAAGACCGAAGAGGGAAAACTGTTTTCCGACACCTACAAGAAGCTCTATAACAAAGAGCCGGATTACCTTGGGCAATTCGGCTATGTGCAGTCCATGATTCTATTCGAAGCCATCGCCCGGGCCGCGGACAAAGGCACCATCAAGAATGGCGGCATCGCGCAAGAATTGGCCGCCACTGACCGCAATACGCTGATAGGCCGTATTCAGTTTACCGACGGCGACAATCTGAATTTTGTCCATCACATGGGCCAGCATCAGGGCGACCGCATCGAGATCGTATGGCCGGCCGATGGCGCGACAGCAGAAATGAAGTTCCCGGGCGTGCCATGGTAATGCGATCATGACTGAACTGATACTGCAGGCGCTTTACTCGGGCCTGCTCCAGGGGGGCTCATATGCCTTGATCGCCCTTGGCCTGGCCCTGGTGTTCGGCACGATGAAAATCATCAACCTTGCGCACGGTGAGCTTGTGCTGCTGGCCGCCTATGTTGCTTATACCGTGGAGTCATCGTTCGGACTGAATCCCGCTCTTGCAATTCCGGTAGCTCTGGTAATTGTCTGCCTGTCGGCTGTGATCATGTATTTCCTTGTCAGTCTGATCAAGACGGACCGCGAGCTCAATTCCCTGATCCTTACCTACGGCATAGGGGTCATCCTGACCAACGCCATCTTGCTTATCTGGTCGGCCGACATCAAGTCAACCTCTTCCTCGTGGTTGCAGGAAGCGATTGTCGTCGGCCCGCTATACAGCATGCGCAGCGAACCATTGTTCTTCCTGGTCAGCGTTTTGTTGATGGGCGGATTGTGGTGGTGGCTTTCCCGCAGCTGGTACGGGCGGGCGGTGCGTGCGGTCGCGGGCAACCGCGATGCGGCGCGCCTCATGGGCATCAACCCGCGCCGCACTGAACTCGTGTCATTCGTCATCGCGGGAATTCTCGCTTCATTTGCCGGTGTAGCCATATTCAGCTATGGCGTGATCCAGCCTTCGTTGGGCCATGTGCTGACCATCAAGGCTTTCATCATCACCGTTCTGGCGGGCATAGGATCGATTCCGGGCGTGCTGGTGGGCGCCGTGCTGCTGGGGCTGGCGGAAGCGCTCACGATTACCTTGGCCAGTTCGGCCCTGCAGGAGCTTGTCGGAATGGTGTTGTTTCTGTTGGTGCTGTTCGTGTTGCCTAACGGCTTGTTTGGTGCCGCAAGGAGGCGAGGTTGACGTCCTCCTCTGCCTCAAGGCAGGGGATTCCCACAACTGGCGCTCGACGTCCCGAGCGGAGAATGTTCAATGCGGCATTTACATCACGATCATGAATAGCCTCGCAATCGCTACACTGCCACGCTCTTATTCCAAGACCTGCGATACCTTTAGGCCGCGAGTCGGGCAAGGCGCCGCAACTCGAACAGGTTTGGGAGGAAAACGCTTCGTTCACCTCTTCAACGGTGGCCCCGTGCGCTATCGCTTTGTAGCGGAGCATGTCTCTGAAGGACGACCAAGCCGCGTCGTTGACGCTCTTTGCCAGCCTGGTTTTGGCAAGACCCTTGGCATTGACGTTGCCAACGGCGATGTAATCAAAATCCGTCACAAGACGGATGGACAGCTTGTGCAGGAAGTCGGCCCGCGCGTTTCGGATCCGGGCATGGAGGTTCGCCACTTGCCGCTTCTTTCGGGCGCGTTGCGCGACAGCAAGCCGGCTTTCAAGTTGACGAAAGTGGCGCGGGTTCGTAATCTTTTCACCGCTCGACAGCGCCGCAAAGGTATCCAGGCCAAGATCGATGCCCACGCCGGATTGAATCGGGCGCGCCGCTGCATCGGCCACCTCGATAACGATGTTCAAAAACCAGTTTCCTTTGGCATCCCTGGCAAAGCAAGTGCCATCCTTGATCTTGCCCTCGGGCAGCGCACGCGAATGAAATACGCGAAAGGTCTTGCCGGCGAACCGGAAAGCCTGGCCTTGGCGCTTGAGTTCACGTCCTTTAAGCGGCACCCAGCCCAGCGAACGCTTGCCTCGGTAGCGAAGGTATCGTCGATTGAATTGCTGGCGCGATCTGGCGTATTGCTCGCACACCGCGTTAACCGTGCCCGAATGAATACCAAGCAGTTTGCTGCTGCCGGAGGTCAAACCATTCAGGTCAAAACCAGTGGGCCACTTCTTATTCCACTTCAACGCATGCTTCTGGGTGTCGTTACAGAAATTCCATACATAATTGACCGCCTGCGCCTGCTGGTTCAGCAGGCCGTTCAGAGACTTTACTCGGTAGCGGTAAACCTTTGTGCTCATCGCTATTTCAAGGATTTATCAGTCGTAGGGCCGATGCGTTGGGCAACGGGAAGTCTTGTGTTTTTTGGACAGATTTTTAGGCGCCAACAGAATCGGCTCGGGCAGAACAATAGGTGTGTGCGTATCACCGCTATTATGCCTGTTTATTTATACAGTGCAAGCCATCGCTTGGGCTGCTTTTCTCCTCGGCTTGAACGCTGAGGTTTTACGGAGCATCTGATGAAACATGGCAAGATTGCGCTGGCAGCGATACTGGCTGCCTATATCGGGGTGCCGCTCGTCCTGGGCCATAACAATTATGTAATGAGCCTCGTCATTGCGGCGCTCGTCATAGGCGGCGTGGCGTTGGCCTGGGCCCTGCTGGGCAACCTGGGAGGCATGGTCAGCTTCGGTCATTCCGCTTTCTTTGGCGTGGGCGCCTATGTGTCCGCCATTCTGACTGCGGAGGCCGGCGTTCCTGTGGTTGTCGGCCTGTTGCTGGGTGGTGTCGGAGCCGTTGTCGCATCGGTGGTGATGCTGCCGGTATTACGCCTGCGGGGTCCCTATTTTGCGCTGGCCATTCTGGCTTATGCGCATATTTTCAAGATCATTGCGGTCGAATGGTCATCGGTCACGGGCGGCTCGGGGGGCTTATCCTCCATTAGTCCCTTTCCAGTAGTGTTCGGCGTGGACTTCTCAGGAAAAACAGGCAGCTATCTGATCATTCTTACTATTATCCTGGCCTTTGTCCTGTGCTATCGAGCCATACGGTCCAGCTACTACGGCATTGCCTTGAAAGCGATGCATGACAGCGAGGACGCCACGCGCGTGGTCGGTGTTAACAGCACTCTGCTCAAAGCCGCAATGTTGTTTGTGTCAGCTTTCATGACCGGAGTTGTCGGCGCGTTCAATGTCCACTACATCAGTTTTCTCGAACCGGACTATGCCTTCAATGGCGTATGGGTCACCTTGCCTATCATTGCCGCTATTTTTGGTGGATATAGAACCATCATGGGCCCGTTGGTCGGCGCGCTCACGGTATACCTGATCGATCAGCTGGTGTTCAAAAGTCTTATTCCATCCGGACATCAACTGATACTTGGCGGCATCCTCGTTGCCATGATCATTTTCAGTCCTCGCGGCTTGCTTCCCTTGCTGTCCAGGAGTTTCAGGAGAAAACATGCTGCAGCTTGATGCGCTGACCGTTCGCTTCGGCGGCCTTACCGCGGTCGACGCAATAACGTTGACGACTGAAAAACACGAGGTGCTGGGACTGGTGGGGCCTAACGGCGCAGGCAAGACGACATTGTTCAACGCTGTGTCGGGTCTGGTCAGGCCTTCGGCCGGTCGCATTGCGTTCGATTCGGTGAACTTGCTGAATGTTCCGTTGCACCGGCGTGCGCGCATGGGGATAGGGAGAACATTTCAGATTCCCCAGCCCTTGCATGAGCTGACGGTACGCGAGAACCTGATCGTTGCTCAGCGCTTTGGTACAGGGCGTGTCGATGAAGCGCGTATTGACGAGGTGCTCGACTTCACCAATCTGGGAGGGCGGGCGCAACGCAATGCCGCAACGGAACTGGCGCTGACCGAGCTGAAGGCGCTGGAAATTGCCAAGGCCCTGTGCACCGATCCGAAACTGTTGCTGCTGGACGAGGTGCTTGCCGGCCTTGAAACCAGCGGCAAGAGGCGTTTCATGAAAATGCTTCAGGACATGCACGAGCGGTTCTCCGTGGGTATCCTCATCATCGAACACGATATCGAAACCATCAGTCGGCTATGTGATCGGGTGGCTGCGCTGGATTTCGGCAGGCTCATTGCCTTGGGTACGCCCGATGATGTGTTCAACGATCCGGACGTCGTCAGAAGCTATACGGGAGGGGCGGCATGATTGAAGCTGAAGACGTGCGTGCCGGTTATGGTGCCATCAATATTTTGTGGGATGTGTCGATTTGCGCCAGGAAGGGAGAACTGACCACGATAATCGGACCCAACGGTGCGGGGAAAACGACCTTGCTGCGCGCCATCATGGGCCTGATTCCCCTGGGTGCAGGGTCGGTGCGCCTGGACGGCAAAGTCCTGGACGGTACGCCGACCTGGAAAATGCCCGATCTCGGCATGGTCATGATCCCGGAAGGACGAATGATTTTCAAGGACATGACCATAGAAGAAAACTTGATGCTGGGCGCTTTCTCAAAAAGCCACCGCGCCGGCGCTCGACGACAGTGCGACAGGGCATACGAGATGTTTCCAAGGCTGAGCGAGCGCCGCGGCAAGCTGGCAGGTACCTTGTCGGGTGGCGAGGCGCAGATGCTGGCCATGAGCCGGGGCCTGATGTCCGATCCCGACGTGCTCCTTATCGACGAACCCTCGCTGGGCCTGGCTCCCGTCGTCGTCAACGAGCTCTTCGAGACGCTGGCGCGCCTGAAAAGTGAGGGCCGCACGATTATCCTGGTTGAACAAAGCACCCACCGGGCCGTGGGCGTGGCCGACCATGTGTATCTGATGCAAAGCGGCAAGGTGGTTCTTTCGCAAAGGGCGGGCGACGTTGATATGGAGCATTTGCACGATTTGTACTTTGCGCATTAAAGCGTCATAGCTTGTCCGCTTATATTCCTATAATGACGGTTTTCGCGCCTGCCATGTCATCTGCCCCGGACCATTCCTTTGCATTGCCTGCCCACGCGGTTGCTACCGAGCTTGTTGCCGTGCTGGTGGCGGTGACACAAGGGCAGCCGCGCGTGCTGACCCGGAATCGCGCGCATGCCTTGCCGGCCGGCCCGTTCGAGTCATCGCATCGCTCGCTGCAGGCCGGCCTGCGCGCGTGGGTGGAGACGCAAACGCATCATCCGCTGGGATATGTCGAGCAGCTCTATACATTTGCCGATGGCGACCGGGCCAACCAGCAAGGACAGCGCATCATTTCGGTCAGCTATCTGGGGCTGGCCCGGGAACTCGAAAATCCCGCCATCGACACGGTGGGGTGGCAGGATTGGTATCGTTATTTTCCTTGGGAAGACTGGCGCGACGGGTGCCCCGATATTATCGAAAAACGAATCCTGCCGGCTTTGCACCGCTGGTGCCGCGTTGCATCAACGGCCGGCGCCAAGCGTCAGCGCCGCGGCAGGGTGGACTACGCTTTCAGCCTGGATGCCGCCTTCTGGAGCGACGATATGGTGCTGCAGCGCTACGAACTGCTGTTCGAGGCCGGCCTGATTCCGGAAGCGGCTCGTCGGTCCGGCTTGCCGCTAGCTGAACCGCTGCCAGGCGACGCCATGCAGCACGACCATCGCCGTATTCTGGCGACCGCAATGGCGCGCTTGCGCGCCAAAATACGGTATCGGCCCGTCGTTTTCGAATTGATGCCGCCGGCCTTTACGCTTCTGCAGTTGCAGCAGGCATTCGAAGCAGTCGCCGGACGCCGCCTGCACAAGCAGAACTTCCGGCGGTTTATCGAGCAGCAGGCCCTGGTCGAAGAGACGGGGCAGATGACCCAGGGCGCTAGCGGGCGGCCCGCGAAGCTGTTCCAGTTTCGCGGCGATGTCTTGCAGGAGCGCGCTTTTGCAGGCAGTAAGCTGCCATTGGCAAAATAAGCGGCGCCACCCACGCCAGCCGCATCATGACATACGTTGCGCCGGTCCCAGGCATTTTCCGCTTGACGTCTTATTATGCTCAGAGTTAGCATAAGGAGGTTGGTGTTGCATCAGGAATGGGCGATGCGGCGGAGTGGACTTCTGGCAGTTCCGATCAATTTTTTTATCTTTTAATACTCGAAATGAGCATAATTAATAATATCCAACTGGAAAACAATGCCAATGCGTCGGCATCGGCAGTCCCGCCTTTGCCGACAGTAATCCTGGAACCATTGGTGCGCAGCGCGCTGTGCGAGGACCTCGGACGGGCGGGCGACCTGACTTCCGACGCGATCATACCCATGGCGGCGCGCGCGCACATGCGTCTTGTAGCGCGGCAGGCCGGGGTGCTGGCAGGACTGGATCTGGCGCGGCTCGCCTTCCGGCTGATGGATGGGAATATAGAAATGCAGGTATTGCGCGAAGATGGCGCCCGCCTGGCTCCCGGCGATGTGATCGCAGTCCTGACGGGACCCGCGCGCGCCATGTTGAGCGCAGAACGCACCGCCTTGAACTTTCTGGGACACCTCAGCGGCGTGGCGACAGCCACTGCATCCATTGCCGACGCCATCCGCGGCTATGGAACGCGGGTCAGCTGCACTCGCAAGACCCTGCCCGGATTGCGCGCCATCCAGAAGTACGCAGTGCGGGTCGGCGGTGGCAGCAATCATCGCTACGGCCTGGATGATGCTGTGTTGATCAAAGATAATCATATCGCCGTGGCCGGAAGTGTAGGTGAAGCTATTTCACGCGCGCGTGGCGGTGTGGGGCATATGGTGCGCATTCAGCTGGAAGTGGACACGCTGGCGCAATTGAAGGAGGGGTTTGATTACGGTATAGACGCCGTCCTGCTGGATAATATGTCGCTCGATACTCTGAAAGAGGCGGTGCGCCTCGTGGCAGGCCAGGCGGTAACAGAAGCGTCCGGTCGTATCACTCCCGCAACCGCTGCCGCCGTTGCTCAAACCGGCGTGAATCTGATTGCTGTCGGCTGGCTTACGCACAGCGCGCCGGTTCTTGATATTGGCCTGGATGCCGACTATGCATAGGGCCGCCGCCTTCCTGTCTCTATGCCTCGGCGCATTATGCACCGCCAACGCCGCAGGCACGGCTTCCCTTGCGGAGCCAATCGAGTATCCGGTTCGACCCATCACCATGGTGGTGACGTTCCCCCCTGGGGGCGGCACTGATCTACTGGCGCGGCGATTGGCGGCCGGCCTGGAACGGGACCTGGGGCAGCCGGTGGTGGTGGAGAACAGGTCCGGCGCCAGCGGGAATATCGGTGCGCAGGCCGTCGCACGGGCGAAACCCGACGGCTATACCTTGCTGGTCGTCAATAGCACCTATGCGATCAATCCGGGCGTGTACCGCAGTCTTGGGTTCTCGCCGCAGAATGATCTGACAGGCGTAATCAATGTGGCATTCGTGCCGACGGTCTTGGTGACCGCGTCGGACTCGCCATGGCGAACCATGCGCCAGGCCCTGGATGCCCGCGGTGGCGGGCCGGATACACTGCCGCCGGCGTATGCGTCCTGCGGCAGCGGCACGCCTCAGCATCTCGCGGGTGAAATGCTGCTGCAGCGCACCGGAGCAATGTGGCTGCACGTGCCTTATCGCGGATGTGGCCCCGCCCTGGTCGGCGTGCGTGGAGGGAATGTAGAGTTGGGGTTCGTCACGGCCTCGAGCGCCTTGCCGTTCCTGAAGGCCGGAACGCTGCGCGCACTGGCTGTGACGTCGCCTCAGCGCTCGCCATTGTTGCCCCATGTACCCACCGTGGCCGAACAAGGCCTGGCTGGATACGCGCTGGACCAATGGCATGGTGTGCTTGCGCCGGCGGGCACGCCGACCGCCATTATCGAACGCCTGAATAGTGCTATCGCTTCTATCGTGCAGCGCCCCGAAATGGCGAAAGGCCTGCATGCGCTGGGTTACGACACCACAGTCAGCAGTCCACAGGATTTCCAGGTGATGATCCGACAGGACATGGAGCGGTTTGGCTTGTTAACCGGGCGCATGGGGCTTAGGGTGGACTAAGTTTCGTGAGCCGCTTACCTGTGGTTTCGGTGGCCATGGCCCCGGCGGTCGTGGTGTGACCGTTGCCTGACATTGCGGCGTTCCGCACGGTGATGGCCGCGATTGCGGTCCCAGTTCCGATGGCGGCGATCGCTGCGGTCTTCAGTCAATACATTGCCCAGCAAGCCGCCTGCGGCCGCCCCACCCAGCGTGATCAGTGGATCGCCATCCGTGATCAAGGCGCCGGCAACAGCGCCCAGGCCTGCTCCGATGATCGTATTGTTGGTTCGATCAGAAGCCGAGGCAGGGCTTCCCATCGCAATTACGAACAGGCTGGCCGCCGCAAACTGACCGAAATAGACGCGTAATTTCATAGTGATCGTTCCCTGGACTCGAATAGATGCACCCAGCGTAGCGAGGTGATTCGACATGCGCAAGTCGCTGCCCGCGAACTTGAAGCGCGCTGAAATATCTGGCGTTCGCAGCGGCGTTTTCGTTACTTCTTGCTTCATGTGCCTGGTGTGCACACGTGAGTGGAGACCATGTGCTGCGGCGCCGGAAGCGGCATCGGCTTGTGCTACCGTACGTCTTTCTGTTGCTGGGCTCGGCTTTTTTCTCTCTCTCATGTCTTCTTTTCGCGTAGCCGTTGTCGGCGGTGGGCCGGCTGGATTAATGGCGGCTGAAACACTGGCCGCCGCCGGCGTGCGTGTCGATATCTACGATGCGATGCCGTCGGTCGGGCGCAAATTCCTTTTGGCTGGCCGCGGCGGCCTGAATCTTACTCACAGCGAACCGCCGGCCGCCTTCCTGTCGCGCTATGGCTCCCGAGTCGAGCAGGTCGCGCCCTGGCTCGAGCAATTCGACGCTGCAGCCTTGCGGCAATGGGCTGCTGAACTTGGCATCGCAACCTTCGTAGGATCTTCGGGCCGCGTGTTTCCGAACGAAATGAAAGCCGCGCCGCTGCTGCGTGCCTGGCTGCAGAGATTGCGCGCCAGCGGTGTGCAAGTGCACGCCCGCCATGTGTGGCGGGGCTGGACGGATGACGGCGCTTTGCGGCTTGATACGCCACAAGGCAGCGTGACGCGGAAAGCGGATGCCGTCGTCCTGGCGCTTGGTGGCGGCAGTTGGTCTCGCCTGGGATCCAACGGCGCATGGCTGGGCATTCTTGAGCAGCAGGGCGTGGCCGTGACGCCATTGCTTCCGTCCAATTGCGGCTTTCAGGTGGACTGGAGTCCTTATTTTGCCCAGCGTTTTGCCGGTCAGCCCCTGAAATCAATAGCGATGGCGCCCGAAGGCAGCACGGCGATGCGCCGGGGTGAATGCATGGTGACGCAGGATGGCCTGGAAGGCGGCTTGATCTATGCCTGGTCGGCTGATTTGCGAGCTGCGGTGCTCGCGAACGGAACTGCCGTACTGCATATCGACCTGTTGCCCGCGCATGATACGGCCCGGGTATTGGCTGAAGTGACGCGACCACGCGGCGCGCGATCATGGTCCAGTCACCTCGATGGCCGCCTGGGCTTGCGCGGCGTCAAAGCCGGGTTGCTGCGCGAGTGCATGCCCAAAGACATCTTCGAACAACCTGACGCCCTGGCAGCGGCGATCAAGCGTTTGCCCGTGCGTCTACGCGGTATGCGCCCTATGGACGAGGCAATCAGTACCGCAGGCGGCGTGCGCTTCGATGGCGTGGACCGCGATCTGATGTTGCGCGGTATGCCGGGCGTTTTTTGTGCGGGCGAGATGCTGGATTGGGAAGCGCCAACAGGCGGTTATTTGTTGACGGCCTGTTTTGCGAGCGGTCGTGTGGCCGGGCAGGGTGTGTTGCGGTGGCTAGCGCTATAGAACGCCTCTGCGGGTAGAGCGGGCGTTACGTCAAGCAGACATGACCAGACGTTTGCCGCGGCCGAGCGGGTTTCCACTCCCAGTTTCTCGAAAATATGTTCCAGATGCTTGTTTACGGTGCGCGGACTTCTGTCGAGAATGTCGGCAATATCGCGGTTGGTTTTCCCCTTGGCCAACCACGAAAGCACCTCCATTTCACGAGGCGTCAACGCGGCGCTGGCCAGGCGGGCCGGCAAGGTGCTGTGGCGAGCCTTGGCTTCAATCAGCAGCATGGTCTCGTTAATGCCGGCGGCGCCGATATTGTGTATCACCAGATTTCTTGCCATGGACCGCTCGCCATGGCTTATCGTGACCGCCCCCGACTCTTTAGGCCACCACTCGTCGGGCATTGTGCTTGAGTTTGCATCAATGCCACATTGCGCCAGAAGTTCGGCCGCATAGGACGACTTCCAGGAAATCATCCCTTTGCCGTTGAGCATGATGACGCCCAGTCCGTAGGCATTGAACGCAGCCTGGGCGGACCGGATGGCCCGGGCATTGCCAAGGTGTGTATGCAGGCGGGCAAGCACCTCGGGGGGCTGCACCGGCTTCAACACATAGTCGACTGCTCCGCAAGCAAACCCTTCGAGCACATGCGCGCTTTCGGAGAGTCCTGTCATGAAGATCACAGGAAGATGCCGGGTTGCGGGGCTGGCTTTGATGCGCCGGCAGGTATCGAACCCCGATATGCCGGGCATCATTGCATCCAGCAGAATGGCGTCCGGCGTGACATGGGTAAGTCGTTGCAATGCAGTATCTCCGTCGCACGCGATCAACACCGTATAGCCTTCTGTTTCCAGGGTTTCATATAGCGCGCCCAGACTGGCTGGCGCGTCGTCGACAACAAGTATCATCAGGCTATCTTCTGGATTGCTAGACAAGGGATAGATCACGCTCGTTCTCCAGTAAGGCGTGTTCCAGCGCGCCAAGTTCGAATTGATCGAGGAGCTGTTTCGCATTCCGGCAGGATTCGGCAAGCTCCGGCTCTGTCGCGGCAATATGCTCGATTGCGCTGCGCAACCCGCTTATGTGCCCCATGCGCGTCAGTTGCAATAGCTGAGTCAGCGTGTCTCCGTGAAACGCCAGGCGCGTCGCCATATTGAAAACTTGTTTCCGGGAGGAGGCATCTGCATAGATCCATTCCACGTCCAACTGGTTTCGCAAAGCCAGCATCAGCTCGGATTCGATGACTGGCTTAGCAATGAGTCCCTGACATCCCAACTGGCGGAATTTCTCGTCGGCGTTCTCGAATATGCAGGCTGAAACGAAAATAATAGGCATCTCTACACGGCTGACGGTACGCAGGTGTCTTGCGGTTTCCCACCCGTCGAGCCCGTCCATGCCGATGTCCAGCAGGATGGCGTCTACCGAGAACGCCTTTACGGCTTCAATGCACTCTTCGCCGCTGGCGGCCTCCCGGACTTGAAAGCCCAGGTGTGCCAGCATGTCGGTCAGCATATGCCGTTGCACCGCTTGATCATCGACGACAAGCAAGCTGCGCGGGGTACCGACATGTCCTATGACATCTCGGTGCAAGGTTTGTTCGCCTGCGTCTGTCTGGATCGCGGGCAACTTGACCACGAATGAGCTGCCTTTGCCGGGGGTGCTCTGCAGGTTTAAGGTGCCGCTCATCAACTGAACCAGTTTTTGGGTAATGGTGAGCCCCAGTCCCGCACCTGGTTCGCCCCGCAGGCGGCCGACTGCACCACGTTCGAAAGGCTGGAAGATTCGATGCATGTCTTGCTCGGCAACGCCTATGCCCGTGTCGACAACCTCAAACGATATCGAACCCGGACTGCACTCTACGTGGAGTTTCACCCACCCCTCATCGGTAAAACGCAAGGCGTTCGTCAGCAGATTGATCAAAATTTGCCGTAGCCGCTTGCTGTCGGCCAATACGTAAGGTGGGACTTCCCCGCTGCGGGTATGAAACAGTGCCAGACCTTTGGCTTGCGCTTGTGGACGGACCATAAGCAATATCTCGTCGAGAAGTTCACTGAGCGACACGGGCGCCATTTCCAGCCGTACCCGGTCAGCCTCGATGCGTGCCAGGTCCAGCAATTCGTCCACCAGTCCGAGCAGGTGTTCGCCGCTACGCTGGATGGTCTGTATGGCGGCCCGAGGAGCGGATTCAAGCAGTTCGCCTTTGAGGAGGATTTGCGAGTAGCCCAGAATGCTGTTGAGCGGGGTACGCAATTCGTGAGATATGCCGGCCACGTAGCGGGTCTTGGCCTGGTTTGCGGCTTCAGCGGCTTCCTTGGCTTTTTGCAGCGCTGCATCCGTGCGCTCGTGAGCCTGGATCTCGCGCAGCAGTAGTTCGTTCTGCCGGTTCAGGTCGTCCTGAGCCAAATGCCTGCCTTCGCTTCCTAATACTATCAGCCAGCTTGATACCGCGATGATAATAAGCAATACGCCGGATATCTTGATGAAAACTCCGCCGGTCAGTTCGCGAGCCTGGAGTGTCGTTGCAATCGCCAATTGATGGGTATAGAGCAGCCCCAGCGCCATGGCTGCCAGTGTGCACAGCGTCAGCATGATCACTATGTAACGGCTGACCCTGTGGCTGGCGAAATGCGATAGCGAAGCAGGCAAAAGCCTGGACAACAGTTGCTGTGCCTGTTCTGCGGTTCGTGATTGCTTTTTACACTGATCGCGACAGCGCGATTCTAGCGTGCAGCACAGTGAGCAGATAGTCGACTCGTAGACAGGGCAGTGCGCCATATCTTCGGACTCAAAGCTGTTCTCGCACACAGTGCATGGAGTCATGTGCCCCGGCGAACCGGCGGCCGGTTCGCCGGCCGCCGCTGTTTCCCGCGCAAGATAATAGCGGCCGCGTGTCAGCCGTGCCAGCAAGGGGGAGAGCAGAAATGATACGCCCATGGTGATGAAAGGCGAGAATGCGGCGAATTCCGGACCGAACAGCCCTGAAAATGCCGCAATGCCGGCCATTGCGGCCAAGAGCATCGTGCCCAGGCCCACCGGATTGATGTCGTAGAGATGGGCACGCTTGAATTCGATACCTTTCGGGCTCAGGCCCAGCGGCTTGTTGATCACGAGGTCGGCCACAAGCACGCTCACCCAGGCTACGGCGACGTTGCTGTAGAGACCCAGCACATTCTCCAGCGCTTCGAACACTCCAAGGTTCATCAGCAGCAGGGCCAGCAGACAATTGAAGACCAGCCAAACGACTCGTCCGGGATGGCTGTGCGTTAGTCGCGCAAAAAAATTCGACCAGGCCAACGAACCTGCATAGGCATTGACCAGATTTATTTTGACCTGGGACACCAATATAAAGAGCAGGGTTACGGCAAAAATCCATTTCGGATCGCTGAAGGCGAATGAAAAACCCAGTAGATACATCTGTGTCGGTTCCAGCGCACTGGTGGCCGATCTTCCCGATTCGAACACCAGATGCGCCAGGAAGGCGCCTCCCAGCATCTTGAGTGCGCCCGGCACGATCCACCCCGGCCCGGCCAATATAACTGCGGCCCACCATTTTGTTCTGTTGGCCTTGTTCCGTTCTGGAAGGAATCGCAGAAAGTCGACTTGTTCACCGATTTGCGCAACGAGAGAAAAGGCCGCCGTGGCGGCTACGCCAAACATGACCGGATCGAATTGACTGCTTTTTGAGATTGTTCCGGCGAACTGGGTGAACGCCGAATAGGCTTCCGGCTGTTTCCACAGAATGGCGGCATAAGGGGTTATCAACAACACCACCCATAAAGGCTGACTCCAGATCTGCAGGCGGGAAATAAGGGTGACTCCACGCGCAACGAAGGGCACGATGACAAGGGCGCAAATGATGTACCAGACGCTGAGCGGCCAGGGAATCCACATTTGCAAGGCCACGGCCATAATGGCCGCCTCGAGCGCATAGAAGATGATCGTAAAGCTCGCATAGACCAGCGAGCTGATGGTGGACCCCATGTACCCGAAGCCGGCGCCGCGCGTAAGCAGATCCATGTCGATGTTGTATCGCGCCGCGTAGTAACTGATAGGCAGGCCGGTCAGGAACGTGATGAGCGCTACGATCAGGATGGCCCAGAGCGTATTTGAAAAACCATAACTCAATGCCATGGCTGCGCCTATCGCCTCGAGTGCGAGGAAGGAGGCGGCGCCAAGAGCCGTGTTGCCGACACGCCATTCCGACCACTTGCGAAAGCTTCGTGGCGTGTAACGCAACGCATAATCTTCTATTGACTCATTGGCAACCCATCGGTTGTATTCGCGTCGAATACGGAAAATTTTTTGTGGAGGCATTGGCTGCGCATGGAATAGGAACTTATTCTATCGGCCGCTGTGAGGTGCGTAGTGACATTGCTGGAGTGTCAAGTTCGCGCAGCCAAATTACCTGAATTGAATTTTTTGCGCAAGGCGATTTACCCTCGCCCGGCCATGCGCCGCGCGCATGTTTGTACGTTAATTAACGTATTGGAGTTAAGGTGCCTGGCCTACATGATTCTCACCAGGAAGCTCGATATCCAGGCGATTTTGCAATGTTGCAAATACGGCCGGATAGTGAACGTTGGGAGCTCCGGGTTACATCCACACAAACGTAAACTCGAGAGGAAATCACCATGGCCGAAACACTGATTAAAGTCGATTTGAATCAATCGCCGTATGAAAACGAAAACGTCCACAATCGCTGGCATCCCGACATTCCGATGGCCGCATGGGTCAAGCCGGGTGATGACTTTATTCTTGAAACGTACGACTGGACAGGCGGATACATCAAGAACAACGATAGCGCGGACGACGTTCGGGATATCGATCTGACCATCGTTCATTTTCTTACGGGCCCCGTTGGTGTGCGCGGCGCCGAGCCAGGCGACCTGCTGGTTGTCGAGCTCCTCGATATAGGCGCCAAGTCCGACTCGATGTGGGGCTTCAATGGATTCTTCTCGAAGAAGAACGGCGGCGGTTTCCTGACCGATCATTTCCCCGAAGCTCAGAAGTCGATCTGGGATTTCAAGGGAATGTTCACCTCATCGCGCCATGTCCCCGGCGTCAACTTCGCGGGCTTGATTCATCCCGGCCTGATCGGGTGTCTGCCGGATCCCAAGCTGCTGGCAGACTGGAATGAACGTGAAGTCGGGCTTATTGCAACCAATCCCGACCGCGTGCCGCCGCTCGCCAACGCGCCATTCGAGAAAACGGCGCACATGGGCAAGCTTACCGGGACGCAAAGAGACAAGGCTGCTGCCGAGGGCGCACGCACCGTGCCGCCGCGGGAACATGGCGGCAACTGCGATATCAAAGACCTGTCGCGGGGATCAAAAATCTTTTTCCCCGTCTATGTCGATGGGGGCGGTTTATCGGTGGGCGATTTGCACTTCAGCCAGGGCGATGGCGAAATCACCTTTTGCGGCGCCATTGAAATGGCCGGCTGGGTTCACATGCGAGTTTCGGTAATCAAGGGCGGCATGGCCGCATACGGTATCAAGAATCCCATATTCAAGCCCAGTCCCATCACGCCGCACTATAACGACTACCTGATCTTCGAAGGGATCTCGGTCGACGAGCAAGGCAAACAGCATTATCTCGATGTGAACGTGGCCTATCGGCAGGCGTGCCTGAATGCCATTGAGTACTTGACCAAATTCGGCTATAGCCGCGCGCAGGCGTACTCCATCCTTGGAACGGCGCCGGTTCAGGGGCATATCAGCGGAGTTGTCGATATTCCAAACTCTTGCGCCACATTGTGGTTGCCGACCCAAATCTTTGATTTTGACATCAACCCTGGATCCGCCGGTCCCGTGGCGCAGAAGTTCGATAGCTCGGACATGCCTCTTTCCCCCGATCTTTGACAGGAGATGATCATGCCCACATACGATTACGTTTGCAAAGAGTGCGGTCCGTTCGAGGCGTTCAGCAGTATTGCTGCGCGTAATGCTGCTGTGGGCTGCCCCCGTTGCACTTTACCGTCATTGCGGCTTCTTCTTAACGCGCCACGGCTGGCCATCATGGGAGGCGAAAGGCGACACGCCATGGCTGTAAACGAGAAAGCATCGCACGAGCCGGTAAGCTCCAAAGCTTACGCCAATAAATTGCATTCTTCCGGGTGCAGGTGCTGCTCATCGGCCAAGACGGCCGAGGCGGCTTCGGTCGGCGCCAACGAGGCAAGATCTTTTCCCGATAAACGTCCCTGGATGATCAGCCACTAAAAATCATCTGAACTCAAGAAACAAAGGAGTCACCATGCTCTTAGGTCTTGCTCTTCTTTATGTCGGTGCCGTGCTCAGTCTCAATGGGCTGTGGTTGCTCAATCGCATTGGTGACAAGGAGATATGGGTCATCAACGTCTTTTCAGGAGGGGTGACCCTGCTGGTCGCATTGCAACTTGCCTTCGGACCCGGGGCCGATGCCGGTTCCATCCAGGCGGCAGCGCTTACGCTATTGTTCTCGTTCACCTATCTATGGGTGGCATTCAACCGGTTCAACGGCGCGGATGGCCGCGGTTTGGGGTGGTTCAGTCTTTTTGTCGCAATCACTATCATCCCCGTTTCTCTGGCCACGCTGCAAGACGCGACCACGGGTTGGGCGATCTGGTTGGGCTTGAACTGGGCGGCATGGGCCATACTCTGGTTCTTGTTCTTTCTGCTGCTGGCTATGCAGAAGCCCATCGCGAGGGTGACTGGAGTCTTGGCCATTCTTCAGGGCATCCTGACCGGTTGGCTGCCCGGCTACCTCTTGCTCGATGGCGTTTTAGGGTAGGCGGGGCCTGGGAAACTACAGCGTGTTTATATCTGTTTAACGCCGGGCCCGCATTTTGGCGCGGCGCCTGGCCAAATAGGCCCGATCATCCACGGTGGAAAAAATCAAGGCAAACACAATACCCAGTGCCGCGCCCACAATGGTGTCAAGTACACGCTCGACCGGCATGTTGGACGCGGCCACAGGCGACGCCAGGTGAGTCATCAGCAAGGCCATCGGAGTGATCGTGATCTGCCCCAGGGCGTAGTTATAGCCAATGACGACTTCGGTGATGAACTGGAAAAGAACGATGGCCGCGGCCATGACCCAGAAATCCGGGTCCTGTGCCAGGATGGCCCATACGATACAGGCGCCTGCAACCGTCCCCGCCATGCGCTGTAAAGAACGATTCATGGTCACATGCAGGTGCGTCCCTTGCATCACGGCCGTGGCGCCTATGGCGGCCCATGCCGGATAATGCCAGCCAGCCGCATGGGAAATGCCCGCCGCGATGGCGGCACCCAAGGTAATCCTTCCGGCGACAACCAGTTGGTGCGGCATCGGGGGCGGCTTTACGGCCGGAATTGCTGTACTCGCGGCTTCGTGTGACCGCAGGCGATCCGTCAATGTGCATATTAAAAAGGCAAGCAGCGCTCCGGATCCGGTCGCCACAGTACGCTCGATCACAGTCTGCCATGCGTCGACCGGGCCCATCACCGCACCCGCCGCGAACACGAAAATGACGGCCCCCGGTCCGCCCAATCCCCAGGTTGAGACCGCTATGGTGAATACCCCGGCGCTCAGCGCCAGCACGAGCACCATTGCCACAGAGCTGGCTCCGGCGAACGAAACCAATGAGGGAACAAGAACGCCTGCCGTCAAAAGGGCGCCGCAGATGAACACGATACGCCTGCGCCGTTGCAGCGATGCGTAACGTCCGAATAATGCGGCCAGGGCGCCCAGAGCGGGGAAGCCGACCAGCTGCGGCCAGGGCGACAGATGCGTCACGGCAAGCGCGATCAGTATGGTGATTGCCGCCTGGAAGCCGGCGACACAGGCATTGCGTAGCGGTGGAGGCGTGGCCACGATCATGCTTTCTTGCAGCTGAGAGCGAGTCAGCAGGTGTCTTGCTGACCCTCTGCGAGTTGCGTGCAAGCGTGTGCCGATTACTTTTCGGCTTCCCGTGAGTGAGGACGCCTGAACAGGAGCTTTTCGTTTGAACGGCATTGGAAATTTTCGGTGCTGGAGCATGCATGATACTCCGCCTTCGCGCCGGTTAGGTCAAACGATCGGCGCTCGCTAGCGTCCGGCCCATCTTAGACACTGCCGTAATCCTTATCCACAAATAGGCGGCGTCCGATCGCCTCACTTTATTGACAATGTGTTGATGTGACCTATAAAATGGAACGAATGTTCTGTCTATCAGAACATATTATAAATATCAACGAACCTTTGCATGAGGCAGGAGACAAGAATGAAATTATTCAAGAAAATCGCCGTTACAAGCTTGTTCGCAGCATTGGCCGGGATAGGTGTCACGGCGCACGCAGCCGACTATCCAAACCAACCGGTAAAACTCGTTGTAGGTTTCAGTCCTGGAAGCACCATCGACACCGTAGCGCGCATTATTGGGGAAGGGTTGTCCCAGCGCATGGGAACGACCTTCGTGGTTGACAACAAAACAGGCGCCAACGGCGCGATTGCGGCGCGTACCGTGGCTCAGGCCAAGCCCGACGGCTATACGCTTCTGGTTAGCAATTCCAGTTCGATCACTGTCAATCCCTTGCTCTACTCGGATCTGCAATACCATCCATTGAAAAATTTCGCGCCCATATCCACGGTGGTTTCTGTGCCGTTTGTGCTGGCGATCAATCCAGAAAACAAGCGCATGTCATCGATTTCCTCATTGAAGGAGCTGGTGGAGGCAGCAAGCAAGGACCCGGGCCGCATCACTTACGGATCGGCCGGAAATGGCAATCTGATGCATCTGGCCGGCGCGCAGCTCGCATCGATGTCCAAAACCGAGATGGTGCACGTGCCTTATCGCGGGGCGGCGCCCATGGAAGCCGCTCTATTGGCGGGCGACATCGATTACGGGTTCGATACGCTCTCGGGTGTGCCATTAATGAAATCGGGCAAGCTCAAGCCCCTGGCGGTATCGACCAAAGAGCGCTGGCGCGATCTGCCCGATGTCCCGTCGGTGGCCGAACAAGGCTATCCCGATTTTGATATTTCATTCTGGGTAGGCACATTTGCACCTGCCGGAACGCCGAAAGAGATCGTTGATCGTCTCAACACAGAGATTGCGGCAGTCGCAAAGGACCCGAAAATCCAGCAGAAACTGATGGCGCAAGGCAACGTCCTGACGCAAAGTCCCGAAGGTTTTGTCGAAAAAATCAAAACTGAACTGGATCAGAACCAAGAGCTGATTCAGCGCGCAAATATCAAGATAGAGAAGTAGAACCAAGAGGAACAGTGGCCGGCACGGTGGCGGAGATCCCTGCGCCTTCGTTCCGAATCTTTGTATTGAGGAGTATTGGATGTCTTGGCAGAAAGAGCTGGATGAACTTGCGCTACGCAGAAAGCTGGCGGAAAAGATGGGCGGGCCCGAGAAAGTTGAACGGCATCGCGGGATGGGCAGGCTGCCCGTGCGTGAGCGCATTGAACGATTGGTGGACCCCGGTTCATTCAGGGAAGTGGGCGCGCTGACAGGCAGCGGAGAATACGACGAGCACGGCACACTGGTCGATCTGACGCCATCCAATTTTCTTACTGGCCGTGCGCGTGTGGAAGGCCGCCCCATTGTCGTTGCCGCCGATGACTTCACGGTCCGGGGCGGCGCCAACGACGGCGCGGTCGGGGACAAGCTGCTGGCATCCGAATGCATGGCGCGTGACCTGCGCCTACCGCTGGTCAGGCTAGTCGACGGCACTGGTGGTGGTGGGTCGGTCAAAAACATCGAGACGAAAGGGTATTCCTTGCTGCCCAAGTTGCGGATGTGGCCTGCCATGGCGCAAAACCTTGCCACGGTGCCTGTGGTATCGCTGGCTTTGGGTTCCGTCGCCGGCCTTGGGGCCGCCCGGGTGGCCACCAGCCACTATTCGGTGATGGTCAAGAACACGTCGCAGTTGTTTATAGCAGGGCCTCCGGTCGTGGCACGCATCGGCCAGGTATTGGACAAGAATGAGCTCGGGGGAAGCACCATACACGCACGCAATGGCGTGGTGGATGACGAGGTCGCTACTGAGGAACAGGGCTTCGATCGTGCGCGTCGTTTCCTTTCTTATCTTCCGCGCTCCGTGCATGAAGAGGCCCCGCGTGCGCAGCCCCTGCCGCCGGCATCGGCGGATTACAACTGGCTGCGTTCAGCTATCCCGTCGGAGTCGCGCTTGGTATACAAGATGCGTCCGATCGTAGAGTCCTTGGTGGATCAGGGCTCTTTCATGGAAATTGGAAGCAAATGGGGGCGCTCATTAATCGTCGGCCTGGCGCGCATAAGCGGCTGGCCAGTAGTCATGTTTGCCAGCGATCCCTATTATTACGGGGGCGCATGGGATAAGCAGTCATCCGAGAAATTCATCCGGATGCTCGATATCGCCGAAATATTTCACTTGCCTGTTGTGAACCTGGTTGATGTGCCCGGATTCCAGATAGGACTGAATGCCGAGAAAGAGGGGGCCATGCGCTACGGTGTCCGGGCGCTGACTGCCGTGGCTCAATCCTCGGTTCCATGGTGCACGTTCATTATTCGAAAAGCGTTCGGCGTGGCGGCTGGCGGTCATCAAAGCGACGGGCGATTCAATTTCCGCTACGCGTGGCCCTCCGCACAATGGGGCTCGCTGCCTATAGAAGGTGGCCTCGAGGTGGCATACAAGCGTGAGATCGAAGCAGCCGATGATCCCGCAGCGAAGAGGGCGGAGATTGAACAGCGGGTTCATGCACTGACTTCTCCCTTTCGTAGTGCCGAAGCTTTCGTTATCGAGGACATTATCGATCCGGTCCAGACACGATCATTGCTGGAAGAATTCGTCGATGTGGTGGCGCCATTGCGTGGCAGCGGCCCTCGTGGATTTGGATTCAGGCCCTGACTATGCCGCATATCACAACACTGAAGCGCGTATTAATCGCCAATCGGGGCGCAGTTGCAGGCCGCGTCATTCGAGCGCTGCGCAAGCTGGATATCGAATCCGTCGTCGTCTATTCCGAAGCGGATAAGGATCTTCCTTATATCAAGGAAGCCGATGCCGCGGTGTGCATCGGGCCGTCGTCTCCCATGCAAAGCTACTTGAATCAGCAGGCGTTGCTGGATGCCGCCAGGCAGTCCGGCGCCGACGGCGTGCATCCGGGCTATGGCTTTCTATCCGAAAACGCTGATTTTGCACAGAAGGTGGAGGACGCCGGCCTGTGCTTTATAGGCCCGTCTCCTGCGCTGATCCGTATGCTGGGACACAAGACCCAGGCGCGTGACGCCATGCGTTTGCACGGCATGCCCATGGTGCAAAGCAGCGACGTGCTGGGCGATGACCTGGACCATGTCCGCCATGTCGCCCAGGCGCTGGGATTCCCATTGCTTATCAAGCCGGCTGCTGGCGGGGGCGGGATAGGCATGTTGCCCTTGCACAGCATCGATCAGGTGGAGTCCGAATGGAAGCGCGCCCGGGCCATCGCCGAGCGCAGCTTCGGCCGTGCCGATCTATACCTCGAGCAATTGATCCAGGCACCGCGCCATATCGAGTTCCAGTTTCTGGCCGATCGCCACGGCGGCGTACGCTGCCTTTTTGAGCGGGATTGCTCAACGCAAAGGCGGCATCAAAAAGTAGTGGAAGAGGCGCCGGCACCAGCACTTGACCGCCAGGCCGTGCAGGCCATGGCAGCGCAGCTCGAGTCGATATTGACCGCCATGCGCTACGACGTTATCGGAACAGTAGAGATGCTGTACACGCCTGAACGGGGATTTTCATTTCTGGAAATGAACACGCGATTGCAGGTCGAGCATGCCGTCACCGAAGAAGTGACGGGCGTTGACCTGGTGACCGCACAGATCAGGCTGGCTCGCGGCGAGCGCATAGACGATGTGTTGCCGCAAACCATAGCAGTCCAGGGTTGTGCCATCGAAGCGCGGGTCTATGCGGAGGACTCTGTACGATTCCTGCCGTCGCCCGGATTGCTCAAAGAGTTCCAGCCACCGCGAATGCAAGGTATACGTGTTGAAACTGGCTACCAGCAAGGCTCGCGAGTGACGAGTCATTATGATCCGATGCTGGCCAAGGTGATTGCAAAAGCTGATAGCCGGGCCGAGGCCATTCAGCGATTGACTGCGGCGCTCGAAGCATTCCGCATTGAAGGGCTGAAAACGAACATTCCTTTTATCTTGCGTCTCCTGGCTGACGAGGATTTCGGCCAAGGAAGGATATCGACCGATATCGTTCAACGCATGCTTGCTGAACACAGCGCGTAACAAACCAATCTAACGAACAGGAGCACATGATGGAGAAGATCGAGGCAACGGTAACAGGGCGCGTCTTGGAGATACTTGTACAGGTGGGCAGCAAGATCAATGTCGGCGACGATGTAGCGAAAATAGAGTCGATGAAAATGGAGATTCCCGTTAGCACTGAATATGCCGGCACGGTGACAGCTGTTGCGATTGCAGTCGATGAGAGCGTTGAGGAAGGACAGGTCATTATCGAGCTGGAGGCCTAGCCATGATTGCTTCGCATACCGAGACTTTTCCTCAGGGGACCGTGGCCGTCCTGACCATTGATAATCCGCCCGTGAATGGTATTGGCAGCGGAGTAAGGATGGCCTTGGGCAAAGCGCTGGATGAAGCAATTGAAAATCCCGCGATCAGCGCGATCGTCATTACGGGCGCGGGAAAGTTTTTCTCCTGCGGGGCCGATATACGTGAATTCAACACGCCCATGTCCCGGCAAGAGCCAAGCTTGCGCGCGATTATCGAGCAGCTGGAAAGCTCTCCCAAGCCGGTTGTCGCTGCGATACACGGGGCGGCATTGGGCGGTGGCCTGGAGTTGGCCTTGGGTTGTCATCATCGTGTGGCGCAAGCGAAGGCGTCTTTCGGCCTGCCGGAGGTGAAGCTTGGAATATTGCCTGGTGCGGGCGGTACACAGCGGCTCCCGCGTTTGATAGGTATAAAGCCCGCGCTCGACATTGTGGCCGGAGGCGACTCGATAGATGCTGCCAAAGCTTGTTCCCTGGGGCTGGTCGATAAAGTCGTGCAGAGCGATCTTGTGCCGGAAGCATGCCGTCTGGCGCTTGAGGCTTCCGTTCAAACAGACGCCTTGCCGCGTTTGTCGCGCGCGCCAATCAGTAAACCCGTCGATGGCGAGGTCTTCGACGAAGCGCGTAAACAGGCCGCCAGGCGCTACCGGGGATGTGTCGCGCCCCTGGAATGCATAGCATGCATCGAGAAAACGCTCACTTCAGATCTGGACGAAGGCTTGGCGTTTGAGCGGGAGCGCTTTCAATTCCTTGTCAACGGCGATCAGTCCAAAGCGCAACGCCATATATTCTTTGCCGAGCGTGCCGCCTTGAAGCTGCCGGACGCCAAGGCGGATTTGATAACAATCCGCAAGGTGGGTGTGATTGGCGCCGGCACGATGGGTAGCGGAATCGCCATGAGCATAGCGAACGCCGGGATACCGGTCGTGATGATCGAGCGTGACCAGGCCGGCCTGGATCGTGGCTGGGAAGCAATCAACGGCAACTATGCGTCAAGCATGAAACGCGGGAAGTTGAGCGAGTCCGACATGAACGCGCGTCTCGCTTTGATAAGCCGTTCGCTGGACTATGGCGCACTGGCGGATGTCGATCTGGTGGTTGAGGCCGCGTTCGAAGACATGGATGTCAAGAAAGAAATCTTTTCCAAGCTGGATGCTGTTTGCCGGCCCGACACCATTCTTGCTTCCAATACATCGCGTCTTGACATCAATGAGCTGGCAGCGTCCACATCGAAACCTTCCCAGGTAATTGGAACCCATTTCTTCAGTCCCGCGAACGTCATGCGCCTGCTGGAAGTCGTGCAAGGTGATCTGACTTCAAAAGAAGTGATAGCCACGCTGTTTGCCTTCGCTAAAAAACTGGGAAAGATTCCGGTTCTCGTGGGCGTGTGCGACGGCTTTGTTGGCAATCGCATGGTCAGTCCCTACACGCGCGAAGGGCATTTTCTTCTGGAAGAAGGAGCTACCCCGGAACAGGTGGATGGTGCGCTGAGGCGTTTCGGCATGGCGATGGGCCCCTTGCAAATGGGCGACATGGCAGGGCTGGATATCAGTTGGGCTGCGCGCAAGCGCATGGCGCCGACAAGGCCCGCTCACATACGCTATAGCCGAGTAGCAGATCGGATTTGCGAGCAGGGCCGCCTGGGGCAAAAAACCGGTGCCGGGTTCTATCGCTATGACGCCGGTAGCCGTACGCCCATACCCGATCCGGCCATTGACGTCTTGATTGCCGAGTGCGCCCAGGAGGCGGGCATCGAACGGCGCGAGATCAGTGAAGAAGAAATCATCCAGCGGACGATGTATGCCTTGGTCAATGAAGGGGCGCGCATTCTTCAAGAAGGTATTGCTCAACGGGCTTCCGATATCGATGTGATCTATGTGGCCGGTTATGGCTTCCCTGTGTTTCGCGGGGGGCCAATGTTCTATGCGGATACAGTGGGATTACCCAAGGTTCTGGCAACGATCGAGCGTTTTCATGAGCAGCACGGTGAACTCTGGGAGCCGGCCCCTTTACTCAGGGAACTCGCCAAGAGCGGCCGTCGTTTTTCCGACTTGTAGTTTCAGCCGTGACCGGCGTTCAAGACAAGCCGAACTTACTGACAAAAGAAATGAGGTAAAGATGGATGAACAGAACAGTGCTGCGGAATCTTCCGGTCCGCAGGCCCGCTACTTTTCAAGATTGAACCAGGGGATATTTGAAATCCAGCGCTGCCAGGCGTGTCTTCGGCACCAGTTTTATCCGCGCGTCCTTTGCCTGCATTGCGGTTCGACCACGCTGGGGTGGGTCAGTCCCAGCGGCAAAGGAACGGTGTATTCATTCAGCGTGGTGCACAAAAAGCCGGAGCTTGGCGGCGACTACAACGTGGTGCTCATTGAACTTGAGGAAGGCGTGCGCCTGATGAGCCGTGTCGAAGACCTTGCCCCCGATGAGCTGAAAATCGGTATGGAAGTGTCGGCTCGGGTCATCGACCAGGACGGCCAGGGAGTCGTCGTTTTCCACGCTGAGGGAAGATCATGAAAATGCTTGATGCAGTGCGTTCCAGGGTTGCAATTGCCGGAATCGGAGTGGCCGGCCTTGGCGAAGCCCATGGCTATACAGAGCTCGAGATCCTTGGGCAGGCCGCCACCAGGGCGGTTGCGGATGCCGGCTTGACCATGCGCGATATCGACGGTGTGGCCACCTGCAGTTCGTCTGCCACGATGTGGGGCATGCCTGTCGTGGAATACCTGGGACTGCGTCCCCAGTTCATTGAAAGCACGATGCTGGGCGGATCCAGCTTTCTGGCTCATTTGCTGCCGTCTATCCTGGCGCTTGAATCCGGCCAATGCAATGCCGTGCTGGTCTGCTATGGCAGCACGCAGCGTACCGCCACGTTTGGCCGTAAAGAGGGCGTGAAGGCCAGAAGCCTGCTGGATCCGCAGCCTTTCGAGCAGCCATACGCGCCAATACAGCCTATTACTTCATACGCGCTGGCCGCGCAGCGGCACATGCATGAGTTTGGAACCACACGCCGGCAATTGGCGGAGGTGGCTGTGGCCGCGCGCAAGTGGGCCCAGCTCAACCCGGAGGCGGTAATGCGGGACCCGCTTTCGATCGACGATGTGCTGAACGCGCGTATGGTGTCCGACCCGCTTTCGGTGCGCGATTGCTGCCTGGTTACCGACGGAGCCGGCGCATACGTACTGGTGAGGTCGGACAGGGCAAAAGAACTTCCTCGCAAGCCGGTTTATGTTCGAGGCAGCGCTACCGCGGTGTGGAACAGGCAAATTTCATCGATGGCCGATCTCACCACGACGGCGGCGGCCGAGTCGGGTGCGCGGGCGCTGAGCATGGCGGGCGTAGCCGTCAAGGATATCGACGTCGTCCAGTTGTACGACGCCTTTACGATCAATCCCATTCTTTTCCTGGAAGACCTGGGCTTCTGCAAGAAGGGCGAAGGCGGTGCGTTTGTAGAAAACGGGGCGATCGCGCCCGGCGGCCGCCTGCCGGTCAATACGAATGGTGGAGGGCTATCCTGCGTACATCCCGGTATGTATGGAATATTCCTGTTGATTGAGGCGGTTCGCCAGCTTCGCGGCGACTGCGGTGCAAGACAGGTTGCCGACGCCGAACTTGCACTCGTGCATGGCAATGGCGGAACGTTGTCCAGCCAGTCGACTGCGGTGCTTGCCACCGAATCCTCGTGCTGAAGGAGTACTGCTGTGCTTGATAAGACCGTTGAATCATTTGCGGACGCAGTATCTGGCGTACAGGACGGAGCGACGATACTGATAGGCGGGTTCGGTGCGTCGGGCGTGCCTACCGAGCTAATCTGCGCCTTGCTGGATCAGGGCGCCACCGGCCTGGTCGTGGTAAATAATAATGCGGGTAATGGTTTCATAGGCTTGAGCCAGCTTGTTGCGGCGGGGCGCGTGCGCAAAATGATTTGCTCGTTTGCGCGTTCGTCGAACAAGGCTCAGCCAAATGCGGTCGCGTTTGCCGATAGCTATCGCGCAGGCAAGATAGAGCTCGAATGTGTTCCCCAGGGAACAATGGCCGAGCGCATGCGCGCGGCGGCTGCCGGTATGGGGCCTTTTTTTACACCGACTTCTTACGATACCGATCTTGCCAGGGGCAAGGAGACCCGGGTCATAGACGGAATCGGCTATGTACTCGAGACACCGTTGAAGGGTGACATTGCGCTGATCAAGGCGTTGCACGGAGACCGCTGGGGGAATTTGACGTATCGGTACGCGGGGCGAAATTTCGCGCCCGTCATGGCAATGGCCGCCGCCACGACGATAGCCCAGGTGGACCAAATACTTGAGCTGGGCGGCATCGAGCCGGAGCGTGTCGATACGCCTGGAATATTTGTTCAACGAGTCGTTCAGTCAGGAAACAATAAAAATGCTTAATAAGTTGACGCGGCTCCAGATTGCCCGACTGGTCGCCAACGACATTCCGGACGGGTTCTATGTCAATCTCGGCATAGGCATACCAACCCTTGTCGCCGGATGCCTTCCCGGCGACAAGGACATCATCCTGCATACCGAAAACGGTATTGTGGGTATGGGTCCTGGCGATCCCGATGCGCCCCTGGATCTGGATCTCATCAATGCCAGCAAAGAACCTGTAAGCCTGTTGCCGGGCTCATCCATTACCGACCATGTCGTATCTTTTGCAATGATGCGCGGCGGCCATCTCGACCTGACCGTGCTTGGTGCTTTTCAAGTATCGGCCGCAGGCGACCTTGCGAACTGGGACACCGGTGCGGCCGATACAATACCTGCTGTGGGGGGCGCCATGGACCTGGTTGCCGGCGCCAAGCAGCTATTTGTGACCATGGAACACGTCACCAAGCACGGTGAGCCGAAGATCGTTCCTCAATGTACATATCCATTGACGGGTAAAGCAGTGGTAAATCGCATTTATACCGACCTGGCGATTATCGATGTCCTGGATGATGGCTTGCTGGTTACCGCAATGGTTGAAGGGATGAGCTTTGAGCACCTTCAGTCATTGACGGCTAGCCCGCTGCGTCTCGCATCGGGCTATAAGGTGCTGACCGTAGCGTAACGCGCGGATACGGACCGATTACCAGCGATACCGCAAGCTGGCCCGTATGCTGCGCTGATAGCCATACCAGCACCACTCTTCGGAATAGCATGAAGCAACATATTCTTTGTCGAACAGATTGTTGATGTTCAGCGCCACGGACATGCCCTTCAACGATGCGCTGGCGCGCCCAAGGTCATAGTCGATAGCGGCATCCACCAGTGTGGCGGCCGGTACCTTGAAGGCATCGTGTGTGCCGCCAGAGCTGCTGCCAAGATAGCGCGCGCCCGCGGCCATCCCCAGCCCGGAAAGCGGGCCGCTTTGCAATTGATATCGTGCCCACACGGATGCCTGGTGCTTGGGAATGCCATAAGGCGTAGTGCCTTCCAGGCTGGGCCGGGTAGGCGTCGCATTATCTTTGGTGTATTCGTTGGCGATATAAGAGTAGTTCGCGATTAGGCTCAAGCCGCGGGCAAATTCGCCGCGCGCCTCCAGTTCAAGGCCTTGCGTGCGCAGTTCTCCTGTCTGTTCCTGGCAGCGCGAACCGACGCAGCCCGGTATGGTCGTCAGCATGTTCTTGCGACGGGTGTCGAAGGCCGCCACGGAATACAGCGCGTTCGTCCCGGGCGGCTGGTATTTCACGCCGACCTCATATTGCTCGCCTTCTAGCGGATCGAAGGGTTTGTTGTTGGCATCGGTACCGGATTGCGGTTCGAACGATTGGGCATAGCTAATGTAAGGTGCGACGCCGTTATCGAAGTTATAGATGACGCCAAAGCGGCCCGTAAAGGCCTCGGCCCGCGTTGCACTGGAATTGGGGGTTGATGTCGTCAGGTTGACGCCGTTGGAAACCGTGCGGGACCAGTCGTAGCGGCCGCCAAGCAGCACCGACAGGCGATCGATCTTGATTTGATCCTGCAAATACACGCCGGTCTGATACTGGCGTTGATTCGTGTCGCTGACCCAGTTCAGCGGACCTATATCCTGGTAATAATCCGGATTGAATACATCCAGCGGCAAGGTGACATCGTAACTGCTGGAAAGCGTGTCGGAATCCAGGTGCGCAAAGTCCACGCCCGCGACGACAGTGTGCTGCATCGCACCCGAAGTGAATTTTCCCTGAAGGTTGTTATCGATTACATAGGTGTCCATAGACACGTCGGTGCCGCCCTTGCTGCGCCTAAGCAGCCCGTAATTGGTGTTCGGGACGTAGCCGTTGGAATAGACCGATCGATAGATGCCCTCGGCGTGCAGATAGCGCGCATTGGAGCGCACCGTCAGGGCATCGTTGAATCGATGCTCGAAGTCGTAGCCTATGGAATGATTGCGGCGGTCGCTGGTTTCGAAGCCGGCATCGCCATCGTAGAAGTCTGGCCCGAGCCTGTAGCCGTCGGGTGCGTCGACCAAGGTGCGCACTCTAGGCAACGATCCATAGGAACCCATGTCGGGATCGTGTTGCAAATTGGCCAGCAGAGTCAGGCGGGTGTCGCTGGAGGGCTGCCAGGTGAAGGACGGAGAAATAAAATAGCGTCGCTCCTCGGTCTCATTGAGTTGACCGTCGGATATATAGCCAGATCCGGTCAGACGGTACAGAAACTCGCCCGATTCGTCTACCGGACCCGAAAAATCGAAGTTGGCGCGCCGGTAATCGAAATTGCCGACCTGCAATTCCACCTCATTGCGCGCATCCGAGGTGGGGCGCTTGCTGATCTGGTTGACCACGCCGCCGGGTCCACCTTGGCCAAACATGACCGAGGACGGCCCCTTGAGTACGTCGACCTGTTGCAAGCGATAGGCATCCACCTGCGGCAGGGCATCGCGTGAGCCGAATACGCGCAAGCCATCGAGTAGCGTGGTAGCGGAGAATCCGCGGACAGTGAACTGATCCAGGCGCGATGCCGTAGCGCCGCGTGTTTCCGGTGCGATACCGGAGGTATAACGCAGCACTTGATTGAGTGTTTGCGCTCCTTGCTCGCGCATCTGGTCTTCGGTGATGATGGAGATAGATTGCGGCACTTCAATAAGCGGCGTATCGGTTTTGGTGGCTGTCGACGTCTCTTCCGCAACATATCCGATGGCTTCGCCGCTGGACCCCACGACAGTTACCGGAGCAAGCTGTGCAGCTTCGCTGGCTTCCTGGGCGTAGACAGGCACGCCTGTTCCCATCGTCAAAATGATGACCGCCAGGGCCGTGGGCCGGCTGGGGTGGTTGAACAGCGTCGACATCTAGTGCTTCTCCGAGGATATTTATAGAAGGGTGGAATAGTAATTTATTAATAATAATGATTATCATTATTGATCGCATTATTATGGAAAGTGATGTGTTTATACAACGTTGGCATTGGAGGCCAGCAATCAATCGTGCCGGGTTCAACGTTCTTCGCGATCGCTTGCCGATACCGTTTCTTTAGCGCGGCGATTCTTGCGCTAAGTTAATTTCAGCTCCTATAATGAGAATCTTTCTCATTACGTTGCCCGGCGTGGAATCCGCCAGGGTCTGGAAGCATGTGTACATGAAATCGTTTCTCGCAACCCGGCGCTCGGCGCTCGACGTTAATGCTGTAGCGGCCCACTTTCACTGCTTTGAACAGCGATTTCATTACACCGATGCGGCGCAGGAGTGATATGGACACCATTGTTCAATTGACTCGCTCCTTCGGCCCCTTGGTGTCGCGCATCGTAGCGGCGTTGTTCGGCGGCTACGTGCTGGCCGCACTGGCCAGCGTTGCGGCCGTGGCCTTGCCGGTCTCGCCCAGCGAAGCCGTTCTTACCGGCATGCTGGCCAGCTTTGCCGTCTATGCGACCGCTGTTGTGTGGGTGTTTGCCGTAAGGTCAGCATGGCGCGCCTGGGCCGGCTTGCTTGTAGCGGCTTTGCCGCTGGGGCTGGCAGCATGGTCGGTATGGGTGCGATAAGAATAATGCCAGCCAATACTTCGCCCAAGGTTCCAGTCAGCCGTGCTGCGCGTAAGCCCGCCAAGGCGCCTGGCATTCGCCAGACGATGTCGGACCTGCATATCTGGACCGGCCTGCTTGCCGGCTGGATACTCTATGCCATGTTCCTGACGGGCACCGCCAGCTATTTTCGCGACGAAATTTCGCAGTGGATGCGGCCTGACGTACCGGCACAGTCGCAACTTGCCGATGCGGCTGAACTGGCCCCGCGGTTGATTGCCGCCATGGAGGTAATCGCACCCATGAGTCCGCAATGGAGCATCAGTCTGCCCGATGCGCGCAACAACACGGCCAGTGCGTTCTGGCGGGGCGGCAGGCGCTTCGAAAGCGCCACGTTCGATCCGGCTACGGCGCAGACCATCGGTGTGCGAGAATCCATCGGCGGCGAATTTTTCTACCGCTTTCATTTCCAGCTGCATTATCTTCCCGTTTTGTGGGGCCGATGGCTTGCGGGACTCTGTGGAATGTTCATGCTGGTCGCTATTATCAGCGGCGTCATCACGCACAAGAAAATCTTCATCGATTTCTTCACTTTTCGTGGCGGCAAGGGCCAGCGTTCATGGCTTGATGCGCACAATGCGCTCTCCGTGCTGGGGCTCCCGTTCCACCTGATGATCACCTATACCGGATTGGTGACGCTGATGTTGATGTACATGCCATGGGGCAGCAATGCCGCTTTCAAGGATGCTGCGCAGCGCCAGGCCATGCAGACCGAGCTCAGCGCTTTCGTGCGCCCCGGCCCGCCCAGTGGGCAGAAAGCTGAACTGGCGCCCGTTGCCGGGATGATTCAGCAGGCGCAGGCGCGTTGGGGGCACGATGGCGTCGGAAGCGTCAACGTCAATAATCCAGGCGATGCAGCGGCGCGCATCATTGTGGTGCGGGCCGACGATGCGCGCGTTTCGGCCAGCCCCCAGTACATGATGTTCGACGGCGTCGGTGGGCAACTGTTGCAGATCAAAGACCGCGTCGGCGCCGCGGCTGAAACACGCGGCGTGATGTACGCATTGCACCTGGGCCGTTTTTCCGATTACCCCTTGCGCTGGTTGTATTTTCTGGTCAGTCTGGCGGGTACGGCCATGGTAGGCACCGGCTTGGTGATGTGGACGGTAAAGCGGCGCGCCAAATTACCTGACCCTGCGCGGCCTTACTTCGGGTTCCGTCTGGTTGAGCGGCTCAACATCGCCGCCATCGCAGGGCTGTCCGTGGCCATGGCCGCGTTCTTCTGGGGAAACCGGCTTCTGCCGGCAGCGATGGCGGACCGCAAGGTGTGGGAAGTCGACCTGCTCTTCATTGTCTGGGGGGCGACGCTGGTCTATGCGCTGTTACGCCCAGCGAAGCGGGCCTGGGTCGAACTGCTATGGCTGGCCGCCGCGCTATTGGTCTTGTTGCCACTGCTTAATGGCATCACCACCGACCGCGGCCTCTGGCACAGCCTTGCCGCTGGTGATTGGCTATTCGCTGGCTTCGACCTGACCTTGCTGGCATTTGGCGGTCTGCATGCGCTGCTGGCCATACGTACGCAGCGCCATCAGCCAAAAGCGCGGCCAGCGGCGCGCAAGTCCAAGCCTGCGCCTCCGGCTGCTGGTGCGCATATTCCCTTGAGCCATGCGCAAGCAGCCGTCGGCGACCCTGTCGTGGAGCGTGTCTGATGGGTCACCTTAGCGTGCTGCTGTTGTCTGTATTGGCTTTTGCTTGCCTGGCGCTCGCCATGGAGCGGCATCAGGAAGAGTTGTTTGCCCGCCAGCTCGGTCCGGGCGCTACGAAGGGGCTGCGCGTCGCAGGCTGGGCGTTGCTCTGCGGTTCATCGGCCGTGGCGCTGCGTCAACCTTCGTGGGCCATTGGACTTGTATCATGGTTCGGTTGCCTGAGCGCCGGCGCCGGCATGATATTCGTGGCGTTGATGCTGGCGGCCCGCATTCCTAAGACTATCCGGCCCCAGAGGCGATAACGCAAAGGGTTCTTCCATCGTTGGAGTGCTCAGCTACAATCGAGAAAATACGCCGAGGGGAGCTTTCGCGCACTATGCCTGTCAATAGAGAACCTGATCTTGACCTTCCCGGCCTGTCGTCCAATGCCAAAAAAATGGCAGCACTTCAAAATGAAGTGCTCTCGCAGTGGGAACAAACTCTGCGGGGGCGGCTCAAAGAGGCGGAACATTTGCCTGAGCCCGTCCTAATCAATACCTTTCCTAAGCTGTACCAGAATCTTGTGGAGGCGATCTCGCCAGGTTACCCTCGGGTGGCAATTGTCCAGGGCGATACGGTGGCTTCCGAACATGGCGGGGAACGGGCCAGGCTAACCGACTATAAGCCTGATGCGATCATTTTGGAGTACCAGCTGCTTAGATGGACAATTTTCAATGTCTTGGGCACCCATGGCGTCGAGCTAAGTAATGGCGAGTCCTTCATTATTCATGATTCTTTTGACGAATCGATACGCGAGTCAGTAAGCGCTTTTGCCCTTGCTCAGGCGACGTTGCGCGACCGATTCGTTGCTGCACTGACACATGATCTGCGCACGCCTCTCTTCACGGCTCTTGTCTCGGCCGAACTAATCCAGGGCTCCTCTGATGCGGACAAAATAAAAAAGTTTGCTGGCTATATAGTGAATAGCCTGCGCCGCGTCGATTCGATGATTCAAGACCTTCTGGACACCTCGGCACTCCATAGTGGCGATCGTCCGCGCCTTCATCTCCGCGAATTTGACCTGTACAAACTCGCAAATGAGATTTGCGAGGAATTCACCACACAGCATGGATCGCGGTTTCGGTGTACGGGTTCGAACAGCATCGGTTGGTGGGATCGGGACGCAGTGAAAAGAGCGGTCGAAAATTTGGTGGGAAACGCGATCAAGTATGGTGCTCCTGGAGAGCTCATCAGTATAAATATTCGGTCTTCGCATGGCCGAACGATTCTTGCCGTGCATAACGAAGGGCAGCCTATCCCTCCAGACGAACAGGAGAGCGTATTCCACGCCTTCCAGCGCGCCGCAGCCGCTAAAGAAGGTGATCAACAAGGTTGGGGTATCGGCCTGTCATATGTACGCGCGATTGTAGAAGGCCATGGTGGAAGCATTGCGGTCGATAGCGCAGCGGGTCGAGGCACTACATTGACTATCGATATTCCGACCGATGCCCGGCCATTTCAAGATGCACCGACATTGGACCTTCTGCGCAATACCGCTGGGCCGCAGTAGTCATATCGAGGGTGTCACTGACAAAGACGTAAGCGTTAAACGATTGTGTTGAATGACGAGGCGTCCAAGCAGTCGAATCATGGCAGGTTTTTCCATCGCGAACGCTCTGTGCGCCTGTGAGGGCAAAGCCGCATTCGTTCAAAAAGCAAAAAGCCCCTGAGTCATTTAAGAATCAAGGGCTGAATGAATTTGTTGGTGGCCTGGGACGGAATCGAACCGCCGACACAAGGATTTTCAATCCTCTGCTCTACCGACTGAGCTACCAGGCCATCATCAAGAAGGCGAAATAGTACACTAAATTTCGAATGTGCGCTTTGCACCACGATTTATTTCTGTAATTCGCATAACTTTGCGCTGAAACAAGTGGATATTTCAGGAAAAGTTCAGGGGCGATTATAATCAGGTAATTGAAGTACCGGCGCGCGCGCTTTCTCCCACATGTCTGTAGACGTCTTAACTTTCGGTTTGAACCACGTTTCTGCCCCGGTTTCGGTGCGGGAGCGCGTGACGTTTCCGATCGATGTCCTGAAACCCGCGCTCGATGGCTTGCGCGCCACTTTCGGGCAATCGGTAAAAGAAGCCGCCATACTGTCCACCTGTAATCGCACCGAAATCTACTGTGCTGCCGATCCGCAGGTGTCGGAACACCTGCCGTCCTGGCTGGCCGACTTCAACCGCCTAGAAGCCGGCAGCCTGCAGCCGCACCTTTATCAGTATCAGCAAAACGATGCCGTCCGGCATGCGTTTCGCGTGGCCAGCGGTCTGGACTCCATGGTGCTGGGCGAACCGCAAATTCTCGGCCAAATGAAAGACGCCGTGCGCGCGGCCAGTGAGGCGGGTTCGCTGGGTACGTTGTTGCACCAGCTGTTCCAGCGTACTTTTTCAGTTGCCAAGGAGGTCCGCTCTCAAACTGCCATCGGGGCGCACTCGGTGTCCATGGCCGCCGCGGCGGTGCGCCTGGCCGAACGCGTGTTCGGCGACCTGTCGCGGGCCAACGTGCTGTTCATCGGCGCGGGTGAAATGATCGAGCTCTGTGCAACACACTTTGCTGCGCTGAAACCGGCTCATATGGTGGTGGCCAATCGCACACTCGAGCGCGCCGAAGTGCTTGCTTCCCGATTTGTCGCCAAAACCATGACGCTTGCCGATATCCCCGACAAGCTTGCCGATTTCGATGTCATCGTATCCTGTACGGCAAGCTCCTTGCCCATCCTTGGATTAGGGATGGTTGAAAGGGCTACGCGCTCGCGTCGCCATCGTCCTATGGTAATGGTCGATCTCGCCGTGCCGCGCGATATTGAAACCGAAGTGGGCCGCCTCGCCGACGTATATCTTTATACGGTCGACGACCTGGGGCGTATGGTTCAAAGCGGCACCGATGCGCGTCGCGCGGCCGTTGTGCAGGCCGAAGCCATCATCGAAACGCGCGTGCAGAATTTCATGCACTGGCTGCAGAATCGGGAAATCGTACCTGTCATTGTCGATTTTCAGCAAGCAGCCGAGCAGGTCCGCCAGAACGAACTCGATCGTGCACGCCGGATGCTGGCGCGTGGCGACAATCCCGAACTCGTTCTCGAGCAACTGGCCTATGGCCTTACGCAAAAGTATCTGCACGGCCCCATGGCCGCGCTCAATCGCAGCGAAAGTGAAGAACGTCAGCAGTTGATAAGCCTGCTGCCGCGCCTGCTTCCCCGCAGCGAACGTAATCGTTAGCGAAGCTCTGCCGGCCTTATCGCGCATACCTTCCTTTCAATTACTGTCCAATTCCTATTTATGAAAAGTTCTATACGCAATCGGCTGGAGCAGCTTGCTCGCCGATTGGTCGAAGTTGATGCATTGCTGGCCGAGCCCGAGATCGCCAACGACATGAACCGGTATCGCAAGATGTCGCGCGAGCGCTCTGATCTGGAGCCGGTCGTCGCCGCCTTTGCGGCATATACGGGCACGGAAGACGATATTCAGGCGGCGCAGGATATGATGAGCGATCCTGAAATGCGCGACATGGCGGAAGAAGAATACAAGCTCGGCAAAGACAGGCTGGAACAGCTGGCTGCCGACTTGCAAGTGCTCCTATTGCCGCGCGATCCGGACGACGGCCGCAGTGTGTTCCTTGAGATCCGTGCCGGCACGGGCGGCGACGAAAGTGCCTTGTTCGCCGGCGACCTGCTGCGCATGTATACACGCTACGCCGAAAACAAGGGCTGGAAGGTAGAGATGATGTCCGAAAGCGCGTCTGAAATCGGCGGCTACAAAGAAGTGATTGCCAGGCTTGATGGCGACGGCGTGTACGGCCAGCTCAAGTTCGAGTCGGGCGCGCACCGGGTGCAACGCGTGCCGGCGACCGAAACACAAGGACGAATACATACCTCTGCCTGCACGGTCGCGGTGCTGCCCGAGGCGGATGCCCAAAGCGATATTGTCATTAATTCGTCCGACTTGCGCATAGACACCTATCGCGCCAGCGGGGCGGGTGGGCAGCACATCAATAAAACCGACTCCGCGGTGCGTATAACGCATTTGCCGACCGGGCTGGTGGTGGAATGTCAGGACGACAGGTCGCAGCATCGCAACAAGGACAAGGCCATGCAAGTGCTGGCTGCGCGCCTGAAAGACAAGCAGCAGCAGGAACAGCACAATAAAGAAGCGGCTCAGCGCAAGAGTCTGGTCGGAACCGGCGATCGCTCCGAACGGATACGCACCTACAATTATCCGCAAGGCCGGGTAACCGACCATCGCATCAATCTTACGCTGTACAAGCTTGCGCAGATCATGGAAGGCGATCTGGACGAATTGACGGGCGCCTTGCGTGCCGAGCATCAGGCCGAACAGCTGGCCTCGCTGGGACAGGAGTAGCCACGTGGATAGCCTGCGCGCGATGTCGCGGGACAGCAGGCTGCCCCGCCTTGAGATGCAGATGCTGTGGCAGCATGTGTTGCAGGTGCCGCGCTCCTGGTTGATCGCCCATGATACCGATCCGCTGGCGCCGCAGGCTGTCACCCGCTTTCGCGAACTCGAGGCGCGACGCCTGGATGGCGAGCCTATGGCCTACATCGTCGGCTGCCGCGAATTCATGGGCCATGAATTCCAGGTTTCTCCGGCGGTGCTTATTCCACGGCCCGAAACAGAACTTCTTGTCGAGACTGGGTTAGACTACCTGAAGGGCAAGAAAGCGCCTCGAGTGCTGGACCTTGGCACAGGCAGCGCTGCCGTGGCGGTATCCATCGCCTTGCGTTGCCCGGCTGCTACAGTGGTGGCAAGCGATCTCAGCAGCGAAGCCCTGGTGGTGGCCCGCGCGAATGCCAAGCGCCTGGGCGCAAACGTCGAGTTTGTCCAGGGTAGCTGGTACGATGCCCTGTCTGGCCATAAGGGCTTTGACCTCATTGTGTCGAATCCGCCGTATATTGCGGCGGGCGACTCCCATCTGCAGCAAGGCGATGTGCGGTTTGAACCCACGGCTGCCCTTACTGACGGGCTGGACGGTCTGTCTGCGCTTAGGCAAATAATCGACGGAGCCGGCCAGCGGCTGTTATCCAACGGAGGCTTGTTCGTAGAGCATGGTTGGGATCAGGCGCAGGCAGTTCGGCAATTGCTGCAATCGGCCGGTTTTGAACGGGTCGCAAGTGCGCCAGACCTGGCGGGTATCGACCGGGTCACTGGCGGAATTTATAATTAATTTTTTCTGGAATACGAGAGCATCATGAGCGAAGTTCAAGATTTTATTCGTGAAACTGTTACGGCCAACCCGGTTGTGTTGTTCATGAAGGGTACTGCACAGTTCCCGCAATGTGGCTTTTCCGGTCGCGCCATTCAGATTCTGAAGGCGTCCGGCGTTACCAAACTGGTCACGGTAAACGTGCTCGACGACGACCTCGTGCGTCAGGGCATCAAGGAATACTCCAACTGGCCCACGATTCCACAGCTTTATGTGGCGGGCGAGTTTATCGGCGGTTCGGACATCATCGCTGAAATGCACGAAAATGGTGAGCTGACCACAGCATTGAAAGAGGCCGGGGCGCTTGCGTGACAGCCAGACGCCGGCTGGTAGTAGGCATCACGGGTGCCACGGGCGCGATCTATGCGGTTCGTCTGCTGAAAGCCTTGCGCGCTGTAGACGACGTTGAGTCGCACTTGGTGGTATCGCCCTCTGGCGTTTTGAACATCAAGTACGAATTGGGTTTGGCGCGCCAGGATGTCCACGATCTTGCCGACAAGGTCTACAGTTTTCGCGATGTCGGCGCCGCGCTGTCCAGCGGCGGCTTCGACACCGCGGGCATGGTCGTTGTCCCGTGCTCCATGCGTACGTTGGCGGCGGTAGCCCATGGGCTTTCCGATAACCTGGTCACCAGGGCGGCCGATGTCACGTTGAAAGAACGTCGGCGACTGGTCATGATGGTGCGCGAAACGCCGCTGAATCTGGCGCACTTGCGTAATATGACGGCAGTGACCGAAATGGGTGGCATCATTTTCCCTCCATTGCCGGCTTTCTACCACCACCCAAAAACCCTGGAAGAAATGGTGGACCATACCGTGGCCCGCGTGCTGGAGCTGCTGGGCATAGAAGTGCCCGGCCCGCACTGGGAAGGCATGGCCGACCGGCCATCCTGACGCCGGTCTCACCCTCGTTCGCTAGGCGCCTTCTTTACCCCCGGCCGGCCTGTGTTCTTGGCGCGGCAGGTCGGGTGCGTCGGCGCCGCCAGTACTGGTGGACGGATCACCGTCCGCAGCCTCGGTAACCTCTTTTAGCGTGTCGATGAAGCGCACATCCACCGGTTGCGCCTCACCCGATTTATCGCGTCCAAAGTGCAGCACGGTGTGGGGATAGGGCAGTTCGATACCGGCTTCATCGAAACGCTGCTTGAGCAGCCTGTTGAACCCGCGCTGTATCATCCACTGATTTCCCGGTGTGGTCTTGATCAATACCCGGATAGTGAATCCATTCTGGTTCAAGGCGGTGACGCCGGGTATGGAGATATCTTCCATCACTTCCCGGGCCAATTCGGGTATCTGCATCAGGTCTTTAAAGGCAAGTTCCATCTGGGCGATGGCGTCGTCCACGCGCTCGCGGTGAGCAATGTTGTATTCGCCGTAGTGGTAGCCATAGTCGCGCGTATGGTTGGTCAACTGGTCGATGCTGGAGAAGGGCACCATATGGTAGCCACCGTCCAGTGTGCGTATGCCGACAGAGCGTATGGTGATCTTCTCAACCGTTCCGAACAAACTTCCGACCTCAACCGTATCGTTGCGATTCATGCCGTTTTCCAACTGTATGAACACGCCCGTAATCACATCCTGTACCAATTTCTGAGCCCCGAAGCCTATAGCCAGGCCTGCCACGCCGGCTCCGGCAATGAGCGGCCCAATATTGATGCCGATCTGCGATAGCACCACCAGAATCGTCATGGTGGCGATGACGATGGCCGTCGCGTTGCGAAACAGCATCAGCAAGGTCTTCTCGCGTTCGCTGGGATTGCTGCTGGACGCGTCGAGCCTGTGCTCGATGATGCTGGCGATGACAGTCCAGCTGAGCGCCGCGATAAGCAGGATGATCCCCAGGTGCAGCACCATGGCAATAGTTGCCTGGCCATGATCCGACTGCAGCCAGTCGACAAGGTTGAACGCATGCCAGGCATCCAGCACGACCAGCGTGACCGCTATCAGTATCAAAAGGCGCAGGCCCTTCAGTACGACTGGTACGTAAGTATTGATGCGCGATTCGAGCGAGGGAAACGACTGCCGCCATTTTCCGGGTAGTACGATGCGGTGCGAAAGCAGCGACGACAGCGCGCTGGCCAGCATCAAGCCTATGAGGACAGCCGCCGCGGTCTGGGCGGTGGCGCGTGCCATGAACGCCAGCGCCTGTTGCTGGGCGGTTTGGCTGACCACTAGCAAGACGGTGAAGTAGGCTATTGCGATCAGGTGCCATGTGCGCGACAGCACCCGTATCAGCGTGCCGAACACGGCGGCGCTGGAATTGTCGGCCAGCCGGATAAGGCTGGCCTTGACCGCCTTGCGGTTCTTCCAGATCACGCGTACGCCATAGAGATAGACGCCCAGCATGATCACAAGTCCCAGAAGCTGCGCGACGGAAGGCCGGAAAACAGCGCTGACCAGCGGAACGATGACGAGCAGGGTATAGCCGATCACGCCTATCAGGAAAGTGAGCCAGTGATTCCAGTAATTGGCCGCTTCCGGTGAAAGCGGCAACAGACGCAATTGCTCATAACGAGTGGCGAAGATGCCTCTGGAGAGCGCCTTGACGACTTCAATCATGACAAATGCGCTAAGGAACTGAAGGGCGAAAAAGGAGGCGCCCGGGTCGTTTCCCGCGACGGTCAACGTAGCGATGTAGCCGGCGGTTGCTGCCAGCAGCGTTGCGGCGACATCAATAAGAAAGGCTGCCGCCACGCCAAGCAGTTTGCGGCTCAATGTCTGGACACCGAATCTGGGCCGCCAGGGGCCGCTATGCGCCGGCAGTGCCGGGCCGTGAGCCTCCGGCACTGCACTGGTTTGGCCGTCCTTTTTGATCCAGACATTCAATCTGGCAAACCCGATGCCGGCCAGCATGCGAAATACGACATAGCTTGCCAGCACGGTCAGCAGAGTAATAAGCAACACCTTCAATGGCACCGCCCATTGCCGTGTGACCCCATCGACGGCGGGCTCGCCCTTGATCAGCGCCATGAAGACATCTGCGGTGTCCGAAAGGTCGTGGGCAAGGCCACTGGTAAATCGCTCAAGTGACAGAGCCAACTTCTGTGAGACCGGTGCATCCGCAGCCGTCGCAGGAGACCTGCTGTCAGGAGTGGAGGCAGCCGTACGGTCTTGACTGTTCTGAGCGTCAGCTGCTTCCGCGTCCGATCCCGACTTCTTGTCGTCCGGTGCGGCCAGCGCGCGCAATTGTTCAATCAGTTTCTTGCGGGTTTGGTCGTTTTCCAGGAGGTCGGCCAAGGCGCCGTACGACGCGTCTTGAGCTTGGTCTGCTGCGGGCGCTTCTTGCGCATGGCTGCTTTGCGCCAGCAGGGCGGCCAGCAATATAAAGGCGGCCATCAGTTGTCGGAAAAAATGTCGGATCAGAATGTTGTGGGCCGTACTCGTAGTCACTCGGCGGGTTTCCCTTTTTTGGATGTGCAATTGAAAAAGCACGTTGCTTAACGTGCTTTGGTCAAAAGGGTAACATCCGCCACAGCCGCTTGTCAGCGGCCGGGAAGCCGCTGTGGTTACCGCAAGTGTCGCAGATCGGATCTGGACACGACCGTGGGTGTCCGTTCACCACGCGGGATGTCGTCATCCGATTCGACCTCTGCCAAGCCAAGGGTTGCCGGCAAGTCGAAGTCGTCGGCATCGAAAGCCTTGTCTCCCATCGCGTCGGGCAGTCCGGTGGCTTGCAGATTGGCAAAGTCGAACAGATCCCTATCCATCAGATGCGTGGGTACTACGCGCGACAGTGCGCCGAATATATTCAAGGACCGCCCGGGAAAGCGTTGGTCCCATTCGGCTATCATGCGGCCGACTTCTTTACGCTTCAGGTTTTCCTGGGAGCCGCACAAGTTGCATGGGATGATAGGGAATTGCTTCAGTGCGGAATAGGCAATGAGGTCTTTTTCGGGTACATAGGCCAGAGGCCTGATGACGATATGCTTGCCGTCGTCGGATGCGAGCTTGGGCGGCATTGCCTTCATGCGGCCGCCGTAAAACAAGTTCAGGAAAAATGTGCCCAGTATGTCGTCGCGATGGTGACCCAATGCGATTTTCGTGGCACCCAGTTCATCTGCGACTCTATACAGAATTCCACGGCGCAGGCGCGAGCACAGCGAACACATCGTTTTTCCCTCCGGTATGACGCGAGTCACAACCGAATAGGTATCCTGGGTAGCAATGTGATACGGAACGTTGATCGATTCCAGGTACTGAGGCAGGATGTGGTCCGGGAATCCGGGTTGTTTCTGGTCCAGATTTACCGCGATAATATCGAAGTCGATGGGAGCGCGTGCTTTCAGCGTAAGCAGGATGTCCAGCATGCTGTACGAGTCCTTCCCGCCCGACAGGCATACCATTACCTTGTCGCCGTTTTCGATCATGTTGAAGTCGCTGATGGCGCGACCGGTTTCCCGCATAAGGCGCTTGACCAGCTTGTTTTCGCTGACGCTGCGCTTGTGCGTGCGCTGACCGGTATCGTTCGTGCTGGTTTCGCGGGTGTCGGAGGGTAAAGTGTCGGCTTGCATGGACATAAAAAAATAGGTTTAGCGGCTGCGGTGCAGCTCGATGCCAACCGCGGCGCAGTCAGAAAAGGCAAGCGGTTTGCTGATGCGAATTCTAACGCTCTGCACATCGGGAAACTCGTTCAGTATCCTGGCCACGACGCGTTCGCTTAGTGTTTCCAGCAAATTGACATGAGCCTGCGTGCATTCATCCACGATGGCGTGGCGCAATTGGCGGTAATCCAGCACTGACTGAATATTCTGGTCGTGCACTTCCTGCGAAATATCGACATCGAATTCGGCATCGATATGCAAGGGCTGGGTGGCGCGCAGCTCGTGCTCCAGTATGCCGATACGGGCGTCCAGCGCCAGCTGGTTGAAAAAGATTCGTCGGGTGGGCATAAGGTCGCCTTGTAGAATTACTGGAATTGTAGTGCCTTTGGAACAGACAAGAATGATGTTGGGAAAGATATGAGCCTGAACAGCACTATCTACGATGCGCTCATTATTGGCGGCGGTCCGGCCGGCGTGTCCTGTGCGGTCTGGTTGATGCGCCTGGGACTCTTGCCTATCGTCGTCGAATCGAAGGCGCAGGTGGGCGGCCTGTGTCGCGAAAATCCGTTTCTCGACGAATGGAACGTCGCCTTGCCTGGCGTGTCGGGAGCGAAGGTGGCCGACAACCTGGCCCTTAGCCTGGAACAGGCCGGGGTTCCGCTACGGCTTTCGTGCGCCGCGCGCGATGTCGCGCCTGCCGGGCACGAATTTTCCGTGACCTGCGATGGCATGGCTGTCCCATTGAAATCCCGCCACGTGGTGCTTGCCACAGGAGTGAGACCCCGTGGGCTGGGTGCCGGAACATTCGCGGCTGGCAAGGATGCTGGTAGATCGCCGGGGCCATGTCCGTCGGGCATACTGGTGGGACCGGGCGCGCACGTCGTGGCTCAGGACTTCCATGGCAAGCGCGTCGCAGTGCTCGGTGGTGGCGACAACGCTTTTGAAAATGCCTTGTACGCCCTGGATCACGGTGCCGCCAAAGTGCACGTCTATGCGCGCAATATCCGGGCCCAGCGGCAGTTTCTGCGAAAATTTCCTTCGGCCGACGTCAGGCTGGGCGGCTATCGGGTCGACACGGCGGCGCGCCGCATCGACGATGAAGCCTACGATTTGATCTTGGTGTTTTATGGCTGGGAGCCTTGCGCCGACTATGTGAACACACTGGGCCTGCACCGTAGCGCGCACGGGTTTATTGCTACGGATATGCAAACGGCGCAAACCAGTTTTCCCGGCGTGTACGCCATAGGCGAGGTCGCGCAGCGGCAGCACCCCTGCGTCGTCACGGCGCTGGCCGATGGCGTTGCGGCGGCCAAGGCCATACAGGCTAGGATCGAAGCGGGGCAGTAAGCCGGCGGCTTGTACTGCCCTGCATTCGAAAAACGATCAGGCCTTGCGTTCCAATACGCACTCGGTTGCGGCAGGCGCATTCAGTGCGACGTCGTAGGCGCGCAGCTCATCGCGTCGAAATACGAAAACCGGAACGACGTCGCCAGGCCGATAGGTATTCAGCGCGCGTTCCAGCGAGGTATTGTCGGATATGCGTATGCCGTTTATCGCCACGAGCGTATCGCCTGCCGACAAGCCGGCTGCGTGGGCCGCCCCGCCTTCATAAACGGTGGCCAACTGGATTTCGCCGTGGCTGCTGCGCACGCGGACATCCAGCGACGTGACGCCCGCGGCCGGCTTCCAAGTCATTGAAAAGCCCTGCGAGGAAAGCAGCGCTTCCAGCGGCACATCTTCACGGCCATAGGCATGGCGGGCGATAAAGTCCGAGACATCGATGCCGGTCGCCTCGAGCACGAGGCCGGCTATGGCGTCTTCCGGCACGCCCGTATTCCCGCCCCGATAGAAATCGCGGCCATATCGCTGCCACAGCAGGCGCATGACGTCGTCCAGCGAATGCGTCTCGTCGGACTCCCGGCGAATGAGGATGTCCAGCCCCAGCGCAATGAGGGAGCCCTTGGTGTAGTAGCTGACCAGGGCGTTGGGTGAGTTCTCGTCTTGCTTGTAATAGCGTGTCCAGGCGTCGAACGAGCTTTCTGCAACGCTTTGCTTGAAGCGTCCCGCCGTGCGGTGGACGTTGCTGATGACTTTGCCGACCAGGCGTAGGTAGTCGGATTCGGCAATGACGCCCGAACGCAGCAGCATCAGGTCGTCGTAGTATGAGGTGAAGCCTTCGAAGACCCAAAGCAGCTCGGTATGCGTCTCGCGGCTCAAGTCGTAGGGAGTGAAACGGGCGGGCTTGATGCGTTTCACATTCCATGTGTGGAAGTACTCATGGCTTACCAGGCCCAGGAAAGTCTGGTATCCCTCGCTCGTCTTTTCCTGGCCCTGCACCGGCAGATCGTGGCGCGAGGCCATCAATGCGGTCGATGCGCGGTGCTCAAGACCGCCGTAACCGTCACCGGTGACCATGGTCATGAACACATAGCGATCGGATGAATCCAGAAACGGGACTGCTTTGGTGTCGGGTTCAAACAAGGCGATCTGGGCTTCGCAGATTTCATGTACGTCGGATGCGATGCGTTCAAGATCCAGCTTTGGAACGACGCCGGTAAAGACCATCTCGTGCAGCGCGCCGTGGGCCGTGAACTGCACGACCTGAGGGGTGCCCATTTCGACGGGATGGTCGATTAGGGCATCGTAGTCGGGGGCGATATACATCCCGAAGCCATGTCGTTTCGCCGCCAGAGGATGCAGGCCGGCTTCCGGAAGACTGGTGTAGACCTTCCATTCATCGGTGTGCGGTGGAGGGCAGAACTCGACATGGCAGGGCTCTTGGGTTTGGCCTTCAACGGCCAGGAAGACGGAGGTGCCGTTCAGAAAGGCGTGGGAGTCATCGACGTGCGCCCCCCGGACGGATAGGTCCCACGCATAAATGCAATACTCGACCACAAGCGGGCCGCTGCAGGGTTCGCACAACCATGCATGATTGCCGGTTTTTTGCACAGCGACGGGCCGACCCGCAGCATGGGCTGCTATCGTTTCCACTTGTCGCGAGAAATCTCGAATAAGATAACTGCCTGGAATCCATGCGGGCAGCGACAATTCCTGTCCGTTCGGGTTTGGTGTCTGGATGGTCAGGCTCACCTTGAGTCGATGGCCGGACGGATCAAAAGGCTTTACGCTATAAAGTATCGGTTCATTTTTCATCCCTATATATTACTTTGCAACAAAGGAGACGGCATGGAAGCGCCATTGGTAAAAACAGAGGTTCGAGGTCGTGTGGGCTTGCTGACGCTAGACAGGCCCAAGGCCCTGAACGCGCTCAGCAACGATGTCATTGCCGAGCTGGCCGCGGCGATGAGAGCCTTTGATGCCGATGACAATATCGGCGCCATGGTGCTTACCGGAAGCGAGAAGGCCTTTGCCGCCGGCGCAGATATCGGCGCCATGCAAGGCTGGTCTTATATGGACGTGTATAAGCAGGACTATCTCGGCGGCGACTGGGAATCGCTCAAGCGGATACGCAAACCCATTATCGCAGCCGTGGCCGGCTATGCCCTGGGCGGCGGTTGCGAGTTGGCCATGTTGTGCGATTTTATTATTGCCGCCGAGAACGCGCGCTTCGGTCAGCCGGAGATCAAGCTGGGCGTAATCCCCGGCTACGGCGGAACGCAGCGCCTGCCGCGCGCGATCAGTAAAGCCAAGGCCATGGACCTGGTGCTGACGGCGCGCATGATGGACGCCCAGGAGGCAGAGCGCGCCGGACTTGTTTCGCGCGTGGTGCCGGTCGAGCGCTTGCTCGACGAGGCGCTGGAAGCTGCGGCAGTCATCGCGTCCATGTCTCTGCCGTCGGTCATCATGGCCAAGGAATGCGTCAATATGGCGTACGAAGGTTCACTGAACGATACGCTGATGTTCGAGCGTCGCAATTTCCACGCCCTATTTGCCACCGAAGACCAGAAAGAAGGCATGTCTGCATTCGTGGAAAAGCGCAAGCCGGAGTTCAAGCATAAATAGCAAAGTCGCTATTGTGTAGTTGTGAGCCGGGCGTCGTCCTGGCTCACTTAGTGCAGGTGCATTCCGACAACATGGCATATACGATGTTGCAAGGTGGCGGCTTGCTTGCTGCTTAAAAATAAAGTTATACTCTCAGAGTTTGCCGCATTCGGTACGAACCCTTACGGTTGGCTTAACTGTTAAGTAGTTGTGTTAAAAAGCCGCGTAATTATTAACTGACCGGGTGGTTTTGTCGGTATGGAAACAGAAACGCCTCTAGTGCTTACCGAGCACGAACGCGCAGCAATAAATCGCAGGGCTGGTAGTGGTATTCTTCGTGCCCTCGTTGCCCAGGCTGCTATGGCCGGTGTTGCTGTTCTGGTTTCGTGGGTCGTATCCGGAGGCATGGCCGCAGTATCCGCTCTTGTTGGCGCGGCCGCCTATTTTGTTCCCAATGCGCTCTTCGCGCTGCGTTTGTTGTTAGGCATATTCGGGCCTGTGAAATCAAATCCGTTCACCTTTTTTCTTGGTGAGGCGTTGAAGCTTGGTTCCGCAGTTGCCGTGCTGGTCCTGGTTGCATGGCTCGGTCGCGATTGGGTAGTATGGCCCGCTTTATTATTCGGGTTGTTGTGCGTTTTGAAAGGCTACGTGTTGTTGCTTGCGTTTCGCAAGTTGCCGTAGCACTACAGATTAATTCACGAGCTTATTGCTCCGGTTACAAGCTTACAGATAAGGTTTCACATGGCTGCCGCTCAGGACATTTCGCCCCAGTCTGCGTACATTCAACACCATTTGGTCCATCTGAATAGCGTCGGTGAAAAACAGAGGGCCGTCGCCGACTTCAATGTCGTCAACTACGACTCCCTGTTCTGGTCCATACTCATGGGTCTGGTCGTCGTGTTCGTTTTGTGGCGCGCCGCCAAGCTGGTCACCAATGGCGTGCCGGGGCGTTTTCAGGCAGCCATAGAAATGCTGGTCGACATGGTTGAAGAGCAAGCCAAAAGCATTGTTCCCAGCGCAGCCTCCCGCCGTTTCGTTTCTCCCCTGGCGCTCACTGTGTTCTTGTGGATCATCCTCATGAACGCACTTGACCTGGTGCCGGTCGATTTTCTGGCCAACGTCTTCATCTGGACGGGCCTGGGCGATGAGCATCACGACGTACTCTATTACCACCGCATTCTGCCTACGGCAGACTTGAACGTGCCCATGGGCATGGCGCTGGGCGTGCTTTTACTGATGTTCTACTACGGCATCAAGATCAAGCATCCAGGCGGTTTCCTTAAAGAACTATTTACTGCTCCGTTTCACTCGAACGGCATAGGCGGCATTGTGCTCGCGCCATTCAACTTCCTGTTGAACTGCATCGAATACGCCGCCAAGTCTGTGTCCCTGGGTATGCGGTTGTTCGGCAACATGTTTGCCGGTGAGCTTATTTTCATGCTGATTGCCTTGTTGGGCGGCGCATGGACCGGATTTAATGGCGCAAGCATAGGCTTGGGTATTGGCCATGTTGTGGCGGGATCGGTGTGGGCAATTTTCCACATACTTATCGTGCTGCTGCAGGCGTTTATTTTCATGATGCTGACTCTCGTATATGTGGGTCAGGCTCACGAAGGCCATTAATAGTTTTCGGTTCGGGCAATTTGGCCCGACCGGGGTGCAGGATGTTCTTGCAAAGCAGTTTTTTTTGACTTTTTGATTACACGGTTATTAACCAAGGAGTTGTTATGACCAACGTTGCTTTCGTTGCTCTAGCTTGCGGTCTTATTATTGGTCTCGGCGCTTTCGGTGCTTGCATTGGTATCGCTTTGATGGGGGGCAAATATCTGGAAGCTTCTGCTCGTCAGCCTGAACTGATGAACGCGTTGCAGACCAAAATGTTCTTGTTGGCCGGTCTTATCGATGCTGCGTTCCTGATCGGTGTTGGTATCGCCATGTTGTTTGCATTCGCCAATCCGTTCGCCGGATAAGCATTGCGGCCCGCCTTGGCGGGTTAAACGGCCACAGGCGCCTGGTAAAGGCAGTCTGCGGCGTGGACATCAGGTGTTATGCAGCGTTGCTGTCTGGCACTATGGGTATTAAAGGGAAACGACCGTGAATTTAAACGCGACTCTCTTTTTTCAGATGATCGTGTTTTTCGTGCTTGGTTGGTTTACGATGAAATTCGTATGGCCTCCACTCACGAAAGCAATGGATGATCGCCGTCAGAAAATTGCCGACGGCCTTGCGGCCGCCGACAAGGGCAAGGCCGACCTGGCCCAGGCTCAGGCGCGCATCAGCCTAATCGAGGCTTCTGCAAAAACAGAAAACCATGCTCGCATGGTCGAGGCCGAGAAACAGGCTGCAGTGCTCATCGACCAGGCTCGCCGCGAAGGCGAGGCCGAGAAGGCGCGCATCATCGCCCAGGCAGAACAAGACGCGGCCCAGGCGGCTCAGCGTGTTCGCGAAAGCCTGCGTGCCGATGTGGCCATTCTCGCCGTCAAAGGTGCAGAACAGATTCTCAAACGAGAAATCGATGCACAGGCACATGCCGAGCTGTTGAATCAGCTTCAGGCTCAACTCTAAACCAGGGCAGGCCATGGCTGAACTATCGACTATCGCTAGACCGTACGCCGAAGCACTGTTCGCAGCGGCGCGCGATGACCAGGCTGGCCTGGCGTCGTGGTCCGGTCTGGTGTCCGAGCTGGCTCACGTGGCCAGTCTCGGCGACGTGCGCGAAGCACTGACAGATCCGAGGCTCAACGCTACCCAGCGTATTGAACTGTTTGCAGGACTCGTCAAGACTCCGCTTCCGGCTGCGGCGCGCAACTTCATCGAATTGCTCGTAGGCAACAACCGTATACTGGTGTTGCCCGAAATTGCCGAGCAGTTCGAAATTCTCAAAAACCGGCACGAAGGTACGGCGCTGGCCCAAATCAGCACCGCATACGCGCTAAGCGACGAACAGGTCCAGAAGCTCGTGTCCGGCCTAGAAAAAAAGTTTGGTCTCAAACTCAAGCCGGCCGTCACAGTGGATACTGACCTTATCGGTGGTGTACGCGTGATCGTTGGCGACCAAGTACTTGATACTTCTGTGCAGGCCCAGTTGGCCCGCATGCGCGATACCCTGGCCGCCTGACGCGCGCCAGATAACAGGATTCCAGGAGTCTGAACATGCAACTTAACCCGTCAGAGATCAGCGAGCTGCTCAAGAGCCGCATCGAAGGCTTGGGCGCGTCCACCGACGTACGTACGCAGGGCACGGTTGTTTCCGTGACCGACGGTATTACCCGCATCCACGGTTTGTCCGACGTGATGCAGGGCGAAATGCTTGAATTCCCGAATAACGTGTTCGGTCTCGCGCTCAACCTCGAGCGTGATTCTGTCGGCGCTGTTATTTTGGGCGATTACACCGGCGTGTCGGAAGGCGACCCGGTCAAAACCACTGGCCGCATTCTCGAAGTGCCCGTCGGGCCAGAACTGCGTGGCCGCGTCGTCGACGCGCTGGGCGTTCCCATCGATGGCAAAGGCCCGGTCAATGCCAAAGCCACCGACATCATCGAAAAAGTCGCCCCTGGCGTTATTGCCCGTAAATCGGTGTCGCAGCCTCTGCAAACCGGTATCAAGGCAATCGACTCCATGGTGCCTATCGGCCGCGGCCAGCGCGAGCTGATCATCGGCGATCGCCAAACCGGTAAAACCGCTGTTGCCGTCGATACCATCATCAGCCAGAAAGGCAAGAACGTTACCTGCGTGTACGTCGCCATCGGCCAGAAGGCTTCGACCATCAACAACGTGGTGCGCAAGCTCGAAGAGCACGGCGCGCTGGAATACACCATCATTGTTGCCGCCGCGGCGTCCGAATCGGCTGCCATGCAGTACCTTTCGGCCTACTCGGGCTGCACCATGGGCGAGTACTTCCGTGATCGCGGCGAAGACGCCCTGATCATATACGACGACTTGACCAAGCAGGCATGGGCCTACCGCCAGGTGTCGCTGCTGTTGCGCCGTCCTCCAGGCCGCGAAGCCTACCCCGGCGACGTGTTCTACCTGCACTCGCGCCTGCTAGAACGCGCCGCTCGCGTCAACGAAGAGTACGTCGAGAAGTTCACCAACGGTGCCGTCAAGGGCAAGACTGGCTCGCTTACAGCGCTGCCTATCATTGAAACCCAGGCTGGCGACGTTTCCGCTTTCGTGCCGACCAACGTAATTTCGATTACCGACGGTCAGATCTTCCTTGAAACCGACTTGTTCAACGCCGGCGTGCGTCCTGCCATTAACGCGGGTATCTCGGTTTCCCGTGTGGGTGGTGCGGCGCAAACGAAGGTTGTCAAGAAAATGTCCGGCGGTATTCGTACCGACCTGGCCCAGTACCGTGAGTTGGCCGCGTTTGCACAGTTCGCCTCCGACCTCGACGACGCCACGCGCCGTCAGCTCGAGCGCGGCAAGCGCGTGGTCGAGCTGCTCAAGCAGCCGCAGTACCAGCCCTTGCAGGTATGGGAACTGGCGATCACGCTATTTGCGGTCAATAACGGTTACCTGGACGACCTCGAAGTAGGGCAAATCCTGTCTTTCGAAAAGGCGCTCAAGGACTACCTGAAGTCGAAGCACGAAGGCATGATCCAGCGCATCGAGGACACGAAAGAGTTGTCCAAAGATGACGAAGCAGAATTGGTCGCAGCCATACAAGAGTTCAAAAAGCACGGTGCTTTTTAAGTTTGACTGGCGAGGTTGTTCAAGCATTTGCTTAAGCAGCATACGCAGGGCGGGATCGCGCAAGCGGTCCCGCTATAACGCCCTTTCAGGAAAGAGCGATGGCCGGAATTAAGGAAATTCGAACCAAGATCAAGAGCGTGCAAAACACGCGCAAGATCACAAAAGCCATGGAGATGGTGGCAGCATCCAAGATGCGCAAGGCGCAAGAGCGGATGCGAGCAGGCCGTCCCTATGCAAACAAGGTACGGGATATTGCCGCCAACTTGATGCAGGCGCACCCGGACTATTCGCATCCTTATATGGACGAGCGTCCCGATATTCGCGGCGTAGGTATTGTGGTGGTCAGCACCGACAAGGGTTTGTGCGGCGGTCTGAACACGAACATCATGCGGCTGGTATTGGCTCGTCTGAAAGAGTTTGAAAAGCAGGGCATCAAGGTGCAGGCGACGGCTCTGGGCAACAAGGGTGCCGGCGTGTTGACACGTATCGGCGCGAATCTTGTTTCGCAAGAGGTTCAGCTGGGCGACAAGCCCAATCTGGCTCGTCTCATCGGCGCCCTGAAGGTGCAGATCGACGACTTCATGGACGGCAAGATCGACGCTATCTACATAGCAACGAACCGGTTCGTGAACACCATGAAGCAGGATCCCAGCTTTATCCGGCTATTGCCTTTGCCCAGCGGCCTGCAAGATCCTTTCCAAACGGAAGGCTCCGAAGTGCAGGCCGATGCAGGCGCAGCCAAGCCAAGCTACGGTTGGGATTACATCTACGAGCCCGATTCCAAGTCTGTCATCGACGATTTGCTGATGCGCTACGTAGAAGGTCTGGTGTACCAGGCTGTCGCTGAAAACATGGCCTCCGAGCAATCAGCTCGCATGGTGGCCATGAAGTCGGCATCCGACAATGCCAAGAAAGTCATTGGCGACCTGGAGCTGGTTTACAACAAAACCCGCCAGGCTGCTATTACCAAAGAAATTTCAGAAATCGTGGGGGGCGCTGCCGCTGTTTAAGCGTAAACAGAAAGGCATCCCGTCAAAGATATTTAGCAAGGACTAAACATGAGCAACGGTACCATCGTTCAGTGCATCGGCGCCGTGGTGGATATTCAGTTCCCCCGCGACAGCATTCCAAAAATCTACGACGCCCTCAGGCTCGCGGATGAAAGCTCGGCATTTGCCGAAGCTGGCCTCACATTCGAAGTTCAGCAACAGCTGGGCGACGGCGTGGTCCGCACCATTGCCATGGGCTCCAGCGACGGTCTGCGTCGCGGCATGGCCGTGGCCAATTCGGGCGCGCCCATTTCGGTGCCCGTTGGTCAGGGTACGTTAGGTCGCATCATGGATGTGCTCGGTCGTCCCATCGACGAACGCGGCCCGATCCAAAGCGACGAACTGCGCGCCATTCACCAAGACGCACCCAAGTTCGACGAACTCTCCCCATCGGTAGAGCTGCTTGAAACCGGCATCAAGGTCATCGACCTGGTTTGCCCGTTCGCCAAGGGCGGTAAAGTCGGCCTGTTCGGCGGCGCCGGCGTGGGCAAGACAGTGAACATGCTTGAACTCATCAATAACATCGCCAAGGCGCACAGCGGCCTGTCGGTATTTGCCGGTGTGGGTGAGCGTACCCGTGAAGGTAACGACTTCTATCACGAAATGGCGGAAGCCGGCGTTATCAAGCTCGACAACCTTGCCGAGTCGAAAGTGGCGATGGTGTTCGGCCAGATGAACGAGCCTCCGGGCAACCGCTTGCGCGTGGCGCTTTCGGGCCTGACCATGGCCGAGAAGTTCCGTGACGAAGGCCGCGACATCCTGTTCTTTGTCGACAATATCTATCGCTACACGCTGGCCGGAACCGAAGTATCGGCGCTGCTCGGCCGTATGCCTTCGGCTGTGGGTTACCAGCCTACGCTTGCTGAAGAAATGGGCAAGCTGCAAGAGCGTATTACCTCCACCAAGAAGGGCTCCATCACTTCCATCCAGGCTGTTTACGTGCCTGCCGATGACTTGACCGATCCCTCGCCCGCAACGACGTTCCAGCACTTGGACTCCACGGTTGTATTGTCGCGCGACATCGCTGCGCTGGGTATCTATCCTGCCGTTGATCCGCTCGACTCAAGCAGCCGTCAGCTCGATCCACAAGTGGTGGGCGAAGAGCATTACGCAGTTGCTCGCGGCGTTCAGCAAACACTGCAACGCTACAAAGAGCTGCGCGACATCATCGCCATTCTGGGTATGGACGAGCTTTCGCCCGAAGACAAACAGGCTGTTGCCCGCGCGCGCAAGATTCAGCGCTTCCTGTCCCAGCCTTTCCATGTGGCCGAAGTCTTCACGGGCTCGCCTGGGAAGTACGTGCCGCTGACAGAAACCCTGCGCGGTTTTAAAATGATTGTCGACGGCGAGTGCGATGCCTTGCCCGAGCAGGCTTTCTACATGGTAGGTTCTATCGACGAAGCCTTCGAGAAAGCCAAGAAACTCCAATAAGGATTACACATGGCCTACTTGAATGTTGATGTGGTCAGCGCTGAAGAATCGATTTTCTCCGGCGAGGCCAAATTCGTGGCGCTGCCGGGTGAGTCGGGCGAACTGGGCATCCTGCCCGGCCATACCCCGCTTATCTCGCGCATTCGTCCCGGCACGGTCAAGATCGTGCAGGCCGACGGCTCCGAGGTAAACATCTTCGTGGCCGGCGGCATCCTCGAGATTCAGCCCGGCGCGGTCACAGTATTGTCCGACACGGCTATTCGTGCCGAAGACCTCGATGAAGCCAAGGCTTTGGAAGCGCGCAAGCACGCCGAAGAAGCCTTGCGCAACACCAAGGACAAGGCCGATATCGCAGTGGTCGAAGCGGAACTTGCCATGCTTGCTGCCCAGGCGGCAGCGGCGCGCAGGCTCAGCCAGGTACGGCGCTCGCATTAAAAAGAATGCAAGCCGCTGCGGCGGCATGCGAAAACAAGCAGGGCATCCTTCGGGATGCCCTGCTTGTTTTTCTGTCCGGTACATGGGTACTTACCGAGTTATTAGTTTTGCGAATTGTCCGTCCGGTTTCTCATAATTATTCTAGTCGGGTAGTTTGATTGCACAAATCGCTATACCTACCCGGAGAAACCAATGAGAGAATATCTGGATTGCGCGGTGTTAAGCACTACATGCAGCAAATCGTGGGTCGAGCCGTGGCTCGACTCTTGTTCGGGCAGCAGGCTACAACTGCAGCTGCTCGATACCCACGATATTCATAGCCCTGAGTCGGTGGTTGCGCTGGCCACGTCCTCAATGCGACTACGACGCTTCGATGCATGCCTCATCCCCGTGCACGAGCAAAATCTGGCATGGGCACGCACGGCTTTGTCGGCGGCCCACGGCGTCTTGCATACGCCAGTGCTGGCCCTGGCGCGCAAGCTCAAGGCTGCTGCGCTTAACGACCTGTGCGCGCTTGGTCTGGCCGATTTCATAAGGGATCCCGCCTGCTCTGAAGAACTTCGCACACGCATAGAGCGCCTGCTCGACGGCAGACGTCAGCATGCCGCTTACTCCCTTGAACGCCCCATTATCGGGGAATCCACGGGGCAGTATCGCGGTACGCCCTTGCTTGCTCGTCAGGAAGCTATCTGCGCTACTATTCTCGATCGCAGCGGCCTTGAGCTCGATGCCTTCGCCGCCGCTTCGGCTTCGCAATGCGCGACGTCGAAAGAGTCGTTTCGCGCTGCCAAAAGCAAGGTTATCGAACGTTTCGAACGTGCCTATATTACTGCCGCACTGGGAAGGCATTCCGGCAATATCGCCATGGCGGCGCGGGCCGCCCAGAAGCACCGCCGGGCGTTTTGGGCGCTCATGCGCAAACACGAGATCGACGCCACGCCGTTTCGCGGCGAGACCGTCCCCAATCGCACCAGAGACGGGTAAAATCAAAGATCTTAGAAAGGGATAGACGTGATTGCACCTATTTTGAAAAACGACATCTTCCTGCGTTCGCTCATGCGCGAGCCAGTCCCGTATACGCCTTTATGGCTCATGCGCCAGGCGGGCCGATACCTGCCCGAATACAACGAAACCCGAGCTCGCGCCGGGTCATTCCTGGGGCTGGCTCAAAATCGTGAATACGCCTGTGAAGTCACTCTGCAACCCTTGCAGCGTTTCGATCTGGATGCAGCCATCCTGTTCTCCGATATCCTCACCGTTCCGCATGCCATGGGGCTGGGACTCGATTTCGTAGCCGGCGAAGGTCCGCGTTTTGCCAACCCGGTCCGTCACGAAGACGATGTAAAGCGGCTGGCGGTTCCCGACCTGTCCAAATTACAGTACGTATTCGACGCCGTTTCCCTGATACGCAAGGAACTCGACGGCAAGGTGCCTCTTATCGGGTTTGCCGGAAGTCCCTGGACGGTAGGCTGCTATATGGTCGAGGGGCAGGGTTCCAGCGACTATCTTCTTATCAAGACCATGCTCTACAGTCGTCCTGATTTGCTGCACCGCATACTGGATATCAACGCACGGGCCACCGTTGCATATTTGAATGCACAGATCCAGGCTGGCGCCCAGGCCGTCATGATCTTCGACAGCTGGGGCGGAGTGCTGGCCGACGGCCTGTTTCAAGAGTTCTCGCTGGCCTATACTCGCCAAGTCGTCCAGGGGTTGATCCGCGAACACGAGGGCCGTGTCGTTCCTTCAATTGTGTTCACCAAAGGCGGTGCACAATGGATAGAGCAAATAGCCGCTTGCGGTTGCAATGCCGTGGGCCTGGACTGGACTGCCAACCTCGCCCAGGTACGCCAGCGGATCGGCGATTCGGTCGCTTTGCAGGGCAACCTTGATCCCATGGCTTTGCTCGGTGGCGATGCGGCAATTCGCGCCCAGGCCCGGCGTGTCATTGACGACTTCGGTCCCGTCAATAATGGCGGACACGTCTTTAATCTGGGCCACGGCATATCGCGGTACACGCCGCCCGAGGCGGTGTCGGTCCTGGTCGACGAAGTCCACACCTATAGCCGCACCAAGCATCAAATTTAATTAAAATCAAGGGCTAAAGCCCTTGATTTTCAATTGGTTTATTAAGGTTGTGCACAATTGATACGCCAATCAGCTATGACTTCAACTATGTCAGTTACTGTTTAGCTTCTTCGTATAGCTCATTGTTTTTAAAGAGAAATCGTAGTTTTTTGTTGCGGCGCCAAAAAAATATAACCGTCATCGTGTTGACTTTTTTGAAGTTGTGCTGAAGTTCTCCCCAAAGTTATCCACAGGCAAGCGCCGGCAGCATAAGAATGCGCTTGCTGCCTACGTTTGCGACGCTCAGCAAGAATTCACTTGAAGTATTAATGTCAGAAATCAGTGTCGTCGATACGCCTTCGTCCGACTCCCTCAACCTGCGAGGCCAAACCGTTTTCTGGTTACGCGTAGCGTTGGATGTTCCGTTACAGGCGCTGTTCGACTATCGTGCGGCAGTGCCGGTGCCGGTTGGATCCCGCGTTATCGTGCCATTCGGGCGCCGCAAGCTGGTTGGTGTTGTCGTGGCCGTGCCAGCTGAACCTGCGCTTGATTCCCGGCAAATCAAGGATGTGGATCAAGTGCTGGACGATACGCCGCCGATGCCGTCCGACTGGCTACGTCTGGCATCGTTCGCCGCCAAGTATTATCAACGCCCGCTAGGCGAGGTCATGCTGCCTGCGCTGCCGCCGAGCTTGCGTAAAGTCACGGCTTATCAGGGCAAGCGTTCAGCCGGTGGACCTGTTCAGCGCATGGACAGGCGTAAGGCGAAAAATACCCTGGAACCGGTAAATGCCGACTCCCCGCCGGAACTCAATTCCGAACAGTTGGCTGCCGCGCATGCCATTGCCGCAACCCAGGGCCACAAGGCGACTCTTCTGTACGGCGTTACGGGCAGCGGAAAAACAGAAGTGTACCTGCATGCAGCGCAAGCGGCCCTAGCCCGGGGACACCAAGTGCTTTTTCTCGTTCCCGAGATCAACCTGACCCCGCAGCTGGAGGCATCATTGCGCGCCAGGCTTACCGGCCTGGCTGGTCCGGGCACACTTGCTGTCATGCATAGCGGACTTGCGGACGGCGAACGTTTGCAGGCATGGACGAGCGTCCAGCGGGGCAAGGCCCGCATTTTGTTGGGAACACGTCTTGCCATTTTTGCCCCGATGCCGGATCTCGGCCTGATAATTGTCGATGAAGAACACGACACCTCTTACAAGCAACAAGACGGCTTGCGGTATTCGGCGCGCGACCTTGCGGTATGGCGTGCTCGCGACAGGAATATACCGGTCGTGCTGGGCTCGGCGACCCCCTCGCTGGAAAGCTGGAATCACGCAGAGCGCGGACATTATCAACGTTACACGCTGGCCCGGCGCGCTCGCGAAGTAGAGCTGCCCAAGGTCAGGCTGGTCGACACCAGGCGGCTTGCCATGAAGGAAGGCTTTTCGCCGCATCTCGTCACGGCGCTTGGCGAGCGCCTGGAGCGCGGCGAGCAGTCGCTCATCTTCATCAATCGCCGCGGCTATGCGCCGGTGCTCAATTGCGCGTCTTGCGGCTGGGTAAGCAATTGCCCGCGTTGCACCGCTTATACGGTGTTGCACCGGGGTGGCGCCCGGCACAACCACTTGCAGTGTCATCACTGCGGCTACCAGGCACGGGTCCCGCGCGCCTGCCCAGACTGCGGAGACCAGGACCTCAAGCCCATGGGACGCGGAACGCAAAGGGTCGAAGAGCATTTGGCGGAGCTTTTCCCTGAAGCCCGCATTGCGCGTATCGATGCAGACAGTACCCGTCTGAAAGGCAGCGCCGCGGCCCTGTTCGCCAAAGTCCATGCCGGCGAGGTCGATTTGCTTGTGGGCACGCAAATGGTGGCCAAGGGCCACGATTTTGCCAACCTCGGGCTGGTCGGCGTGCTGAACGCCGATGCCATGCTGTTCGCCCAGGATTTCCGCGCCCCGGAACGTCTTTTTGCACAGTTGATGCAAGTGGCGGGACGAGCAGGGCGGCACGTGACGGGTGGCGAGGTCATTATTCAGACCGATTACCCTGAACAGCCCGTATACCAGGCCTTGCTCAAGCATGATTATCCCGGTTTCGCCGAGTATGGACTGGCCGAAAGAGAAGCTGTAGGACTGCCGCCCTATGCCTTTCAGGCCTTATTGACGGCGGAGAGCAGGGAGTTGTCCAGCGCCCTGGCTTTTCTCACACAGGCGCGCGTACTGCCGGCGCAGCACCCGCAGTGCTTTCCTACTGCGTCAGTCATTACCTTGTACGATCCCGTTCCTTTGCGCGTGGTGCGCGTGGCCAATATCGAGCGGGCGCAATTATTGGTCGAGAGTGCGAACCGGCCTGCCTTGCAGGCGTTCCTGACGGCCTGGTCACTTGCCTTGGGCGATCTCGCCCGCGAGTTCCGCGTACGGTATAACCTTGAAGTCGATCCGCTGGAAATATAGAAAGGTCAGTATTGAATTCTTCCCGAGGCCATACCGTAGCTCCAGATCTGAACGCAGCGCAGCGCGAGGCTGTGCTGTATCTGGACGGACCCTGCCTGGTGCTGGCCGGCGCGGGCAGTGGAAAGACGCGCGTCATTACACAAAAGATCGCTTATCTGCTGCGCGAGTGCGGTTATTCGGCCAAGCAGGTGGTGGCGTTGACCTTCACCAACAAGGCCGCGCGCGAGATGGACGAGCGCGTCAAGTTGCTGGTCGACCCGAAACTGGCTAAAGGGCTCACCGTCAGCACCTTCCATTCGCTTGGCCTGCGCTTCCTGCGCGAAGAAGCTGCCCACGCAGGCCTGAAGCCGCAGTTCTCCATACTCGATTCGACCGACGCATTGGCCATCATCCAGGAACTTCTGGCCACTACCGATAAGGCGCGCCTGCGGGCAGTGCAGCAAAATATTTCTTTGTGGAAGAACGCATTGATGGATCCGGATGCGGCCGATCGCAGCGCGGCAAGCGCCAGCGAGGTCGAAGCGGCAAAGATTTATCGAAGCTATAGCGCGACGCTTGTCGCCTACCAGTCGGTCGACTTCGATGACTTGATCAGATTGCCGGCTATGCTGCTGGAGCAAAACGCCGAAGTGCGGCAGCGCTGGCAGGCAAGAGTCCATTATCTGCTGGTCGATGAGTACCAGGATACCAATGTGTGCCAATATCGGCTGGTGCAATGGTTGACGGGCGACCGCGCCATGCTGACCGCCGTGGGCGACGACGACCAGGCTATTTATGCCTGGCGCGGGGCGACGGTCGAGAATCTGGCCAAACTGACGACCGATTACCCAACGTTGAAAGTGATAAAACTGGAGCAGAACTACCGTTCAGTCCAGCGCATTCTCTCCGCTGCAAACCAGGTGATCAGCAAGAATCCCAATTTGTTCGGAAAAAAACTCTGGTCCGATCTCGGAGTAGGCGAACCCATACAAGTCTCGGCCATGGATGGCGAGGAAGCCGAGGCCGAATCGATTGCCGTGCGCCTTTCGGCGGGGCGGTTCGAGCGTAAGGCGGAATGGCGTGATTTTGCCGTACTGTATCGCAGTAATCACCAGGCGCGTGCGCTGGAGCAGGCGCTGCGCAATCTAAGAATTCCATACACCATCTCAGGCGGTCAGAGCTTTTTCGACAAGGCCGAAATCCGCGACATTCTGGCGTATTTGCGACTGGTAGCCAACGACAGCGACGATCCCGCGTTCATCAGGGCAGTGACGACGCCGCGACGCGGTATAGGACAGCAGACCTTGCAAACACTGGGCCAGTTCGCGGCCGAGCGGCAATTGTCTTTATTCGAGGCCATCTTTGAAATCGGCTCGGCCGAAAGACTCGCCTCCAAACAATTGGAGCCTTTGCAGGTTTTCGGTTCCTTCATACAGCGCATTCAGACGCGCGCGGGGCGCAAGGGCGCCGCGTTACGGGTCATGCCTGGCAGCGGAAGCCTGTTCGGTGCTGACGATGACTTGTCCGGCATCGGGGTGGACGGAGCCAAAGATGATTCGGCCGGCGCCATACTGGATGATCTGCTCAACACCATCCAGTACGAGCGCTATCTGTATGACACGCTGGAAGAGAAGCCCGCCCAGACCCGCTGGCAGAACGTGATGGAACTCATCGCCTGGCTCAAGCGCAAGGCGTCGGAAGATGACCTGACTCTGTTGCAGCTGGTGCAGCATGTCGCGCTCGTGACGATGCTGGAACGTTCCGAGGAAGAAGATCCGGATGCGGTCAAACTGTCGACTTTGCATGCTTCCAAAGGTCTGGAGTACCCGCACGTATTCCTGGCGGGTGTGGAAGAAGGCTTGCTGCCGCATCTGGGACGCGACGAAGAGGACGCAGACCCGTCTACCGCTGCCGAGACCCTGGCCTTGCGCATACAGGAGGAGCGTCGCCTGATGTATGTGGGTATTACGCGCGCTCAGCGCAGCCTGCACCTGACCTGGTGCAAGAAGCGGCGCCGTGCGCGTGAAGATCTTGTTCGCGAACGCTCGCGATTTATCGAGGAGATGGGTTTGGCCGAAGTCAAGCTTGAAGAAGACCCCGCTACTCGGGCCCTGAGTCCCAAGGACCGCCTCGGAATGCTCAAGGCGCTCCTGAACAAGGCTTGAACCATAGGATGCAAAAAAGCCCACCACAAACAGGTAGGCTCTTTACCAAGCGCTCTATTTCAAGAGCGCTGTACTACTTGCTGTTGCTTACCACGCCGTGCGGGTGTAACGCGCGTCTTTGGCGCGTGCGTCGTCAAGAGCTTTGGTTACGTCGACCATGTACCCGGCGAAAGCGAACAAGCCGGATTTAATTCCGCTTACTGCTTTTTTCGCCACGGCGGTGATCGAAACTGCTTCGCCATTGCTCAAGGAGTCGCGCATCAGGTCGCGCTCAATGGAATCACTTAAGCGGCTATATTGACTGAAAGAAATACTCGACATAATTACTCACCTTTAAAAGAGCTTTGCTGACAGAAGTAATTATAGGGTTTTCCCTAGGATATAGCTAGGGAAAACCCTAGTATTTGCCCTAGGGGTGAGAAATGGTGTTTATTAACCACGGTATTTCTTTGCAACGTCGGTAAATGCTTGTGAAGTCAGCGGTTTGCTTTCTATAGCTAATCAGTCTTCCGCGCGAAGAATTGCCGGAATGCGGCCTGCGCTTCTTCGGATTTGAGCCGTTCTGTAAAAAGGTCGCGTTCATTGTCGAAGGTTTCCATCAGCCGCGCCCGGCCGGGTTCGCGCAGCATGCGTTTGCTGATCCTGAGCGCCTGGGCGGGTTGCTGTTCGAGGGCGGCTGCCGTGGCCTGCGCCAGCGCCAGCGCTTGGCCGGGCTGCGAGACTGCGGTAATGAAGCCGCTGTCGTAGGCCTCGGTGGCATCGAATCGCTTGCCCAGCAACAGCCATTCGCTGGCGCGGCGTGCGCCGACCAGTTGAGCGAGTAGGGTGCTGGAGCCGCCCTCGGGACATAGTCCCAGCGAAACAAAAGGCATGGCGAATTGCGCTGTTTTACCGGCATAGACAAAATCGCAGTGCTGAAGCAGGGTCACGCCTACTCCTATTGCGTGGCCTTCCACGGCGGCGAGCACTGGAACGTCGACATTGGCGAGCGTTCTCAGGAATGCCAGAGCGGGGCTGTCTGCAATGCTGCGGGTAGCCTGAAATTCGCGGAGGTCGTTGCCGGCCGTGAAGCAGTCGCCGGTCCCGGTCAGGATGACGGCGTGGCATGCGGGATCGGCCTGGGCGGCTTGCAGGCCCTGATCCAGGGCCTGATACATGGCGCCGGTCATGGCATTGCGGCGCTCCGGACGGTTTATAGTCAGAACCATGCAGGATCCTTCGAAGCTGCTTACTATCATGTGCGAACCTCCGCGAATGAATCGCCCAGCGACGAGTAAGCCGCGTGATATTCCTGCTTGAGTTTTTCCACGATAGCCTGGACCGACGAGATGTCGTCTATGCTCCCGACTCCCTGGCCTGCGCCCCATATATCGCGCCATGCCTTGCTGCGGGTGCTGCCGAAATTGGTGCCGTCCGGGTTGGAAGCCGGCAGGGCCTCGGGGTCCAGGCCAGCCGCGGAGATGCTGGGCTTTAGGTAATTGCCGGGGATTCCAGTGAAATAAGGCGTGTAGAGAATGTCATGGGCCTGGGCCGTCACCAGCATCTGTTTGTAGGCATCTTGAGCTTGTGCTTCGTGACTGGCAATGAAGCGCGTGCCAATATAGGCAAAATCCGCACCCATGGCGCGAGCGGCCAACACGTCATGGCCTCTTGAGATTGCCCCGGACAGTGCGATGGGGCCGTCAAATATCTTCCGCACCTCCGCCAGCAATGCGAAGGGGCTGAGGGTACCGGCATGGCCGCCGGCGCCCGAACACACCAGTATCAATCCGTCTACCCCCGCATCAAGCGCTTTGCGGGCATGGCGCATGGTCGTAACGTCATGAAAAACCTTGCCGCCCCAGCCGTGCACGGCGTCGACCACGTCGTTGGGCGCACGCAGACTGGTGATGATGAGCGGCACTTTATGATCGGCGCATACCGCAAGGTCTTCGGCCAGCCTGTCGTTTGATTTATGAATGATATGGTTGATTGCATAGGGTGCGACGATACGGTCCGGCTCGCGCTGCTTCAGCTCAGCCAGCGCCGTGTCGATCTGCGCGAGCCATTCTGCGAGCTTGCTCTGAGGGCGCGCATTCAGCGCGGGCATGGAGCCAATGATGCCGCTGGCACACTGCGCAATGACCAGTTCGGGTCCTGAAACAATGAACATCGGTGCCGATATGACCGGCAGGCAGAGTTGTCGGTAAAGCTGGGTAACCATTGTGCGGGACATCAATTGATTCTCCGAAAAAGTCTGCATTGCTGCGTGGCGCCGGATGCAGGTTTACGGCGCGCCACGATATTCTAGGACTAAACGGCCGCCTGATGAGACGTCGCGGCGTGCTATGCACGTACATCGACCAGATGAGGCAAAATACCGGTTTTACTTGCTCGTTGCCGCCAATGTCCTTTCGTCCTGCTCCCCTTACCGGTATCCGCGTTCTAGACCTCACCCGGGTATTGGCCGGGCCATGGTGCACTCAAAATCTTGCCGATCTCGGTGCCGAAGTCATAAAGATCGAACGGCCGGGTGCCGGCGACGACACGAGGGGTTGGGGGCCGCCATACCTGAAAGATGCGCATGGCAAAGACACCACCGAGGCCGCGTACTATGCTTCGGCGAACCGCAACAAGCAGTCTGTCGCGATCGATATCGCGACCGAGCGGGGTGCGCAGCTGGTGCGCGAGCTCTCAAAGCAATGCGACATTCTGGTCGAGAACTTCAAGGTTGGCGGCCTGAGCAAGTATGGGCTCGATTATGAAAGCATCAAGGCGATCAATCCCGCGCTTATCTATTGTTCCATTACAGGGTTCGGCCAGACCGGGCCTTATGCCAGCCGGCCAGGCTACGACTTCATGATCCAGGGCATGGGCGGCCTGATGAGCATCACCGGCGAACGCGACGACCTGGCTGGAGGAGGCCCTCAGAAGGCAGGGGTGGCCGTTGCCGATTTGATGACGGGCATGTACTCCACAGTAGGCATACTGGCCGCCCTGCACGAGCGCACACGCAGCGGCCTGGGCCAGCATATCGATATGGCTTTGCTGGATTGCCAGGTGGCCATGCTTGCCAACCAGAATCTCAATTACCTGACAACCGGTGTCGCGCCCAAGCGAGCTGGAAACGCACATCAAAATCTTGTGCCGTATCAGGTCTTCGCTGCATCCGACGGCCATCTTATCGTAGCCGTGGGTAACGACACCCAGTTCAAGGCGTATTGCCATGTCATCGGCCGCCCGGCGTTACCCGACGACGTCCGTTTCAGAACCAATTCCAATCGCGTGATCCATCGCGAGATACTCATTCCATTGTTGACCGAAGTCATGAAAGCGCAGGCGCGCGACCATTGGCTCGAGGCGCTGGAAAGGGCTGGCGTGCCAGCCGGTCCCATCAATACAATCGACCAGGTCTATCAGAATCCGCAAGTAAAGGCGCGGGGCATGCGCCGGACGCTGCCTCACGGATCAGCCGGGCAGGCGCCCGTAAGCTCGAGCCCCTTGCGCTTTTCGGATAGCCCGGTCAATTATCACCATGCCGCGCCTTTGCTGGGCGAACATACCGAGCAGGTCCTGCGCGAACGCCTGGGCCTTTCACCCGAAGAAATCCAGGAGCTGAAACATTGACGTCCTCTCCTGCCTGAGGGCAGAAGATTTCCACCACTGGCGCTCGACGCCCCGAGCGGAGAATGTTCAATGCAGCATTTACATCACGATCATGGATAGCCTCGCAATCGCTACACTGCCACGCTCTAATTCCAAGACCTGCGATACCTTTGGGCCGCGAGTCGGGCAACGCGCCGCAACTCGAACAGGTTTGGGAGGAAAACGCTTCGTTCACCTCTTCAACGGTGGCCCCGTGCGCTATCGCTTTGTAGCGGAGCATGTTTCTGAAGGACGACCAGGCCGCGTCGTTGACGCTCTTTGCCAGCCTGGTTTTGGCAAGACCCTTGGCGTTGACATTGCCAACGGCGATGTAATCAAAATCCGTCACAAGACGGGTCGACAGCTTGTGCAGGAAGTCGGCCCGAGCGTTTCGGATCCGGGCGTGGAGGTTCGTCACTTGCCGCTTCTTTCGGGCGCGTTGCGCGACAGCAAGCCGGTGTTCAAGTTGTGCTCATCGCTATTTCAAGGATTTATCAGTCGTAGGGCCGATGCGCACGATAATGCAAAGACCGATTCTTGCGGATCGACATTTGGACGCCGACCGAACCGGCCCGACCGGAACAATAGGCGCATGCATGTTACTGTCATTATGCCTGTTTATTTATACAGCGCAAGCCCTTGCTTGCGCTCCTTTCCTCCTCGGCTGAACGCCGAGGCTTTACGGAGTATCTGATGAAAGACATCAAGAAAATAGGAGTCGTGGGCGCGGGCGCCATGGGGCGGGGAATCGCCCAGATCGCAGCGCAGGCGGGCTTTGATGTTCTGCTATTCGACCTGAATGCCGATGCAATCGCCTCGGCGCGCACAAACCTGAACCAGATGTGGGACAAGCTTGCGACGAAAGGGAAAATCACGCCCGAGTTGGCCGCTCAGTCGCTTGAGCGGGTTCAGCCATGCCACGACTTGCAGGCTATGGCCGATGTCGACCTGGTTATCGAGGCCGTGGTAGAGCGCCTTGAGGTCAAGTGCGATCTTTTCCGGCAACTCGAGGGCATTGTGACGCAGGACTGCATCCTCGCGTCGAACACATCCTCGCTGCCTATCACCGCTATTGCGCAGGCCTGCGAGCACCCTGCGCGGGTTGCCGGCTTCCATTTCTTCAATCCCGTCCCGCTCATGAAGGTGGTCGAAGTCATTGACGGCTTGCGTACCGATGTACAGGCCGGCGACGCGCTCATGGCGTTTGCACGTGCAATGGGCCACACGCCTGTTCGCGCCAAGGATATGCCTGGTTTCATCGTGAATCATGCCGGTCGCGGCATGAACATCGAAGGCCTGAAGACGGCTCAGGAGGCGGTTGCACCGTTCTATCAGATAGATGCCATCATGCGCGAGCAGGCTGGTTTCCGCATGGGGCCGTTCGAGTTGCTGGACCTTACCGGGCTGGATGTTTCACATGCCGTGATGGAATCGATCTATCAGCAGTTCTACGACGAACCGCGGTTTCGTCCGTCTCCCATTACCGCGGTGCGCAGCGCCGGCAAGCTGCTGGGACGGAAAACAGGGCAAGGATTTTATTCGTATCCAGAAGGCCAGAAACAGGTGCCGGCCGAGCCCGCCGTACCGGCGATGCGTCCGCAGCTAAAAGTTTGGCTGGCGCCTTACCATTCCGTTGGCCATAAACGTGCGGCGGCTCTATTCAAGAGCCTGGGCATAACGCTTGTTGCGGCCGAAGCGCCTCCCGCCGACGCTCTGATCATCGTTACCCCATACGGTGAAGATACTGCGACCGTAGTGAATTCCCACCAGCTTGACGGAGAACGCACTGTAGCGTTGGACACATTTTTCGGACTCGAACAAGGTAAACGCCGCGTCATGATGTGCTCGGCTGCCACGCTTCCGGAGTGGCGCGACGCCGCTCACGCTCTTCTTGCCAGCGACAGCACGCCGGTTTCCGTCATCGATGATTCCGCTGGCTTCGTTGGTCAGCGTATCGTGGCAACCATAGTGAATGTAGCCAGCGATATCGCGCAACAGACCATTGCGACGCCTGCAGATATTGACCTGGCGGTATCGCTGGGGCTGGGCTATCCCAAAGGCGGCCCCCTGTCCATGGGCGATGCGCTGGGCGGTGCCCATGTGTTGGAAATCTTGCGGTCGATGTGTCGCGTAACAGGCGATATGCGTTATCGTCCCAGCCCATGGCTGCAGCGTCGCGTACAGCTTGGCCTGTCATTGCGTGCCGAGCCGGTTTGCAAGGCAGTGTAGAGCAACGAGAACAGGCGCGTGGGGCGTTCAGCGCCCCGCGCTTTGATTTCGCCAACAAAAAAACCGCCAGTCGGCGGTTTTTTTGTTGGGGCGCAGGCCGCTTACTTGTTGGCGCTTAGCATATATTGCACGGCGGCTTTCATTTCAGCATCGCTTGCTTGCGATCCACCGCGTGGCGGCATGGCGCCAATGCCGTGAATGGCGTTTTGAACCATTGCATCCAAACCTGTGGCTTCGTATTTGGCCCATGCCGCCTTGTCGCCGAACTTTGGCGCGTTGGCGACGCCAGTGGCGTGGCAGGCAAAGCATACGGTTTTGTAGAGCTTTTCGCCGGCAGGGTCAATTGCCGCGGCGTCTGCGGCAGGCGCTGCGGGTGCCTGTTCGGTTGCCGGCGCTGCAGCAACAGCTGGCGCCGATTTTTCAGGCTCGGGGGCAGGCACCGCAGGGGCTGGGGCAGCAGCCGTTGGAGCGGGAGCCGGTGCAGCGGCCGCAGGTTTCTCGGCAGTTCCGGCGTCGGCTTTGTCGTCAGCTGGTGCGGCGGGCTCGTCGAACGACGCTCCGGATTTATTTGCCATGTACACAACAGCACGCTCGACTTCGAAATCGCTTAGCGCAGGGTTGCCGCCTTTTGGAGGCATGGCGTTGATGCCATGAATGGCGTTCTTGACCATTGCATCGTAGCCTTTCTCGATGACTGGCGCCCAGGAGGCTGTATCACCGATCTTGGGCGCGCCCGCTACACCAGCCGTGTGGCAGGCGGTACAGGTCGTGTCGAATACTTGTTGTCCGGTCTGGAAAACCTTCGGAGCGTTGGCGTCGACCAGCGCGAATTCCGCGACAGGCTTGATGCGCGAAGCAATCGCTTCCGGCGTTTGGGCATCGGACCCGGATCCCATGAAGGAAGACGACGTCACCAGGAGAATAAGCAGGCCAATGACAACAACCGGCACGATGAACGCCAGGACAACCGTTACGATCAACTGCTTGGGCGTTTTGATGAGGCCTTCGTGTTCCTCGATGGTCTCTTCAACGTGTTCTTCTGTGTTATTCATAATCGAATCCTGCATGTTCCTAGTCAGAAGGCGCCAAGGCCTGAAGGCTATATGGGTGAGCTGTGCGCTGACTTGCGCAAGATGCGCATAGGGCTCAAAGCCACGTGAATGAAGGATTATAACGAGACTGCCGCTTAAGTGCATGAAAGTTGATACATCTCAACTTGGCGGCAGTATATGAAGCCCAAAAATCGGGTAAAGAGCGCGCCTTAAAAAAAATCCCGTCAAACAGGCTACAATGACGACCCCGCGCCCGTAGTTCAATGGATAGAATAAGAGCCTCCGAAGCTTTAGATACAGGTTCGATTCCTGTCGGGCGCGCCAGAATTTCGGTTTTCACCATTCATGTGCTGATTGCGTTCCGGCCTGTTAACGATTCAAGCCTATTGCAGGCGCCGCCATTGCATATTTTGAATCGATGCCGTGTCGGGGTTCAGGCGTGAGAAGCTTTCCAATATTGTGCCGTCTTGCTTCGCAAGAAAACTATGCACTCCGGAAACCCCGTACTCTGCAGGCCACGCCACGATCGAATAGGCCGTTGAACCGGCCCCGGACATGATTTTGAAGTGATAGCCCGAATATGCTGAGTCCACTGGCGTATCCGCGGTCATCGCCAGGGCATCATCACCCAGCGGACTGGGCGATGTATTGCCTGTGCTGGGCCAATAAAGGCCATTACGGGTATTGGGCTCGCTGACCAGACGGGTGGCATAGCGTCCTTGGGTCTGCCGATATTTTTTTTGAGCCTGTTGCAGCGTCTGAAGCGCAGCAATGGCACCCAGTTCATTGCGGCCCAGCTTGCGGCGTTGCATTTCGGCAGCGCCGGCCTCCAGATCAAACTGCCACGTGCCGTTGGTTTGAACGACCGGAACAGGCATGCGCCATTGCGATTCGCCCACTTCCAGCCACGCTGACTTGCTTGACAGTGCAATGCTGTGGCGCTCCTTCCAGGCCGCCAGGAATGCGTCGATTACATCCTGGTTAAGATTGTCTGGAACATACTGTCTGTAGTCGGCTCCCAGAATACGCGCCAGTGCGTCGTGATCGCTAGTATCTACAGCCTCTACGAAGACATCCATTGCCACTTCAGGATATTGAAAATGTTCCTGAGCATGGGCGGCAACGCTGAACGAGAGCGCTGCCATGGATCCCAGCAACACGCTGCGCACGGAAGAGAGCGCCGAAGTTGAATATTGTCGTTTGGGCATGCCTCCTACCTCCTTCCCATTCCGCGGTGGGCGCCACTACCCGCCCGCCCGCCGCCGCTGGGACGGTGGACGTGAGCTTGAGCGACTGATCCGCGATGTTGTACTTGCTGGTTTAATTGGCGACCATTGCTGGCGCCACTCAACGCTGAGTCGTTGTTGGCCGCTCGAGCTCGCTCACGCGCTTTGTTTTGATCCACGCGTTGATGTTCTGCCACCGCTGGCCGGTTGGTGTCACGCCCTCCATCACCAGTCCGTTTACTCAAATTGTTTTGCCCGGCCGCGGGTTTGCCATGCCCGGCAACCGGTTGGCCGGTGCTTCGCTGGAAGGATTGCGCTGCGCGATCACGTGCCGAATCACGTGCTGGAGCAGCGGAGGGTTGGGCGCTCAAGCCCGCTTGCCTTTGAGTGTCGTATCGGTTGCGCACGGTGTCGTTGCGATAGGGAGTGTTACCCCGATTGGCAGGATTGTGCTGCCATGTATTGTTGTTGCGGTCGATGCGATTGTTGACGTTTATATTGTTGTAGCGATTAACATTGATATCTACATCACCATGCCCCCAATCGAAATCTCCCCATAGGGAATCCATGGCGGCGACTCCCAGTCCAAAGCCAATTCCTGACACCAGCGCAGTGGCGAAAACGGATCCTGGCGGGGGCGGATAGTAGTAAGGAGGATAAGCGGGATACGCCCAAGTTCCATAGACGACTGTGGGATCGTAAGAAGGCACATAAACCACTTGCGGGCTAGCGGGCTCGATATTTACGACCGTTGTGCCGGTGCTGGTGGTTTCGGTCGTGACCTTCTGCTTATCGTTGCTTTCAAGCGAACCCGCCTGCTTTGCCAGTGTACGCAACCTCTGCACGGATGCCATCACATCATCAGGCTGGGCAAGAAATGCATCGCCCATCGATTGCACCCATTGCGGTTGGCGCCCCATCATATCCAGTACTGACGGAAATGCGGCCAGGGATTTGACGCTGGGATCCCACGATTCGCCCTCTGCCGCCTTGGTCGCCGCGTCGCCCGTGAGCGAGGCATGGTCAGTCGACCATTTGGCCGCCTTGGCGACATCGCCAGGATAGGTGGAAGCCATCAGCACCTGAGAAAGCAGTGCGTCGGGGTAAAGTGCCACTGGAGCCAATAGCTGATCCAGCTGTGCATTGGAAAGCTTGTCTTGTGCATGGGCAACTTGTCCGAGCAGTGCCAGGATGCTGACCAGGAAAGCAATGAATGATCTTGATAGTTGAACTCGCATAGCAACCTCTGGTGTCTTACTTGGATTTCACTGACAACGGGCCAATACCATGTCTTTCGGGCCGATTACAACCTATCCAAGCTATAGAAAAGGAGACCGTTGCCGTGGCTCAGGGTGCTTGAATGGGATTTGCGGTTCACTTACTGAGCACCTTCCATTTGCCGTCAACTTTACAGAAGACACCTTCTGTCGCGTTATACATGGTCTGATGGCGATTTTCGACTAGTGCCTTGCGGCAGTCGCTTCGACCCTGGGGATCTTTCGATGGCGTAATACGCCCGCTGTTGCCGGCACTGCTGTTTTCCCATGTCACGGGGACTCCGTCGGCGCCGTTGTCAAGCGCCTTGTTCAGGGCTTCAATTAACAGTTTCCTGTCAGCTTCCTTGAACTTCGTGATGGGAGTATCGCGCAGAAAGCGAAGATTGGACTGTGCTTGCGCCGACGTCGTGGCGCAGCCGAGCAGAACCGTCATGGCCAGGAATAGCTTTATATTCATATTTACTCCCCTGTGCAACGCATATCATTTAGCAGGAACGAATGTGCCTAGGCCATCATCGGTAGCCGTATGCATGATCAGCGCGGCGCCAATGCTAAAAGAGAACAGGCAAATTACCGGGTACCAACAGCAAGGTGGATTTTTGGCAAACCAGAGTATTGAATATTGATGCGGCTGTTGCGGTTGTGGACGTAGACCGAGGTGCCGTATCAGAATGCTTCACCGACGTACAGATAAACTGCATTATTTCCCTTTGTGAAGGCAACGTCAACGCTGATATTGACCTTGTAGTCTTTGCTTGCCCGCCAACGCAGGCCGGCGCCGATGGAAGGCAATATTTTCTGGCTAGGGAGTTCTGCAAACGATGGGCCAATGGCGCCTGCCCCGGCAAACGCCACGACGCCCCACCGCTCGCCGAGGCGCCAGCGCATTTCAGTTTGCGCCGCAATCATGGCGCGGTCCCGGTATTGCCCCGTCGAATAGCCCCGCAAATCATTATTCATGCCATACATGCACAAGTTCGTGAACGGTACTTGGCCGCCGACGGCGCAGCCGGACACCCTTGTGGCGATGACGGTGTTCGGGCTATAGCGCCAATACCGGTTCCATGATGCCGATAAATGGCGAAAGCTGGCATCGCTGCCGAAATTGGGACTGAAGAAATTCAGGTTGGCCTTGGCGGAGACGCCTTTGGTTGGGTAGAACGAGTCGTCGCGTGTATCGTATTCAAGGGCGGGGCCAAGCGACGCCGTGCGCAGTTTCAGGTCTGCCTCCGGTATAACCGTGCCCAATAGTGGCACACGGGACAGATCGATCGAACTTTTTAAATGCATATTCTGGTAGCGCAAGCCGGCGAACCAGTTATCGCTGACCTGGTACAAGGCCTGGAGAACGCCGCCCCTGCCGGATTGGTCAAGAGGAATGGATGTGTCGCGATCTCCGGCAGCTGCGCCTATGCCGTAGAACCGCAAATCCAGGTCGGCACTGGCATAAGCGGCAAGCACGCGCAGCCGATCTTGCATCAGGCTGGCTTGCTGTACGACGCCGACAGCATGGCTTGATCCCGCTTTCATGGCACCGACTCCCGTAACCCATGGCCGCTCGCTGTTGTTCGGGTTGTACAGCGCCATACCTATCAGCGTCACGCCAAACCCCAGCGCTGGATTCGATTGAGGAATGGGTAGAACCACAAAATTGGTTTCAGCGTCGTCCTCGCCCGATAACTGAACTACGCTATCGGCGTGCACGGTCATATCATCGGTGGTCCTTAGCGAGTCGGACTGCGCCAGGCATGCAGCAGACATATGTAAAGCGGTCAACAGCGAAAATATGCAGAACCGGCAAGAAAACATTTTTATCAAGCCCGGGTGGTATCCGTTAAGACGCTTAGCAGTCGGCCACTTGTCGTCGTCCGACTGATCCATACTGCCTTGGTAGCAAATAATGCGCCATGACGTGTCGTGATTGCTAGTGTAAAACTGGAGCAGGCTGATGGCGAGCGCACGCGTGATGGGCCTTTCTGCGATAAGGCCCCGGGAAAGCAATAAATTATTTGCTTGCTAGAAACGCCTTTGCGACGCAAAATTTCTACCAGCAACTGAATATCGGGATGGCAATTATCGCGGCTCTCGCGGAGGCAATGGCTGACGCCATGGTGACCCTATGAATTACTCGCTTGTTCTGTTCGGCCTCGCAGTTCTCTTTTTTGCTCTCTTGTTCGTTGCGATTCAAATCGGGCGTCGCATCGGCATTAGGCAGGACCCCAGCGAGAAAGAGCCTTCTCGCCCCGGGTCTGCGGCGATCGAGGCCTCGGTTTTTGCGTTGCTTGGGCTACTGGTAGCGTTCACTTTTTCCGGCGCCGCAGAACGCATGGCGGAACGCAGGAATTTTCTTGTACAAGAGGCCAACGCCATCGGAACTGCCTGGCTGCGCATCGACATGGTCAGTGGCGAAGACCAGCCGGTGCTGCGTGATCAATTCCGTCGATATGTGGATGAGCGGATCAACTATGAACGGAACATCGCCAATCGAGGTCGGCGCGATGAAATCGTGGTCAAAACAGGACTGATTCAGCAGGAAATCTGGGCGACTTCAATGCAGGCGGCCAAGCGCAGCATACCGCCCTTCGCCGTCTCGTATGTCGGGGCCGTCAACGACATGCTAGACGCAACGACCACCTTGATGGCTGCGCAAAAGGTGCACCCACCCCTCGTGACCTATCTGTTTCTTGGATTTCTGGCGTTAGTCTGCGGTTGCTTCGTGGGCATAAACCTGGGACAAGGAAAGCAGGGCAGCATATTTCACCAAATGATCTACGCCATCGTCATGACAGCGGCGCTATACATCATTATCGACTTCGAGTTTCCCCGTGTCGGCATCATACGCATCGATCAGAGCGATGCACTGCTCATTTCCCAGCGGGAAGCCATGGGAAATCCATCCGGCACCGTGAAATAGAATGATTCACGAATGAACCATACCGAATCACGACCGCGTCTTGCCTGCTTTCATTGCGGAGGGTGACATGCCAGGCCAGAACGCTGTGGGTGCAAAAGTGATCATGCGTATTTCGGGCTGGCTGCTCACCGTGCTGGCTTGCGCACTGGGAACGACCGCGTCGGCGCAATCCGGCATCAGGTTGACCCAGGACGATCTTCAGAAGCGCGCCAATGGCGTTCTTGCCTTGATGTCGTTTTCCATTGTTCCCGATATCACGACAAGCTCACTGTCTATCGGCAGCGGTTCGGGCGGGACGCAAGGGTCCAGCGATTTCTTCATGACGCAGCTTGGCGGCGGAGACACGCTCTCCGACACAGTGCCCATCTATCTTGAGGGAGTCTTGGCAGCAAGCCGCTACGATCCGACCTTCGTTGCGACGCAGGGTGCCGAAACCCGGCGGGTCCCGACAAAATGGAACAGCGTGTCCGCCACAGGCGGTATTGGTTGGGACTTCCCGCTTACCGATGAGCTGACGCTGCGGCCGATTTTCAATTTTGCGCTCGGCAATGTCACCAGCGATCTGCGTGCGGCCAGCTGGTATGTTGGCCAGCAGACTGGCCGGGATATCGATTTCCTGGATAGGGGATCCCTTAATGCCTACGGGCTGGGTGGATCGATAATGCTGGACTATGAGCAGGTTCGTCCGGACTATGAAGTGGACGTGGAATTGCGGTATTCCGATATTCGTTTGAAGAGCTTCAATAGCTCGGCGGCCGTCCAGGGCAGGGCGACAGCGCAGTCGGCTAACCTTTGGGCGCGCTACCGGGCACCTACCGGCATCACCATGCTGCAACGACCCTTACGCTATGTGCTGGAGCTGACGCATTCCGAATTCCTGGGCGACCAGCGGGGCGTGCTGGGCTTCGACCGTTTAACTTCGCTGGGTGCTGGTTTGGAACTGGATTCCAGCGCTTATAACGTCTTCATTACCCGTACGCGGCTGGTCGGGCGCTGGGTATTCGGAACCAACGTTCGTGGTTTTTCGGTCGGTCTGGCCGTGAGTTTTTGAGGGAGCAGGTCTCTATGCTTGGAGCGGTATGTGTATCCCACATCTCCGCACCTCAATGCCGAGTGAATATCGTTGGTGGTTGATGGCACGCTTTCGCAACTTGTGCATCCGTCTTTCGTACTAGCAGTTGCACGTTCATACTTTCTTAACGCTCAATTAGATCATGCTTAAGGAAACCACCTTCAAGGATGCGGTGGGCAAGGGCGACATCAAGATCGAAGGTGATCAGGCCAAGGTAGACGAATTGTTTGCCTCACTTGAGAACTTCAAATTTTGGTTCAACATCGTGACACCTTGATTAAGGATGGCCGGACCTGGACGGGCCGGCCATTCGGCAAGCGTCATGTCCAAAGCACGGTATCACGGTGCAGTCACCCGAATCCAGATCTAAAGTCGTTCGCTAAACGGTGCGAACGAACAGCCCTCTCAGTTTGCTCCAAAAATCGCCGCCCAGCACAAAGAAGCTCGCGATAAGCATGATGTCGCCCAGGACCTGAAGTTGCCACAGGTTGGGCCTGAAGCCGGGCAGGATGTAATCGATGTAGGGCTCCAGCGTCGCCGTCAGCAGCGGCAGGATAAACATCACCAGGCCGATGGCGTGGCGCACCGGACCGACCTTCTGGGCAGGCGCCAGCCGCTTCGCGTGGCCGAACAAGATGGCCTTGAGTTGCTGAAATCCCTCCTTGCCCATGACGGCGATGCAGGCGATCAGCAGAATCTTGTTGGCGATGAACACAGTGGCGCTTAACGCTGCAATGCGCGAGCCGGGCACGTCCAGGCTGGCCGCAACCGGGATGAGACACCACAGCACAAGCGCAAAGATGAAAATTCCGATCCCGCATTTGAAGCGCCATCCCTTGGGCGGGACGGCTTCGACTAGAGTGTCTGGTGATGACATGGCTAACTCCTCTTGAGTGGTCCAAACGGAAGACGGCGGACAAATCGGGATTTGCGCGGCGCCCCGGCTTGCGGGTCCAGCAGGCGCAGCATCAGGCAGGCATAGAGCGTGACGGCGATGAACAGCCCCATGCGCACCGCAAAAGCGGTGTAGACATCATTGCCGACGACGCTGTCCTGCACCGATTGGCCCAGCAGGATGACCAGCGTCACCAGCGTGTTCAACCAGAAGCTCGGCGGATGCCGCGTCGGACTCAGCCGATAGAGCTTGCGTGCAGCCAGCAAGCCGAACAGCAGCATCCACAAGAAGAACATCCACAGGCTTACGAACAGGCTCAGGGCGCACCAGAAGACGATCGCAAGCGCGCCGCCCAGCAGCGTTGAGCCGAGCAGTTCGCGCGCGGCGCCGTGCGCCGCGGTGACGCAACTCTGCCGGCCCAGGCTGACCGACTTCAGAATGATGGGCATGTAGCCCAGCGGGTCGGTCAGCGCCAGCAAAAAGGCGGGCAGCACGACCAGGGCGGCGCGCAATGCCATCCGGCTGGCCTCGGGCGCCGGCAAAATCGGAGCCGGAGGCGGCGCTGGCGCCTCCGATGGCTCTGGAAGCAGCCAGTGACAGAAACCCAGCACCAGCACGGCGACCAGCAATCCCTTGACCAGGGCTTCTATCACCGTGGCTGCCAGCCTGAAATCGATGGTCCCGGCCGCGGAAATCATGGTCAGGCCGATGACCAGGAACATGGACACCAGGTTGTTGCCGCCGCGCAGGCCGTAGCGAAAGGCGAGGAAAAGGCCCAGGCCGATCAGCAGCACGCCGCTGACCGGGTAATAGCGCAGCAAGGGGCTTAGCAATAGGCCGCTTGCCGTGGTGAACAGCACGACCAGCGTCAGGCCCAGTCCAGCCTTGAAGGACAGGGGGCGGTTCATCGAGGCAAGCAGGAACACTCCAAGCACCGGCGCGACCATGGGGATAGGCAGGCCCAGGCCGAAACCGATGGCCAGGCAGAGCGCGGTGCCGACGGCCAGGCGCAGCGCACGCTGGCCGCGGGGGTCGGAATCAGGAGGCATAGGCGTCAGTAGGCATAGGAGAACCAACTCATCAGGCGCAAGTACACTCTGCCCAGCGGATTGAGCGGATTGCCCTGCGTGGGAAACGCCATGACTTCCGCCTGACCGCCCACGCGCACGTCACGCAAGGTGGGTAGTTCTCCAGGGTTGATTTCGACGGCGACCGGAAAGCGCTGGGCCGGGCGCAGCCAGTCGCGGCTGTTCTGTACCGTTGGCAGGCTGCCGGGCGGCGTGGCGGGTCCGACGTTGACGCCATATCCGACGCTGCGCACGCGCCCCTCAAAGACTCTTCCCGGAAGCGCATCCAGGACTATAGCCACCGGCGTGCCGGGTTCGACATGGCCTAGATTATTCTCCGTCATCTCCGCGCTGATCCAGACGTCATGGATAGCGATCAGCGTCATGACCGGGTTGCCGGCGGCAGCGAACTGGCCGACATCGGTGCGCAGGTCGGTGACCAGGCCCGCCGAGCGCGCGCGCACCTGCGTATTGGCCAGATCCAGTTCGGCCTTTTGCACAGCGGAGGCGGCGCTGCGCAGCTTGGCGTTGTCTTCCTCGTTGCCGCCTTCCTGTTCACGCGCCCGCTGCACCTCGGCCCGCGCCGCCGCGACCTGGCTTACGGCCTGCGCGAGGTTTGCCCGCGCGACCTCCAAGCGGCGCAACGAAACCGTGCCCCGATCTTCGCGATACAGGCGCTCGAGCCGGGTGCTGTCCTGGCGCGCCCTGACTTCATTGGCTTGCGCGGCGCGCAATGACGCCTGCGCCGATTCGATGCCGGCCGTGCTCGCGCCGATCTGCCGGCGCGTGGCGTCCAGGTCCGCGCGGGCGCGATCGAGCGCAATCCGGTAATGCTCAGGGTCAACTTCGAACAGGACGGCGCCGGCCTGGACGTCCTGATTGTTTCGCACGTGCACCTTGGTCACGCGGCCCGACACCTCCGAAGCTATGGGCACGACAAAGGCTTGCACCCGCGCCTGCTGGGTGTAGGGCGTGAACCGGTCGGCCAGCAGATACCAGACGAGGGTCAGCACGATGAGCAGGGCGATCCACCTGACCCCCTTCTTTGCGGGGTCGGCAGCAGGCGGCGCTGCCGGCGGCGGCTCAGGCGGCGGACCTGCGGCGGGGGGACTCGGGGCGTCACTCATTGGATCGCACCTCTTGCACGGGAAGGCCGGCGGGAGAACGGTTCGACTTGGGCAACAGATCGCCCCAGTCGGTGCGCCGCTGCATCTGGTCGAGGGTAGACGGGTCCAGCAGGGGCTGTTCGCTGTGCCAGCCGCCGCCCAACGCCTTGTACAGGGCAATCAGGTCGCTCACGGCGGTGCCGCGGTTCACCACGTAGGCGTCCTGCTGGGCGGCCAAGGCGCGCTGGGCGTCCAGCACGCGCTGGAAGTCGGAATAGCCCTCGCGATAAAGCGCGTTGGCCAGCGCCAGCGACCGTCCTGCGGCCTGCGCCGAGTCACGCAGTATGTCGTCGCGCTCCAGTGCCTTGATCAGCCCGCTGGCCGCATCATCGGCCTCGCGCGCCGCCTGGCGTACGTCGTCCTGGTAGGCGACGATCAGTTGTTGAAGCCGGGCGTCCTGCACCCGCACGTTGTTCTTCAGGCGGCCGTGGTCGAATACGTTCCAGCTCAGGCTGGGGCCGCCCAGCAGCGCCATGCCGCCAGCCGTGCCCGCCAGCGACGTGGCGGACCACACAATGCTACCCAGCAGGGTCAATGAGGGATAGAGGTCCGCTTCGGCTACGCCGACCTGCGCGGACTGCGCCGCGATCCGCAGTTCCGCGGCGCGGATATCGGGGCGGCGTAGCAGCAGGTTGGCAGGCACGTCTTGCAGGACGGCGCGGTCGATCAGGGGGAGGACCGCCGCCTTTGTCGCCAGCTCCGGCAATTCCGGCATGGGGCCGGGCGGCCGGCCAATCAGCACGGCCAGCGCGTTGCGGGTCCGCATGATCTGGTTTTCAAATACGGGGATGTTGCCCAGGGTGCTCAGGTACTGCGTCTTCGCCTGTTGCAGGTCAAGTTCATCGGTCTCGCCGCTTTTGAAGAGCCGTTCCGTGATTTCGTAGCTGCGCTTCTGGATCGCGGCGTTGTCGCGGGCGATGCCCAGCCGCGCCTCGGCGGTGCGCAGGGAAAAGTAGCTCTCGGCCAGTTGGGCGTGCAGCAGCACCAGCACGTCTTCCCGGTTGGCCTGGGCAGCGAAATACGAGGCGTCCGCCGACTCGATGGCGCGGCTGAAACGTCCCCAGAAATCCAACTCCCAGCCGATATCGAAGCCGGCGCTGTACTGCCAGAAACTGCTCGGACGAGGGACTCCTTCAGCCGAGCGCGACGACCGGTGCTGATAGAAGGCATCGGCGCCAAGCAGTTGAGCTTGCGGGTAGCGCCCGCTCCTGGCGATGCCGAGCTGTGCGCGGGCCTCCATGATCTGCAAGCCAGCAATCCGCAGCCCTGCGTTGTGCGCATCGGCCTGCTGTATCAGGTATTCAAGGACTGGATCATCAAAGACCTGCCACCACTGTCGGGAATCCGGTTGCGCGCGCCCTTGGGTGGCCTGCTGGAGCGCCGGCGTGTTCCATCGCCCGGCCCATGCTTCGTCCTGGGGTTGGAAGTCGGGCCCGAGTTGAACGCAACCGCTAAGGCAGAGGGCACCGGTCAGCAGCAGATTCCAAGTGAGTGGCGGCGTGGTGCGCCAGATTGGTCCAGACCGCAGGGCATCGACCCACGCAGGTTGAGCGCGCAGCGTGAGGGTTAGGAGGTCCAGCACCGAGCCTTTCCACCTTTTCTGCCCGTTCCACAAGCGCGTGGCGGTCATGATCTGAAGTACCTTTTCGCTTTAGCGAGATGCTATCGGTTGCGTGGCCTCAGTACTGCAGTAAATTTTAGCGACCTTTACGCTTTCTCGCCAGCGAAACAATTTGAAGAAGAGCCGGGTGTGCAGTCTGGATGCTTCATGTCCTCAATATCTAGGCAGAAACCTTTGCCACCGCAAGCTGTTCTCGCAGCCATTTTGCGGCAGGGCCGCAAGGCCGCTGTTTGTGCCACACCAGCTCTACGGCGACGGGCAAATCGAAATCGTCAAACTGCAGGTCGGGCGTCACCAGTTCTGAAGCTACCGGTGAGTTCTCGATGACGTACTTGGAGACGAAGGCCCAGCCGATGCCTTGCTTGACCATCTGCAGTATCACCCAGTGGCTTTCGACCCACCACACTTCCGACGCGATCCGCAACCGTTGCTTTTCGGGGCCTTCGTTTCGGGCCGCGATAAGAATTTGCCGGTAGCGCTTCAGATCTTCCCAATCTACACGCGCCACCTTGGCAAGTGGGTGCGTTTTGCTGCATACCAGTTTGATAGGCACCCAACCTATTGTTTGGAAACCGAGTTCCGCAGGCAATTGTTCCTGCCGCCACATGACGCCGATATCCGCAGTGCCGGAGTGAACGAGCCGGCTGACGTCCTCCATCAATGAAAACAGCAATTCCAGTTCGACATGGGGGAATTGCTCGGCGAACCGGGCCAGTAATGCAGCCAATGCTGCTTCGGGGAAAAGTTCGTCAATGGCCAGTACCAGACGTTGCTCGGTACCGGTCTCGAAGCTGCTGGCAACGCCGATCAAATGCTCGCGCCGATCCAGCACGACTTTGGCTTCCAGCAATAGCCTTTCCCCGGCTCGAGTAAGCATCGGGCTGCGACTGGTCCGGCTGAACAGCATCACGCCCAGGTCGTCTTCAAGGCTGGAAACCTGGGTGCTGATGGCGGACTGTGCCTTGCCCAACGCCCGACCGGCACCAGAAAATGAACCGTGCTCCGCTGCCGCGATAAAGGCTTGAAGTTGCTCTATGGAAACACGCATCTATCTTAAATCCAGATATTAACTAACTTGTCGCATCATTATATCGGATAGATAATCGGTCTCTTGAACCACAAAGCAGGAAGTTATTAATGTCTTTTCGTACCGTCAAAGACCGCGTGCGCCACACATTGATGTTCGAAATTATCGGCGTGGCACTGTTCATTCCGTTGGCATCCTACGCATTTGAATTCGGGGCGGCCCACATGGGGGTCATCAGCGTCGTCTCGGCAACGATCGCTACCGTCTGGAATTTTTTATTCAACATGGGCTTCGACAAGGTCATGTACCGCAAGCTTGGGCACACGCAAAAGACGCTATGGCTTCGGGTATTGCACGTGATGCTGTTCGAGGGCGGCCTGATGCTGATGCTCATTCCTCCCATTGCGTGGTATCTCGGGATAAGCCTGATGGAAGCCTTGAGAATGGATGTGTTCATCGTCGCGTTTTACATGGTCTATGCATTTTGCTTCAATTGGGCCTACGACTGGGTGTTTCCGATAAAAGCAAGCGGGCTTGGCTCGGCCTGAAGCGGTTCATCCAAAAAAGGGAATACTCAATGCTGTCGACACGGATGCGAAGCATATTAATGGGCGTCAAGCACGCCGTGTCGCGCAAGGCGAGGCAAGTTCATCGCCTGTCGGGCAGAACAGCGCAGTTCAGTCTGGTTTTGGTGGGAGCCGCACTCGTCGCCTTCGTTTCCATTGGTTTCGCGCAACTGGCGGATTTTGCGCTGGACATGAATCGCGGCTGGCTGCAAGCGGCACCTTGGGCCGTCTGGCTGATTCTGCCTTTCGGTTTCGCGTTATTGCGATGGTGGACACTGCGGTTTGCCCCCAATGCGGCCGGCAGTGGAATCCCCCAGGTGATTGCCGCAATCTCCTTGCCTTCCGACTCGGGCAGACGCTCGCTCGTAGCCTTGTCGCAAGCGGCCTGGAAGGTGCCGCTGACATTTCTCGGGATGCTTTGCGGCGCTTCGATCGGACGCGAAGGGCCATCGGTCCAGATCGGGGCGGCCCTGATGCTGACGTGGGGCCAGGCGTGTAAAGCCCTGGGAGTACCCCTGAAGAACATCCATACCGAAGAACTCATAGCAACCGGGGCCGCGGGCGGGCTGGCGGCAGCGTTCAACGCCCCTCTGGCTGGGGTCATTTTCGCCATTGAGGAATTGGGACGCGGTACGAGCTTGCGTTGGCAGCGGCTCGTACTGATCGGCGTGCTTGCCACTGGTTTTATCGTTGTCGCCTTTGTCGGCAATAACGCTTATTTTGGGGTGTTTACGGGCCAAGCATTGGCGCATGACATGTTGGTCTGGACTTTGCTGTGCGGCGCGGCCTGCGGGGTGGGAGGCGGACTCTTCTCCTGGATGCTCAGCAAAGGGGCTGCTTCGTTCGCGCCGTCGACCTGGCGCGGGTGGCTTCGCAAGCACCCGGTCTGTCTGGCTTTCATAATGGGGCTGATACTGGTCGTGCTGGGGAAGCTGACCAACGACAGCGTTTATGGGGCGGGCTACGACGTTGCATCCACCGCCTTGGCCGGGGATCCGCTGGAGTCACCGGGATTTGGCCTGGCCAAATTGCTTGCGACCGTGGCGTCTTACTGGGCCGGGATACCAGGGGGGATTTTTACCCCCGCCCTGGCGGCCGGGGCCGGTATCGGCGCCGAATTGGCAAGCTGGGCGGGGAGCATGGCAGACCAGAAGGTCCTTGTGCTGTTGTCCATGGCCGCCTTTCTTGCAGCCGCGACCCAATCTCCATTGACGGCAAGTGTCATCGTTATGGAAATGACAGGCAGTCAGCAGATGTTGCTCTGGCTGCTGGTCTGTTCTTTGCTTGCGTCCATCGTGTCAAAGCTGTTTTCACCCCAGCCTTTTTATCATTATTCTGCGGGTCGATACAGACAGCAGGTGCGCGAGGCAGATCGGATCCGGGCTAAAAATCCGGTATAGATGCTACACTCGCGGGGTCATTTGGGGAGTAGTCTGCTTCCGCCCCCGGAAGCGCCCGCGTCAACATTCTCGGCACCTCTTGTGCCGTGGCGCCGGCAGCCATGTCTGGCTTGGCGAGACCATAGACATACTTACGCAATCGGTCGGGCGCGTAGGCATGTCATGGTTCGTCGCCCGGCCAGGAACCTCTCTGTGAATTTTGCTTCCATTGTTCTACTTGCTTTCGCCATGTCCACAGACGCGTTTGCCGCGGCGGTCGGAAAAGGCGCGGCACTGCATAAGCCACGTTTTACCGAGGCCCTCAAGACGGGCGTAATATTTGGTGTTATCGAGGCCACCACCCCCATCATAGGCTGGGGCCTGGGGCTGGCCGCCGCGCCGTATGTGTCCGCCTGGGACCACTGGATTGCATTCGTACTGCTGTCGGGCCTGGGCGTCCTGATGATACGCAACGCCTGTACGGCCGAGTCCTGTGTGCCCGAAGGACGGCCGGCAAAGCACTCCTTCTGGTTGCTCGCCGTAACGGGCTTTGCCACGAGCATAGATGCCATGGCTGTGGGCGTGGGCCTGGCTTTTATCGACGTAAACATTATCCCGACCGCGGTGGCCGTAGGCATCACGACCTTGGTCATGGTCACGTTTGGTGTGATGCTGGGCCGGGCTCTTGGCGCTCTTGTCGGCCGCCGCGCTGAAATCATGGGCGGCATTATCCTTATCGGAATAGGCACCGTAATTTTGATCGAGCACTTGAGCGTAGCGCCTTGAGCCTGACACTGCCCTGCGTGGCGCAATAAACAGCGCGCAAACGCGGGGCAGCCTTGTGCCGACTTACGATTGCTGGCTTTCGGGGCGGCGAAGGGCGGCGTGGTAGCGCGCGACGTAGCTTGAAAAGTCTTCGGTATCGCTGCTTTTCAATTGTTGTTGCTCGACCACGGAAGCGCTTACGATAGCTTTGTATTCTTCCAGCGTGCTGGCGCTCAAGGGCTGAGCCCGCAGTGCGTCGCGATGCTGCCGGCTTTGCTCCAGAGAGTAGTCGTGAAGTGTTGCGCCATGTTCGCGCAATTGGTTCAAGAGCTGGGCCGATGGCGTCTGCTGGCTGTCGCGGATTTTGCCGCGTTGCGCCTCAACAGCTTCGGCGTATTGAACGCCGCCATGCGTTTCATCCAGAAGCCCGGCATACGGCGCAAGGCGTTCAAGCAGTTCTTCGCCCCAATCGGCCAGCGATATTGGCTTGTTCTGCTTGATCAATACCGCGCCGGGTTTGCGCCCTTCTTTGGACACCAAGCTGAAATTATCGTGACTGTCGCGGCAGTATCCATTGTTCGGAAACAGCGGGCTTTCTTCGACAGCGCAAAACAGCAGGAAGACATCCATGAATCGGCTGGTGGATGGCGAAATGCCAATGGGGGAGGCGGGGTCGATGTCCAGGCAACGCACCTCGATGTATTGCACGCCGCGCTCCGCCAGCGCGGTCGCCGGCCGCTCACATCGGCGCGTACTGCGCTTGGGGCGGATATTGGAATAAAACTCGTTTTCGATTTGCAGGATATTGGTGTTCAGCTGTATCCATTCGCCATTGCGGTGGGTTCCGATTTTGACGTAGTCGGGCCACGGTGTCGTGACCGCAGTGTAAAGACGCTCCAGGAAGGTATCCAGATCGTTGTAGCAGAGTTGCAGGTCGGACTGCGCCTTATTCTGGTAGCCGATATCGCTCATGCGCAAGCTGGTGGCATAGGGCAGATAGAGGGTGTCGGCGTCCAGGTTCTGCAGGGAATGGTCAACGTCCTGCATGAAGCTTTTCGATACCGCGGGCGAGGCGCCGAATAGGTACATGAGCAGCCAGGAATAACGGGTGAAGTTGCGGATCAAGGCGAGATAGCCTTGTGAGCGCTGGTCTTCTGGCGACGTGCCGGGCGTGCCGATAATGCTCCAGATCGAATCGGGCAAGGAGAAGTTGTAGTGAACTCCTGCAATGCACTGCATTGCTTTGCCGTATCGCTCGGCCAAGCCGCGCCGATACACATGCTTGAGCATGCCCGTATTCGACGTGCCATACCAGGCGATGGGGATTTCGGCTTCTGCAGGCAGCAATGCCGGCATGGATTGATTCCAGATCAATTCATCCTGCAATTGCTGGGCGACAAAACGGTGTGTTTCTTCGAGTTCCGTCAGCAGGCCTTCAATCGTATCGTGGGTGCCGGTAATCAGCTCGAGCAGCGCTTCGGAATAGTCAGTGGTTATGCGCGTATTGGTAAGCGCCGAACCGAGCGCGTCGGGATGTGGCGTGCTGGCCAGCTTTCCCTGCCCGTCGACACGCAGTCCTTCTTTCTCGATACCGCGCAGTATCCCTTTGAGGGCAGGCCGGTTTTGACCCAGCAAGACGAGGCGTTCATTAGATGAGATCATTACAGGGTATCTTTATAGTAGAAGTCGTTGTCGCTGCCGATTTTACCTGAGGGGTTTGGTGTTGATACGTTTTGGATTGATAGTGCTGCTGGCAGGGCTGCTGTTGGGGTGCACTCCCAGCTATAACTGGCGCGAGCTTACCGTGGCCGATGGCGCCGTAAAGGCGTTTTTTCCCGACCGTCCGCTTGCCCAGCAACGGCCAATGAAGTACTCCGGCCACGAGCTGCTGTTTACGCTGACTACCGCAACGGTGGAAGAGGCCGTGTTTGCAGTGGGCTATGCGCCGCTGCCCGAGCCGTTGCGCTCACGGCCCGAACAAGCGCGCGAACTCGCCTTGTCGGTAGTCGGGTCGCTTTACCGGAACCTGGGTGTTGCCGCGCCACGCGAACTTCCGGAAGACGGAGTCCCCTTTGTGATCGATGGCGTATCGCCGCAGGGCCGGGTTCGCATGAAGGCTGTTATTTGGCTGACAGAGCATGCATTGATCGAGGGTATTGTGACGGCCGATCAGGCAAGCTTCCCGGAGCAGCAGGCCGAGCAGTTCCTGCAAGGCTTGGAAGTGGTTCGGTAAGCGTGGACATCAACCCCGACTGGAACGCTGCTGTAATGGCCGCCTGCCGCCCATGCACGCCCAACTTTTGGCAAGCGTTATGAACATGAAAATTGATGGTGCGTTCGGTCAGGCCCAGGATGACTCCCATTTCCCAGCTGGTCTTGCCGACTGCTGCCCAACGCAAGCATGTGAGCTCGCGATCTGTTAGTGGTTTCATGTGTTGTCGACCCTTCTAGGATGGGATTTCTTCTGCTTGTGTTTGGTGCCAAATGTATCAATTATTTTCTTTTTTCATGGAAATAACCGGACGACAGACGTTGGTATTTTCTGGCATGGGCGGTGAAGGGCCGCGGCAACAGTGATAATATTACGTCTCTACAGAGCGCCGATTTGCTTGATCTGCTTGCGGGCGCCTCATAAATCCAGCTAAAGAGGTCCATATGGCCGCTATTTCCGCACCCGCTGTTTTCACTCACCCCGTTGCCGCCGCTACCCTTGCCGACCCAGTCGTCGTGCCCGCAGGTTCCGTCGGCATCGTGGCCCCCCAACTTATTTCGTTTAACGAGCCGCTGCATCTGAGTAGCGGCCAGGTTCTGCCCAGCTACGAGCTTGCGGTGGAAACGTATGGTCAGCTGAATGCCGAGCGCAGCAACGCCGTACTGATATGTCATGCCTTGAATGCCTCCCATCATGTCGCCGGCATATCGGCGACCGATTCGAAGGATATCGGCTGGTGGGACAATATGGTCGGTCCCGGCAAGGCTGTCGATACAGACAGGTTTTTTGTCATTGGCGTCAATAATATCGGTTCCTGTTTTGGCTCCACCGGTCCGGCCAGCATCAATCCCGAAACAGGCCAGCCCTGGGCCGCCGCCTTCCCCATGCTGACTGTCGAAGACTGGGTCCAGGCCCAGGCCCGACTGGCAGATCACTTCGGTATCCAGAAACTTGCGGCCGTCATGGGCGGTTCGCTTGGGGGCATGCAGGCCTTGAGTTGGGCCATAACCTGTCCCGAGCGCGTCGGTCATTGCATTGTCATTGCCAGCACGCCGCGCCTGTCGGCGCAGAATATCGGTTTTAACGAGGTGGCGCGCCGGTCCATCATCAGCGATCCGGAGTTTCATGGTGGAAATTACTATGCGCACCAGACCGTGCCGCGTCATGGCCTGTCGGTGGCGCGCATGGTGGGCCACATCACCTATTTGTCGGATGACGACATGGCGCAGAAATTCGGACGGACCCAACGTGCGCCCGCCGACAATGGCGAATTTCACTACGGCTACGATGTCGAGTTCGAAGTAGAGTCCTATCTCCGTTACCAGGGCGAAAAGTTCTCCACCTATTTCGATGCCAACACTTACCTGCTTATCACCCGGGCACTGGACTATTTCGATCCGGCGCGCAGCCATGGCGGCGACCTGGTGCGTGCAATGGAAGGGGCGAAGGCGGATTTCCTGCTGGTGTCTTTCAGTACCGATTGGCGATTTCCGCCGGCCCGGTCGCGCGAAATAGTGCGGGCTCTGCTGAAAAACAAGCGGCCTGTCACCTATGCGGAAATCGACGCGCCTCACGGGCACGATGCATTCCTGCTTGATGACGCACGCTACCATGCCGTGATACAGGGATACTACGATCGTATCGCGGCCAGGCTTGGGCTTTCCGAGCGTATCCAGACTATAGGAGTGCTCAAGTGAAGCAGGCCAGTGTAGCGCCCAAGCATGTTCGGGCCGACCTCAAACGTATTGCCAGCTGGATCGAACCCGAAAGCCGCGTGCTGGACCTGGGCTGCGGCGATGGCACCCTTCTGGCTTATCTGCAGAACAGCAAGGCTGTTACAGGCGTGGGCGTCGAACTCAGCGATGAACTGGTCATTGCGTCGGTGCGCCGCGGTGTGCAGGTTATTCAGCAGAACCTGGAAGAAGGCCTTGCCCTGTTCGACGACCAGCAGTTCGATACTGTGGTGCTGTCGCAAACCCTTCAGTCCATGCACCACACCGAACATATTTTGCGCGAGATGGGCAGGGTGGCACGCTTCGGCATCGTGTCGTTCCCGAACTTCGGCTATTGGCCGCATGGTTGGTCGATACTGTCCGGACGCATGCCGGTGACGGGGGAAATGCCCTATCAATGGTTCGATACGCCCAATATCCATTTGTGCACGCTCAAAGACTTCGAAGATCTCGCAGAGGCGCTCAGGTTGCGCATCACGCATCTGGCGACCTTCAACGGCAACAAAGAAGTCAGACTGTTGCCCAGCTGGCGCAGCACCCTGGCGTTGTACCGTTTCGAAACTCCAGATTAAAGAGAATCACCATCGCTTCGCTTACCAACGTTTATGGCAGCCCTCGCGTCATTCCCTTATTGGTGCTGGGCTTTGCCAGCGGTCTTCCTTTGGCGCTCACGGGCGGCACACTGCAGGCATGGGCGACGCTCTCGGGCGTATCGCTGCAGAATATCGGTTTCCTCACACTTATCGGAACGGCCTACACATTAAAATTCTTGTGGGCGCCCGTGGTCGACCGCTATGCGCCGCCCATGCTCGGACGCCGCCGTAGCTGGATTTTCGTCACGCAAGTCCTTTTGGGCGTGGTCATTGCGGCCATGGGGTTTTATTCGCCTTCCGAAAGTTTGATGATACTGGCGCTTCTTGCCGTATTGGTCGCGTTTCTGTCGGCAACGCAGGATATTGCGTTCGATGCCTATAGCACCGACGTGTTGCGCACAGAAGAACGCGCCGCCGGCGCCGCGGTAAAGGTGCTGGGTTATCGCCTGGCCATGATCGTGTCCGGCGGGCTGGCGCTGGTCCTCGCGGATCAGTGGCTGGGGTGGGGCAGTACCTATTTCCTGATGGGAGCGCTCATGGCCTTGTGCGCGATTGCCACCTTGCTGGCTCCAGAGCCGGAAGCGGTGGCGCGCGCGCCCAGGTCCCTGGCCATAGCGGTAGTGGCGCCCATGGTGGAGTTCTTCAAACGCCCGGGGGCCTTGAGCATCTTGCTGCTTATCGTGTTGTACAAGTTGGGCGACGCTTTTGCCGGCGCCTTGTCCACGACCTTCCTCTTGCGCGGCGCGGGATTTACCGGCACCGAGGTCGGCGCAGTCAATAAAGTCTTCGGACTTGCCGCCACAATCATCGGCGCTCTGGCCGGCGGAGCCTTGATGGCGCGCCTGGGCTTGTATCGCTCTTTGATGCTGTTTGGCCTGTTGCAGGCCTTGTCCAATTTTGGATACTGGGTTCTTGCTGTGACGCCCCCGCATGTTTATTCCATGGCTCTTGTGGTTGGAGTGGAAAACCTGTGCGGCGGGCTGGGTACGGCCGCCTTTGTGGCACTGCTCATGGCGCTGTGCAAGCAAGAATTTTCAGCGACCCAGTTTGCCCTGTTGTCGGCCTTGTCGGCGGTGGGCCGCACTTATCTTGCCGGTCCGTTGACACCGCCGCTGGTCGAGTCCATAGGGTGGCCCGGCTTCTTTGTCATCACCGTGCTCATCGGGCTGCCGGGCTTGATACTGCTGCGCATGCGCCGCGCCGAAATCGACGGGCTCGAGGCGGTCCGCTGAAATGTTAGTTGCCTTGTACCTGATAGCCATTACGGCCGAAGCCATGACGGCAGCGTTGGCGGCCGGCAGGCGCGACATGGATTGGGTGGGCGTATGCATCATTGCATGCGTGACGGCGCTTGGAGGCGGGTCGGTGCGCGATGTCCTTCTTGGCCATTACCCGCTTACCTGGGTCATACATCCCGAGTATCTGTGGATCACCGCCGGAGCGGCATTGCTGACTGCCCTTACAGCGCCCGTCATGCGCCACTTGCATCGGCTGTTTCTCTTTCTGGACGCCCTGGGCCTTGTGGTTTTCACCGTGATAGGTTGTCAGATAGCACTGCAGATGCAGCTTCCCATTACCGTGGTGTTGGTGAGCGGCATGATTACCGGGTGCGCCGGCGGTGTGTTGCGCGACGTCCTTTGCAACGATATACCGCTGCTGTTGCGCAAAGAGCTGTATGCCAGCGTGTCCGTGGTAACAGGCGGCCTTTTCATCGGCAGCCAGCATTTGGGAGCCAACCTTAATGTGTCGATGATAGGCGCCATGCTGGCGGGTCTCGTCTTGCGGTTATTGGCACTGCGGTTTAATTGGCAGATGCCCAAATTCGTTTATCGGGACGAGTGGCGCTGACTCTGCTGTGTCAGTCAAAGATCTCGTGCCAGAATGATTTTTTCTTGTGCCGCTTGTCGTAATCCGAATGGTGCCTGTCATAATCCCGCCCCGGATATGGCTGCTGTTGAGCCTGCCGGACAGGCGGTGCGCTGGGCTGTGCCTCTACCTCTTGTGTGCTGCGTTCAATCAATTTGTCGAGCTCGCCTCGGTCCAGCCATACGCCACGGCATTGAGGACAGTAATCAATCTCGATATTCTGCCGCGATGACATGGTCAGGTCTGTTTCTTTGCACACAGGGCATTTCATGGCCGGTCCTCGTAAGTAATGATAAAGAATGAGACTGGCCGCATCGGCTTTTAGTTCCTGGCGGCGGCGTAATAGCAAAATAGCGGATCGTGCTCGAGGCGCGATCCGCTATTCTTTTGGTGCGCCCGGCAGGGCGCACCCACTAGAGGGTGCAAGTCCCTTACTCGCCCGACAAGGGGAAGAGTTAGTCCAGGGCAAGGGTTTCGCGGGCGACTGCGAGTCTGAAGGAAGCCTGCGGGCAAAGCGCTGGCCTGACGCACAGGAAGCGGATGAGGCGTGGTAGCGGGGTAAGGCGGCCAAAATCGTCAAAGCCCGATACTTGTACGGAAGGCTGCGACGTAGATCCGACAGGCATAAGCGTGAAAGTGGGTGCGCCATACCCGGGGAGATCTGATCGGGTGCCGGGATCACCGGCTACCGGCGTCGTGAGGCGGCGGGACGCGCGATCAGAAGTCAGCAGAGGGCATAGTAGTTGGCGGCGAAGGCGGTGAGCCGATGAGAACCTGCCGGCGAAGGCCCGAACAGAGGATACCGAGAGTAGGACGAATGATCTCGATGTGCGTTGATGAAGCAGAAGCCCTGGAAACAGGGGCCAAGGACGAAGTAGGCGGCCGGAAGCCGTCCGAGGGCGTTCGGGGTGCCCAGACGCACACGGCGACATGCGGGCAAACGAAATCGGAGGATGACGCGCTCATGGAGCGTGTCGTAGACCGCGAGAACATGCGCCAGGCCTACCGCCGGGTACTCATGAACAAGGGGGCTGCCGGTGTGGATGGCATGACCACCGAGGACATGGGTACTTGGCTTAAGTGCTACTGGCCGCGTGTGCGCGAGGCACTGTTGGCAGGCGTTTATATGCCGCAGGCGGTACGCCGGGTGGACATACCCAAGCCCGATGGCGGGGTACGATCGCTGGGTGTGCCGACGGTGGTCGATAGACTGATCCAACAGGCATTACACCAAGTATTACAGCCGATCTTCGAGCCGACGTTCTCGGCCGGCAGCTTCGGCTTCCGAGCGGGCAGGAGTGCGCACGACGCGGTGCGTCAGGCGCAGACCTATGTCCAGGGCGGTCGGCACTGGGTGGTGGACATGGACTTGGAGAAGTTCTTTGACCGGGTCAACCACGATGTGCTGATGGCCCGCGTGGCCAGACGGGTGCAGGATAAGCGGGTACTCAAACTGATTCGTCGCTTCCTGGAAGCGGGGATGATGGCGCAGCAACGTTCAGAAGGTACGCCGCAAGGCGGGCCGCTTTCGCCGTTGCTGTCCAACATCCTGCTCACCGATCTGGATGGCCGCTTGGAAGCCAGGGGGCTGGCGTTCTGCCGGTATGCAGACGACTGCAATATTTACGTCGGTAGCAAACGAGCGGGAGAACGCGTCATGGCGAGCACCAGGGTCTATCTCGAGAAGACCTTGAGGCTGGCTGTGAACGAAACCAAAAGTAAGGTAGCCCGACCCGGAACCCGCAAGTTCCTGGGCTATCGAATTGCGTTACGGCTCGAACAGGCGCACATCAGGATTGCGCCCCAAAGCATCGAACGTCTGATGCAGCGGGTGCGTGAACTGATGCGCCAGGGGCGCGGTCAGCCCCTGGCGCGCATCATCCAGAGGCTCAACCCGCTGCTGCGCGGCTGGGCAAATTACTTCCGCTTGAGCGCGCAGCACAAGCGGATGAAGGATCTGGACGGTTGGCTGCGCCGTCGGTTACGCTGCTTACTCTGGCGGCAATGGAAGCGCCCGCGAACGCGCAGACGCCACTTACTGGCTCAGGGCTTGCGCCCTGAACGGGCGTGGCGTTCAAGTGTGAATGGGCGTGGCCCTTGGTGGAATGCAGGTGCGTCGCACATGATGCAGGCGTTCCCAAACGTCTACTTCCAGCGACTTGGTCTGGTCTCGATCCACGACACCGTGGTTCGCCTCCAGCGTATCAACTGAACCGCCGTATGCGGAACCGCATGTACGGTGGTGTGAGAGGGCTGAGGGGGCAACCCCTCACCCTACTCGATCCGCTTATGTCAGCACGCCTGGTGCCGTGAGGCTGCCGGCCCGAAGTCAGGCTTCGACGCGTTGTCCGGCATGGGCGGCGGCGTAGTCAAACAGTTCCGCCTTCACTTGTGCTCGTGTTTTTGAGCCGGCGGCGGCAGCTACGGAAGGATAAGCTTCTTCACCAACAGTGATTTCACCGGCTTCGATGGCAGCGGCGAGTTCGGCTTGGACTTCCGAACGGCTTTTGTCATTGGCCGAATTGAATGCAGGCGGGTAATCCAGTTCGCCGGTGCTGACCAATCCCGTCGATTTGGCTGCTTGCATTTCGGCAATCACCTGTTCGCGGGTAAGAGTGGAATCATCGGCTGCTTGCGCTGCGCCGGCAAATACGGTTGCGGAAATCATCAATGCGGTAACGAGGGTTTTCATACTGGCTCCAATAAAAGTAGGGACGAAATAACGCGGAGTGCAAATGACTGCAATGCATTGCGTGTTTCGATGGAGTCAGTATGTGACAAATGGATGTCAGGATAAACCCTAGTTTTTCGTATTCATATTTCCATTTTTAATAACAATCTTGAATATTCCTAGTGGAATAGGGGTGGACTATTACCGTATTTGGAATAAACAATCACATTCCGCCCCGCTTGCTATTCTTCAGCCAGCGCGCGGTCCAGGAAGTCCAGTCGGTCTTGTCCCCAATACGAAACCCCGCGGAATTCATACCAGGGTGCGCCGAACACCTGCAGCTCAATGGCGTCGTTCGTATTTTGCCGGTACAGGTCTGCCGCGGATTCCCTGCTGGAATACAGGTTCTCGCCGTCCAGTCCGCACTCATCGCCGATTTGAACCAGCGTGGCGGGATCCGAAATGTCGCGCTCCTGTGCCCATACTCCGCGCAGTAAAGCGCCCACAAGCTTCAATGCTCCGTCGTTGTCGCCAGCCATGATCGCGGTCGTCACCATTTTCGCGGCCGGTATATCGTCGACCGGAAAAAACTTTGGGTGAATATTGAGGGGCATGTGCAGAAACTCGGACCAGCGTTTCAGCTCGGTGATGCGATAGGCCTGTCGTTGCGGTGGCCGTTTGTCCAAGGGCAGTCCGCCGGAAATCGGAAAGACACTGCCAAGATCCATCGGCTTGGCAAGCACCACGGCGTTATGGCGCTGGGCGATTGCCAGCAGTCTGTCATGACCCAAATAGGTCCATGGCGATTTGGGCGAAAGATAATAATGAACAGTTTTCATTTGCAGTGCTTACCCTCAGTAATATTCGATACGGTTGCGTCCAGTGGTCTTTGCGCGGTAAAGCGCCGTGTCGCTGCGAGACAGCGATGCATCGGCGTCGCTGTCATGCGCACTCATGATCGATATGCCCGTGCTTACCGTCATGGCAATTTGCCGGCCCGCATCGATCAAAGGCGCCCCGGCGAGCCGCTGCCGAACCCGGCGTGCGAAGTCCATGGCTTCTTCCGGGTCGGTATAACGCAGCATAACCGCAAACTCTTCACCTCCTACACGGCCTGCCACGTCCGTCCTGCGCAGTTCGGCGCGCAGAAGGCCGGCGAAATGCCTGAGCGCCAGGTCGCCAACGGCATGTCCCCAACTGTCATTGATGGACTTGAAGTGATCCAGATCGTACATGAGTATGGCGGCCGGCCTTCCCTTGTATCGACGAATTCTGGCCAGCTCTGCTGTCAGTTCGCTCATGAAGTGGCGGCGATTGGGCAGCTGCGTCAGGAAATCGGTCGACGCAAACATTTGCAATTCCGACTCCGCACGTTTGCGGTCGGTCACGTCAGTGATGAATCCATGCCACATTGTGCTGCCGTCGACCAGCCGTTGCGGGTGTGCGCTACCTTGCCGCCAACGCAATCCTTGCTTGGGCAACACCACCCGGTATTCGAATTGCCACGGTTCCAGGCGCGCTGCGGATTCTTCGAGAGATGAGTGGTAAGCGACCAGATCGTCCCGGTGGATGATCTGGTCCAGCGCAGCAGCACTTGTCGCAACCTGTGCCGCGTCTATCTCGTAAATATCTTTGATACCGGCACTGGCATAAGAAAAGAATGAACTGCCGTTCGGCAATCGGCGATATTGGAAAACCAGCCCCGGCACTTCATTGGTCAGGTTGGTTATGAGATTCACTGTTTGCTGCAGCGTCTCTGACATTGAGCGTAGTGCCGTGATGTCAGTCGTGGTGCCGATCATGCGCAGCGGTTTGCCATCGCTGTCACGGCTGATCACTTTTCCACGGCTCGATACCCACTTGTAGCTGCCGTCCTTGCAGCGCAGGCGATGCTCTACCTCGTAGCTGCTTGTCCTGGCGTCGAAATGGGCTTGTATCGTGGCCTGGACGTAGGCCAGGTCGTCCGGATGAACCCGTTTGTAGCTGTCGGTGATCAGGTTGCCGATTTCCGAGTCTTTGTAGCCGAGAATCGCCTTCCAGCCTGCAGAATAGTGAATTTCGTTGGTCCGAACATCACGATCCCATATTCCGGTGCCGCTGCCGTCTATGGCCAGCGCCATTCGCTGTTCATTCTCGCTTTGCCGGGGGCTTGCTTGCTCCTGGTCCGCGAGAAGGCTGGCCAGGCGGCGGATATTCTCCAATGCCGCCACGTCTTCACTGTCCAGGTGCCGCGGCTGGTTATCGAGCAGGCACAAAGTGCCAAGGCGCGTTCCGTTGACGTCCAGCAGCGCGGATGCCGTGAAAAAACGGATGAAAGGATAGCGGACGACCAGAGGGTGATCGCGAAAGCGTTCATCGGCAAAGGTATCCGGAACGATCAACGTGATGCCGTCATGGACAATATCGGCAAATTGCGCGAGCTTGTGCGGTGATTGTTCGAAAGTGGGGCCGCTGCTTGAATGCAGCGTGTGGCTTGTGCCGTCGAACAGGGTGATGAGGGCCGTTGACGCGCCAGTATGGCGCCGGGCGACGCGCGCGAGAATGTCGTAGCGTTCGTCTGGATGCGCCGCCGCTTCAAGCCGTGGGGTAGTGTTGGGCTGGGTTGCTTTCATCTGCCATGATCCGGAAGCGCACCGCCGGATGATAGCAGTAATAAATACTTACTTGATAGTAATGGAAACCCTGAAGAGCAGTTCGGCGGCGTCCTGCGGGCCGGGCCCACATGGCCCAAATGCCCAAATGCCCAAATGCCCAAAAGGCCTCCATGGCCCGAACCGCCGGAATGGCCGGAGCCAAAATTGATTACGCGTTCCAGTCGTACTCGACCGTCAAGGGCGCGTGGTCGCTGAACCGTTGTTCTTTATAAATGGACGCCTGAGTCGCCGTGGCCGCAATGTCCGGTGTGGCGATCTGATAGTCGATGCGCCATCCTACATTCTTGGCCCACGCCTGGCCGCGGTTGCTCCACCACGTATAGGCGTCTCCGGTGGCATCCGGGAAAAGGCGGCGATATACGTCAACCCAGCCGAGTTCATCCAGCACCTTGGTGAGCCATGCGCGTTCTTCGGGAAGAAAGCCGCTGTTCTTCAAGTTGCCTTTCCAGTTCTTAAGATCGATCTCTTTGTGTGCAATGTTCCAGTCGCCGCACAATATGACTTGCCGTCCGCATTTGGCGAGCGTCGCAAGGTGTGAAAAAAAGTGCTCCATGAACGTATATTTGGCGGACTGACGGTGGTCGCCGCTGGAGCCTGACGGCAGGTACAACGAGATTACCGACAAATTGTCGTACACCAGCTCAAGATAGCGTCCTTCGGCGTCGATTTCGGGCACGCCCAGGCCTTCGATGACCTGCAGCGGCTGGGTGCGTGCATACACGCCCACGCCGCTATAGCCTTTTTTCTCCGCATAATGGAAGTAGCCGTAATAGCCTTGTGGATTCAGCATGTCGGCCGTCATGTTGTCGACTTGCGCCTTCAATTCCTGCATGCAGATGAAGTCGGCATTCTGGCCTGGGATCCATTCCAGAAAGCCTTTGCTGACGGCCGACCGGATGCCGTTAAGATTGGCGGATATCACGCGTAGCATCGTATTACTCTTGAGTCTGGTGAAGGTGAGACTTTAACCTTGTTTTCGGCGCCGTGTGAGCAGACAACTGAATGCGGGCCGCAGACGCCGGAAGGCTCAGGCAGCATCGAACCGGAAGCTCGATGCGGTAATGCCGGCGAATGCCTGGTTCTCATGATAAACACAGCTTGCCGTGTCATGCTCGGCGGCTCCGACGGCCACCATGAGGGGTATCAGGTGATCTTCCCGCGGATGAGCCAGGCGGGCTGCCGACGCGTTTGCCCAGTCCTGCAGTAATGCCGCGCGCTGATGTGTGGGAGAGCCGAGCAAGGCATGTTGTAGCCACGCGTCGAACTGCGCCGAAGCTTCGGCTCCACCGCCGTAGATCTGACGCAGATTATGATAGCTCAGGCCGCTGCCGATAATCAGCACATCTTCTTCACGCAGAGGGGCCAAGGCGCGGCCCAGGGCAAGGTGCAGGGCGGGGTCGTATCCAGCATCAATAGACAGTTGTATCATCGGCACGTCTGCTTGCGGATACATGACGAAGGCGGGCACGAAAGCGCCGTGGTCGTAGCCGCGTTCGGTATCGGCGGCGACGGGCAGCCCGGCGTCCAATAACAGGCGTTGTACGCGCCCTGCCAACTCGGGCGAGCCGGGGGCGGGGTATTGAATTTGATAGGTGTGCTCGGGAAAACCGTAGTAGTCATAAACCATCGGCGGCCGTGGATTGGCCATGACGCCGAAGGTGCCGCTGGTTTCCCAGTGTGCCGATACCATAAGGATGGCCTTGGGCTTGTGTCCGATCTGCTTGGGAATGTCGACCAGCGATGCCGCAAGCGCCGCGTTGCCGGCCTGCATGGCAGGAATATACGGCCACGGCCCGCCGCCGTGCGAGATGAAGTAAACAGGCAGTTTCATAATAATATTCTCACTGGCCCGGCCTGGATGGCCGGGCCAGTAATCGGATGGCGTTACGATTTATTGCGCAGGGCGTCTACGCTCCACGGGCCCGCGCCGGCAACGGCGATGTACAGGAATACAAAGCAGAACAGGACAGCCGCTTCGCCGCCATTCATGCTTGGAAACAGGAGCATGCCTTTGCTTGCGACATGACCAATAAAGTAGGCTGCGGCAGCAAAACCGGACGCAACAAATGCGGCGCCGCGCGTGAACAGGCCGATGATAAGCAGTACGCCTGCCACCAATTCAATAAGTCCGGCAATACCCATCATGGAAAAAATTTGTAAGTTCTCGATGGCTGGTCCGGGAAAACCGAAGTACTTGCTGGTTCCGTGCCAGAGCAGGCAATAACCGCTGACAATACGCAGAACGCTTAACAGGCGTGGGGTCCAGATGGTGCAAGAGTTGGTCGTCATAGTTATCCAGATAGTATGTTGATGGGTGAGTCAATGATTTACTGCAAGAAAGTTTAATAGAATAACGAGAAGAAATATACGTTGAAATTATTAACGATTCATTTCCTAATGGGAAATAATGGACACCTTACTTAGCCTGAAAGTCTTTTGTGAAATCGCGGATGCGGGCAGCTTTGTCGCGGCGGCCGACAGGCTATCGCTTTCGGCGCCTATGGTCAGCAAGCATCTGGCGCATCTGGAGCGTGAACTAGGAGTACGCCTGCTGAATCGCACGAGCCGGCGTGTGAGTCTGACTGAGGCTGGAAGCTTGTATTTCGAACAATGCCGCAGCGCACTGGAAATGCTCGAGCTTGCCGCGGCCGCAATAGGCAGCAGCGTCGAGGCGCCGCGCGGGAATCTGAAAGTCACGGCACCGGTATGGTTTGCCAACCCGCGCGTCGTTGATGTGCTTGCGGCGTACCAGAAGCGATATCCGGACGTGGTCCTGGATTTGCGGTTTTCAAATCGGAAAGTAGACCTGGCTGCGGAAGGGTATGACCTTGCCCTGCGAGTCACGCGCGACCCGTCGCTGCATCTGATTGTGCGCAAGATTTGCACCATTCAGTTCTACCTGGTGGCGGCCCCCCATTATTTCGATAGTTTTGGAGTGCCGGAAACCATTTCAGCGCTGGCCAACTACGGCGGCATCCTGCCCAGCTATCTGGGCTCCGAAGGCTTCGAGTTCGACGGCCCCAAGGGCAAAGTGCTTATACGCCTGAACCCGCTGATGAGGTCCGACGACTCTACTTATTCGTATCATGCCGTCCGGGCCGGCGTGGGCATAGGCTACATGCCGGCCTGGCTGGTGGATGACGATCTGGCGGCGGGCCGGTTGGTGCAGGTGCTGCCGCAATATCATCAGGCTCCGCAGGAGTTGTATGCCACCTATACCAGCCGTAAATACCTTACGCCCAAAGTACGTACATTCATTGATTTTGTCACCCAGGCTTTGGGCGGCCCGCAGTTATGACCGATAATATTGGTTTTCCTTTTGCTTGCGAATTATGACCGACTCTTCTTACCGCACTGACTTTGTGCGTTTTTCCCTGGAACAAGGCGTTTTGAAGTTTGGTCAATTCAAAGTCAAATCAGGGCGATTAAGCCCTTATTTCTTTAATGCAGGTTTATTCAATTCGGGACTCGCCGTAGGGCGTCTTGCGCAGTTTTATGCGCAGGCTCTGGTGGAGTCGGGCGTGGGCTTCGATATGCTGTTCGGGCCGGCCTATAAAGGGATACCCCTGTCGACCGCAACGGCCGTGGCGCTGGCTAATCACGCCGCGCTGGACGGCCGTGATGTTCCCTTTGCGTTCAACCGCAAGGAAGCCAAAGACCATGGCGAAGGCGGGATTCTGGTTGGCGCACCATTGCAGGGCAGGGTCGTGATCATCGATGACGTGATCACCGCCGGTACATCGGTGCGGGAATCGGTAGAGATTATCCGCCAGGCGGGCGCACAGCCTGCCGCGGTGCTCATAGCACTGGACCGCATGGAACGCGCGGGCCCGGATGAGGCCTTGTCGGCACATTCGGCAGTGCAGGACGTCGCCAATACGTATGGAATACCGGTGGTCAGCATTGCGTCCCTGGCCGATATCATGGCGCTGCTTGAAAACGACAGCCAGCTTGCCGAGCACCGGGACGCTGTAGCAGCGTACCGGACGAAATACGGCGTGTAAGTGGGGCGGCCCGCGTAGGGCGGCCCGCGTAGGGCGGCCTGCGCAGGGCGGCGCGCCACACTCACTAGAGCATTTTCGGTTCGAGTGTTTACGGCACTTTGCTTTCGTGCACTGTCTTGCTCTGATGACGTTGTCCGGGGCGAGTAGGGGCAGTCCGGCACGGCGTGCTTGTTTCCGCGTCTGCCTCGTCCAGCCGGGCGTCGGCCGAACTCCCTACGTACATGGACGCCCCCGGTTTGCCAAGCTTTCAATTCATGATGATCTGAAGGTATCGATTGCACCCGTACATCCGGATTGTAAGCGCAGCCTCTTTGTGCTGCTGTCCCTGATGGGTTCTGC
>JAKFFG010000072.1:0-3852 GCA_036675275.1 Pseudomonas sp. | reverse complement strand
GTCGCAACGCGCAACTACATTGGAATTTTGTCAACGGTCAATTGCTCTGCCAATGTGTCGCATGCGATTGCCGAGCGCTTCAAGGGCGCGGCCCTCGCTGCCTATCCGAATGTCGATGGCGTTGTAGCGCTCACGCATGGTAGCGGCTGTGCGATGGACCCTGACGGCGAAGGACTGGCCCTGCTGCGCCGCACGCTGGCAGGTTATGCGCGGCATGCCAACTTTGCAGCGGTGCTGATCGTTGGGCTGGGCTGCGAGTCCAACCAGCTCGATGCCTTGAAAGTTGCCGGTGAGCTCTCTGAAGGCCCGGCGCTGCGTACCCTGGGCATCCAGTCCTGCGGCGGCACGCGCGCGGCGGTTGATGCCGGAGTGGCGGCCATCGAATCGATGCTACCCGAGGCGAATAAAGTAGAGCGACAGCCGGTGGCCGCCAAGCATTTAGTCGTCGGCCTGCAATGCGGCGGCTCTGACGGATATTCGGGCATCTCGGCCAATCCAGTGCTGGGCGCTGCAGTAGATTTACTGGTGCGTCATGGCGGGACTGCGATCCTGTCAGAGACGCCAGAGATCTATGGTGCGGAGCATTTGCTGACAGCCCGCGCCGCTTTGCCGGCGGTGGCGGAAAAACTCGAAGAGCGCTTGCGCTGGTGGGAAGACTACACCTCGCGCAACCATGGCGAGATGAACAACAACCCTTCACCGGGCAACAAGGCGGGCGGCTTGACCACGATTCTTGAAAAGTCTCTCGGCGCGGTGGCCAAAGGCGGCAGCAGCGGCTTGATGGCTGTCGTCGAATATGCCAGGCCAGTTCAAGCGCAGGGGTTGGTTTTCATGGACACGCCCGGCTACGACCCGGTCTCTGCAACCGGCCAGGTTGCTGGGGGTGCCAACCTGATCTGCTTTACCACCGGCCGGGGATCGGTCTATGGCTGCAAGCCTTCGCCTTCGCTGAAAATCGCTACCAATTCAGACCTTTACCGGCGCATGAATGAAGACATGGATTTCAACGCCGGCGAGGTGCTCGACGGCACGGCCAGCGTTCAGGCTGCCGGTGCGCGGCTGTTTGCACTAATGCTGGAGACAGCCTCCGGCGGCAAGACCAAAAGCGAAGCCCTCGGCGTAGGCACCGATGAATTTGTGCCTTGGCAACTTGGCGCCGTGATGTAGCTTTTGCTTTTAGCCTCGGGAAGATGTCATGAATAGGTTTTCTCAAGTAGTTGCAGCATTGCATGCGGCTGCCTTCATCGCGCGCATTGCGCAGTCACAGGGCCGGCCTGCGAACGGCAAAAAAGGAGATTTCGCATGAAAGTAGCATTGCTGGAAGTCAGCCATTGGCATGTCCCTCTCTACCTTAATGCCCTCGAGGCGCCAGGCATCGAGGTGGTCGCCATCTCGGATGCGGAACATGTCAAAGGCGAGGCGATCGCAGCGCGATTCGGCTGTGCGCTGTACGATTCGGCGGCCGAATTGCTCGAGCGTGAGCAAGTTGATTTTGCCTTTGTATTCGGACGGCATTCCGAGATGCCGACGCTCGCGGAAGCGCTGATTGCACGCAAGATTCCATTTGCGCTAGAGAAGCCCTGCGGCGTCAACATGGCGCAGGTCACCCGGCTACGGGAACTCACTGAGGAAGCCAACCTGTATTGCGCGGTGCCGCTCATTTTTCGAATGAGCGACTTGCTGCGCGCATTGAAAGAAGCTGAAGGCAGCATTCCTTCGGACTACAACTACATGTCGTTCCGCTTCATCGTGGGCCAGCCCAGCCGTTACGAAGCTGCGGGCGCCGGCTGGGCGCTCGACCCTGAGTTCGCCGGTGGCGGCTCCACGATCAACGTGGCTACCCACTTCATTGACTTGTTCAGGTTGCTGACCGGGAAAGAGGTCACTCGGGTCTCTGCCACCATGAATTCGCGTACGCACGGAGGCAAGGTGGAGGACTATTCCGTGCTCACGATGCAGACTGAAGATGGCGTGATTGGTCTCGTGGAAAGCGGATACAGCTTCCCCAGCACCCAGGACGAGCAGCGCGAATTTTCGTTCACGCTATCGTCCGATCGCATGTACGCGAAGTCGGGTCCCGACCGAATCGAATTCCGGGATCGGAACAACCTTGAGGCCGGCACCCGAAGCCTGCGGCTCCAACTAGACACCGACGCCTACTACCCCCTGTTCGTTAAACAGGTACTGACCGAGTGCCGAACGGGCGCGAAGCCGATCGCTTCACTGCGCGACGCGGAGGCCATGATGCAGGTCATGGACGCCGCCTACGCTTCAGCCCGGGAAAACGGCGCGCTTCAGACTCTGACGCGAATTTCTGCTTGAACTGTGCGCCGCGCGTGCTGGGTGTCGCCAACCAGCCGCGTCTCGCACCCTGAGAGCATCCGGCATTTCACGGTAATGACTTTGAGTAGTTGCCGGTCAACCGAACGGCATTATCCAGCCAGCCCTCGCTGGTCCATCAATCGAAAGAGAATCCATGAGCAAGTCTCCGCAATACCCAGGGCCATTGCCGCTCGAACAGGCGAAGTCCAAGCTTCTCCTCACGCCCCTTGAAGACAGCCGTTTTCACCGCGAGGGTCCTCGCGCCTTCGTCGAGTATCGTGACCTTGGCATGGCGGAGGCGTCGGACGGTCGCATCTCCGCCAGGCACATCCGCGCGATCGTGCCCTTCGAGAAAGAAACTGGCTGGCATTGGCACGACATGACCGCGCATTTTGTGTACGTTCTAAAGGGTTGGGTCGAATTCAGGTTCGACGGCGTGCCCGACTCGGTGCGGGTCGTTGCTGGCTCCTGCCTCAGTCAACCCGCAGGTGTGGCACACAATGTTGTTCAACAATCGGATGACCTCGAGTTGATAGAGATCAACATGCCCGCGGACTACGTGACGATGGAGGGCCGCTGCAAAACAACCTTGGCATGATTTGTTTGTGTGGGGGTTGCAGTCAGAGTGGCCCAGGCCGACGACCGCCCGGGTGTGGCGCCGGGCAAATTTGGCACGGTCAGGACTCAGCAGTGGTAGGCTTGGATCATCCGGCCCGTCCTCTTTGGGGTCTCACGAAGTACGAAGACTAAAAACCATGGGACCTCATTTTGACGCGGTGGTGAGCTGGCCCAGGCTACCTACTAAGGCATTCACGATGGGCTCGGCAGGACCTAGCCTAGCTGGCAGCATTGGCGTGTTGTACTTGCTCGTTGACATCGCCCGTAGCATGGGCAAACCGTACGAAAAACGGTGATGGGCAGTTAAGGGCGGCTCGCCGAGTACGAAGTTCCTCAGGCGTGAACATAGTGAGCTGGCTTCCGCGGAAAGGGCCGGCATCACCAATTTTCTGGCAAGAAGGCTGGTGTAGCGCTTCCCTCCCGCAAGAAAGAAGCAGCGAACCTGGGCTCTGCGAAAACCCCCGAGATACCAAAAGTTCGCTCTTCTGTTTGGCGCGAACGTGAATAATGGCTTTCGCAGTAACGGCTATGGGCTCGCGTGGTGCGTATTGATCAGCTTACGTTTTCGAAGATGTAAAGTTGATCGAGACCAGCTCGAACTAACTGCTTGTGAATGTGTTTACGACTTCAGCTTTGCTTGTTGTAAATTTTGAACGCCGCAAACCCGCATGGATCCTGGGGCCGTGTTTACGACTTTAATTGCTCGGAATATCTATTTCGAGCAATTAAAGTCGTAAACAGGTTATTAAAGTCGTAAACACGGCTCTATGTTGAATTGCGCTGAAGTCTGACCCGAGTTTTCCATCGAATCTTGACCCACACTCTTTGTGAGCAGAAGGTGCTCACGATGTGGATAAGTTCTTGATCTTCTCCTTTTTGGGTTGAGTCTGTGTGGATCTGCCTCAAAGTGCG
>JAKFFG010000032.1:0-69890 GCA_036675275.1 Pseudomonas sp. | reverse complement strand
AGCAGGCGGGGTGGGAGCTTTCTCAAACAGTCGATCCGCGTATACGGTCGATACCGACGGGGGTCCCTCCACCCCAGCGCCTTCAGTGTTGCACCGAAGGCGCAAAAAAACTATACAAGCCCGACGGGTGTCGGGCCACTGGCCCGACCGGGCGAGTTCCGCGCCCGCCTCGCTGGGACTGAGCGTAATGGGTACCCTGGCAACGCCAGGGCGTAGCGCGTGAAGCCGGAACAGCCCCCGGCACACCCGCCTTTCTCAAGAACCAAAAGCCCTCCCCAACGCCTGCGCGCTGCAGCGAGCCTTGTAAGCTCCTCGATCGAAAATGCGCTAGACCGCAACGTTTTCAGGTCGGATTTACCTCGAACTCGAATCCGGCTTTGTTCCATTCGCGTTTTTCGGCCTGCAGCGAGAATTCGGTGAGAGGGTGGCGCTGCAACCACGATTCATCGACATTCAGCCGGATACTGTGCCCATTGGCTTCTATGGAAATGGGCAGGGATGCCGGATCATCACGCCGCCGCGACAACAGCACGGCAAGCCGCAGGCAGAACAGGGTGAGCCACTTGGCACGGGACGGATCGCGGCCTTGAATTTTGCTGAGCTTGCCCTGGTGTCCCAGCGCGAACAGGGACAGCATGATCTGGTCGTCGTTTGAGAAACCCGGCATGTCGGCATGTTGAAGAATATAGGCGCCATGCTTGTGATAGTCGGCATGGGCGATGCTGATTCCAATTTCGTGCAGATCGGCGACCCAGCCCAGGGTGCGCTCCAGCTCCTGCTTGTCGGGGCCTTCGGGCAAACCCAGCTGTGAGAAGAAATCAAGTGCCGCGCGCTTAACCCGGCTGGACTGGTTGAGATCGACATGGTAGCGCTTCATGAACTGGCGCACGGTTTCGTCCCGTTTGTCATGCTGCGAGTCGCGTCCCAGCAAATCGTACAGCACGCCGACGCGCAGGGCGCCTTCGCCGGGCAGCATCAGCTTGATCTTGAGTTCCTGGAACGCCGCCATCATGATGGCAAGGCCGCCCGGCAACACCAGCGAACGGTCGTGTTTCAGGCCAGGCAGTTCGCTCATGATGACCTTGCCGTCTTTGACGAGTTTGGCCTTGAGCTTTTCCATTCCGTCCAGCGTGATGCCTTTCTTGGACATGCCTCCTTCGATCAACACCGCCAGCAAGCCTTTGGCGGTGCCTGACGAACCATAAGCCTCTTGCCATCCTGTCCTGCGGTATTGCCTGGAAATGGTTTCAAACTCGCGCCGCGCGGCAAGCTGCGCCTGCTCCATTCGCAATTCGGTGATACGCCCATCGGAGAAAAACTGGCGCGTATAGCTGACACATCCCATGAAAAGCGAGGACATGTGTATGGGCTGGAACCCTTTGCCGATAATGACTTCGGTGGATCCTCCGCCTATGTCTATCATCAGCCGGCGATTCGCCGACGGAGGGAGTTCGTTTGTAATGCCGGAGAAAATGAGGCGGGCTTCTTCCTGCCCCGCAATGACTTCGATGGGAAAACCGAGGGCCGCTTCGGCACGCGGCAATATTTCGTCGGCATTGCTGGCGATGCGAAAAGTATTGGTGGCCACGGCGCGTACGCGATTGGGGTGAAAGCCCGCCAGGCGCTCGCCAAATCGCTTCAGTACCGTAATGGCGCGCTCGATGGCCTCTTCATTGATGACGTTGTCGTCGTCCAGGCCCGCAGCCAGCCTGACTGACTCTTTGAGGCGATCGATGGCATAGATTTGCGCAATGCCGTCCTGTTGTACGACGCGTCCGATTGAAAGCCGGAAACTATTGGATCCGAGGTCAACGGCGGCAAGTAGATAGTCCATTGGGGTGTTCTTGGGTGAGTACTCCAAGATTATAAGGATCTCGCCAGCCGCCGCGGTCCGTTTGGTCGAGTTTCGTAAAAAAACAGCGATAATCGACTCTATTGGACAGAAACAGGACGTTCTCGCAGACTGTCACATAACGGTAAGAAAAATGAAGTAAAAGATCGCGTCAACTTTCCGCAAGGGCCACCTCTTATATGCTTCCTTCATCGTCGAATCCTACCTTGCTGAACCGGGAGCTTTCCCTGCTGAAGTTCAATGAGCGGGTACTGGCCATGGCCGAGAACCTTCATACGCCGTTGCTCGAACGTCTGCGCTATCTTTGCATTGTGAGCTCCAATCTGGATGAGTTCTTCGAAATTCGCATTTCCAGCTTGAAGGAGCAGCAGCGGCAGAATCCCAACCAAGTCGGCGCCGACGGCTACACACCCGGAGAGGCCTTCGAGCGCGTACATGTTGCGACTCACGAACTGGTCGACAGGCAAAACAGTCTGCTTATCAGCGACGTTCTTCCCAAGCTCAAGGCGGAAGGCATTGCGCTGCTGGATCCATGCGACTGGAGCGAAGAATTGCTGGCCTGGGCGCAGGCCGGCTTTCACCGGGAAGTCATGCCCATGCTCACCCCCATCGGCCTGGATCCGGCGCATCCATTTCCGCGGGTATACAACAAAAGCCTGAACTTTATCGTCTCTCTGCATGGCCAGGATGCCTTTGGACGCAGCGCATCCATTGCCATTGTGCAAGCGCCGCGGGCGTTGCCCCGCGTCATGAAGGTTCCTGCGGAGATCTCCGGCATACCTCACAGCTATATCTTGCTTACTGCAATGATCAGTACGTTTGTGGGAGAACTCTTCCCGGGCCTCGACGTAAAGGGCTGCTATCAGTGGCGCGTAACCCGCAACAGCGACCTTTTTGTCGACGAAGAAGAAATCACCAATTTGCGGCTGGCCTTGCAGGGCGAGCTCTCGCAGCGCAATTTCGGGGCGGCCGTGCGGCTGGAAATCGATCACGTCATGCCGCCCACACTGGCCGCTTTTCTCGAGAAAGAATTCCAGCTCTCGCCCCAGGATACCTATCGGGTCAGCGGGCCCGTAAACTTGTCTCGCCTGATGCAACTCTGCAATGTGGTCGAGCGTCCCGAACTTTTGTTTCCCGATTATCGGCCCAAGATGCCGCCGCCTTTCGATATGGTGATGGACAAGCCCGATGAACTATTCGGCGCCATTGCCGAAAAAGACCATCTGCTGCACCATCCTTATCAGGCCTTCCAGCCTGTGCTGAACTTCCTGACGGCGGCGGCGCTGGATCCATCCGTGGTGGCGATCAAGCAAACCATTTATCGCACTGGCGAAGATTCCGAACTCATGCGCCTGCTCGTGGCGGCGGCCAAAGCCGGTAAAGAGGTCACGGTGGTGGTGGAACTCATGGCGCGCTTCGACGAACAGACCAATATAAACTGGGCAGCCAAACTCGAGGAAGTGGGGGCGCACGTCAGCTACGGCGTAGTGGGGCACAAGACTCATGCCAAGATGTCTTTGGTATTGCGGCGCGAGCTTGGACATATCAGGCGTTACGGTCATTTGGGTACGGGCAATTACCACCCGCGTACGGCGCGCCTCTACACGGATTTCGGCCTGCTTACCGCCGATCAGAAGCTGTGCGAAGACATGGATAAAGTGTTTTCGCTGCTGACTGGCCTGGGCGCCAGGCGGCCCTTGAAGCTGTTGCTTCAGGCCCCATTCACGATGCACGAAACCATTGTTGCACTTATCCGGGGAGAGGCGGTCAATGCCAAAGCGGGCAAAAAGGCCCGCATCATGGCCAAAATGAATTCGCTGCTCGAGCCTATCGTTATCGAGGCGCTGTACAAGGCCAGCCAGGCCGGCGTCAGAATCGACCTGATCGTGCGAGGCGCTTGCGCCTTGCGGGCCGGGGTGCCGGGTCTGTCCGAGAATATCCGGGTGCGCTCGATTATCGGCCAGTTCCTGGAACATTCACGTGTGTTCTACTTTTACAACGACGGCGCGGAGAATGTTTATTTATCGTCTGCCGACTGGATGGACCGCAATTTCTTTCGGCGGGTCGAAGTCTGTTTTCCGGTGCTCGACAAAACCCTTAAACGCCGTGTCATCAACGAATCGTTCACGTATGCCTTGCGCGACAACCAATTGGCGTGGCGCGCTTTGCCCAATGGCAGCTATGTTAAGGTCAGGGGTCGCGGCAAACCATTCAATCTGCATCATCACCTCATGAAACAACTTGGGCCCTGACAATATTCGTAACTGTCACGAACATGTCATATTGCGTACTTAATATAGCGTCTGTGCAGGGTCAGCCTGCCTTAACTAGTACAGGTCAAGAGGATTTCTCTATGTTCAAACGCGTTCTATTACAGGTTTCGGTCGGCGTCGCTTTCGCCGCAGCGTCCCTCACGGCCCATGCTGCCGACATTACCGGCGCAGGCGCTTCGTTTCCGTATCCTATTTATGCAAAATGGGCCGCCCAATACCATAAAGAAACTGGTAACCGCATCAATTATCAGTCCATCGGCTCGGGTGGCGGACAACAGCAGATCATCGCCAAAACGGTTGATTTCGGCGCGTCCGATGACCCAATGAAGGCCGATGCGCTCGAAAAGAACAATCTGTTCCAGTTTCCCGCCATTGTCGGTGGAACGGTGCCTGTCATCAATGTCACCGGCATCAAGCCTGGCGAACTGAAGCTCACGGGCCCAGTGCTTGCCGATATCTTCCTGGGCAAGATCACCAAATGGGATGACGCGGCAATCAAGGCTATCAATCCCGATGTAAAACTGCCTAGCGCCGCCATCATCGTGGTTCACCGCTCGGATGGCTCGGGCACCACCTTCGGCTGGACCAACTATCTGTCCAAAGTCTCCCCCGCCTGGAAAGAACAGGTTGGCGAAGGCAAGGCCGTAAAGTGGCCTACAGGCCAGGGCGGCAAGGGCAATGAAGGCGTCGCCGCCTACGTTCGCCAGCTCAAGAACTCGATTGGCTATGTTGAATACGCCTATGCCAAGCAGAACAATCTGTCCTGGACCCAGCTCAAGAACAAAGACGGCAAGTTCGTTCAGCCTACGCAAGCGGCATTTGCTGCGGCAGCCGCCAATGCCGACTGGAAAAGCGCACCGGGAATGGGTGTAGTGCTTACCGAAGAGCCCGGTGCTGAATCCTGGCCTGTAACGTCGGCCAGCTTCATTCTCCTGCACAAGAAGCAGGACAAGCCGGAAAATGGCAAGGAAACGCTTGCTTTCTTTGACTGGGCCTTCAAGAAAGGCGGCAAGATGGCCGAAGAGCTCGACTATGTTCCTATGCCTGCCAGCGTGACCGAGCAGATTGCCGAAGCATGGAAAACCGAGATCAAGGCCGCTGACGGCAGTGCTATCTGGAAGTAAAGGGTAAAATCGGATCTCCGATATTCTCGCAAGTCATGCAAAGACGGTGCTGTGCAGATGGCGCCGTCTTTGTTGTGCAAAAATCGCGGTAACGCGTCTTGCGTTACTCTTAACTTGGTGCTCGTGTGTTTTTATACTCATGGTCTTTCCCACGAAACGCTAAAAAGCCGACATGAAAAATAATCGAAGCGCGGTCATGGACATTCTGTTCAAAAACCTGACGCGCACCTTTGCGTTTCTGGTATTCATACTGCTTGCGGCCATCATGGCGTCGCTGGTCTATGGGAGCCGGGAGTCCATTGCCGCCCACGGCATAGCCTTTTTGTGGACCAATAACTGGGACCCGGTACAGAACATCTATGGCGCCATGGTGCCCATCGTCGGCACTGTACTTACATCGTTGATTGCGCTGGTTATCGCAGTGCCTGTGTCGTTCGGCATTGCGATGTTTCTTACCGAGCTTTCTCCAGTCTGGCTGCGCCGACCCCTGGGCACCGCCATTGAAATGCTTGCCGCCATTCCATCCATTATTTATGGGATGTGGGGCCTGTTCGTGTTTGTGCCCATATTCCAGCAGTATGTACAGCCCTATGTTATCGATTTCTTCGCCGGCGTTCCCGTGCTGGGCGACATATTTGCCGGGCCTCCCTTCGGTATAGGCGTTTTCACGGCGGGTCTCATCCTGTCGATCATGGTGATTCCGTTCATTACGGCGGTCATGCGCGACGTGTTCGAACTTGTTCCACCGCTGCTCAAAGAGTCGGCATATGGCCTGGGCAGCACGACATGGGAAGTGGTCTGGAAAGTCGTCCTGCCCTATACCAAAAGCGGTGTAATAGGCGGCATCATGCTCGGACTGGGACGTGCTTTGGGCGAGACCATGGCCGTGACGTTTGTGATCGGCAATGCTTTCAACCTGCCGTCATCCATATTCTCTCCATCGAATTCCATAGCGTCGGCGCTGGCCAATGAGTTCAACGAGGCGGGCGGCATGCAGAAGGCCGCGCTGCTGGAGCTCGGCCTGATTCTCTTCCTGATCACCACCGTCGTGCTGGCTTTCTCGAAACTCCTGCTTCTTCGCTTGTCCAAAGGCGAAGGGACTTCGCACTAACCGAGACGCAAGCCATGTTCAATTCTGATTCTGTCGTCAACCTGTCCAATCCGGTCTACAAGAAGCGGCAGCGTTTCAACCGGATAATGTTGGGGCTGTCCTCCGCTACAGTCATCTTCGGCCTGTTCTGGCTCTGCTGGATCATCCTCACCTTGTTCATCAAAGGCGGCTCGGCCTTGTCGCTGACGCTGTTTACCGAGGCCACGCCGCCTCCCGGCGCCGATGGCGGCCTGCTCAACGCGATTTTGGGCAGTGTCATGATGGCCGCGGTAGGCACGCTTATCGGCACTCCCATCGGCGTGCTGGCCGGAACTTACCTGGCCGAGTATGGCCAACGGGGTTGGTTGGCTCCGGCTACCCGCTTCCTTAACGATGTCTTGCTGTCGGCTCCTTCAATCGTCATCGGCCTGTTCATCTATGCCACCTATGTGGCTCAGGTAGGGCATTATTCAGGTTGGGCGGGTGCGCTGGCGCTATCCATACTGGTGATTCCGGTAGTCGTACGAGCCACCGACAATATGTTGCTTCTGGTTCCCAACAGCCTGCGCGAGGCCGCCGCGGCACTGGGGTGCCCGCAGTGGCGCATAGTAATGAACATTTGTTATCGGGCGGCGCGCTCGGGCATCATCACCGGTATCCTGCTGGCCATTGCCCGTATCTCCGGCGAAACCGCGCCCTTGCTGTTTACAGCACTGAACAACCAGTTCATGTCCATGAACATGAATGCGCCCATCGCCAATCTTCCAGTCGTCATCTTCCAGTATGCCGCCAGTCCGTTCGAAGACTGGAATCGCCTGGCGTGGGCGGGTGCTGTCCTGATCACTTTGCTGGTGTTGGGCATCAATATTGCCGCGCGCAGCCTTTTCCGTAAATGACAAAATGGCTGGAAGCATCGCTTCCACCGGGAATTCCTTATGCCACTCTCTACACAGACCACTGAACGCACGAAACTGGAAGTCAAGAACCTGAACTTTTATTATGGAAAGTTCCAGGCGATCAAAGACGTGAACCTGTCGATCAAGGAAAACAAGGTCACGGCATTCATTGGCCCTTCGGGCTGCGGCAAGTCCACGCTTCTGCGCACCTTCAATCGCATGTTCGAGCTCTACCCGGGCCAGCGTGCTGAAGGCGAAATCAATCTGGACGGTGAAAATCTGCTGTCGTCCAAGACCGATATTTCCCTGCTGCGCGCAAAGATCGGCATGGTGTTTCAGAAGCCCACGCCTTTTCCCATGAGCATCTACGACAACATCGCCTTTGGCGTGCGCCTGTTCGAACGGCTCAGCAAGGGTGAAATGGACGAGCGCGTGGAATGGGCGTTGTCCAAGGCCGCCTTGTGGACGGAAGTCAAAGATAAGCTCAACCAAAGCGGCAACAGTTTGTCGGGCGGACAGCAGCAGCGCTTGTGCATTGCCCGGGGCGTGGCCATCAAGCCTGAAATCCTGTTGCTGGACGAGCCGTGCTCGGCCCTGGATCCCATCTCCACGGCGAAGATCGAGGAACTCATTGCCGAGTTGAAGTCCGATTACACTGTTGTGATCGTGACCCACAATATGCAACAGGCCGCCCGTTGTTCAGATTACACCGCCTATATGTACCTGGGCGAGCTGATGGAATTCGGCGAGACCGACCAGATTTTCGTCAAGCCTGGCCGCAAGGAAACCGAAGACTACATTACCGGCCGGTTCGGCTAGGAGCGCCCACGCTCCTAGGACACCCAATGTAGTAATTCGGGCTTGACGCGTCGGTCTACGCATCGCATGCTGTGGGGGCGGCCTTCCGTGGGGCGGCCCTCCGTGGGGCGGCCCTCCGTGGGGCGATCTATCATGCGAGAGGGGCCGCCTGCGGAAATACAGGAGCGTCAGTATGGACCCGATTACGACAGACCGCTATTTGGTCTTATTGTGCCAGGACCGTCAGCAGGACGCGGTCAATGCGCTCAAGGACTTGACGGGCGGCCAGGTTGCAAGCGCCGCCGCAGTCGATGGCGAGCCGTCCCATACCCTGTTGCCGGATAATTGCTCCATTGTGTTCGATCGCATAGGAGTGGCGCTGGTCCGTTGCGGGGCCGATGGGCGCCGCTTGTTGAATATGGCGGTGCAGGAAAGCAACCCGGCTATCCTGGCGATAGAACCCGAAAGAAAAGTCTGGGCTATCGCAAAACCGCAGGATGTCGGTATTCCAACTCCACCCCCAAGCGACTCAGACTCTTTGGCCAGCTACCTGAAAGGATATCGCGACGCGGTCAATGAACTCGTGGACCGCGCCCTGGCCCAGCGGGGGCCCGCGATCATCAGTGCGCCGCCAGCGCCGCCGGATGAAACATCATATTCCTGGGGTATAGTCGCAACGCGTTCCGCCGCCTCGGCTTATACCGGCAAAGGCGTAAAGCTGGCTGTCCTGGATACCGGGCTGGATTTGTCTCATCCCGACTTTTCAGCGCGCCAGATTGTGTCGCGTTCCTTTATCGACGGCGAGCCGGTTCAGGACGGCAATGGGCATGGCACCCATTGCGCCGGAATAGCAGGCGGACCGTCGCAACCCGCCACCGGGCCGCGTTATGGTGTGGCCGGCGACGCGGAGCTATATATCGGCAAGGTGCTGGGCGATCAGGGCGGCGGCGCGGACGGCGGTGTGCTCGAGGGAATCAACTGGGCAATAGAGCAAGGTTGCCAGATCATTTCCATGTCGCTGGGCAGTCCGCTTGAACCCGATCAAAGTTATTCCCGGATCTTCGAGGAAGTGGCTAGGCGCGCACTGGCTGCGGGTACCGTCATTATTGCGGCCGCCGGCAACGACAGCCGTCGGCCCGAAATTATCGCTCCGGTGTCTCATCCGGCGAACTGTCCTTCGATTTTCGCTGTAGGCGCCATCGACCAGCAGATGCAGATCGCGCCATTTTCATGCGGAGGGCTGGTCCCCGACGGAGGCCAGGTCGACATCGCCGCTCCTGGGGTAGACATTTTATCGTCCTGGCCCGCGCCACAACTGCACAAAAGCATAAGCGGCACAAGCATGGCGACCCCTTTCGTTGCTGGGATCGCAGCACTGCACGCACAGGCCGACCCCGCCTTGCAGGGCCGTGCCTTGTTCAATATCCTGATCCAGACGGCAAGGCGTTTGACGCTGCCATCCCGCGATGCGGGAGCCGGTTTGGTCCAGGCGCCCTGACATAAAGGCGCGTATCCCATGCCCCGCATCCTGGTGACCGTTCTTGTGGACGACGCGTTTCTCGCACACTTTGCCGAGGTCGTGGATCGCTGCGAGGACGCTGGCATGGTCGTGCAGCGCAAGATGACGTCCATAGGCGTCATTCATGGCACGGTAGACGATGCCTGCATCGACACTCTGGGCCACGTCCGCGGTGTGCGACATGTCGAGAAATCGCGCGATGTGGGATGCCTGGATGACACATCCAAAAATTAAGGCAACGGCATTCGCGCAGGTTCAGGCAATCAGCCCCAACTCTACAAGATTGGGAATGCTCGACTCCGCGGCCCGTCGGCCCTCGTCGATAGCCACTTTTGCACGATGGAAATCAAGTAGCCCCAAGTGGGCAAGCCGGGGCGTAATCACGATATCCGGCGGCTCTCCCGCCATGCGGCTGCGCGTGATGCGCACCTGCATGATGTTCAGGCTGGCGGCCACTACGTCCAGCATGGAAGGTAGCCGCTGTTCCGGCGGGATGGATTCGGGCAGGAATGACGTGAGATTCATCTGCAGCTTGCGCATCCATTCGGAGCCCACCGTGCCTGTGGTCGCCTGTACGGGCGCGGCGGCGCGGTTAGTGTGGCGGCCGAGGATATCGGAGTTCAAATCGACGGCAATAACGATTTCCGCGCCCATGGCGCGGGCCAGCGAAACAGGAACCGGGTTGACCAGCCCGCCATCGACGAGCAACTGCCCATCGTGCCACACAGGCGAGAATAGGCCGGGCAAGGCCAGGGAAGCCCGAACGGCGTCAACGGTGGAGCCATTGCGCAGCCAGATTTCATGGCCGGTATGTAGTGCGGTTGCGACAGCGCCAAAGGGCAAGTTCAGGTCTTCAATGGGATGGTCAATGAAGTTGCGGCGAAAGAAATCCATCAGGCGCTCGCCCTTTAGCATGCCGCCGTTCAGCCGAAAATCCATGAACGCGACAACATCTTTGATGCCCAGGCCTATTACCCATTGCTCGAACCGGTCGAGTTCGCCCACGGCATAGGCGGCGCCCACCAGCGCGCCGATGGACGTGCCGCAAACGATATCGGGACGAATGCCTACCTTCGCCAGCGCATGGATTACCCCAATATGTGCCCAGCCGCGCGCCGAGCCACTGCCCAGGGCCAAGCCAAGTCGGGGTCTGCGCGGGTTTTCATGCATCATCATATCTGCCAGGCTGGCAATGGGCGAAGGCGTTGGAGAGCTAGTTCCAGCTTCCGCCCCGGCCCCCGACGCTGAAACGTCCGGCGCCCAGCATGGCAACCGCGATGCTGCCGAACAAGAAGAGCCCTTGCAGCTCGAGTCGCCAGCCGCCGGTTCCACCAAGCTGCATCAACTGGCCGCTATGCGCCAGGGCGATGGCCACCACCATGTTTGCCGCTATCAATAGGGCTCCAAGACGAGTGTACAGACCGAATATCAGCAATAGCGGGGCAATCACTTCGCCAATATAGACCGCCCAGGCGAAGAAGGCCGGCAGGCTGCGCGCCACCATCATGCCTTCGATAGGGCCCACACCATGGATCAGTTTGGCAATGCCGTGCAGCAGCATGAGCATGCCTATGGTGAGTCGCAGTATGAGCTTGGCAAGGTCTTCTTGGGTGGCAGTAGACATGTTCGGATCCCGTGGTATTTAGAATGGTTGCGGTAGTGTTTTGCGCCATTATAGGAGGCGGATGCGGCTGGGCATTGATTATGCTGATTGAGCGGTCGGCAGCCTGCCGCAACGAGCGGGAACGATCAGGAGTGTATCTTGCGCATTGACATTAGTGGTGTTGCACCCGTGACGTTCATCGGATCAGCCGTTATCGCTCTGGGGTTGATCGGTTTCGCCATGCTGGAGCCCGCGGCATCGGCCACGCTGTTCGAAGGCGTCAACAAGTGGATTATTCAAGAGGTCGGCTGGTTCTATATGCTGTCGGTCGGCATTTTTGTCATCTTTTTGCTGGGGCTGGCCATGAGCCAGCTTGGCAAGGTCAAGCTCGGTCCGGACGATTCTGTGCCCGACTACAAATACGGCACGTGGGTGGCCATGTTGTTCAGCGCGGGTATGGGTATAGGGATAGTGTTCTATGGAGTCGCAGAACCGATAATGCACTTCGCGCATCCTCCGGATGCGGCGCCGCGATCGGCGCAGGCAGCCGCCGACGCCATGGAGATCACATTCTTTCACTGGGGCGTGCACGCCTGGGCCATTTATGCGGTGCTGGGGCTTGCGCTGGCTTATTTCGGCTACCGGCGCGGGCTGCCGCTGGCCCTGCGTTCGGCCTTCCATCCCCTTATCGGCGACCGCATTAACGGGCCGATAGGCGACTTTATCGATATCTTCGGTGTAGTGGGTACCCTGGCGGGGCTGGCGACATCGCTCGGGCTGGGCGTGTCGCAATTGAACGCCAGCATGAACTACCTTTTCGACCTGCCACAAAGCCTGACCGTACAGCTGCTGCTCATCGGCATTGTCACCTTGCTCGCCACGTTCACGGTCGCTACGGGACTGGATAACGGTATCAGGCGCTTGAGCGAGTCGATACTGATAGTCTCGGCGCTGCTGATGTTGCTAATTGTTGCGCTGGGACCCACAACGTATCTCTTGCGCGTCTTTGTCGAGAACCTCGGGCTGTATATTCACGCATTCGTCGCACGCACCTTTCACACCTATGCCTACAATCCCACCGACTGGGTAGGCGACTGGACGCTGTTTTATTGGGGCTGGTGGATTTCATGGTCGCCGTTCGTGGGCATGTTCATCGCGCGGATATCGCGTGGCCGCACCATACGCCAATTTCTGCTTGGCGTGCTGTTCGCGCCTGCCGGTTTCAGTTTTGTGTGGTTCACGATTTTCGGCAATCTGGCGATATGGCTGGATCTGAATGTGGCCAGCGGAAAAATATCGGAAACAGTCGCGGCCAACCTTCCTATCGCCTTGTTCACCGTATTTGATTATCTGCCGTGGTCCACTTTCCTGGCATGGGTCACCGGCCTGTTGGTCGCCGTCTACTTCGTGACGGCATCAGATGCGGGGGCGCTGGTCATCGCCATGATCACCTCCAAGGGCGACGAAGAGCCGGCGCTATGGCTACGGATATTCTGGGCACTGACTTGCGGTGGTGTGGCCGCGGGCCTGCTGGTGGCCGGCGGGCTGGAAGCGGTACAGGCCGTCGCGGTCATTGCGGCACTGCCGCTATGTGTCGTGATGTTGCTGATGTGCTATGGCATACTCAAGGGCCTGCGTGATGAGGTTTCCATCCAGGCCAGCCGAAACTTGCCCATTGCACCGCTGGTCAGCGGCCAGGGCGGATTGTCCTTGCGGCAGCGCCTGGCCAGCATTGTGAGCCACCCGACGAAAGCGCAGGCTAGTGGATTCATAGACAAGACCGTCGCCGAAGCGTTCGAGACGGTTGCCTCGGAATTGAAGAAGCGCCATATCGATGCAGACGCCGTGCGTCTGGACGATGGCATGCAGTTGCTGATCCGCCATGCCGACGAGGTTCAGGACTTTTCCTATGCCGTCCGCATGGTCGGCCAGCCTATTCCGGCATTCGCGCTGACCGACGCCGCGCGCAGAGACGGCGAAATAAGGCGCTTCTATCGCACCGAAGTGTTCCTGAACAAGGGGGGGCGGGGCTACGATATCTACGGATACCATACCGATCAGGTAGTGGCCGATATCATCAACCACTACGACCGCTTCCGCCATTATCTTTATTCGCTCGACCCCGGGACGACTATGTAGTCGACGGTTTCTGGTCCCGGTAGGTCTGTACCAGCCCGGGAAATTGCGAAAAGGGAATCTTCAGTTCGTCTTCGCTTTTGACCAGCGCGTCCCCCAGGTCGTCGACAATCACGGTGCTCGGGTGAGTGTCCATGAGAATCTGAAGCATCTGCTCAGAGGTGCCATGGCAGTTCATGGGGACCAGAACCTTTCCTGCCGCCAATATAGCGAGCATGCTCACGATATATTCCATCGAGTTCGCGGCGCAAAGGCCGACCCGCGACCCGGGCACGGGATCCTTGGACTGCAGCGCGACCGCCAGTGCGTTGACTGCCGTGATGAGTTCCGAGTAACTGACTTGCGTGCTTGCATCTTCGATGGCCACTTCGTCGCCATGGCGTAGTGCCATATTTTCCAGGAATTCCAGTGAGAGCTGCATGCCGTCGGCCTTTGAAAAGATAATATGCGCCGAGTATAGATAGCAACGGCCGCGGAATCCTGACGAATTTCTAAGGGTTTGCCCTTTAATTCTCAATTTTTGGGAATCGATTTATCGTTTCCCGGGAAAATTTCTATATTCTCTTCGATATCCTGGGCCGCAGCCCGCAATATCGAACGTCTGAGCTACATGCAAGAACAAGTCACTAAAGGCGGTGCCGAACGAGTCCTTTTTGTACTCGCCACACTGGCCAGGCTGGAGCGCTCCGTTTCGATGAGCGAACTCGTCATGGAAACCGGGCTGGCCAAAAGCACCTTGTATCGGCAATTGTCCCTGTTGAAGCGCTGGGGGTTTGTTGTCGATGGCAATAACGGTTATGCCCCGGGGCCCATGTGTTTGCCGTTGGCCTGGGGTTTCGACCAGTCTTCCTATCTTGTGCAGGAAGCCCATAAAGATCTCGAGCAACTGTCCAGGAGCAGCGGCGAGTCCATAGGCCTGTTGGTGGCCGCCAATAACCAGGCTGTTTGCGTCGACATGATCGAGAGCCACCAGCCCTTGCGCTGTTCTTTCGTGAAGGGACGCGGCCTGCCGCTATGCAAGGGCGCTTCGGCCAAGGCCTTGCTGGCTTTCATGCCGCGCGAGAAGCAGGCGGCGGCCCTCAGGCGGCTGCAGCAGGAAAGGGTAATTACATCCGAAGAGCGCTCCGAATTGGCTGCGCATCTGCTTTCCATACAGGCGCAGGGCTATGCATGCTCTGACAGCGAAGTGGATGTCGGCGTATGGGGCATCAGTGCCCCCATATTCCAGCAAACCGCCCAGGCGGCGGCGGTCATAACGCTGATGGTTCCCAATACGCGCATCAGCCAGCGCAAGCAATCACTTACCGATATGACGATGCAGGTTGCATCTCGTATTTCCACAAGGCTGCAAAGCCTCTAACCCTTCGCAGTGAATAGGGAGTTGTCATGACATCGAGCAGAAAATTACTGGCCACATTGCTTGTGGCTTCATTGAGCAGTTTTGCAGCCATCAGCCATGCCGCGTCGGATACGGTCCGTATCGTCACGGACCCGACTTTTCCGCCTATGGAATTCACCAAGGACGGCAAGCGTACCGGCTTTGACATTGAGCTCACCGAAGCCCTGGTCAAGGAAATGGGCAAGAAACTGGAATGGACCGACATCGACTTCAAGGGCCTGATTCCGGCGGTACTTTCGGGCCGTGCCGATGCCGCCGTATCGGCCATCTACATTACCGAGGACCGTAGAAAAGTCGTTGACTTCACCGATTCGTATTATGCGGGCGGCCTGGTCGTCTTGACCAAGAAGGATGGGCCCATCAATTCGCTGAAAGATCTGGACGGCAAGAAAGTGTCGGTGCAGGTGGGCACCAAATCGGTCAAATTCCTGCAGGACAACTATCCCAAAGTACAGCGTGTCGAGGTGGAAAAGAACGAAGAAATGTTCAACCTGGTCGGGATCGGACGTTCTGACGCGGCGGTTACCGGCAAGCCGGCTGCCAAGCTGTACGCCCAGGTCCATCCCGATCTGGTCGTGCTCGACGAGCAAATCACCACCGAGGAATACGGGATCGCCGTAAGCAAGGAACAGCCCGAGCTTACCAAGGCGTTCAACGCGGCATTGCAGCGTCTGAAGGCGAATGGAACCTATCAGAAAATAGTCGACAAATGGTTTGAAGGCGCGGCGAAATGAACTTCGATTTCACTCCGGCAGTTGCTGACTGGAGGGCGCTGCTGAGCGGGGCGTCCGTAACTGTCGAAGTGACGGTCTGTGCGCTGGTTCTATCGTGCATCCTTGGGCTGCTCATAGGCATAGGCCGCCTGTATCCCCAGCGCAAGGTCCTGTATGGTTTCTGTACAGTTTACCTGTCCTGCTTTCGCGGCACGCCATTGCTGGTTCAACTGTTCATCTGGTTTTTCGGTTTGCCGCGCTTCGGCATTCTGCTGCCGGCCTTCGCATGCGGGGTGCTGGGGCTGGGCATGTACTCGGCATCCTACGTATCGGAAATCGTGCGGGGCGCCATCCAGTCGATAGACCGCGGGCAGATGGAAGCGGCCAGATCGCTGGGCATGTCGCAGACCCAGGCCATGTTCAAGATCATCCTGCCGCAAGCCTTCGTCCGTATGATTCCGCCGCTGGGCAATGAGTTCATTTCCCTGATCAAGAATTCCGCGCTGGTATCTTTGCTGACCATTCATGATCTGATGCACGAGGGGCAGAAAATCATCAGCGTCTCCTATCGTTCCCTGGAAATTTACCTGGTCATTGCGGCCATCTACTGGCTCATGACGACGTTTACGACTGTCGTGCTGCGCCGAATCGAGCTACGTTTGAAAGCAGGAGGAATGGTGCAATGACCAATCCCGCCATGATCAAGATCACCCAATTGCACAAGTCCTTCGGCAGCAACCAGGTCCTGAAGGGCATAGACCTTGAGGTCGACCTTTCCCAGGTGGTTGTCGTGATCGGGCCCAGCGGGTCGGGAAAGAGCACATTGCTGCGCTGCTGCAATGGCCTGGAACTGGCCCAGCAGGGCGCCATCGATATATGCGGCCAGCGCCTGATTGAAAACGGCGTCATCCTTCCCGAGAGAGACCTTAACCGGCTGCGCACCCAGGTAGGCATGGTCTTTCAGTCCTTCAATCTTTTCCCCCATCTGACTGTCCTGGAAAACGTGGCTATCGGACCCAAGACACTGCGCGGCATGAGTGCGGCGCAGGCGGAGTCCTTGTCCATGGATTTGCTGGCAAAGGTCGGCCTGGTGGAAAAGGCACAGGCGATGCCGGCCAGCTTGTCCGGCGGCCAGAAGCAACGGGTGGCCATTGCCCGTGCGCTGGCAATGGAGCCCAAGGTCATGCTGTTCGATGAACCCACGTCGGCGCTCGACCCTGAACTGGTCGGCGAAGTGCTGGCCGTCATGAAACTTCTGGCCAAAGAGGGCATGACCATGATGGTGGTTACCCACGAAATGGGCTTTGCCAAGGAAATGGCCGACATGGTGGTGGTGATGGACGCAGGGTGTATCATCGAGGCCGACGTGCCGGAGGTCATTTTCAAACGGCCCAGGGAAGAGCGCACGCGCACCTTCCTGCAGGCTGTCCTGAAAGGCGAAGAGTCCACGCTATAACGGCGTCGACGGTATTTCATACGGCATATTTTTCTGGCAGGGAGCCAAGGGCACACTATGACGAGCAGCAGGGCGTGGGAGCAGCAAGCGGTACGCAAGATCGAAGCCGATTTCAACCGATCCGCAGACACACACCTCATTCCCGTGGACTTGCCCGCTTTCCCCGGCGTCGAACTTTACTTCAAGGACGAGTCCAGCCATCCCACGGGCAGCCTGAAGCACAGGCTGGCGCGCTCACTTTTTCTGTATGCCTTGTGCAATGGGTGGCTGAACCAGCACAGCACCGTTATCGAGGCATCGTCCGGTTCCACGGCCGTCTCGGAAGCCTATTTCGCCCGGCTTATCGGTCTGCCCTTTATCGCCGTCATACCCAGGAGCACGTCGCAGGAAAAAATCGCCGCCATCGAGTTTTATGGCGGGCGGTGTCACCTGGTGAATTCGGGGCGCGAAATTTATGGCGAATCAGAACGGCTGGCGCGGGAACTGGGCGGTCACTACATGGACCAGTTCACTTATGCCGAGCGCGCGACCGATTGGCGCAGCAATAACAATATTGCAGAGTCCATCTTCAATCAGATGAGCCAGGAACCGCATCCTGTTCCGGCGTGGGTGGTATGCAGTTGCGGTACTGGCGGCACGACGGCAACCATAGGCCGCTACATCAGATATCAGGGCTTCAATAGCCGTGTATGCGTCGCCGACCCGGAAAATTCCGTATTCTTCGATTCCTATGCTGAAGGCGACAGTACGCTGGAGCTCGAAGCCGGTTCTCTTATTGAAGGCATAGGCCGGCCGCGGGTGGAAAAATCGTTCATCCCCAGCGTAGTCGACCGCATGATCAAGGTACCCGATATTACCTCGCTGGCGGCCTTGCGTTATCTTGAGCGCAGCCTGGGCCGGCGTTGCGGCGGCTCGACGGGCACCAACTTCATGGCATCCTTGTATTTGGCGCGCGAGATGCATGCCGCCGGCGAGAAAGCCTCGATAGTCACGATACTGTGCGACGGCGGAGAGCGCTACCTCCAGACTTACTACGACGACGCGTGGCTTGCCGCCCGGAACATCGACATCAACCCTGCTGTCGATGCAATCACGGCATGCGCCACGCTAGGCACTCCCATGCCGTGGCAACTGGCCGAACATATCGCAATACGCTAAGGCTCGTGCCGCGGGCAGTTCAGGTGCAGGACTGCCTGCCGGCGCCTGGATTGGGACAGCCGGTGTTGCTGCGCCTGGGCCATCACCCACGCCGGCGCGCCAATGTCCTTCAATATATGTGAGTCCATATCCAGCAACTCGGGCAGCGCATGTTGCCATGCATTTTCGTTGGCCGGATGCGGCCTTGGCGGCGCCAATATGGCGAGAGCGCGGCGCCACTGTTGGATCGCCGTCGGGATAAGTGTGGATGCAGGGCGGGATGCGACGCGAGGCGCTGCATCAAGGCACGGCGTAGTCATGAATTTCTCCGAAAGAACATGTATCGGTAAGCTTAAATGCACAGGCCCCTCTGAGGGAATCGACTTGTTTTACCCACCCTGGTCGGATATTCTTACCAGATGCCACGCATACCGTTAAATACGCTTCCGGCTTTTCGATGTGTCGCCGAATTGCAGAATCTGCGCGCAGCGGCCGATGTCCTGCACCTTACGCACAGCGCAGTAAGCCAGCAGATCCGCGTGCTGGAGCAGCAAATTGGCTTTGCCCTGTTCGAGCGCCGGGGGCGGCGCGTCATCCTGAATGCGGCAGGCACAGCGTTGTTGCGCAGCGTTCAGCTTGCGCTTGGGCAGCTGGACGAAGGTGTTCATGCAGCCGCCGCCGCGGCCTGCAGTATCGAGCAGCGCTTGCGGTTGTCCGTAGTTCCTTCATTCGCTCAGCGCTGGCTACTGCCGCGCATGGGCCGGTGGCGCGAATCGTGGCCGGATCTTGCACTGGAAATCGACGCGTCGCTGCAAATTATCGATTTGCAGCGCGAGGGCTTTCACGCCGCCATACGCCAGGGTAAGGGCGTATGGCCCGGGCTGGCATCCGAACGCCTGTTCAACGCTCCAATGCCCTTGTTCGTACTGGGCTGCGCCGTAGATGCGCTTCGCCTGGTAGGACAGCCGCCCGCCGCGTTATTGAGCGAGCCGCTGTTGGGCGACCGCGAAACGTGGCGCAGGTGGTTTGCTGCGGCCGGTCTGCAAGCGCAGGTGACGCCGGTGGCCGAGTTCAATGACATGGGACTGATGCTGCAGGCCGCCGAACAGGGGCTGGGCCTGACACTTGCGCGTGAGCTCCTGGCCGCCGATGGCTTGCGCGATGGCCGGCTCATAAAACTTTCGCCTATTTCGATCGAACACGAGACGGGCTACGCCTACTACCTGGTGTATCCCCCTGAACTGCGCGACTGGCCGCCTTTGTGCGCCTTGCGCGAGTGGATCAATGACGAGCTTGATATATCGCTGAAGGGTCTGCGTCCCGCTGAGCCTGACTGACGAAATCTTTTATCGCCTTTTCATAAGGCATGCCGCTGCGGCTGGCACCCGAATGCGATGCGCCCTGTATCTTGACCAGCTGCTGCGCCGTACCGGATCGACTTTGGGCGGCCCCGAACAGCAGGTCGCTCATGGTGTGTGGCACCACCGCGTCATTGGTGCCGTGCAGAAAAAGAATGGGGTTGCGCACCCGCTTTATCGAGCTTAAGGAATCGAAGGGCTGCGTTATCAGCAAGCTCAATCCTGGTATGCCCGAATAGCCGGTGGCGGGGATCATGTCCTGGATGCTGGTGAAGGTGGACTCCAGGATGAGTCCTGCGAATTCAGGTTGTTCAGGCGTTGCCGCCAACGCGATGGCTACAGCGCCGCCAAGGCTGTGGCCGTATACATACCGGTGCGCAGGGTCCGGCTGGCGGCGTTCAAGTTCGTGCAACGCGGCAACAGCGTCTTCGGTCGCACTTGCCTGGGAGGGCAGCAAGGGGCTGGATTCGCCGAAGCCTCGATAGTCGATGGCCAGCACCGAAAACCCCATTTGCCGCCATCGCTCAATACGGAACACGCTGCCGTTGAGATTCCAGCGGGAGCCATGCAGGTAAAGGACAGCCGGCGCGTCAGGATTCGGGTTTGCCAGATACCAGGCCCGGACCTTATCGTTGCCGGCCAGCCCGATGTCGAAGACTTCCGTGCCGGGCGGCGGTTCGCGCCACCATCGGCTGTCGCCGAGTTCTATTGAAAATATTGTCGCTCGCTGCCATCGGTCGAGCGCCACATAGCCACCGACTGCGACAAGCAGCGCACAGGAGACGGCAAGCAACAAGGGACGCAATCGGATCGGCATGGTCAGTTTTTTACATCCAGCCTGGGCGCCTGGTCGTTCCAGGGCATGAGCGGGACCGACGAGATGCTGTTGAAAGGCGATCCGTCGATGACTTTCTCACTGACCACGAGATACACCAGTGAGTTGTTTTCCTGGTCCACCAGCCTGGATACATTCAGGCCCTTGAACAAAAAGCTCATGCGTTGCGTGAACACATTTTCTTCCGCCTGGGGTACAAGCTTCTTTCCCTGAATGGGGCCCACTTGCCGGCATGCGATGGAAAACCGCGACGGATCTTCCGCAAATCCCAGCGCGCCGGAAATGCCACCAGTTTGTGCGTAGGATACGTGGCATACCACGCCCTCGATATCGGGGTCCTTGAATGACTGGATGCAGACCTTATCGTTGTTGAGCACACGCCAGGTGGTGCTGACGCAACCGACTTCCGCCGCGTGGACGGTGTTGCCCATGATGCCGGCTGCAGTCAGAACAATGAAGGCAAGTAGATGTTTCATAGCGGCGCGCCTAGCAAAACTTGAATTTTAGCCTGAGCGCAGCCACATGCGGCCATGTTTAAATATGAATTATCCCGCTCAAGGTAGATAAGCCGCCTCGCATTTTTCAGAAGGTCTGCGACCCATGAATGCCATACCTTTGTTTCCTTTAAGCACCACGCTGTTCCCGGCAGGGGCGCTGACATTGCGCATCTTCGAGGTTCGTTATCTGGACATGATCAAAAAGTGCATCGCCGACAGCACGGAATTCGGCGTCGTCACGTTGATGAGCGGCAGTGAAATCCGCAGGCCGGAAGGCGGCGAGGAGCTGGCGACGATCGGGACCATGGCGCGCATCGAGGAATGGAGCGCGCCCATGCCGGCTTTATTGCACCTTCGGTGTACAGGCACCTCGCGCTTTCACTTGCTGTCCAGCGCAAAGGCGAAGTACGGCTTGTGGATGGGAAGCACACTGCCGCTGGCAGACGACCCTGCAGTGCCCATACCGGCGTCGCTGCAGGGCAGTGCCAATGCCTTGGGCAAGGTCATTGCCCAGCTTCAAAAAGACCGGGTGCCAGTCTCTGAAATGCCGTTCTCACCACCATTTCGTCTGGACGAAAGCGGTTGGGTTGCTGACCGCTGGTGCGAATTGTTGCCGCTGGGCACCGAGGAGAAGCTGCGATTGCTCGCCTTGCAGGATCCCGTGTGGCGGCTGGAATGTGTACACAAATTTATGAACGACCGGGGCCTGACGCCGTGATGCCCGGTATTATTTTATTCTTAAAACTATAAACAGAGACTATGTACGAAACCCTAGAAATCGAAATCAAATCCGCGGTCGCTACGATCTGGATGAATCGGCCAGCGGTGCATAACGCCTTCAATGCCGGCGTTATTGCCGAACTTACATCCGCCTGCCATAGGCTGGGCGCCGATACCTCCTTGCGGGTGATCGTGCTGGCCGGCCGGGGCAAAAGTTTTTCAGCGGGAGGCGACCTGAACTGGATGCGGGAAACTGCCGAGGCGGATCCGGCCTCCAATCAGGAGGATGCGCGCAAGCTGGCGATCATGCTGCGCACGCTTGCAGAAGTTTCCAAGCCTACAATTGCCCGGGTGCACGGTGCCGCATTGGGAGGAGGCATGGGCCTGGTTTCGGCGTGCGACATATGCATTGCGTCGCCGGACGCAAGCTTCGCGACATCCGAGGTCAGGCTGGGCCTTATTCCCGCCGCGATCAGCCCTTATGTCGTACGCGCCATCGGACAGCGCCAGGCATACCGTTACTTCCAGACCGCGGAACGCATTTCGGCCGAGCGAGCCGTTCAATTGGGGCTGGTGCACGAGCTCGTGGCGCCCGAGCATCTCGATGCCAAAGTCCAGGAAATCGTGGATGTCCTGTTATTGGGCGGGCAGGCTGCGCAAAGCGCCGCGAAAGATTTGATCCGGGCAGTGGCGGAACGAGGCATGGACGATGCTGTCGTGGAAGACACGGCACAACGTATCGCAACGCTTCGTACCCAGGCCGAGGCGAAAGAGGGGATATCGGCGTTTCTGGGCAAGCGCAAGCCCGAATGGGCGGACCTGAGCCTCAACGGATTTTCGGCTGCTGTCGCGCCGGGCTCAAGCACAGGTAGGGGAAATTCATGATCACCTTGTATCACTGCGTCAGCGCCAGATCGTTCCGTCCATTGTGGACAGCGGAAGAGTGCGGTATTCCCTACGAACTGAACATGCTTCCGTTTCCGCCCCGGTTCGCCGCCCGGGAGTATCTGCAGGTCAATCCTCTGGGCACCGTTCCTGCTCTCTTTGATGGTCAGGTCCAAATGACGGAATCGGCGGCGATGTGCCAATATCTCGTCGCGCGCTACGGACCCGCTTCCATGGACGTAAAGCCGCAAGAAGCGGGCTTCGGCGACTACCTGAACTGGCTGCATTTTGGCGAAGCCACGCTTACCTTTCCGCAGACGATAGTGCTTCGATACGGGCGCTTCGAGGCGCCCGACCGCAGGAATCCCCAGGTGGAGGCAGACTATCGGCGCTGGTTTCTCGCGAGACTGCGCGCCGTCGATGCGGTGTTGTCCACACAGGACTATTTGTGCGCAGGCCGCTTCACGGCCGCCGATATCTCGGTGGGCTATGCCCTGATGCTGGCCGAATTTCTTGAGATGGAATCCAAATTCCCGGCGGCTGTGGGCGAATATTGGCAAAGACTGAAAGGCCGGGATGGCTACCAGAAGGCTTTGCGGGCGCAACATGATGCCGCTGTCGCCCAGGATGTTTCGGTGATGCATGCTCCATTGACCGTCCCATGAGCGTCTGGCGACGCCTATACTTCCGGAGCCGATCGGTCTAGGCCTGGACAAGATCATTTCATCTAACGACGATACCAGTACAGTGCGGAGAAGGACATGTTGCCCACAGCACCAGAAAATTACGAAAACCTATGCGAGCGGTTCAGCTGGTCCATTCCACCGCGTTACAACATCGGCGTTGATGCGTGCACGAAATGGGCGGAGCAAGACTTCGGGCGCCTGGCCCTGATACATGTCGGCCAGGACGGCAAAGCCAGCAACTACACGTTTGGCCAGATGCACGAAGCGTCGAACCGGTTTGCCAATCTGCTGCGTGGCGTCGGCCTGGAGCCCGGAGACAGGGTGGGTGTCTTGTTGCCCCAGGCGCCCGAAACCGCCATGGCGCATATCGGCGCCTATAAATCGGGATGCATCGCCATCCCGCTGTTTTCGCTGTTTGGCGCCGAGGCCCTGCAATACAGGCTTGCCGATAGTGGAGCGAAGGTCGTTGTCACCAACAGCGAAGGTGCGGCCAAGTTGGCCGGGATACGCGAACGCCTGCCGGATTTGCAGGCCGTATTCACCATAGATGGCGCGTTGCCCGGCACGTTGGATCTGCACCGGGAAATGGCGCGGCTAAGCGACGACTTCACGGCCGTCGACACAGCCGCCGACGATCCCGCCGTTATCATTTATACATCCGGGACCACCGGCCAGCCCAAAGGCGCGCTCCATGCCCACCGAGTGCTGTTGGGGCATTTGCCCGGTGTCGAGATGTCGCATGATTTGTTTCCGCAGGACGGCGATCGAATGTGGACGCCGGCTGATTGGGCATGGATAGGCGGCCTTTTCGATGTCCTGCTTCCCGCCTGGCACCACGGTATTGCGGTGGTTGCGCATCGCTTCCAGAAGTTCACGCCCGAAGCCGCTTTCCAGCTGTTGCAGGATTTTGAAGTACGCAATACTTTCCTGCCGCCCACCGCCCTGAAGATGATGCGCTCCGTTGCAAATCCCGAGCAACGCTGGAACTACCGGCTAAGGTCGGTCGCAAGCGGCGGGGAAACACTGGGCGCCGAATTGCTGGACTGGGGCCGACGCACCTTCGGACTGACCATCAATGAATTCTATGGCCAGACGGAATGCAATATGACGGTGTCATCTTGCGCCGATCTTATGTCCACTCGCGCGGGGGCGATCGGCCGCCCCGTGCCCGGACACCGTGTCGCCATTGTCGACGAGCATGGCAAGGTGGCCCCGTCCGGGACACCCGGCAATATTGCGGTCTTGCGGCCGGACCCGGTCATGTTTCTTCAGTACTGGAACAACGTCGAGGCGACGCAGGATAAATTCATCGGCGACTGGCTGCTTACGGGCGATGTCGGCACGATGGATGACGACGATTACATACATTTCGTCGGGCGCAATGATGACGTCATCACCTCGGCCGGCTACCGTATCGGGCCCGGAGAAATCGAAGACAGCATTCTTCAGCATCCCGCGGTCAAGATGGCGGCCGTCGTCGGCGCGCCGGATTCCCAGCGAACCGAAATCGTCGTTGCGGTCGTCGTGTTGCACGAGAGCCATCAGCCGGACGATGCACTGAAACGTGAAATTCAGGAACACGTAAAAGTGCGCCTGGCAGCGCATGAATATCCACGCGAGATTTATTTCGTCGACGAGTTGCCCATGACCACGACGGGTAAGGTAATTCGGCGCGAATTGCGCGATATCGTCGCGCAATGGCGCAAGGCGCAGGACAAGGCCTGAGCGGCCCGACACAAAGAAAAGCGGCTTAGCAAGAAAACTTGCTAAGCCGCTTTAGTATTGGTCGGGGCGAAAGGATTCGAACCTTCGACCCTCTGGTCCCAAACCAGATGCGCTACCAGGCTGCGCTACGCCCCGAATTGTTGCTAACTGTTTTACAACAGCCAGCTACTATAACACATAAAACTCGTCATGCGTCGGCAACCGATGCAATATTGTCATTGCTTTCGTCTACGCCGCGCTTTTCCACGCTGAGTTTGGCGATACGGCGGCCTTCCCGTTCAAGCACGCGGAAGACGAAGGCGTTATTGCGATGGTTCAGCGTGATTTCCTCGCCCACTTCAGGCAGCCGTTCAAACTGACGCAGCAGGTAGCCGGCGACTGTGCTGTATTCATCCGACTCTTCGATCAGGCCTTCGATATCCAGCGTTTGCTGGAAATGGTGCATATCGGTGGCGCCATCGATAATCCAGCGGTTCTCGCCGTCGGCAGTGATGTCGGGCGTTTCATCTTCATCGGGAAAATCGCCCGCTATGGCTTCAAAGACATCGATTGGAGTCACCAGACCTTCGACCGTTCCGAACTCATTGATGACGATGACCAGTTGTCCTCGTGCCGCCTTCAAGGTATCGATCAAATCCAGTATGCGGACGGTTTCGTGAACAATGATGGGAGGGCGGAAGCCTTTCTCGCTAAGCGTGCCGTGTGTAATCAAGTCGGCGATCATGTCTTTGGCGCGGCCTATGCCCACGATCTCGTCCAGCGATCCGCGGCATACGGGGAAAAAACCGTGAGGCGTGTCGCTGATTTCCTGTCGTATGGATTCGGGATCGTCGTTCAGGTCTATCCATGTGATGTCCGTGCGCGGCGTCATGATGGAATGTACGTTGCGGTCGGCCAGCCTGAGCACGCCGCTGACCATATTGCGCTCTTCGACCGCAAAGGGTGCGTTGGCTGAATCGGCGGGCTGAGGATTGCCGACTTCGTCGGACGACACGGGGCGCTTGCCCAGCATGCGCAGGATGCCTTCGGCTGTCCGTTCACGCATGGGGCGGGGCGTATCCATGCTAAGCAAATTGCGCCGCGCAACTTGATTGAGCGTTTCGATAACCACCGAAAAGCCGATAGCGGCGTAAAGATAACCCTTGGGCACTTTGAAGCCGAAGCCTTCGGCAACCAGCGCGAAGCCTATCATCAACAGGAATCCCAGGCACAGGATGACCACCGTGGGATGGGCACTGACGAAGCGCGTCAAAGGCTTGGATGCAACAAGCATGATGCCGATCGCGATGACCACGGCGGCCATCATGACTTCCAGCCTGTCCACCATGCCTACTGCCGTAATGACGGCATCCAGCGAAAACACGGCATCCAGCACCACGATTTGCGTCACGATGACCCAGAAGCCGGCGTACATGGGCGAGCCGGACATGCTGACCGCTTTGCCTTCGACTCTTTCGTGCATTTCCATGGTGCCTTTGAACACCAGAAAGAAGCCCCCCGCGATGAGGATCAGGTCGCGTCCCGAAAAATCGAAGGGACCGACGGAAAACAGCGGTTCGGTGAGCTTGAAGAGCCAGGAGATGGCCGACAGCAGGGCCAGGCGCATGACCAGGGCCAGAGACAAGCCGATGACTCGTGCGCGGTCGCGCTGTGCGGGCGGAAGTTTGTCCGCCAATATGGCAATGAAAATCAGGTTGTCGATGCCCAGGACAATTTCCAGGACAACAAGTGTCAACAGGCCGACCCACGCGGCGGGGTCTAGCAGCAACTCCATTAGAGAACTTCCGATGAAAAAAGAACAATTATAGGGGCCATGGATTACGATGGCGACCTTATTCCGGGCGCCCGCGGTACGGCCGGAATCCGGAAGGCACAGCAGTTCTACTTTTGTATCCGCAAGCCAGGCAGCGTATAAGCCCCATTCTGGTATACCCAACTGGGCCAAACGGCATGCGCCAGGGCTTCACGCGCAAGGCCGGCGTCGACCGCTGCAGGCGTATAGCTTGCGGGCGCCGCGTAGGTGTACTGGCTCGGATCGCGGTGCGGTTCCAGCACCATCAGTGTGTTGCCCTTCAGGTAGCCATAGTTTTCGCCATACTGCATCATGGCGCGCCCGCCGCCATGCTTTGTCAGATCGTGTCCTATCATGGGATGGTCGCACTTTATTCCCATGATGGAGAGCAAGGTAGTGGGAAGGTCTATCTGGCTGATCAGCCGGTCGTCCCTGCGTGGCGCGACGTCGGCGCCCAGGATGAGCGCAGGTATATGAAAATGACGCAATGGAACCAGATGGGCTCCGCCGACGCGCGAGTCGTGGTCGGCCACGATCAGGAACACCGTGTTTTCCCAGTAGTCGGAGTCGCGAGCCCGGTCAAAGAACTGTCCAATGGCCCAGTCCGCATAGCGCACCGTATTTTCGACAGTGGCCGGATCGCCGTCGGGATCGATGCGACCGCTGGGGTATTCCCACGGCGAATGGTTGCTGACCGAAAAGGCGAGGGTGAAGGTAGGTTGCTCGGGCGTGGCTTCCAGAATGTCGTGCAGCTTGGTGAACATGTCCTCATCGCTCGCACCCCAAGTGCCTACAAACGCCGGATTCTTGAATGTGGGCAGATCATGAAGCTCGTCGAAGCCGTTGCCCAGGAAGAAGCTCTTCATATTGTCGAAGTGGGCTTCTCCGCCGTAGATGAAACTGGAGCGATAACCTTGTTGCTTGAGGACTTGCGCCATGGTGAAAAAGTGGCTTTGCGCGCCCGAGAGTCGCAGGGCCGCATCCGATACCGTGGGGGGGAAGCCCGCGACCACGGCTTCGAGTCCGCGCACTGAACGGGTGCCGGTGGCGTAGGCGCGCGTGAAGTTCCAGCCGCTGCGGGCCAGCCCGTCGAGACATGGCGTAAGGTTGGCGCCGCCCAGATTGCCCACATATTGGGCGCCCAGGCTTTCCTGAACGATCATGACGACGTTAAGCGGCCGCGAGCGCCTGGCACTGGGTTCTTGAGCATGCAAAGTAGGAATGTCGGCGCTTCCCTGTTCAATGCCCGCCGCCTGCCTGACGATGGCGTTCATCTCGTCGGCGTCTATCTTGCCGTAGACGTCTTCGGCCGAGCGCTCATTTTTCATGCTGTAGATGGCATAGCTCACGGAATATAGCGAATTGAGCGGCAATGTGTTGAGCATGCTGTCGCCGCAGTAGGCAACGGTCGACGGGTTGATGGGGCGATGGCCCAGGGTGCCGCGTATGGCCAGGAAGGTGGCCGCCGCGGCGGCAAGCGACACAAGCGGACGCGCCCACCACACCATTTCTGTATCCGGGGGAACATTGATGAACAGGACATACGCTATCCAGGCCGCCAGCCCGAGCACCGCCACGCCTCCGAATATGACGGCCTTGTAGCCTTTCCACAGCATGCCAAAGACTTCGTTCGGATGCTTAAGATATTCCACGTAAAGTCGATTCGGACGGGTATCATATTCATGGATGAACTGGGGGGTGGATACCTCCAGCAGCACCAGCAGCAACCACGCAAACAGAAACCACCATCCGCTGATGGCCACAGCCAGCGGATAATGCCCGATCCAGGGCGACAGCACTGCCGGGATGCCGGCAATGATGCCTATCTGGTTGGCATCGATGCGCAAGCCGCCGACCAGTATGGGCAGAATTCCGCCCGCCTGCTTTACCCGTTTCCATTGCCATGCTGCCAGCATGCAGCGGCTCAACGTCAGCAGGCACAAACCGGATATGATAAAAATCAGGGTCAAATCGCGCATCGGTGGTATTTAAAGATCAGTTAACGGGCGTAGTGTAATGGCTGCGGCCCCGGCCCTGTATATTGCGTACAATTTATTGCGATTGCTCCTTGACCCGACCAGCACAGGAACCCGACATGCACTTTATCCGCCCCTATGCAAAACTTTTTGGCGCCGCGGCCCTGGCACTGGCTGCGACGTCGGTCTGGGCGCAGGATGTCATCAAAATCGGCGAACTCAACAGCTACAAGACGCAGCCCGCGTTCCTGGGGCCTTACAAGAAGGGCATGGAGCTTGCCGTCGAGCAGATCAATGCCGCAGGCGGCGTGAATGGCAAATCGCTTGAACTCGTCATCCGCGACGATAATTCCAATCCGGGCGATGCGGTCCGCGCGGCCCAGGAACTGCTTACGCGGGACAAGGTCGATGTGCTTACCGGCACCTTCCTCTCGCATATCGGGCTCGCAGTCACCGACTTCGCAAAACACAAGAAAGTATTCTTTCTTGCCAGCGAGCCGCTGACCGACAAAATCGTCTGGGCCGACGGTAACCATTACACCTTCCGCCTGCGCAATTCCACCTACATGCAGGTGGCCATGCTGATCCCGGCGGCAGTAAAAATGAACAAGAAGCGCTGGGCCATCGTTTATCCCAATTATGAATATGGGCAGTCGGCCGTCGCCACGTTCAAGACGCTGCTCAAGCAAGCGCAGCCCGATGTCGAGTTCGTGGCCGAGCAAGCCGCGCCCCTGGGCAAGATCGATGCAGGCAGCGTCGTACAGGCTTTGGCCGACGCCAAGCCGCAAGCCATGTTCAATGTATTGTTCGCCACCGATCTGGCCAAATTCGTACGTGCCGGAACGCAGCGCAATTTCTTCGAGGACTTGTCTGTTGTCAGCATGCTTACCGGGGAGCCCGAATACCTGGATGCGCTGGGCAGCGAAACACCCGTGGGCTGGGTTGTGACCGGCTACCCCTGGTACGCCATCGATACCCCCGAACACGACGCATTCCTGGCGGCCTATCAGAAACGCCACGACGACTATCCCCGGCTGGGCAGTGTCGTAGGCTACAACGCAATCCTGTCCCTGGCTGCCGGCATCAAAAAGGCCGGCAGCACCGATACAGAGGCGCTGATCCAGGCATTCAAGGGCCTGGAGGTCGATACTCCTTTCGGGCGCATCAAGTATCGTGGCATCGATCACCAATCCACGATGGGAGCTTACGTGGGCAAACTTGCCGTCAAAGACGGCAAGGGCATCATGACTGACTTCACCTACGTGGATGGCGCCAGCGTACAACCTTCCGACGAACAAGTCAGGCAATGGCGGCCGGCCTCTGCCAATTAACTCGCCAAAGGGCACGGCGTCCTTGGGCAGCCGTAATCCGCAATGCAGCTTACTGGTTTTATCGTTCAGTTCCTGAACGGCCTGGCCGAGGCGTCTTCCTTATTTTTGGTAGCCGCCGGTCTCTCGCTGATTTTCGGCGTCAGCCGGATCGTCAATTTTGCGCATGGCTCTTTTTACATGCTGGGCATCTACGTTGCCTACTCGGCCGTGCAGCAATGGGGGCAAACTCCCTTCGGCTTCTGGGCCAGTCTGATTGTGGCCGCTGCAGTGATAGCGGCCCTGGGCGCGCTGGTGGAGCTGGTACTGTTGCGGCGCATCTACAAGGCGCCGGAGATGTACCAGTTGCTCGCAACTTTTGCGCTCGTTCTGATCTTCAATGATGCCGCGCTGTGGATATGGGGGCCGGACGATTTGCTGGGCCCGCTGGCGCCCGGCCTGAATGGCTCGGTATCGATTCTGGGCCGCTATATGCCCGTATACGATCTGGCGCTGATGGTGATCGGGCCTATGGTGCTGCTGGCTTTGTGGTTGTTGCTGACGCGCACCCGCTGGGGAACGTTGATCCGGGCGGCGACTCAAGACCGTGAAATGCTTGGAGCGCTGGGCGTGAATCAGGGTTGGCTCTTCACCGGCGTATTCGCCCTCGGCGCCTTCCTGGCGGGACTGGGCGGGGCGATCCAGATTCCACGCCAGCCCGCCAGCCTGATGCTGGACCTCAGCGTCATCGGCGATGCTTTTGTGGTCGTCGTCGTGGGCGGCATGGGGTCTATTCCCGGGGCCTATCTGGCCGCACTGATCATTGCGCAGCTCAAGGCCTTGTGCGTCGCATTGGGCATCGTGGAAATCGCCGGCGTCAGCATTGCCTTTCCCAAGCTCACACTGGTCATCGAGTTCATATTCATGGCGTTCGTGCTGGTGTTCCGTCCATGGGGTTTGCGTGGCAAGCCCCTGGCGGCCATACGCCATATCGGGATGCCCGAAGCGCCGTTGCGTACCGCAAGCACTGCGTTCAAATGGCTGGCCATGGCGCTTATCGCATTATTTGCAGCACTGCCCATGCTATCGGGCGCCTTGCCCTATGCGCCGGTATTGGCTCAGGACATTCTGGTGGCGGTATTGTTTGCCGTCAGCCTGCATTTCATGATGGGCCTGGGCGGTATGGCGTCGTTCGGGCATGCCGCGTATTTCGGAATAGGCGCTTATGCTGCGGCCTTGTTGTTCCAGTCGCAGTGGGCGGGCATGGGCCCGGCCATACTGCTTGCGCCGCTGGCGGCCGCCCTGGCGGCGACCGTGTTCGGCTGGTTCTGCATCCGGCTTTCCGGCGTTTACCTCGCCATGCTCACGCTGGCGTTCGCGCAAATTATCTGGTCTGTCGTGTATCAGTGGGATGCGGTCACGGGCGGCTCCAACGGCATTATCGGCATCTGGCCCGAGGAGTGGCTTTCGGGTGATGCTTACTATTACTTTACGCTGGCTGTAGTGATCCTGGCGATCGTTGCCGTACGGCGCATGGCATTTTCGCCTTTCGGCTACGCCTTGCGCGCATCCCGGGACTCGGCTCTTCGGGCCGATGCGACCGGCATAAACGTGAAGCGGGTGCAGTGGACCGCCTTTATCGTGGCCGGTCTGCTGGCCGGCCTGGCGGGCGGCTTGTACGTATTTTCCAAAGGCAGCACGTCTCCGGAAGTCATCACCGTGGGCAAATCGGTCGACGCACTTGTCATGGTCATGCTGGGCGGCATACAAACCTTGTTTGGTCCGGTGGTGGGCGCCGCCAGTTTCACGATACTGCAGGATTACTTCATTGGCGTCACCGAATATTGGCGAGCCCTGTTTGGCGCAGTGATATTGTTGATCGTCCTGGCTTTTCCGCAAGGCATCGCCGGGTATTGCGCCTTGCTGATGCAGGGCAGGGAAAAACGCACATGAGTCTGCTCGAGGTTCGCAATCTCAGCAAACGCTTCGGCGGCAACACGGCCGTCGATGACATCAGCTTCGACCTGGAGGCGGGGGAGTTGCTGGCGCTGATCGGGCCCAACGGCGCCGGCAAGTCCACCACCTTCAATATGGTCGGAGGGCAATTGCCGGCCACTGCGGGTTCGGTCATGTTCGACGGCCGCAAGTTGCTGGGTGTTCCGTCGCACCGGATTGCCCATATGGGTGTCGGGCGCACATTCCAGATCGCGGCAACCTTTGCATCGCTGACCGTGCTCGAGAATGTCCAGATGGCCTTGTTGTCCCATCATCGCAAGGTTTATTCATTCTGGCGCCCGGCCAGCAGTCGGTATCGCGAAGAATCGCTGGAATTGCTGGAGCAGGTGGGGATGCGGGATCAGGCTGCGCGTCCTTGCAGCGAGCTGGCTTATGGCGATGTAAAGCGCGTGGAGCTGGCCATGAGCCTGGCCGGCAAACCCAGGCTGTTGCTGATGGACGAGCCCACGGCCGGCATGGCTCCCGCCGAGCGCAATGGCCTGGTGGCTCTGATAAAAAGCCTGGTCGTGGAAAAATGCATGGCGGTGCTGTTTACCGAACATAGTATGGATGTCGTCTTTGCCTACGCCGACCGCATTATCGTGCTGGCGCGCGGACGCCTGATCGCCCAGGGCAGCGCGGAACAGGTGCGCGCCCATCCCGAAGTGCAGGCGGTGTATTTCGGAACCGGCAAGACGTTCGAGGCAGCAACACCGCGAGGTCTTGCGCGATGAGGCAAGATAGCGGCAACTCAACTGCGGCGGCCCCCCTGTTGACATTGACGAGGGTGAACGCCTGGTACGCTGCAGCACACATCCTGCACGATATTTCGCTGGAAGTTGGCCGGGGCGAGGTGGTGGCATTGATGGGGCGCAACGGCGCGGGCAAATCGACAACACTCAAGGCGATCATGGGACTGGGGCCCAAGCGCGACGGACAGATACGCTTCATGGGGCACGCGCTTGAAAAATGCGCACCTTACCAAGTGGCACGTCTGGGTTTGGGCTATGTGCCCGAAGATCGCCGCATCTTCACCGAGCTGACCATCAAGGAAAACTTGATGACCGGGCGCCAGGCAGACAGAACCTGGCCCGACGGACAGCCGGGGCTGAATTGGACTTCTTCGGACATCGATGAGCTGTTTCCGAATCTGGCCGACATGAAGGAGCGTCCTGCAGGCGACATCAGCGGAGGCGAACAGCAGATGCTGACGGTGGCCCGAACGCTTATGGGCAATCCTTACATGTTGCTCCTGGACGAGCCTTCGGAAGGCGTTGCGCCGGTCATCATCGAGCAGATGGTCAATATGATTCTTGCGTTGAAAGCCCGGGGAGCCAGCGTTTTACTGTCCGAGCAAAACATCCACTTCGCCCGCCTCGTTGCCGACCGCGCCTATGTACTGGAGAAGGGCGCTATCCGGTACAGCGGTTCGATGTCGGACCTGGCCGAAAATGAACAGGTCCGACAGTCGTATCTGTCGCTTTAGGGTTATCCGGATGGCGCGGCAAGCTGCCTGGTCTCAGGCCACGCGCCCGAGGGGAGCCGCCGTCCGGTAATTGTCCAGCAACTCGCCACGCCGGGCCTGGGCAGCCAGCAAGTTCTTTTCTTTAACGTGTCCGAACCCGCGAATATCATCCGGAAGGTTGGCCAGTTCGATTGCCGCTGCCAGATTCTGCTCGGTCAGCGTCTCCGACAGCTCATTCACCAACGCCAGGTATTCGCGCACCAGTTCGCGTTCTTGCCGGCGCTCGTCGGTCTTGCCGAACACATCGAAAGCCGTGCCCCGCAGCCCTTTCAATCCGGCGAGCAGCTTGAAGACGGACATCACCCAGGGGCCGTATTTTTTCTTGATGAGCTCGCCCTTGTCATTGCGCCGCGAGAACAACGGCGGCGCCAAATGAAAATGCAGCTGGTAATCGCGGCCGGGCTCGCCTTCAAACTGGGCACGCAGCTTTTGCGTAAAGGCGGGATCCGTATAAAGCCGGGCGACCTCGTATTCGTCTTTGTAAGCCATCAGCTTGGCCAGATTGACCGCGACGGCGCGTGTCAGGCGTAAGCTTTTCGCCGAAGACAGGGAAGCTTCTTTTGTTCGGATGAGATTGACGGCATCAACATAGCGACCTGCGTAGCCCGCGTTCTGATACTGCGTCAGCCACTGTGCGTTGCGTTCGACAACGCTATCCAGCGTTTCCGGCATGGCAATGACGGTAGCGGTCGCTTCCTTCCTGACCAGTTCGGGTGCAATGGCCTGCGCGCCGTGGTGCGCGGCGGCGCGGCCCCACTCGAATGCAGCCAGGTTTTTTTCCACCATGACGCCGTTGAGATCAATGGCGCGCACCAGGCTTTCGTAGGACAGCGGTATCCAGCCTTTCTGCCATGAGTAGCCCAGCAGCAGCGGGTTGGCATAAATCGCATCGCCCAGCAGCTTGATGGCCAAGGCATTGGCGTTGAGGAACTCGCAGTCCTTTCCGATGGCTTCGGTCAGGTCATTTGCCGCCACCGCATCGGGATACTGCCACTTTGCATTGTGGATGATGTCTGCCGTGGGGATGGGGGCGCTGTTTACCGCGGCCCGCGTCACATTCTTTTGGGCCCGGGACAAGACATCGGCCGAGGTGCTGACGATGGCATCGCAGCCGATGATCAGCCGCGCCTCGCCAGTGGCTATGCGGGTGGCATGGAGGTCGGCGGGATTCGCGGCGATTTGTACATGGCTTAATACAGCGCCACCTTTCTGCGCCAGTCCGGCCATGTCGAGCACGGTCACGCCTTTTCTTTCCAGGTGTGCCGCCATGCCCAGCAAGCCGCCTATGGTGACGACGCCGGTACCGCCTATTCCTGTAACCAGTATGCCGTAGCTGTTTCCGATGGAAGGCAGCGTAGGCAAGGGAAGGCCGGTAACCAGCGCGGCCAGGGTGTCGGTGGATGCCTGCTGCGGCGCCGGTTTCTTGACCTGCGCGCCTTCGGCGGTGATGAAGCTGGGACAGAATCCGTTTGTGCAGGAATAGTCTTTATTGCAGGATGATTGGTTGATCTTGCGTTTCACGCCGACCGGCGTGTTCAGCGGCTCGACCGACAGGCAATTCGATTTTACCGAGCAGTCGCCGCAGCCTTCGCACACCGCATCATTGATGAAGACACGGCGGGCAGGATCGGGATAGGCGCCACGTTTGCGGCGCCGCCTTTTTTCGGTGGCACAGGTCTGGTCGTAGACCAGGACCGTAGTGCCTTCGATTTCCCGCAGTTCACGCTGCACGCGGTCGAGTTCGTCGCGGTGATAGACCGGCGGGTTGCCCACCAGGGATACGCCTTTGTATTTTTCGGGTTCGTCGGTGACCACCACGACCTTTTTTGCGCCTTCGGCGTGGACCTGGGCGATGACGTCAGTCACCTTCAGGATGCCATCGACCGGCTGGCCGCCCGTCATGGCGACCGCATCGTTATAAAGGATTTTGTACGTAATATTGGCATTTGCCGCAATCGCAGCGCGAATTGCGAGCACGCCGGAGTGGAAATAGGTGCCGTCGCCCAGGTTGGCAAAAATGTGCTTTTCGCTGGTGAACGACTTCTGGCCTATCCATGCAGCGCCTTCACCGCCCATGTGACTGAAGGTCTCGGTTTTTCGGTCCATCCAGATGGACATGTAATGACAGCCTATGCCGGCCAGCGCGCGCGATCCTTCGGGCACATTGGTCGATGTATTGTGCGGGCAGCCCGAACAGAACCATGGCTTGCGTTCGGCCGTGATCGCGGGTTTGCTCAGCTCGCGGTCCTTGGCGTCGATGATGGCAATACGCGCCGCAATCCGGCTTTGCACCTCGGCAGGAAGGTTGGCTCTTTCGAGCCGCCGGGCGATGGCCCGCGCGATCAGCGCCGGGGACAGTTCCGCGGCAGCCGGCAACAGCCATTGCCCGCGCGGCACCGACCATTCTCCGCCGGCATTGTCTTTTTCGTCGAACTTGCCGAAGACCCGCGGGCGGACGTCGTCGCGCCAGTTGTAGAGCTCTTCTTTCAGCGCGTATTCCAGTATCTGCCGTTTCTCTTCGACGACCAGTATCTCTTCGAGTCCGGTAGCAAACTCGCGCGCATCCTGAGCGTTCAGCGGCCAGACGCATCCGACTTTCATCAGCCGGATGCCGATGCGGGCACAGGTTGTTTCGTCAAGGCCCAGATCGGCCAACGCCTGGCGGGTGTCCAGATAAGCCTTGCCGGCGGTCATGATGCCGAAGCGGGCGCGAGGCGAATCGATGACGATACGGTTCAGTTTGTTGACACGCGTATAGGCGAGCGCCGCATACCATTTGTAGTCGATCAACCGGGCTTCCTGCACCAATGGCGGGTCCGGCCAGCGTATGCTCAGGCCGTCGGCCGGTAGCAGGAAATCGTCGGGGATGATGATGCGGGCGCGATCAGGGTCAATATCGACCGATGCCGTGGATTCGACCACTTCGGTCACGCATTTCATGGCCACCCAAAGGCCGGAATAGCGGCTCATCGCCCACCCGTGCAAGCCGTAGTCCAGGTATTCCTGGACATTGGACGGGTACAGCACCGGTATGCCGGCTGCCTGGAAGGCGTGTTCCGATTGGTGGGCGACGGTGGAGGACTTGGCGCCGTGGTCGTCGCCGGCCAGCACCAGCACCCCCCCGTGGCGCGCCGTGCCGGCCGAGTTGGCATGTTTGAATACGTCCATGGAACGGTCGACGCCCGGCCCTTTGCCGTACCACATGCCGAATACGCCGTCGCGCGTGGCGTCCGGGTACAGGGTTACTTGTTGGCTGCCCCACACCGAAGTGGCAGCCAGGTCTTCGTTGAGGCCCGGCTGGAAGACGACGTCGTTGTCGGCCAAGTGCGACTTGGCTTTCCACAAAGCCTGGTCCAGTGCGCCCAGGGGTGAGCCGCGATAACCCGAAATGAACCCCGCCGTGTTCAGGCCGGCGAGCCGGTCGCGGGCCTTCTGCAGCATGGGCAGGCGTACCAGCGCCTGCGTGCCGCTCATGTAGGCGCGGCCATGTTCCAGTGTGTATTTGTCGTCTAGGGATACCTGGGCCAATGCCGATAGCACCGCCGGATCTAGGGGAGCGTTCATTGGTTGTCTCCTGTTGGAATATTCTGTATGCCAAGTGTATGGGCTAAATTTGCTATCGTAAAATCAATTTTTCAGCTAACAGATATTGGAAAATCAGATGAAGGACGAGGTCACTTTAAGGCAGTTCAGATACTTCATTGCCGCCGCTACGTCAGGACAGTTTTCCGCTGCCGCCATCTCCGAACATGTGTCGCAGTCTGCCATTACCAGTGCGGTACAGAGCCTGGAGAAGCAATTGAAGGTGCGCCTGTTCGACCGGCTGCCCCACGGCGTAGTATTGACCGCCGAAGGCCAGGTGTTTTTTCATCACGCGCGGCATGTCATGGATTCGGTCAATGACGCCATGCGCCATGCCAGCCTCCTTCCTCAGACGGCGACCGGCACCATACGCCTGGCGGCAACGTACACCGTCCTGGGCTACTTCCTGCCCGATCTGCTCAGCCGCTTCAAGCGCAGTTACCCTCAAGTCGAAATTGACCTGGTCGATATGGACCGGTCTACGCTGGAACAAGCGCTGCTTGATGAAACCATAGACCTGGGCGTTGGGCTGCTTTCAAATATCGACGCGCCCCAACGCTACGGGCACCATCTTCTCGTCCGTTCGCGCCGCCGCGTGTGGGTCGGAGCCAACCATGCCCTCGCCAGGCAGGCCGCCGTCAGCCTGGCCGATATTCAGCGTTGTCCCTATATATTGCTTACTGTGGATGATGCCGAAGCCGCTGCCACGCGGCATTGGGGTGGCGCAAGCCCGGCGCTCAACATAGCGATGCGCACCAGCTCGCTGGAAGCATTGCGCGGCCTGGTGGCCTATGGCTTTGGCGTATCGATACTGTCGGACCTGGTGTACAGGCCGTGGTCGCTGGAAGGAAAGAAAATCATGGCCATTCCGGTCAGCGATCCGCTTGCACCCATGGACGTCGGTCTGCTGTGGCCCGTCACACGCGAACCTTCGGGCCTGGTGGACGTGTTCAGGCAGTTTTTGATTCACGCCTGCGATAGCGAGGGTGGGATGTACGCGGCGGGCGCTATCCAAAGGGCCGCGCCGCGCAATCGATGAACAGGCGGCCTTAGTCGGCCGACCTGGTCGTCAGGGAACCAGTGAAATCCCGACGCGCACCTGCGGCTCGCTTTTATGGTTATAGCCCAGCAGCGTTTCTCCGTAGCCTTTGAAGTACTGCACGTGCAAATAACCGTTCATGTTCAGGAAGGTGCGTTTCAACGGCCATGCCGCCTCGATCTGGCTCGTACTGCGGCCCTCGTGGCCTTGGCGATACAGGCCGGACAACACCAGGCCATTATCCTGCGCCCAGCGCAACTTCCAGTCGACATGGCCGGCATAATCGGCATAGTCGGAGTTTTTATCTCCGACCGCGAAGTATCCTTTTACACGCGGGGCAAAAGTGAGCGTGCTGCCGCCGTCGAAACGGTAGTTGAACTCTGGCTGTATGTAAGCATAATTCAGTGAACGCGAATCGTCCTCGCCTTTGCCGTTCGATTCGTGCTGGACGCCGCTGGCGAGCCCCAGGTAAATGTCTTTGCTGGGCGACTGCCACAAGGCGTCCTTTTGCCAGAAAAGGCTAGGCTTGAACGATGTGTCGACAAACGGATTCGAATCGGAATGCAGGTCCCACAATGCCGTCTGTGTATAGCCAAGATAGAAGTGGTCTTCGAACTTGGGGTCATTGGGATCGTTGGGCGTGAAAAGGCGGTATTTGAAACTGACCTGATAGCGCGCGTTTCGTCCGCCTTTGTTGCCCACGTCGAAGTAAATGGGTTCGTAGGCCGAAATGGCACTGCTGAATCGAGCGAATCCCGATGGCGGCGTCGACAGCTGCTGCGTGGACGTAACGGCAGGTCCCTGGGATACGGACGCGCCCGTGGCTGCCACGACGTTTTCCGGCAATGCGGGGTCGTTGCGCTGCAGTCCGGTTGCCGCGCCCGCGTCGACCACCGGCCCCGTGGCGGGTGTGCCTGAAATGGTGCTGTTCTCAAGCGGGCTGGTGTCCAGCGCGAGCAGAGTGGTTTCGCCTTCGATATTGACGGCCTGCAGTCCGCGCACCCCGGTGGGCACTACGGCCCGCCATGCGAATTTTACAAAGTTATTGACAGGCACATTGGCTTGTTCGCCGCCCTGGGACAGGTACGCCAGGCTGCGAATCGCCTTTCCGTCCTGGTCGCGCCACTGAATGACCAATTGCTTGGGGGCACGCCACGTGATGGCTGTATCGGTATCATTGAAGAGCAGACCCGTAATGTTTACCGTTTCGCCCGGCAGGGCCTGGGGGCGGTCCAGCTTGTAGCTGATGCCGGCACTGGCTGAAAAGCTGAATAGTGCGCCTATGAGTGCTATAGCGGGAATACAGTAGTTTAGCGACTTGCGGTTATACGTCATAAATGCTTCATTTGGATTCTTATTGATACGCGGGAAACTGTAGCACTAGGAACCGCCATTTACGCTACCTATTGTAAGCGTGTGGCGAAATGGGTACTTGCGGGGTAGAAGATATTGTCATTTCGGCTCTGTAAGTACCAGATATATGACGTTTTTCCGCTTTCTCGCCCGACGCGCTAAAATGCGCGCTCCGATGCGGATAACGCGGCAGTAGCTCAGCTGGATAGAGCACGGGCCTTCTAAGCCCGGGGTCGGGGGTTCGAGCCCCTCCTGCCGCGCCATGATTTGGGTCCAGCGTACCAGTTGAGGGCTCAACATTCCTCTGCATGGTCGCTGGCAGTCACTCGCCTATGATGTCATCCTGCTAACCATGCCGAGTTCGTCGGGACGTAAAGTCAGCACGGATACGCCCGAAGCGGTTACGGCAACGGTATGCTCAAATTGTGCCGAGAGCGACCCGTCTCTCGTTACGACAGTCCAGCCGTCGTCCTGCTACGGAATACATAAGGGCGACGTCGTTCCCTCTTCCTCACCTTCATACTGAGCTTTTTCAGGAGACTGGCTTTCCAGCCAACGCTGGGCATCTAATGCGGCCATACAACCTGTTCCCGCACTGGTTATAGCCTGTCGATACACATGATCCTGGACGTCGCCGGCAGCAAATACGCCCGCTACTGAAGTGTGGGTGACATAGCCTTGCTGGCCTCCTTGAGTCTGCATATATCCGTTGTACATCGCAAGCTTGCCTTCGAACAGACTCGTATTAGGCTTATGTCCGATGACAATGAATACGCCGGTAACGGGCAGTTCTTCGGTCTCGCCAGTTTGATTGTTGCGTAACCGCGCGCCGCATAAATGGCCGCGCTAAAACCTGCTGGGCCCGATCCCAGGATAAGGAGTTTGGCATGCTTAGTCATGTTTTACCGGCTCCGTTTTACGCCTGAGGCTTGATATTCGCGGCTTTTACGATCACACCATAGCGCTCGAATTCAGACTGGCAGAACGCAGCGAATTTTTTCTGTGAGCCTCCCGATGGGTCGGCGCCCGCCTGTAGCAGCTTTTTCCTTACACCGGGATCAGACAGCACTTTGTTAAGCGCGTCGTTAAGCTTGGCCACCACATCGGTAGGTGTATGCGCAGGCGCCCAGACGCCATACCAAGTGGTGACGGCGAATCCTTTCAGACCAGACTCATCCATTGTCGGCAATTCAGGGGCAACTTCTGATCGATGTGCGGACGTGACGCCCAGCGCCTTGAGCTTGCCAGCCCGCACAAATCCGATAGAGGAGGGCGCGCTATCGAACATCATGTCTACTTGTCCGCCCAGCAGATCCGTCAACGCCGGCGCACTGCCACGATAAGGCACATGCATCAGCTGCACGCCCGTCAACTGGCTGAATAGTTCGCCAGCGAGATGGCTGGGGGCGCCGATGCTGGAAGACGCAAAGGTCAGGGGATTCTTGGATGCCCTGGCCAGCTTGATGACGTCCTCGATTGATGTGGCTTTGATCTTGGGCGATATCACGAGAAGCTGCGGCGTCGATGCGAGCCCCACGATGGGCACGAAATCCTTCATCGGATCGAACGGCAGATTGCTCTTCAAATATGGATTGATGACGTGGCCGGAATAGTTAAGGAGCAGCGTATGCCCGTCCGCTGGCGCCCGAGCAACCTGGCCCGCGCCGATCACACTACTGGCGCCTGGCTTGTTGTCAATAACGACGGTCTGGCCCAGGTCCTCGGACAACTTCTGACCGACGATCCTGGCCACGATGTCCGTCGGTCCGCCAGCCGGGAAGGGGACAACCATCGTGATGGGCTTTTGCGGATAGGCCTCTGCTGCCCACGCAGATGCAGTCTGCGTTGCGATCGTTATCCCAAACAGCAGTGCTGCGGCAAGCTTAATTCTTTTCATTTGTCTCTCTCCTGTCCTATATGGCTATTGTTGTAGGGTGCTACGCTTGGTGCGTCGGCTTTGCGCAGGTACTATCCATCAGGCACATACCACGACGCGTTGTTGAATCAATGCTTCAATCTCCACCGGCTCCAGTCCCAGGAATTCGCTGAGCACCTGCCGCGTATCCTGTCCAAGCCCCGGCGGAGCCAAACGATATTCAACGGGCGTCCTGGATAAGCGTATGGGGTTGGCAACTGTGGGGATATTTCCTTTTTGCGGAGAATCAATGGATATCTGCGTATTACGTTGCGCCACGTGCGGGTCGGCAAAAGCCTCTTCGATGGTATTGATCGGCCCGCAAGGCACGCCTACGTCCTCCAGTAGCGCTATCCAGTAGGCCGTGTCGTGGCCCGCCATGGCGCCGGCAATATCCGCGATCAGCGCGTCGCGGTGCGCTATCCTGGCCGAATTCGTCGAGAACCTGGGATCGTCCGCCCACTCCGGATGCTGGCATGCGTGACAAAAGCGCTTGAACTGCGCGTCATTTCCCACCGCAAGAATCATGTACCCGTCGCGTGTGCGGAAATCCTGGTAGGGCACAATATTCGGATGGGCATTGCCCAGTCTGCCAGGCGACTTCCCGGCCACGAGGTAGTTCATCGCCTGGTTTGCCAGGCTGGCAACCTGAACATCCAGCAACGAAATATCCAGATGCTGACCCAGGCCGGTCTCCCGGCTTTCCATCACTGCGGCGAGTATGCCGGTCGCTGCGTACATGCCAGTCAGAAGATCCGTCATGGCAACGCCAACTTTTTGGGGGCCCGCGCCTGGTAGTCCATCGGGAACCCCGGTAATGCTCATCAGACCGCCCATGCCCTGAATCAGAAAGTCGTAGCCCGCGCGCCGGGCATACGGCCCCTCCTGGCCGAAGCCCGTAATGGAGCAATAAACAAGGCGCGGATTTAGAATCGCCAGCTCCTCATAGGACAATCCATATCGATTTAGAGTGCCGACCTTGAAGTTCTCGATCAGTACATCGCTTTGGGTAGCCATGTCTCGCAGCAGTGCCGCACCCTCCGTTGTCGAAAAATCGATCGCGACCGACTTCTTGTTACGGTTTGCGCTGAGAAAATAGGCCGAATCCCGTTCGCCGCCCGGGGCCGCTTCGCGCCAGGGCGGTCCCCATGCGCGGGTGTCGTCCCCCGTGCCGAGCCGTTCGACTTTGATGACATCCGCGCCAAGATCGGCAAGTGTCTGTGCACACCAGGGACCGGCCAGCACCCGCGAGAGATCCAGCACTCGTAACCCCGACAGCGAGCTCATACGCTTACCCTTTTCGTGAAGGAAAAAATGTTGCTGACTGCGATGGGTATTCGCGAAGGTAAGCCTGCTGCGAACTGGCCGCGAACACCGAATAATTGGATCAATCCGGCGTGCTGCGGTTCTCGAGATACTTCTCTGCAGCACCGTCTTGCGTTCCTTTCCAGACGGCCTGGGCCTGGGTCAGGATCTGCGCCACGCGCTGCCCAACTTCTTCCATGGTGATCGAGCTGACGGGGTGGGAAATAATGATCGGCTCCAGGTCCAGCATGCCCAGCGCTTGCCGTGTCAGTACCGTTTCCTTTACGAACTCGGTCGTCACGATGACCGCCGTCGGGATCCCTTGCTTTTCCAGCGCAATGGCATCACGCAGGCACCCGGACGTGCACGATCCACAGTCGCCGATTGCCGTCAGTACGATGTCGTTCTCTTCGATGATTTTTTCAATCAGCTCAGGCGCGGCGTCCTTGGAGAAACTGTGCTTGACGTAATAATTGACAGCCTTGAAATCAATTTCTTTGCTCAAGGCCTCAATGGCGCCGCGCAAAATCTTGTTGGCGTTCCACTTGGAATTGTCTAGGACACCCAGCCTCAAGCCATCAAGCTGTTCACGCCGCCTGGCAGTGGGCACGGCTACGGAACGAATGACACCGCGAGGATCGAAGACGCGAACCTGTCCGTTTTCTGCTTTCATCAACATGGCAATATCCTTATGATTCAAAGTGCGCACGTGCCGCTGGAGCAGTCCGGGCCCGCGGCGACGGTGTCAAGGTCAATCGGTTTGAGCACGGGTGTGCTCATATGGCCCCATCCCGGAATGACCGCTGAGAATCGGCCCGCTTCCCCGCCCATCACAAACAGATGGATGTTGTCGGGGCTATGAATGATGGGAATCCGCGTGTCGTCTTCGCGCTTGTACCATTTGGGAAGGTTGCGGTTGTATACCTTTCCGTACCGATGACCGTAGGCCAGATCGATAAAGCGATTGCCATGGTTCATGAAGATATAGTTGCGGATGTCGGCGCGGCTCCAGCCGTGCTGAGCAATGGTTTTTGCATGCTCGAGCCCTAGCACGACTGCCATATGCCCGCCCAGTACAGCCGAGTTCGAGGCGATGGTGCTCATTGCCGAACAGATGGTATCCAGGATTCCTTCCGGGTCATTCGACACGTGGTTGGTGACGCTGTGGGGCGCCTCGGCGGCGATCGCAAACACCGTGGATTCGGCGGGTTTGTAGCCGTGCTCCACGTGATGGGGAGCAAAAGGGCTCTGCGCTTCGTTCTCTGCCACGCAGTATGTGTATTTGCCGGGATGGCCCAATGTGCTTTTGTCCAGGTCTCCCGGCCACGCGCCGCCTACATTCAACATGATCAAGCGCACTGCGCGTCCTATCGTCGCGTTGGCGCGATTACCCGACCCAAATGCGTTTGCCCCGCCGTTCATGCCCAGTTCGCGTGCAATTGGTCCATTCACGACGATCAGCGGAGATGCGACATGCGTCGTTGCCTGGACACCGTTCAGGTTGAAGGCAGCATCTGTCAGCGCCAGTATGGCAGCCCGTACGACCGGTGCGTAGGAGGCCTTGCAGCCTGCCATGACCATGTTGATCGCCAGCACTTCGCGGGTCAATTCGCCCCAGCGGGGCGCTACCTTGCACTCTACGTGCTCGGGGTCTCCGCCAAGCGCCTGCACGACTTCATCAACTTTTTCCTGCGTAGGTGGAACGACGGGCAAACCGTCGCTAAAACCCTTTTCGTAGTAGTACTCCACCAAGTCGACGTCAGCATCGACCAAACTGTCCTGTCTGTCCTGTGTTGCTGTACCCATCATTTTGTACTCCTGCCCTAAAAAGATGAGTCCATCATAAGGACGCCGTTCATTATTGCCAATTGGAATCTATTGACTAATATAATTGTCAGAAAGACATAAATGAGCCCTTTCGTCTGGGGCTAATTCCCCTGTTCATCATTTCCTTGGCTTCGTAATGATTCTTCCTGATCAGCTTGACCTCAGCGCCAAAGAGCTACTCACGGTGAAGGCAGTCGCCGATTACGGAAGCTTCAACGCGGCCGCAATTACGTTGAACATGTCGCAGCCGGTACTCACACGTACCGTGCAGCGTGTCGAGCGCCTGCTCGGGCAGACGCTATTCAATCGCACCACCCGCAGGGTGGAAATCACCGACGCGGGCAAGGAGTTTGTCGCATTGGCAGAGCGTGTGCTCAACGACATGCAGATCTACCTCACAGCGATCCAGGACCGTGCCGACCAGCAACGCGGCCAAGTTGTCATTTCGTCAGTGATGTCAGTCGCCTGTACCGTGCTGCCCGCAATTGTGGCGCGCTATAAGCAGGAGCGTCCGGGCGTCCACCTCCATATCTATGAGGGCGTCCACGGAAATGTGATTGAGAACGTAAGATCTGGTGTCGCAGACATCGGCCTAACGTATCTGGACGATATTGCACCAATTTTTGCCCAGAAGGCGCTCAGCAAACAGTATTTCCATGTAGTCCTGCCTAAGGGGCATAGACTGGAAAAACGCCAGCAGCTTTCCTGGGACGTCTTGCAGGGCGAGCAACTGGTTTCGCTGCCGTCCGACTCCCGCACGCGGCGACTGATCGATGCGACTGCCATTACTGCGGGGTTAAACCTTTCACACAACATTACCGTCACGCAATTCACAACCATGTTGCAGTTCGTCGCCAGCGGAGTCGGCATTGCGATCGTTCCCGAGGGTGCATTGGTTGAAGCGCTGAATATTGGTCTCTCCATTCGCCCTTTGATTAAACCCAGGATAAGCCGTGTTCTTGGATTAATCACCCTTAAGGAACGTAGTCAATCACAGTTTGGCAAAGCGCTGATAGAACAGTTGGAGCATGAATGGAAACATCTGAATGATACTGATCACCACGACCGGCTGACGTGATCCTTTAGTCTAGTAGCGGAGCGCGCGACTTGACATATGCGCCGCCGAGTCGTTGCTGAGATTCTGGGAGCTCAGCCCATATCGCCGGTCCTGTTTGGTGCGCATGAGACAACACAGTGAGCCCGCTTGCATGCCTACCGCCATAAACCATTGCTGCCTACGATGATGACATGCGGCCTTCTGCCGCGATCAGTGCCTTGAATCAGGGCGCTGCTTTTATCATCATTGTCGTTTGGAGCAACCATGACACAGCGCATCAACTACATTCAGCAATCTCCTGAACTGTTCAAGAAGTTCATGGAGTTCAGCACCGCCCTGAAGAGCACCACAATAGAAGAGTCGATCCGAGATCTGGTTTCAGTTCGCGCCTCTCAGCTCAATGGTTGCGGGTTCTGCCTGGATATGCACGTGAAAGAAGCACGCATCCACGGAGAACGGGAACTGCGCATTCATCATTTGGCAACATGGCGCGAATCCACACTTTTTGCACCCCGCGAACGCGCTGCGCTCGCTTGGGCCGAAATCCTGACGAGACTGCCGGAACATGGCGTATCAGACGAAATCTACGAGCGGGTGCGGACTCAATTGAGTGAAAAGGAGTTGTCCGACCTGACGTTTGACGTGATGGCTATCAATGCATGGAATCGCGCGAATGTTGCGTTCAAGACTGTACCGGGCTCCGCCGATAAGGCTTTTGGTCTGGACAAAGCCAACCTTGCCTGAACAGCGACTTGCTGTCAGTCATCCCCCAAAGCTACTACGAAGCGCCGGACGACTTGCATACTGTCGGGCGCAACGCGAGTCAGACCCATCCAGCAAAATTTTTGGTGGTACTGCTGAAGGATCAGAACGTACCGTTCTTCATCCCGGAACACTAGGCCGTTCCCGGTGTAAATGTAAAAATTAAAAAAAACGGGCAGGCAGTGTCACACAGCGCACTATCCATACGTCTAGTCGAGTATGAATACTTACACTTGCCTCCCCATACAAAACGAACAGCCGCGCCGTCCGCCTGCGGGCACGGCGGACTCGCTCGCCAATAGTTTCGTCACCAGTTACGCGGGCGTTGTGGCATTTCTGACTGTGGCCGACGAGGGCAGCTTCTCGCGGGCAAGTGATCGCCTGGGAATAGGTCGTTCGGCAGTGAGCCGCAGCGTGCAAAAACTTGAGGCGCAGCTCGATGCCCGCCTGTTTCACCGCACGACGCGTAGCACGTCGCTCACCCGCGAAGGCGAATTGTTCTACGAAAACTGCCAGCCAGGAGTGATGCGTATCGTGCAGGCGCTGGAAGACATGCGCGAACTGCGGAACGGCCCGCCACGGGGTCATCTGCGCATCCACTCGACGCTCGGTTTCGGACGTAAGGTGATTGCTCCGCTGCTACAAAGCTTTCATACGCGGTACCCCGACATCACGCTGGAACTGGTGCTGGACGACCGTCCGGCCGATTTTACGGCAGACCGTATCGATGTGTCTTTTCGCGACGGCCGGATGGAAGACTGCGATATCGTGGCCCGCCAGTTGATTCCAATGCAAATGGTCGTATGCGCATCGCCAGGGTATGCAGCTGCCAACGGCCTGCCGCGCCGGATCGATGATCTGGTTCAGCATCGCTGCATCAACTTTCGTACGGCCGCGGGGCGTGCCAGAGAATGGGAGTTCAAGGTCGATGGCTATGCTCAGAGATATTTGCCGTCCGCCCAACATACGTTCAATGATTTGGATCTGATCTTACGGGCTGTACTGCACGACCAGGGCATCGCGCAGCTTCCTGCTTACCTAGTGTGCGATCTGCTCAGCGACCAGAAACTGGTCGCTTGCCTTGCACAGCATGCGCCCGACGATGGCGGCCATTACCTGTGCTATCTAAGCCGCAAGCAGCTTCCCGCCAGAATTCGCGTATTCGTTGACCACATCACCGAACAAATTCGATCGCTCGACCTGCAATGCCTGACCACACTGGTGAACGTAGCTGCGGCCTGACGACTGCTTCATTGATGCGTTTGATGCAACACCATGGGCCCGCCTTCGGCCCTACCGCAAGTTAGTGCTCAATCCTACAATTTTCATACATACCCATTATCAGGAGAACGTTATGAAAATCGTTGTCATTGGAGGCACTGGCCTCATCGGTAGCAAAGTCGTCAACAGATTAAAAGCGCAAGGACATCAAGTCATTGCAGCCGCCCCCGCAACAGGTATCAACACCATCACCGGTGAAGGTCTGATGGAAGCCATGGCAGGCGCCTCTGTCGTCGTCGATCTTGCCAACTCCCCATCGTTCGCCGATAAAGAGGTCCTCGAGTTTTTCGAAGCCTCCGGCCGCAACCTCTTTGCCGCCGAAATTGCGGCCGGAGTGCAACATCATGTCGCCCTGTCTGTTGTGGGAACCGACCGCCTGGCACAAAGCGGTTATTTCCGCGGAAAGATTGCACAAGAGAAACTCATACGCGACTCGGGCGTACCTTATACCATCGTGCATTCAACGCAATTCTTTGAGTTTTTGGGCGGTATTGCGCAGGCGGGCAGCTCGGGCGAGGCCGTTCGGATATCTCCAGCCTTTTTTCAGCCGATTTCCTCTGACGATGTCGCTGCGGCAGTAACCGACTACGCGGTTGGCAAGCCTTGCAATGGCATCGTCGAGATTGCCGGTCCAGAGCGTGTAAGGTTGTCCGACCTGGTTCGGCGTTATCTGAAGGTGACGGCCGATTCGCGTAGCGTGGTAGAGGATGCGCACGCTCCTTATTTCGGCGCAGAGCTAAAAAGCGACACGCTTATGCCAGGCGTCAATGCTCGACTTGGCTCCGTGAACTTTGATGCCTGGTTCGCCCAGCCGCATGCATCGAGGTAATAGACAAGATCAGCACATTATGGCGACATTAAAAGCACCGCCCTTATCCCTGCTGGACAAATATCGTGGACGTGATACCCGAACGCTTTACTCGACCACCGTTACCGTGACAGGAGGCGATGCCAGCCATGGGCGGGCGTCGGGTATTGCGCGTTCTGATGACGGCAATTTGGACGTCCACCTACGCCTGCCCGAGGCGCTGGGCGGACCTGGCGGAGGCACCAATCCGGAGCAACTTTTTGCGGCCGGGTATGCCGCCTGTTTTCACGGCGCTCTAAGCTTGCTCGCGGGGCGCGATGGAATCCCGATCCCTGGTAGTTCTGTGGAGGTCAAGGTCGACTTTAGCCGTGACCCCATGGATGGCTTGTTTGTCCTGGCTGCCTACACACGGATTCGTTTACCGGGCGTAGAACGAGCCATCGCCGAAGAACTGGTCCGTAATACCGAGCGCTTTTGCCCATATACCAAGATGGCACGGCAAGGCATCACGAATATTGTGGCGCTCGTGTCAACGAACGAGACTGGCAAGCGGTATACCGAAACTTGATCCTCCTTCTTTATTGAGTAACACAATGGCTGAATTCAACAATCAAGTTGGCTCAGGCGACGGACTAAATGGCTGCGCTCGGCTTAATTGCCGCTCGGCAACGGCGAGTATTCAGCCGCAATCCAGCGATAGCCGTTATTTTGCTCTCCGACATGTCCGATGCCGGGGAAGGGCAGATGCGCACCCCCGATCCAGAACTTTTCCTTCGCCGCACGGGCAAGGACTTTTTCACGTGTGGCGATGGCCTGTTTCTGGTCGCTGTCGAAATCGATGGACACGCCGGGATTCGCAAATTGCACCGCGTGGCTATGGACGATGTCGCCCCATACCAATAATTCCTGGCCCCCGGACGAAAACATATATCCTTCATGACCGGGCGTATGGCCAGCCAATGGAACCGATGTCACGCCGTCGGCCAGGGTATCGCCCGGCATAAACTGCTTCAGCTTTCCGGCAGCTTCATACGGTGCCACGGCCTCTTGGGCCGCCTGGAAAAAAGGCTGCGCTTCTTTTGGCGCTTGGGAGGCAGTTTCCTTGTTCAGCCAATAGCCGGCTTCGTCCTTGGTTACATACACGGTTGCATTGGGGAATACCATTTTGCCATCGGCCGTGATTCCGCAAGAATGATCGCCATGCAGATGAGTCAGGAAAACTTTGCTGACCTGCGTCGTTTCATATCCTGCCGACTGCAGGTTGTCGGCAAGCCCGCCCAGTGTCGGCCCGAAACACGTTGCTGCGCCCGCATCGACAAGGATCAGGTCCTTGCCCGTATTGACCAGGAAGCCGTTGACCGCAGTCTGCACACCATCTTTCGTCACCGGAACGAACATGTCTGCCAACGCGGCTTGGGTTTCGCTGTCGCTGATCCCCGCCAGTAGCGTGGTTGGCACCGAAACCGCCCCGTCATACAGCGCTGTCACCTGAAAGTCGCCCAGCGACATGTGGTAGTAGCCGGGAACCTGTTTCATCGATTTGGCGGGAGCCTGCGCGAAGCCGGCGTCGGGCAGTAAAGCCGCGCAAGCGGCCGATGCGGTGAGGATTGCGATAGACAACATGCGACGCGCCGATGGCGACGCCGCTGCGAGCACAAAAGTTTGCATAGTGGCCACCTTGGATATCGTTAAAGATCGCCGCAATACGCAGGCGACTCTTGCGGAGAGCAGCGCTGTCAACTATATCAGTCGCCACACATTTCTGGTGGCTTTTTGGGTTAACTCTAGCCTGTCGAGCCAAAGATGGTGTCCTGCCTTATTCGTGATATGACTGCAGCCCCACAGGGTTTGGCGCGATTTCGGACACTGAAAGCCGGAGGGCCCGACATGCATCAGCTGAAACTTTTTACAAATCATGCATCCAAACGCGCTTCTCACGTGTAATGCCTGTATCAGCAGGCTTGAGCCACGTGGCCTAAACCGGTCGCCGCAAATCCATCAGGGGTAAAGCCGTTTTATAAGACACTTGCTTGAGCGCGAAACTGGAGCGGATTTTGTCGATGCCGGGAATGGATGTGAGCTGATCCAGGATGAAGCGCTCGAGTGCGGCAATGTCTGAAACGGCGACGCGGATCAGGTAATGGGAATCGCCCGTCATCAAATAACATTCCATGACTTCATCATTGGCCACGATGCGCTGCTCGAAATTTGCCAGGGGACATTAGTAGTAATGCCGGCAGGCCCTGAGTCGGCATTCAAAACAGTCGAATCATTGCTCCGGGTCATTGGAAAAAAAACTGGAATTGATATGCACGGTTGGCGTGGGTTTTGAAAATGTGGATATGAAAGCGGCAAGTGCCCGCGGAATCCCGGTTTGCAACGCGGCCGGCACCAATGATAATGCGGTGGCTGATCACGCCATGGCGATTCTGCTTGCAGCCATCCGCCGGTTGCCGTTCCTGAATAATGGGGTGCGCCATGGTTTATGGCGCGATGATATTCCCCGTCCCCCGCATGTGTCAGGACGCAGGATGGGGATATTTGGTCTGGGTAATATCGGCAAGGCTATTACCAAGCGGGCGCAAGGCTTCGACATGGAGATCGGCTATCACAGCCGCACACGCCGCGACGAGACGGGCTTTCAATGGTTCGACGACATCACCAGTCTTGCTGCGTGGTGTGATTTTCTTATCATTGCGGCGCTGGGTGGCAAGGCAACTTACCACCCGGTAAACAGGACAGTCCTCGAGGCGCTTGGCCCGCAAGGCGTTGTTGTCAATGTCGCGCGAGGCACGCTGGTCGATACGCAGGCAGTTGCTGATGCACTGCGCGATGAAAGAATTTGGGCCGTTGCCCTCGACGTTTATGAAAATGAACCTACGCCGCTCACTTCGCTTCTCGAATTTGATAATGCCATACTGACTCCACACATCGGGGGTATCTCGCCGCAGGCAATTCATGCATCCGTGGTGCGATTTCTGGAAAATGCGGAACGGCATTTTGCCCGCGAACCCCTGCTCACACAGTTGAACTGACTGCCCTGATCGGTGTGCATTGTCTCGGGTGCACCGTACTTGAGAATGACTCGCTCCAAGGTACCCACGCAGGGGGCGGCTGTACTATTTTGCGAACCCATATCTCTCTCCGGCACACGCCTGGACTTAGCGGTCTACTGCAACAAGCAGCCAAGCGTTTTTAAGCGCGCATCTACCCAGCTTGCGTCATATGTGCCTGCATCAATATCAGCCAACATCTTTTCTTCGATAGCGTGTTTCTCGACAGTTTGCTCATAAACCTTTCGTGTGATGTCGAACGGCACACATAGCAGACCATCTGCATCGCCAATAACCAAGTCACCGGGCTCGATTGTCATTCCGCCAAGGCAAATTGTTGAATTGATTTCGCCTGGACCGTCTTTGTATGGCCCGCGATGCGTGACGCCTGCAGCGAAAACGGGGAAACTGCCCTGTCCGATCTCGGCTGAATCGCGAATGGCTCCATGAATGACGATACCGGCCAACCCACGCTTCTTTGCATATGCCACCATGATTTCGCCAATGATGGCATTAGTGAGGTCGCCGCCGGCATCTACAACGACCACGTCGCCGGCGCCGGCTACGTCGAGCGCCTTGTGCACCAGAAGGTTATCACCCGGGCGACACCGTACTGTAACTGCAGCGCCAGCCATGGAAGTGCCGTCGTGCATGGGGCGCAGGTGCGCACCTCCCGCATACATTCGAGACATCATGTCACTGACGTTGGCGACAGGCAGCTTCTTGAATTTCTCTACCGTGGCCATGTCGACGGCTCGATCGCGTTGATGAATCTGAAAACCAATCATGTTCGTTTGCTCTCTGAAAATTGTGAAAGGGCTATTGCGGCTCAATGCCAGAATCCTTTACCAAGGCGCCAAACGTGTCATGGTCGGCTTTATGACGACTTGCCATATCGTTGGCACTGCTTCCAATAGGATCGTATCCAGCCTTTTGCAGTTTTTGCGTCATTTCATCGCTGGTTACCGCTTTCTGCATCGCCTCGTTGAGTTCATTTACAATTTCCGAAGAGGTGCCCGCGGGAGCAGCCAGGCCCCACCATATCGCCTGCTTCACCTCTGGATAGCCTTCCTCTGCGAAAGTCGGGACATTGGGCAGGCTAGGTGAACGGGCTTCTCCGATGACAGCGATAGGTTTAACCGTTTTGGCAAGAATTTGAGGAAGCAGCGAGGCGACAGAACCGGTATAAATCTCGATCCGACCACTGCTCAAGTCTGGGAAGGCTTGCGACCAACCGCGATACGGTATGTGGCTCAACTTGATGTCAGCCTCTTTGCTGAACAGGTTGCCCAGAAGATCGCCGGTGCCGCCAATGCCGGGTATGCCTAGCGTGACAACCCCAGGTTTTTCTTTCGCCGCGGCGACTATATCCGCCAGTGTGTTATAGGGAGATTTGGGAGCTACTACGTAAACGCTCGGCGAGCTGGCTACCAAGCCGACGGGAGCAAAGCTTTTGAAGGTGTCATAGGACAGTTTGCTGTACAGCCATGGGTTCAGTACGAGATTGTCGGTCTGCGCCATGACCAGGGTATGACCGTCGGGTTTGGCGCGCGCTGTAGTATCCAGGGCCAGATTTCCGCCAGCGCCTGGCTTGTTCTCGACAACGATATTCCAGCCTGTTTGTTGGGCCATGGCGTCGGCCAGCATGCGGGTGAGGGTATCGGTACCGCCTCCTGGCGGATATGGAGAGATGAACGATATTGACCTCTCGCTCAAGGTGGAGGCGACAGAAGTACCGGTAAGAGCAAGTGCACCGGCTAGCAAAAACGTTTTAACGAAGCGACGTGACATGAGGTCTCCTTTCTTTTCTGAAATGTATAAAGTCAATGATCAGTGGTCGTCGCTTTGGTAGCGTCCGAGCTCTGTTGATCGAGCAGCCACTTAAGACTGTTTTCGATCGTTGCTTCACCTTCGATGGGTGAGTTTTGGATGGCGTTAGAGGTGTGTTCGAATAATGCCGCAACACCGTCGAGGGCACGAGGCTGGATGCCCTCACTTTCTAATTGACGACGGGCTTCCCGAACCTCCGCTAGTCGTCGTTCAGCGTGTCGCACGTGCGTAGTCACCGTCGCTTCCATGAAGTTGCGAATGGGAGTTTGATCAATGTCGGAAAGGACTTCGTAAAGCGCCTGCCTTAAGCCTCGGCGCTCGGCGGCCATCAAGCACTCTACCGATAGAGCTTCTAAACCTTTGGTGAAAATGCTGCGTAATAGCTTCAACGCAACGGCATCACCGGGTTCGGTACCCACTACTCGTATTGGCGCGCCAATGGCTTTCATAGTCTCAACGAATTTATCCGTAGCCGGTCCAGCGCAAAGTAGCGGCGTTTTTTGACCTCCAAGGGCGATGGCACCTGTAATCGCGACATCAACGAACTGGATATTGGCTTCCAATGCCAGCTTTGCCGCGGCGCGAAGGTCGGCAGGCCGTCCAGTCGTGAAATCAGCGTAGATTGAGTCCTTGCGCATATGCTTCAAAGACTGGTCGGCCACATCAAGCGCCACGCCTCCAAAGACGGCCGAGATCACCAAATCAACTTCGGTTAGCCAATCGCCTGGCTCGGAATGAACGTTAGAGGCGATTTCCTGTGCATAGCGGACAACTGCGGCGCTCGGTCGGCTGTCGCACAATTCAGAAATTTGATGCCCTGCATCGATCAAGGCCTTTGCGTAGCAGCGCCCAACGTCGCCGCAGCCGATAATGGCAACTTTCATAAGAGTACAATAAAAAAACAATATATACATAATACGTTAACGTTGCGCGGCTTTTCGTAGGTGTTTACCCGATAAATTAGTCTGTATGTATTTTTATTGAATTTTAGATGTGCCGATTGCACCTCGGCCAACGTTATAAACTAGCGGTTTATTGAAGGCTATACCGGTCGCAATAGGAATTGGGAACTACGTCAGTGGAACAACTGCCGGCGGCTGCTGCCGCGGTTGTATGGGTGAGGGGCTGCTACCTGCACACTATAAATTGTCTAGTCTTTGGCTCATGAAACGTTGATTCAATATCAATAAATGGACGGACATGATCTGTTCAGCTAGGTCGCCATTTTTTAGCTCGACAGCCATGACCAGGTCGCGGTGATGCTGTAGGCTGCGCCGGAGGTCTTCTACGTCGTATAAAAAGAAAGAACGGGTAATGACCGGCATATCGATCATTGTTTCGAGCATAGACTTCAAACGTTGTGAACCTGCCGCCTCCAGCAATATCCGGTGAAAAGCACTGTTTGCAGCTTGAATCTCAGTGATTGCATTGTCACCTTTGCTCAGTGCCTCTATACCGCGTGCCATTTCATCATTGCACCGTTTCAACTCCTCGATGGTCCGCATTTCGGCTCTTTCTGAAGCAAGCCTTGCTGCAAAAGGCTCAAGGCGAATACGTAACCGAAACATGTCCTCTATGTCCCATCGAGTCCAGCTCGCGATGAATACGCCGCGGCCCTCTTCAGCTACTGCCAGTCCATCGTCAATTAGCTGCTTTAGCGCTGTACGCACTGGCGTCCTGCTGACCCCCATTTCGTCGGCAATTTGATTTTCCTTCAGTTGTGTGCCGGCAGTGTAGTGGCCCGCGATGATTCGCTTTCTGAGAGTTTCATATGTTTGCTGACTGCCTTTTTTCATAGTGCGGATCGCTTTTGGTTGCCTTGTCTGTGTGCATGGACGCCACTTTGGAGCCATGTTGTTTTCCCGGGAAGATACTACCTAATATAAGGTAAGCGTTCGAGCCCCACCTGCCGTGCTGCACCCGCGGACTCTGTCACATACCGCCCAGTCTCACGACAAGCGCAGCCAGCGTAACGAGCAGGACCGGTAAAGTCAGAACAATGCCCACCCGGAAGTAGTATCCCCAGGAAATCGTCATGCCCTTGCGCGCCAGCACATGCAGCCAAAGAAGTGTGGCCAGGCTGCCTATGGGGGTGATCTTCGGACCCAGATCGCTGCCGATCACGTTGGCGTAAATCATGCCTTCTTTGATTGCGCCCGTCGCCTGGCTGGCATCGATCGACAAGGCGCCCACCAGGACGGTGGGCAGGTTGTTCATGATGGAAGAGAGCAGGGCCGTCAGCACTCCGGTGCCCAGTGTGGCGGCCCACAAACCATGGCTGGCCAGGTAATCCAGCAAGCGGGCAATGGTCTCGGTAAGCCCGGCATTGCGCAGTCCATAGACCACCAGATACATGCCCAGGGAAAAAACGACGATGGCCCATGGCGCTTCACGCATGACTTTGCGCGTGCTGATCACATGCCCGCGTCCTGCAACGATCAACAGTGCGGCCGCGCCCAGTGCCGCGATGGCGCTGACCGGCACGCCGAATTCCTCGAGGGTGAAGAAGCTGATCAGCAGAAGCCCCAATACGACCCAGCCGGCACGGAAGGTGCCTCGATCGCGAATCGCCGAAGCGGGCGGCTTGAGCTGGCTGGCGTCGTAGCGCGTGGGAATGCTTTTACGGAAATACAGCAAGAGGACAAGCAGGGTGGCCGCGACGGAAACAAAGTTGACCGGGACCATGACGGCGGCGTATTGCGCAAAGCCGATATCGAAAAAATCCGCCGAGACGATATTGACCAGATTGGACACAATGAACGGTAGGCTGCCTGTGTCGGCAATAAAGCCGGCCGCCATGACAAAGGCCAGGGTAGCCGCTGGGGTGAAACCCAGCGCCAGCAACATGGCCATGACGATAGGGGTCAGGATCAGCGCAGCGCCGTCGTTGGCAAAGAAGGCTGAAACAGCGGCGCCGAGCAAGACGATCAGGGCGAATAACAGACGCCCGCGGCCGCGGCCCCATCTTGCCACGTGCAGTGCCGTCCATTCGAAAAAGCCGGCCTCATCCAGCAACAGGCTGATAATGATGATTGCGACGAAGGTCGCGGTAGCGTTCCAGACAATATCCCAGACCACGGGTATGTCGGACAGGCTCACCACACCGGAAATGAGCGCCAGCACTGCGCCGATCGATGCGCTCCATCCTATGCCCAAGCCGCGCGGCTGCCAAATGACCAGGACAATGGTGACAATAAAAATCAGTAGCGCGAGAAGCACGTTGAGTCTCTTTTACGGCAAGGGGGCGACGACCTGGCTACAGGAAGTCAATAATTAAACTGGGTAGTGAGTAACTGGCGTCAAGGCATCAGGGCACAAGCGCGCCAATCCGGTCCAGCTGCGCTTTCAAGTCGGCGGGCCTGTCTTTCAACTCGTTCAACGGCAGCGCAAGGAATGCTTCAATACGGGCGCGAAGGATTCGATACGCAGTATTGAACGCGGCATCGATTTGCGTATCGGTGCCCGTGGCATGAGCAGGATCCTCAACGCCCCAGTGCGTGCGTATGACGGGGCCGAGATACGCCGGGCAGGTTTCGCCGGCGGCACTGGCGCACACAGTAACCACCACGTCCGGGATTATTGGCAACTCGTCCCATGATTTGCTGGAATATCCTTTGTTAGAAATACCCTCGCGCTCCAATAGGGCCAGGGATCTTGGGTGCACCTGACCCGTAGGGTGGCTGCCCGCGCTCATGGCGGTCCAGTCCTTCGGGGCCAAGTGGTTGAACGTGGCTTCAGCCAGAATTGAACGACAAGAGTTACCGGTGCAAAGGAAAAGAATGTTCATGATTGATTTGTGTCTGGCATAGAGATACAAGGGTTGCCGCCGCAGCAGTTTTCGGTCAGGTAGGACAAAAGATCCGACATCGAATCAAACCTCGCCGAGTAGAAAATGAATCGTCCTTCCTGGCGCGACGATAAAAGATCAGCGTTGACCAGTTCTTTCAAATGGAAGGACAGCGAGGATGGCGCTATATTCATAAGCTCGGCCAACTGGCCCGCGGGCATGCCTGCAGGCCCCGCTTGCACGAGGTAGCGATAGGCCTGCAAGCGGGTTTCGTGCGCAATGGCGGCGAGCGCTTTGACGGCAGATTTGATTTCCATATTACAATAATACTCGAAATATTAAAGGCTCCCCGAATTCATCATGCGTTCTATGATTCTTCAATGACGACCGACACATTGACCGCGGAACATCCGCGCGGGCTCATTTCGGCGCTTGGCGTTGCCCAAGTGTGCTCCTGGGGTTCTCTTTACTACAGCTTTCCCTTGATCGCCGAAGCCATGGGAGCGGAGTTCGGCTGGTCCAAGACCAGTCTTTACGGGGCGGCGACCATCGGTCTCATTCTCGCTGCCCTGGCGGCCTACCCGGTCGGCGTTGCCATCGACCGCGGATATGGCCGATGGCTGATGGGGCTGTCATCGATCGGCGCGGGTGTATTGCTTATTCTGTGGTCGCAGGTCAACACGATATTGGCCTTTTATCTACTCACTGCAGGTATTGGCGCCTTGCAAGCGGCGACGCTTTATGAGCCCGCCTTCGCGGTGCTGGCTCGTCGTGTGGGCCCGTTGCACTCACGTCGAGCCATTACCGCGCTTACGCTTTGGGGCGGCTTTGCCAGCACTGTTTTCATACCGCTGGTGCAACTGCTTCTGGATCGCTGGGGCTGGCGGGATGCGCTGGTAGTGCTGGGCATCGTGAATATTGTGGTCTGCGCAAGCATGTATTTGCTGTTTATCCGTCCCGGGCTGGATGTCGTGTCGACCGAACACGCTAGTGCAGGACAACAGCTTGTTGCCGACAGGCTCGCGGTGCGATCGACTTTGCGTCGTCCCGTTTTCTGGGCGCTGTTCCTGTCGTTCACTGCCTATGCCGCGATGTTCTCCGCCTTCACCTTCCACATGTACCCCATGCTGATCGAGCGGGGCATCGAAACCGTTGTGGTGGTGCAGGCCATTGCCCTGATCGGGCCCGCGCAGGTGGCGGGTCGCATCCTTATCGGTTTGTTCGCAGCGAAGGTCTCGATGCGCGTTATCGGTTCGCTGATTACCGCCACCTTCCCTGTTACGTTCGCGGCCCTGGCATGGGTGCAGCCCGCATTCTGGCCGGTTGCCGTCATCTGCGTCACCTATGGGGCGGCTAACGGGGTCTTCACGATTGTCCGTGGCCTGGTCGTGCCCGAGATGCTGAGCCGGCATGCCTATGGGGCCATCAACGGCTTGTTGACGGTGCCCATGACGCTCGCACGCGCTGCTGCGCCGCTGGGCGCCGCCTTGCTTTGGACGGCCACGGCGTCTTATGACGGTGTCCTCAATGCCATCGTCGTCTGCTCTTTATTTCTTGCCGCCAGTTTCTGGCTGGCAGCGTGGCTGAGCCGCTCGTCTCGGCCCGGTTCTCATCTAGCCCGAGAATTTTGATGAATGTATATTTTCCCCCGGACGACCTGACCCTGCCCATGGCCGACGAGTCGTTACTGGATACGCCTACCCACGAAAAACTTTCCCTGCAGAGCGGCACACCACATCCGCCGCGCATTCTGTTGTTGTACGGATCATTGCGTGAACGCTCGTACAGCCGGTTTCTTACTGAAGAAGCTGCGCGCATCCTGACTCGCCTTGGGGCGGAAACCAGGATCTTCGATCCGCAGGGCTTGCCGCTGCCCGACAGCGTTCCGGCCGAACATCCCAAAGTGGCCGAGTTGCGCGCATTGTCGAACTGGTCCGAAGGGCAGGTATGGTGCAGTCCGGAGCGGCACGGCACACTGACCGGTGTGTTCAAGAGCCAAATTGACTGGCTGCCTCTGGAAGTAGGAAGCTTGCGTCCGACCCAGGGCCGTACCTTGGCCGTGATGCAGGTCAGCGGCGGTTCCCAGTCCTTCAACGCAGTCAATGCGCTGCGAGTACTGGGCCGGTGGATGCGGATGGTGACCATTCCCAATCAGTCATCGGTTGCAAAAGCCTTCGAAGAATTTGACGAGCAGGGGCGAATGAAGCCGTCGTCGTACTACGATCGCGTCGTGGACGTTATGGAGGAATTGATCAAGTTCACGCTGTTGGTGCGGGATCGCAGCGATTACCTGACCGATCGATACAGTGAGCGCAAGGGTGCGGCGGCAGAGGCGGCGCGCCTCGCGGCCCGTGCGATGGATCACGAGAAGGCGGAACAATAAGCGCCCGGGCCTGGCTCGGGCAAGATCTTGATTCTTGTAATAAAGCAGCACAGCATAGGGGGTGTCGTGGAAATTTTGCGCCTCGGTCTATTATTTGCCATAACGGCATTAGCTGAAATTATCGGCTGTTATTTACCCTGGCTCGTGCTCAGGCAAGGAAAGAGTGTGTTGCTTTTGCTGCCCGCCGCAGTTTCTTTGGCATTGTTCGCGTGGCTGCTGACCCTGCACCCGACCGCAGCGGGCCGCACTTATGCTGCATACGGCGGGATGTATATAGCCGTGGCATTGTTATGGCTCCGATTCGTGGATGGTGTTTCACTGACCCGATGGGACATCACAGGCGCTGCGATTGCACTGGCAGGCATGGCTGTCATCGCTTTGCAGCCTGCCGCTAACAATCTGTAATACGCGGGAGCGCTACTTGCTGTAAAACTCAAGTGGAATTGTGAACATCACGTCCGTACCAGGAGAACGAACCATGAAAAGAAAAACGACCGTAACGCCCCGCAGGGTCTTCGTTGCCGTAACCGTTGCCGTGGCCGCGCTAGCTACTACAGCATGCACCACGACCCTTCCTCGCGAGCAACAGACCGGTGTGGAAAAAAGGGACGATATAAACACGCGGGCTGACGCCGCGTTGAAACGCCTCTACGAGGTTGCGCCACACTCGCGTGAACTCGTGTCGCAAGCCAAAGGCGTCCTTATCTTCCCCAGGGTACTCGGTGCCAGCCTGGTACTGGGCGCGCAGCATGGCGACGGGGTGCTGAGGGTAGGCGGCGAAAACAAGGGCTACTACAGCACGTCCAGTGGATCCTTTGGCCTGCAAGCCGGGGCACAGTCCAAGGCCATCATCCTGGTCTTCAAGACCCAGGAAGCGCTTGATCAGTTCCAGCGCAGCAAGGGATGGACCGCAGGCGTTGACGCAACCGTCGCCGTCGCCAACCTGAGCGCTACCGGCGCCTTCGACTCGAGAACCATGCGCGAACCGGTGGTCGGATTTGTAATGACGAACGCGGGCCTGATGGCGGGCGTGTCGCTGGAGGGCACGAAGATCAATCGCATCGATGACGGCGGCGCAGGCGGCGCGGCCAAGTAACACGCCTGGCCCGCATGGCCGGGCTGCTGCAAGCTTACGCACGACACCTCGAAGACTGGATAGCTATTCCAGCCGTCGAGGTGTTTTATCCTTGAGCGGCAGGTTTTGGCGCTCAACGCATGAGCCCCGCCGAGCTCATCCAGATTTGAATGCGTTCGGCCGCTTGATCCGAATTCTTGTCCATCATGGTCGTATGTGAGCTGCCCCGAATGCCGGCTTGCGGCAGCTATGGATATGGATTTGACTGCATATGCTTTTTAAGCCATAATTTAATGCTCACTTCCAATGGAACGAGCTGTCGACATGGCAAAAAAACACGACCTGGAGTCTGTAGTTCCCGGTGATCGCGATGTGCCGATCGGGGCAGACACCATGGCCCTGACCACCCTGAAAGAACTGCGCAAGCGCAGTGGCCAGACTCAGGAAGAGATGGCGGCAGCCCTGGGGGTTGGCCAGGACACGATCTCGCGGCTGGAAAAGCGCAGCGACATGTTGCTGTCGACCTTGCGCCATTATGTAGAGAGCATAGGCGGCCAACTGGAATTGGTGGCTGTCTTTCCGAATCATCCGCCGGTGATTATCGATCACCACGGCGACAAGTCGGGCGCGCACAAAAAGCGCGGCCGCAAACCGGTTGGACCGCATACGGTTGGACCGCATACGGCTGGACGTTCCCCATGATTTCAACTCCTTATTATTTGATCGACAAGGCAGCCTTGCTGGGCAACCTGCAGATCATCGACCACGTGCGAAAAAGCTCCGGCGCCAAAGTGCTGCTTGCGCTGAAGTGCTTCGCGACCTGGTCCGTATTCGACCTGATGCAGCAGTACATGGACGGCACCACGTCGTCCTCCCTGTACGAAGTCAAGCTGGGCCACAAGAAATTCGGTGGCGAGACGCACGCTTACAGCGTGGCGTTCGCCGACCATGAAATCGAAGAGGTCCTGGCCCATAGCGACAAAATCATCTTCAATTCCATCAGCCAGTTCCAACGATTCGCGGCCCTGGCCGGCGACAAGCCCAAAGGCCTGCGCCTGAATCCGGGCGTCAGTTGCGCAAGCTTCGATCTGGCCGACCCGGCCCGTACATTCAGCCGCCTGGGCGAATCCGACCCGGCCCGCATTCTGTCGATTATCGAAGACCTCGATGGCGTGATGATTCACAACAATTGCGAGAACAGGGATTTCGAGCGCTTCGATGAGTTGCTGGCCGAGGTTGAGCAGCGCTATGGCGAGATTTTGCATAAACTGAAATGGGTCAGTCTGGGAGGCGGCATCAGCTTCACAGAGCCGGGCTATGCTCTGGATGCCTTTTGTGCGCGCCTGCGCCGCTTTGCGCAGACCTACGGCGTGCAGGTCTACCTGGAACCCGGCGAAGCCACCGTGCGCCACACCGCTACGCTGGAAGTCAGCGTGCTGGACGTCGGTTTCAGGGGCAAGAACCTGGCGGTGGTGGACAGCTCCACCGAGGCGCATATGCTCGATTTGTTGATTTATCGGGAGACGGCGCCCATTGGCGATGGCCAAGGCGATCACTCTTACCAGATCTGTGGGAAAACCTGCCTGGCAGGCGATATTTTCGGGGAAGCTCGTTTTGAACAACCGCTGCAAGTGGGCGATCGCATCTCGATTCGCGATGCCGGCGGCTACACCATGGTGAAGAAGAACTGGTTCAACGGAATCCACATGCCGGCCATTGCCGTCAAGGAGACCGACGGAAATGTACGGGTAGTACGCCAGTTTTCCTTTGATGACTTTGTCAGCAGCCTGTCCTGACAACGGATGTCCAATCTTGAGTGATAGAGAGATAAGCTAATGAAGCGCAATGTTCTAATTATTGGTGGGGGCGGGGTGGCTCGCGTGGTTGCGCACAAATGCGCCCAGAACAATGCGGCGCTCGGCGATATACACATCGCTTCGCGTACGCTAGCCAAGTGCCAGGCCATCATAGACTCCATCCATGAAAAGGGCAGCTTGCAGCGTGCAAGAACTCTGCAAGCCCATGCGCTCGATGCCATGGACATCGAGGCAACCAAGTTCCTGATCCGGGCCACGCGCAGCCAGATCGTCATCAATGTGGGCTCACCTTTTCTCAATATGTCGGTGCTGGCGGCATGCATCGATACCGGCGCGGCCTACCTGGACACCGCCATCCACGAGGATCCCGACAAGGTGTGCGAGGCCCCGCCCTGGTACGGCAATTATGAATGGAAGCGGCGCCAGGCCTGCAAGGATGCCAGGGTGACGGCCGTGCTGGGCGTAGGCTTTGATCCGGGCGTGGTCAATGCGTATGCGCGTTATGCGATGGACACCCATTTCGACAGCGTCGAATCGATCGACATCATCGACATCAATGCCGGCAGCCATGGGCGCTACTTTGCAACCAACTTTGATCCGGAGATCAATTTCCGCGAGTTCGTGTCGACCGCCTGGTCGTGGGAAGACAATGCGTGGAAGGCCAATGCAATGTTCGAACATCGCAAGGACTGGGACATGCCGGTGACGGGCCTGAGCACCACCTACCTGACGGGGCACGACGAGCTCCATTCCATGTCGAAAAACCTGGGCGTGCCCAATATCCGTTTCTGGATGGGTTTCAGCGAGCATTACATCAACGTCTTCAACGTCTTGAAGAATCTGGGCCTTCTATCCGAGCAGCCCGTGCGCACCGCGCGCGGCCAGGAAATCGTACCGCTGGAAGTCGTCAAGGCCGTGTTGCCGGACCCGGCGTCCCTGGCGCCCGATTACACCGGCAAGACCTGCATTGGCGACTTGATCAAGGGCTACAAGGATGGGCTGCCGCGGGAAGTCCTGATCTACAACGTCTGCGATCACGAGACCAGCTTCCAGGAAGTGGGCAGCCAGGCCATTTCCTATACCGCGGGGGTGCCGGCCGTGGCGGCGGCCATGTTGATCGCCAACGGAACCTGGGACATAGGCGAGATGGCCAATGTGGAAGAGCTGGATCCGACGCCTTTTATTGCGTTGATGAACCGTATGGGACTGGTAACGCGCATCCGGGATGCGCAAGGAGACCGGATCGTCGATCCCGAACCGGAAGTGGTGGACACATTACCGGCAGGTCAACTCGTCAGCTATGGGTAAGAAGGCGTGATCAGCTGCTGATGGATGCGAGCGTTTCGAACCGCTCCAGGTAACCGCCGCCCACCGAAACCTCTGCCCAGCTGTCCACGGCAAAATCGAGGACTGCGAGCGCCGCAGTTGGATACTCGCGTTCGAGCCGGGATAATGCCGTGGCGCGGCCCGCTCCAGCCAGACCTGTCGCCAGGCGTACGAACCCCGGGTTATGGCCCACCAGCAGCAATACTTTCGCGCGCGGATCGGTTTCCGTGATGACTTGAAGAATGTCGTCCGGGGTGGCTTCATAAATGCGCGGCTCGCTGCGTAGAGCGACTTCCGAACCAAGGGCGGCGCTTACCAGCCGCCATGTATCCTGAGTACGCTTTGCCGTCGAAACGATGGCAAGGTCGGGCGCCAGTCCTTGCTTGGCCAGGTATCTTCCCATCTCTTTGCTTTGCCGCAGTCCGCGTGCCGCAAGAGGGCGTTCATGATCGTTGACGCCGACCGGTCTGTCGGCTTTGGCATGGCGAAGAAGCATTAGACGGCGCATCAGTTATTTCCAGGCAAGTTTCTGTTGGCATCGCGTTCATTCTACAAGCGCTTGCGCGAGGCGCCGGTCATTTTGAGTTCTGCACGTTTGAGCATGGTGTGAGCCGAATGCCAAAGGTGTTTCTGCATCGCCGTGTACGCCGCGTCGGGATCGCCCTGAAGAATCGCCTTTGCTATGGCCTCATGCTGCGAAATCGAGTCAACGATCAACTGGTCGGCGCCGACGACCTGGCGCAACAAGGACATGAACACCGCCAGCTGATACCGGTCGATCAGCTCGCCCAATTCGGGGTTCCCGCTGAGTTTCACGATAGCCTGATGGAATTCCCGGTTATGCACGATGAAAGGGTGAATTTCCTGTCTCTCTTTATGCAAGGCACCCATATCCACGATAGCCTGGAAGAATTGTCGATTATTGCCATCGTCGATGCGTTGGGCAGCCAGTCGGGCAGCCTGTCCTTCGAGTGCTTCGCGAATTTGAAACAAATTAATTATTTCGTCATGCGATAGACGACGCACGAGCGCGCCGCGATTGGGAATGATCTGGACGAGCCGATCCGCCGCAAGCCGCCGGAATGCTTCGCGCAGCGGCCCCCGGCTGACCCCCAGTTCTTCTATAAGGTCGCGGGAAATAAGACGTTGTCCCGGTACCAGCGTGCCCTCGAGTATTTGCTCCTTGAGGGTCGCCGCAATCCGTTCGACCATATCGCCGCTGCGCAATACACCGTCGTCTGCGGATGCTTCTTTACTTCTTTTGGCGGTGCTCATTGATGGGAAATTTCCGTGACAAATGTAGGGATATACTTTAATCTAAAAGTGTAGGACAAAATTACTATACCTATTCAGGAGACAAAAAATGGATCTCAAGCCTGCATTGGCCAAAGTAGCGTACGGCCTTGTTCTACCGGTTATTTTCGCCTGCTCCTCGGCGTCCGCAACTAATCTGACTGTTACGCATTGGGCCGATGGCATGTATGGAACTCCATTTGCCGTCGCCCAGGAAAAAGGCTTTTTCAAAGAGGCCGGGATCAATGTTACGGGATTCATCACCTCGCAAGGTGGCGGGACGACCGTTCGCAATGCGCTCGCCTCCGATATCCCTTATGGCGAGGTGGCGCTTTCGGCTGCCATCGCGGCTATCAAGCAGGGCGTCGAGCTCACGATCGTTCATGGGGGAGTCCTCAGCCTGGCCGATAACGTATGGGTAGCCAAGAAGGACTCGCCATTGAACTCAATCATGGACCTGAAAGGCAAGAAGCTGGGCTACAGCAGTCCCAAGTCGGTTACCGACATGGTATCGACCATAGCGCTGAGCAACCGGGGCATCCTGGCCGATGTGGACCGCAAGGCAGTGGGCAGCCTCAGTTCAGCGTATACCGCCTTGCGTGAGGGCGCGGTCGACGTTATCTACATGACGGAACCTGTTCTGAGCCGTGAAGCAGAAAATATCAAGGTCGTTTTCAAGTCGGGAGACGAGATTCCCCGACTGACCCAGACCGTGGGTATTGTGCGCAGCGATTACCTCAAGAAGAATCCCGACACCATCAAAGCCATTATCGAAGGCCGCCGCAAGGGCGTCGATTATCTGCTCAAGAATCCGGACGAGTCCGGCGACATTCTGGCCAAGCACTACAAAATCGATCCGAAGATCGCCAAGCTCGCCATTAACGACATCATGGCTTCAAAGGGCGTCTACTGGAGTCCGGGCCGCCTGGACTACGAAGGCATGAACGCAATGCTGCAGGGGCTGATACTGGTCAAGGCAATCGAGGAGGGTCCTTTCGATTGGAGTGCGATTGTCGACGAAAGTCTGTTGCCCGCCGATCAACGCAGCAAATAGGGCAGCGTCGGAATGGCAAGCCAGCTCGATATGATCAGTGAGTTTCCCGGCAGCGAGGTCAACCGCAAAGCGCATGTTGCCATCAACGAAGCGACGAAGGTGTTTGCGGCGCGCGACGGAGGATTGCCGCTGCATGCATTGGGTCCGGTGTCGTTCGATTTGCGGCAAGGGGAGTTCTTTTCTGTTGTCGGGCCCTCTGGCTGTGGGAAGTCCACATTATTGGACCTGGTTGCCGGTTTGAGCGCGCCCACTGACGGTAGTGTCTTCTTCGAAGACAAGGATGTCGGGGGGCAGGTGCCGGACGGCGTCGCTGTCGTATTTCAAGAAGATGCCAGCTTCCCGTGGCTGTCAGTTTTCGACAATGCCGCGTTCGGAGCTCGCCGCAATGGTTTACCCGAGAACGAAGTCAAAGAGCGTGTCGACCATGCCTTGGCGTTCATGGGACTCGCGGGCTTTGCCGCGAGCTATCCGGCGCAGTTGTCGGGCGGCATGCGGCAGCGGGTCTGCATAGCGCGCGCAATGGTCCTGCGGCCCCGTCTTATGTTGCTGGATGAGCCTTTCGGGGCCCTTGATCAGCAGACCCGGCTATTAATGGGGGAGGAGATGCTGAAGCTATGGCGCGAGACCGACTCGACCGTCATGCTGATCACCCACTCCATAGACGAGGCCGTCATGCTGTCGGACCGCGTCGGGATCATGTCGGCGCGTCCGGGTACATTTATCGACATTGTAGAAACAGGCTGGAGTCGCGAGCGCGGGAGCGAAACAACGATGGATCCGCATTACGGCGCCCTCCAGTCCAGGGTGTGGGGTTTGTTGCGCACTGAGTCGCTCAAGGCGCTGGGGGTTTAACACATGGCCAGCGCAACGATTCCCAGTTCCATGTCGGGGCCGTCGGGCGCCGCCATGTCGACCAGATACCGCGTGGTGCTGCTGCGGTGCCTTGTCATCGTATTCAGTGTTGCCTTGCTCGAGGCCGCCAGCAGGCTGGGGTGGATAGACCCGGTGTCTTTCATTCCCCCGTCGGAAATGGCCCTGGGTGCATGGCGACTGCTTAGGGACGGAACCTATCAGGCAGACATGCTGTTGACCTTATCGTCGGCGGCCGTGTCTATCGTGCTTGCGACATCGGCGGGCTTTCTTTTCGGCCTTGTGCTGTTCAAGCTGCCACGTCTGCGGCGCGTGCTGGATCCCCTGCTCATGTCGTATTACGCGGTGCCCATCTTTGTTTTCTATCCCATGCTTATAGTGCTGTTCGGACTGAACAGGTGGCCATTGATCGTATTGGGCTTTTTGTTCGCCATCGTGGCCATGGCGGTGAACACGCTCAATGGACTGGAGCGTGTGCCCCAGGTCTTGATGCGCACGGCCAGGATGCTGCACATGGGCAGAACACAGGAGGTTTTTCTTATTACCCTTCCTGCCAGCCTTCCTTTCGTTTTTACTGGTATCAAGCTGGCCATCGTCTACTCGTTCATAGCGATCATCGGCGGCGAGTTCCTGCTTTCCGGCGCAGGCTTCGGGTATCAGATCGCGTTCGCCTATAACAACTTTGATAACCAGACGATGTATGGACTTATGTTCCTGCTTCTTACGTTCATTGGAGCCATAAACCTTGTGTTGCACGCGGTCGAACAGCGGCTGTATCAACGTCGGGTGCTCAAGGAGCTTGTATGAGCGAGCGCACAGCGGGTCAACTGATAGGCCGAATCAATCCCGGGCGGGCACCCCTGATCGATAGTGTGTTGCTGGTCGGCGGCATGCTGCTGTTGTGGGAGATCGCCAGCATGATGCTGGGCGTCGAGGTTTTGCCTGGCCCCTGGCGCACCATTGCCCAGCTTGGGCAGGAATTCAGCAGTCCCGATTTCGGCGCTCATCTCGCGGAGACCAGCAAGGCTTTTTTTTCCGCCTTGCTGCTCGCTGTAGTGGGCGGGATTGCATTGGGCCTGGTCCTAGGTGCGCGGCGGCTTGCCGGCGATGTGATGGAGCCGATATTGATCGCGCTGTATTCCATACCCAAGATTTCCTTGTATCCCATCATCCTTCTGATATTCGGACTGGGTATTTCGGCAAAGATTGCATTCGGCGTCATACACGGCATTATTCCCATCGTCATATTCACAATGACGGCGGTGCGCAATATTCGCCCCGTCTATATGCGCTGCATCCATGCGCATCGTCTCACTCCGTGGCAGGGAGCATGGCATGTGCTGATACCGGCCGCCGTGCCGGAAATCGTCGCCGGTTTGCGGATAGGCTTTTCCTTGACCCTGCTGGGCACTCTGCTGGGCGAGATGTTTGCGTCGCAGCGCGGCATCGGCCATCTGCTGATGCTGGCCATCGACCGGAATAATCCTCCTACCATCATGGCGCTTGCCCTGATGCTTTTCCTGTTCGCAACGGCGGTCAGTATCGGACTGCTGCAATGGGATCGCCGTTTGCGGCGCGGCAACTAATCTGTTGAGAAAACGTAATGGCCAATACGCTGTTCGATAAAGTGTGGGACGCTCATGAAGTTGCAGTTCTGCCGGGTGGCGTCAGCCTGCTGCATGTCGACCGCCACTTGTTGCACGAGCTTACCGGGGTCGAAGCCATCAAGGCGCTGGAACGCCGGCACGCGACCGTACGCAACCCGGAACTTACCTTTGCAACCGTCGATCACGTCACCTCGACCCGACCGGGACGAAAGGCGGGCGATGCGGCGTGGAGCACGGAGATGGTCAATGCCTTGCGGACACAGACAGCAGAGAAAGGCATCCGGATTTTCGATATGGACCAGGGCACTCAGGGCATTGTGCACGTTATCGGCCCAGAGCTGGGGCTGACGCTTCCCGGGCTGTCCGTTGTGTGCGGGGACAGCCACACGTGCACGCATGGCGCGTTCGGGGCTATTTCATGGGGTATAGGATCATCCGAGCTGGTACATGTGCTGGCTACGCAGACGATACGGCAGCTGCGGCCCAGGACCATGCGCATCAATTTTACGGGAACGCCCAGGTTGTCGATCACCGCAAAGGACATGATTCTTCATTTGATCGGCGTCCTGGGGGCATCGGCCGGCACCGGTTACGCCGTTGAGTATGCCGGTCCGGCCATCAGCGCGCTTGATATGGAAGCACGCATGACGCTTTGCAATCTCTCCATTGAACTGGGCGCCAAGGTCGGCATGATCGCGCCCGATGAAACGACGTTCTCTTATGTGAAGGGACGCGAATTTGCACCCGCCGGCAGTGAGTTCGACCGGGCGGTGGCGTACTGGAAAACCTTGCGGTCCGGGGCCTCGGTTTCCTTCGACAGGGAAGAGAATGTCGACATCAGCCAGATCAGGCCGCAAGTTACCTGGGGGACGAGTCCGGAACAGGTGGTCGCCATCGACGGCATGGTTCCCGACCCCGCCATGGTGCCCGATGCCAAACAGCGTTTGAGCGTAACGAGCGCGCTCGAATATATGGGTTTGCGGCCTGGCCAGCGGATCGACAAGATCAAGATAGACCACGTCTTCATAGGCTCATGCACGAACAGCCGAATCTCGGACCTGCGGGCGGCAGCATCCGTGCTCAGGGGGCGCCACATTGCCGCGGGCCTGACCGCATGGGTCGTGCCCGGATCATTGCAAGTCAAAAGTCAGGCCGAAAGCGAAGGTTTGCATCGAATCTTCATGGAGGCCGGTTTCGAATGGCGTGAGCCGGGCTGCTCGATGTGCGTGGGCGCCAATGGCGACATGGTGCCCCCTGGACACCGCTGCCTGTCGACATCGAACCGCAACTTCAAGGGGCGGCAAGGCCCGGGTTCCATGACCCACCTGGCCAGTCCCGTCGTGGCCGCCGCCACCGCAGTCATGGGAACCATCGCATCGCCGGAAATGATGGAGCGGCAATCATGAAAGCATTCACGACATGCCGGGGCGTTGCCGCCGTCATGATGCAAGACAATATCGATACTGACCAGATCATCCGCATTGAACGCATTGCCCAGCTGCGCAGGGGCGAATTTGCTCCCTGGGTGTTCGAGGGGTGGCGCTACCTGCCGGACGGCTCCGAGAACCC
>JAKFFG010000023.1:0-247502 GCA_036675275.1 Pseudomonas sp. | reverse complement strand
TAAGACCTCTACCTATATAAGACCTCTACCTATATAAGACCTCTACCTATATAAGACCTCTACCTATATAAGACCTCTACCTATATAAGACCTCTACCTATATAAGACCTCTACCTATATAAGGTCTCCATCTATATATATAAGACGCCTGCCAAGTTCTATTCGACGCCCCACTATAATCCGCAGCTTTAGCACTGAACGGTATTGCGCAACATTCGTGAACCGATAAACGCATTGTTTCGTCATTAATCTCGCCAGCGATGGTCGGCGTGCCCTATCAATAGAGCAGACGCTACAACGTGCGGGGGGCAGGCCGAGTTCTTTTCCCCCGTGGATGGCAGTACCATGCCTGAGCGACGGCTTTGCTGAACTGCTCGGGTCGGATTCGCCCGTGCGCTTGAAAGCCTGCTGGCGTCCAGTGAAGCTGTGATGGTCCAGCTGTCACGCGCGAATCACACCTATCGTCCGCTCAAGACTTCCACCGGCTCTGCAGACAGCCTATAGTGGGAACCTGCTCACCAGAATAAAGATAAAACCCGCACATGACTGAAGACATCCTCATCAACGTAACGCCTTTCGAAACACGTGTCGCACTCGTCGAACAAGGATCTGTTCAGGAACTGCACATGGAGCGCAGTATCCAGCGCGGACATGTCGGCAACATCTGCCTGGGCAAAGTGGTCCGTGTGCTGCCGGGAATGCAAAGCGCCTTCGTCGATATCGGACTGGAACGAGCCGCATTCATTCACGTCGCCGACCTCAGGCAGAACCGGCTGGAGCGCACCAGCGGCGCCATCGCCACCCCAATTGAAAAACTGCTGTTCGAGGGCCAGTCCCTCATGGTGCAGGTCATCAAGGACCCACTGGGCACCAAAGGCGCGCGGCTTTCCACGCAGATCAGCATAGCCGGGCGCATGCTTGTCTACCTGCCCTACGATCCGCACGTCGGCATATCGCAGAAAATCGAATCGGAAGAGGACCGCGCATCGCTGCGCGAGCGCGTACTTTCGTTTATGCCCGAGGGCGAAAACGGCGGATTCATAGTCCGCACCCAGGCCGAGGGCGCCACCGACGAAGAACTGCAAGCCGACCAATCCTACCTGCGTACTATCTGGAACAGCATCCAGACCAAGGCGAAGTCGCAATCCACGCCGTCTTTGCTGTACACCGACCTTACGCTCGCTCAGCGCGTGCTGCGCGATATGGTCGGGCCATCGACGGGAATGATTACGGTGGACTCCCGTACCACGACACAAGAACTGCTTGACTGGGCCAAGACCTATACACCGTCGGTATTGAGCCGCATCCGGCACTACAGTGGCGAACGGCCACTGTTCGACACGGCCAATGTAGACGAAGAAATCGCACGCGCGCTGTCACGGCGCGTCGACCTGAAATCCGGCGGCTATCTCATTATCGATCAGACCGAAGCCCTGACTACGGTCGACGTCAATACCGGCGGCTTCGTGGGCGGCCGCAATTTTGACGACACGATATTCAAAACCAATCTGGAAGCGGCTGTGGCGCTGGCGCGTCAATTGCGCCTGCGCAACCTGGGCGGCATCATCATCCTGGACTTCATAGACATGGACGACGCGGAGCACCGGGTTTCGGTGCTGGCGGAACTGAACAAAGCGCTGGCCAAGGACCGCACGCGCATGACCGTCAGCGGATTCAGCCAGTTGGGGCTGGTAGAGATGACGCGCAAACGCACGCGCGATTCTTTGGCTCATCAACTGTGCGAACCCTGCCCTACCTGCCAGTCGCGGGGCAATGTCCGCACTCCCCGCACCCTGTGCTACGAAATACTGCGCGAAATCTTGCGCGAGTCCCGTCAATTCAACCCCAAGGAGTTCCGGATACTGGCATCCCAAGCCATTGTGGACTTGTTCCTGGAAGAAGAAAGCGCCCACCTTGCTATGTTGGGGGATTTCATCGGCAAGCCGATATCGCTGGAAGTGGAAAGCCTGTATTCCCAGGAACAGTACGATATCGTTCTTATTTAGCGGGACACACTTCCGGATGCAGGATAGCGTTGAACAGTTGATCGACGCGCTGCTCGGCGGCCGCATCCGCATAATAGGTATAGACCTGCGACTTGGTTCGCGGGTCATCCATCATGGTCGCCTGATACTGGACGAGGTCCACCAGCACCGCGTGCTCTAAACCTTCAGCGCCCGCCGGTCTATCAATGATGGTGGCGTAATTCGTCTCGCGTGGGTCCATCGAAAATTCAGGCGCGCTGCCGCATGCATCCTGATGTTTGAACAGCGCCATCTGAATCTTGGGAAAGGTCATAGGGATGGTGCGTTCAGTTCGAAAAAATTCCGGGTCGCGCAAATCGACTACCCGTAGCCCAGCGGTATCGGTGGCGCAACCAGCCAACACCAGCAGGGCCGTCAATATCATCATTTTCTGCATATTCTTTTTTCCATTCATGTTCACACTTCGTCCCTGAACTGCATGCGGTAAAGCGAGGCATACAAACCATTCAACTCCAGTAATTCTTCATGGCGCCCCTGCTCGACGACCTGTCCGGCATCCAGCACCACGATACGGTCGGCCTTCTGAACGGTGGAGAGCCGATGTGCGATAACCAGCGTGGTGCGTCCAGCCATAAGGAGTTCAAGCGAAGCCTGGACTTGCCTTTCCGATTCGTTGTCCAGGGCCGAGGTGGCTTCATCGAGAATGAGAATCGGCGCGTTTTTGATCAGTGCCCTGGCAATCGCCAGGCGTTGCCGCTGTCCACCCGATAGCTGTCCGGCATTTTCACCGACCGGCGTGTCCATACCTTGCGGCAAGCCATCGACAAAAGAAAGCAGATTGGCTGCATCGAGCGCCTTGCGGATTTCGTCGCGGCTGGCCTCGTGCAACGCACCATAACCCACATTCTCCGCTATGGTGCCTTCGAAAAGGACGACATCCTGGCTGACCAAAGAAAGCTGGGCGCGCAAATCGCGCAAGGCGACGTCCTTGATGTTCTGGCCGTCGATTCGCAGTTCGCCGCTTACTGGATTGACGAAGCGGGGCAACATGTTGACCAGCGTGGTCTTGCCGCTACCCGAACGGCCCACCAGTGCCACGGTTTGGCCCGGTTCGGCGGCAAAAGAAACATTGGACAGCGTGTCAGTCTGCGAGTTGGGGAAGCGGTGATAGATATTGCTGAATTCCACACGTCCCTTCACGGGCAAGGCCAGCGATCGGGTACCGCTGTCGTCTTCGGGATTTTCATCGATCAGCGTGAAGACACTTTCGGCGGAAATGAGCATGCGCTGCATGGCGCTTGCGATATTGGTCAGGCGCTTCATGGGGTCGAATATCTGGCCCAGGGCTGCCATGAAGGCGGCAAAGCTGCCCACAGTGAGGCCTTCGGTGTTGGCCTGGTACAGGGCAACCGCAATGACGGCCGCCACCGACAAACCTACGGAGAACTGGGTGAGCGGCGACATGGCGGCATCGGCGCCGGCGGCCCTCATGGCAAAACGCCGCAAGCGCCCATTGACGTATTCGAAGCGGCTGGCCTCGCGGTCGTAGCCGTCAAACAGCTTGATAACGCGCTGCCCGTCGATACCCTCGCGCACCACGCGGGTAAGTTCGGCGTTCATGCCGATTGTTTCGCGGTTGATACGCCGCAATCGCTTGATGAACACCCGCGCAATGAGGGTGGAAATTGGCAGCATGATCAGCACGATGAGGGTGAGTTGCCATGACATGTAAAGCAGGACTGCCAGCAAGGCCACAACCACCAGCGTTTCGCGCACCACCACCGTAATCACTTCCGTGGCAAGCCCCGTTACCGTACCTGCGTCGATGGTGAACCGATTCAGCAGGCGGCCGGAGTCGCCACGCTTGAAATGCTCGTCGGAAAGCCCCAGCAAGCGCTGGAACATTTCTTTGCGCAGTCCCAGCAGCATATTGTTGGCGACCCAGGCCAGCAGATAGGTGCTGCCGTAGCTGCAGATACCGCGCAGCAGCATCAGGCCCACAACAGCCAGCGGAATCGACCAGATATAGGATGGCTTGTTGCCGGAAAAGCCCTCGTCCAGCAAAGGCTTCATGATGATCGCCAGCGTGGGCTGCGTTGCCGCCGCTACGCTTACCAGCAATACCGCCAAAATCACTGCCTTCCAGTAAACGCCGACGCGAGTGTAGATCCGACGCCACAGTTCGAATTTAACGGGCTCGGAATGAGATGAAGTGGCTTGAGAGGAAGACTTCAACAATTAACTCGCTTATATACTATTGGATGCGTCATTTTAACGTTCCTGCAAAGGCCTGGCCCTGCATGCATCGTTGCGCAAGAATATCAGCCATCATACTTCCCCCGCTACCGTCCGCAATTCATGCCTACTCTTTCAGCTATCTATGTGCGTCTACCCAATTGGATTGGCGATGTCTGCATGAGCCTGCCCAGCCTGCACGCCTTGCTTGACACGCGCTTACCCATCGTGGTGTGCGCCCGGCCCTGGGCAAAGGAGCTGCTTTCCGCCTACAAGCTCGGGGGCTTCATAGAAATGAAAGGGCGGTGGCGCGAGGACCGGGCCACGGTGCACGCATTCCGCAAAAAGGCGCAGCATGCGCATCCGCGCGGCCTGCTGTTGCCGGACTCCTTATCCAGTGCCATGGTGTTCAAGTTTGCAGGAGTGCCAAGCGCCGGCTATCGTGACGACGGCCGCAGCCTGATTTTGCGCTGGCCTGTCAACAAACCCGCTACGCGCATGCACGCTGTAGAGTCCTGGTACTTCATTACCAATCAGGCGCTCAAGCGATGGAACCAATCGGCCCCGCCTGCGGCGCCTCCGCCCAGCCTTGGCCTTCGGCTCACGGACAAACATAGTGCCGACGCGCTGCACGCATTGACCACCGCCGGCCTGACGCCTGGCCGATTCATCCTGATCGCGCCTACGGCTACGGGATTGCATCGCGGCAAAGCCAAGGTCTGGCCGCATTTCGACCAACTGACCAGAAGACTGCAACAGCAGGGCTACAAAGTGGCCATGTGTCCGCCGGCGTCCGAAGCGGAAGCCGCCAAGGCCAATGCCCCTACTGCCATCAGCCTGCCGCCGCTGCGCCTGGGCGCGTTTGCTACACTCACCCGGTTTGCTTCGCTGGTCGTATGCAATGATTCGGGTGTTTCCCATCTCGCAGCGGCAACGAACGCCTCGCAACTATCTTTGTTCGGCGTCACGCAGCGCGAGCGTACCGGCCCCTGGTCCGAGAAGGCAAGCTGTCTGGGGTCGGCGCACGCATGGCCTACCCTCGAGGAAACAGAGCACCGAGTCCTCGCCCTTTTGCAATAGAAAAACTAAACGGCAGCGCATGACACTATCGAGCTTCCTGACTAACCTGGTGATTCCATTGAATCTGAGCATTACGCTTTTGGTGATAGCCGTCGTGCTATTCATGGTGCGCCAGCGCAAGACCGCTTTTTTCTTGGCTGCTATTGGCCTGGGATGGGTCTTGTTCTGGTCTTTGCCCGCGTCGTCTTTGTGGGCAGGAGGCCGGCTCGAACAGCTTTATCCTCATACGATGCCCGCGAACCTGCCCGAGGCGCAGGCCATTGTGGTCCTGGGCGGCAGCACGGCAAACAATCGGCTGAACTGGTTCGAACCCTACGACAGCGACACGGCTATCGCACGTGTCGATACCGCCGCTGTCCTCTACAAGGCGCATCGCGCTCCGCTTATCGTTGTCTCCGGCGCGGCGCTGGAGGGCACAGTCAGCGAAGCGCAGATCATGGCCAACGCACTGAAGCAACTGAGTATCCCCGAGAGTGCAATCGTAATGGAAAGCGGCAGCTACACCACTTATGAAAACGCAGTAAATACCGCCAGGGAGCTGAAGCAGCGCGATATTGACCGCGTGCTGCTGGTGACTTCGGCTCTTCATATGCCGCGTGCAATGGCCGTCTTCAAAAAACAGGGTGTCGGCGTGATCGCCGCCCCATCGGCGCCGCAGATTGTCGTGCCCGACGAACGAAACTTTTCGTTCTGGCAACCCAGCATGCGGGCGCTACAGGCCAGCCGGTCGATCGTCAAAGAATACGTCGGCATGCTGGTGTATTGGGTACGGGGCTGGATCTAAAGCATGGAATGTCGCAGCCATTGCGGCGCCTGTTGCATCGCACCTTCCATCTCAAGTCCGATTCCGGGCATGCCTGGTGGCAAACCAGCCGGAATCCGATGCATCCAGCTGGATGAGAATGACCAATGCCTGATTTTCGGCCATCCCGAACGGCCGAGCGTTTGCTCATCCCTGCAGCCCGAACGCGCAATGTGTGGAAAAAGCCGAGGCCATGCTTTGCACTGGCTGGGGCACTTGGAACAAGTCACTGCACCAGACGGACCGGCAGGCTGACATCTTTCACAGAAAAGCAGAAGTGCGATTCACCATGATGCGGGAAGATACAAAAAACACGACTGCAGCGCAGTTAAGCGCATATAGCGCAAGAGTATAGTAAATGTCGGAAATGGGCTGCACGCTTAGCTGCGCCCTGTGATGGAGAGCCGGGTCCACTATCAAACCGGGCCTGGAGACCATGCTTGGATTAGTCCACACTCTCCTGCACATCCAGTAGGTTCTGCGTTCAACATCATGCCAAATGTAACGTTGGCGATACGCACTTATGGAGAGAGTCATGACCAATGCTCAAGCCATGAACACCGAAGAACTGAGAAAAGGATTCGACGGAGACATCTTTCTTCCCAGCGACCCTTCGTATGAGGAAGCACGAAAAATCTGGAACGCTACAGTCGACAAGCACCCAGCGCTGATCGCACGTTGCTCGACAACGCAAGACGTCGTACGTGCAGTCAACTTTGCACGGGACAAAGGCCTTCTGCTGGCAATACGCGGAGGCGGTCACAACATTGCCGGCAATGCCATGTGCGACGACGGCATGGTCATTGACCTTTCGGCGATGAAAACAGTAAACGTGGATCCCGCTACTCGCCTCGCCACGGTGCAAGGCGGAGCGACGCTCGCCGACATGGATGCCGCCACACAGGCACATGGGCTTGCCACGCCGCTGGGCATCAACTCCACCACAGGCGTAGCGGGTCTGACGCTGGGCGGTGGCTTTGGATGGCTCAGCCGGAAGTTCGGCATGACGGTGGATAATCTGGAATCGGCAGAGGTCGTCACGGCGGATGGCGGACTGATACACGCCAACGAGGCCGAGCATCCGGACCTGTTTTGGGCATTGAGAGGCGGCGGGGGCAATTTTGGTGTGGTCACCCAGTTCAAGTTCAGGGTTCATCCGCTTGGGCCGGACCTTTTAAGCGGCCTGATGGTCTATCCGCTATCGGAAGCGAAACCGGTGCTTCAGCAATACCGCGACTTCATTGCTGCGGCGTCCGACGATCTTACGGTATGGGCCGTCCTGCGCAAAGCCCCGCCCCTGCCTTTCCTGCCTTCTGAAGTCCATGGCCAGGCCATCGTAGTCCTTGCCATCCTTTATATGGGCGCCCCTGAAGAAGGTAAAAAAATCATCGCGCCCTTGCGCGAATTTGGCACCTTGCTGGGCGAACACATCGGCGTCCAGCCTTATGTGGATTGGCAAAAGGCCTTCGACCCGCTGCTCACTACGGGAGCCCGAAATTACTGGAAGTCTCACAATTTCGCAAAGCTCGACGACGGGCTGTTCGATGCCGTCATCGAATACATAGAAACGCTTCCATCGCCGCAATGCGAGATTTTTTTCGGTGCGATTGGCGGCGCTACAACACGAAAACAGCCAGACTTTACCGCCTACGCCCACCGCGATGCGCGGTTTGTCATGAATGTGCATGGCCGGTGGGACGATTCCGCTGATGACCAGCGCTGCATAACCTGGGCCCGCGATTTCTTCGCCGCCTCGGCGCCCTTCGCAAGCGGTGGCGTTTATGTCAATTTTCTGACCTCCGAGGAATCCGATCGGGTGCGCACCGCTTATGGCCCGAACTATGAACGTCTGGCACAGATCAAACGCGAATACGATCCCGACAATCTGTTTCGCGTCAACCAGAACATTGCGCCGGCATGAAAGAATGAGGCCAGACTCCGACTAACGCTCGTTCAATACATCCTTGTAAAGTTCCATGTAGCGGCTGGCTATCTGCGGCCAGCTGTGGCGGTCCACGACCTGGCTGCCGCCCTCGATCAGATGCTTGCGCCACGCCGCATCGTCGTGAATCTGCATGGCCAGCTGCGCCAATTGGTCAGCGTCTTCGGGGTGAGTCAACAGCACGGCATCATGTCCATCGCGAACATACTGGGCAAAACCGCACCACGGTCCCGGACTGAGGATCACAGGCAGTCCGAATGACATGGCTTCCAAAGGCGCCATGCCGAAGCTGTCATTCAGGGTCGGATGTACGTAGAGATCGGCTGCGGCATAATACGGCGCCACATCGGCCGTTTCCTCTACCAGCCGAATGCGGTCGACCAATGGGCGAAATGCCGCCGATCGATGGATGTAGTCGCGAATGCCCGCGTTGCCGCCCACGACCAGCAGCTTGAAATGCTCGGGCAATTGCTCGAGCGCCCTCAAGACGGTAGGCAAGCCTTTGCGCAAGGGGTTGCGGGCAACCAGCAGACAGACGTGATCGTCGGCATCCCAGCCCATTGCATCGCGCACTTCAGTCCTGCGTGCAAGATCCGGCCCGTGGGGCCGGGTAACACCGGGCGGGATGACAGGACAGGAAAATTCCGCACCGTAAGCCTGTCGCAACTGGTCGGCGATGAGCCCAGAAACAGCCACAGTACGGTGGGCCGGGCGGGGCCGCACCCGACGTGCTTCCAGACCCAGATAAGTACGCACGCGCACGCTGACGTATGAGAGCAGCTTCTTTGCTGCCGGAAGCGGGCGCACACGCCAGTTATAACGGACGGGCGTAACATGGACCACTTCAACGTCGCCGCACCATCCGTTCATGTGCGAATGGACGATATCGAACTTATTGCGGGTAGCCCTTCTGGCCCGCCACGCGAAAATCAATACACGAACCCAGCTTGGCCAGCGGGACCAGGAGCGCAAAGCGACAAAAGGCAAGCGCAAATCACAGGCGTCGTCGTAGTCGCGCGCATATACGGTGACATCGTGATCCCGCGCCAGCTCGCGCATCAAGGCCACGCCATAGGCTTCGGCGCCCCCGAAGCGATTACCGAACCGGTCTACAACAAAAGCTATCTTCAGTCTCTGCGTCGGCATAGGCTCGCAATCACAATGAAAAGTTTCCGGACAGGACCTAAGCGTTGCGCCGCTTCTCTTCGAGCCGCGTCATGCATTTCTGCAGGAAACGCAGGATATTGGTGGATCGTGCCACCGTGACGCGGGGCAAGCCATAGATATCGTCCGAGGAATTGGCCAATCCGCCCTGGGTGGTGGTGGCATTGAGATAGCCGGCATTGCGCACCATGGCGCGCAGTTCCGGCGTTTCGCCGCCATAGGGATAACAAAAGGCCGTGACCTCTGCAGAAAGAATATCCTGCAATTCGTGTTTGGATTGCTTGATTTGATAGTCGGCAAGCTCCGGGGAAAGCTTGGGCAAATAGGGATGGTCCAGCGTATGCGAGCCCACTTCCATGCCAACGGTGGCCCACGCCCGCATTTCGTCCGGCGACATGAGGTCGGAATGGGCTATGCCCTTCTCCCGGTCCCATACGTTGCCGCCGTTCAGTTGGCGTGCGACGAAGTAGTTGGTGGCGGTGAAACCTTGTTCCGCCAATACAGGCAGGGCATTCTGGAATACGTTGCGGTAACCGTCGTCGAACGTTATACCCACCACTTTGCCTTGCTGCTCGCCTTTTACAAACGGCATGAGATCCCGCATGGACAAGCCCCGATAACCGAAGCGCCGCAGCCAGGTCATCTGTCGCCGGAAATCTGCCGGGTGGACAATCAGGCTGCGATAAGGCGACCCTTTAGGCGCGGGCTGCCCTATCTGGTGGTACATGAGTATAGGTATCATGGGGTCGATTATATCGGCGCAGCCAGCTCCCGTGCCAATACTCGAGCCTGCTCATAGACTTTTTTAGTGTGCGCAAGAAAGCCGGGCGTAGAGAAAGCCTGCTCTACCCGCGTGCGAGCCGATTGTCCCATGGCTGGCAAGCAAGCAGCGTCATCCGAAATCCGGTGCAACAACCGGACCAGGGCATCGACATTGCCAGCGGGCACCACCCACCCATCAAGCCCATCGCGAACGTTTTCCGGCAGGCCGCCGGCATCCGACACCAGGGCGGGCAATCCCATGGCCATGGTTTCGCAACTGGCATAGGAGGCCGCTTCGCGATATGACAGCACAAAGCCGATATCACAGGCGCCAAGGACCGTACGCACGTCCTTGACCAATCCCGGAAATACCACTTGTTCCTGCAGATCGAAAAGCTTGAGCTTGTCCAGCATTTCTTGCGAGGGTGGATCGCCAGCAAGCACCATACGGAAGCGGCCCCGCAAGTCGGGCTCCAGGCGTGAAATCGCTTCGGCAAGAACCAGCCAGCCTTTGTTGTAATCTGTTCCGCCTATGCTGCCCAGTACCAGCACGTCATCATTGAGCGTGCCGAATAACCGTTGCCTGCAATCCTGCTTCACAGCCGCAGCGACCGGCCGCAAATAATCGATATCGATTCCATTTCGGACAACATGAATGGGATGACGGCTGTAATTGGACTTGGACAGCATACGCGCGACGTAGTCGCAGACCGCAATGGAAGTGTGAGTACCGAACTTGGCACGCAAGCTATGCCCGAAGCTGGAAACCGGATTGGTATTGTGCTTGGTCCAGACGATGGCCGGACGATGCCGCAGGCCCAGGCTCGCCAACATGATGTGCCGATGATCGGCGCCTCCGTTTACGTGAATGACATCGAAGCGCTCGCGCTTTAGAAATTTGCGCAGAAGCATGACTTCCTTCAGTAATGAAAGCGGCCTGGATGTGTAGAGTCCGGGCAGTACGCGGACTCCTGCCAGACTTGCGGCGTATTGGTAGAGTCGACCCGTCGGGGGTGCGGCCACGGTCAGGTCGACGTCGTCTTTCAGACCTTTCAAAAGGCTTAGCACGTACGTGACGTGGCCTCCACCATTTCCATGGTGTATATCGGTGATCAGGATTTTCATTGCGGGCCCAGCAGCGCCTACAGTGCCGTGGCCCTATCGACTTCGCCGTGTATTCAGGAGTTTCGTTTATTTAACAATAGCAATTTATTGTAACGAAAAAAGCTGCCCGCGGCACCCATGGCGGCCAAGATAAACCCTTCCCTGCCGTCCAAAAAACCACACCGTATCACGTAAATGCGGATGAATGTCCATACGGCGTGGCCCGTGGCGCCCAATACACTGGTTCGGCGGCCCTTGGCGTGCATCATGGCTGCCGCTTCGGACGAGTAATGATTGATCTTGGCGATGAAGGTTTCAAGATCGGCATACGGGTAATGCAGAAAATGCCCCCCCAGCACGGCTACGGTCGAGGCAGTCTGCACGCTTTCGTGCACGGCCACATCTTTGAAACGCGCGGTTCCCCGTTTGAACAGACGCAATACGTGATCGGGCCACCAGCCGCTGTGGCGTATCCAGCGCCCGCCGAAATTGGAAAGCCTGGCGATCTTGTAAGCCTCGGCACGCGGCGATGCGAGCTCGCGTTGTATTTCCTGCGCCAGTTCGGGAGTGACGCGCTCGTCGGCGTCGATGGAAAGCACCCAGGTACACGTGGCAAGGCCCAGCGCCCTGTTCTTCTGTTGCCCAAAGCCCGGCCAGTCAGCGGTCGCAGTCACCTTGGCGCCCTTGTCCTGCGCTATCTCCCGGGTGCTGTCAGTGCTGCCTGAGTCGACGACAATGATTTCATCGGCAAAACTGACTGAATCGATACAGTCGCCGATATGCGCGGCTTCATTCTTGGTGATGATAATGACAGAAAGAGTCATGGCTGCTTTTTGCCCATGCTGCGCTTCCATAGCTTCCATTTATTGAACAATGGCCCGACGACAGGATGGGCCGCAACCTGGATACGCCGACCCACTGAATTGCCTGTCGTATTGCGCACCGCGAAACGATAGATGTGCGCGGGATCCGTGCCGGCACGGTTTTGCCCGAATGCCTTGGTGGTATAGAGATAGCGGAATCCCGCGTCTTGAGCGAGTCTGGTGTAATCGGCGTCGAAGTAGCCCTGGGGCCAGCAGAAATGCTGGGACACCATGCCCAGGTTGTCCTGCAATGCCGCGCGGGACAAGACGAGCTCCTGCGCTATGTGGTGGTTTTTGTCCCCAGGCGTCTTTTGATCCCAGCGCGTGTGCGTGTGCGTATGGCTATGGAATTCAACTACGCCGTCATCCCGCATGGCCTTTATTTCGCTCCAGCGGAGAATGACGTCGTCGCTGCGGCCCGCCTCGATGCGCCGTTCGCATTCACGGTGCGAAGGGGTTTCGGGCAGTTCGCCCTGTCCCAGGCAATGCCGCAGGGGGCCGTCTTTGATCCAGGAAGTCACCAGGAAAATGAGTGCCGTATAACCGTACTTCTTGAGCAGCGGATACGCATAGACCCAGTTATCCAGATAGCCATCGTCGAAGGTAATAAGAATGGATTTCGCAGGAACCGGCTCACCGTTGAGGTGGCCCGCGAATTGATCGCTGGACAAGGAGCGGTAACCGCGCCGCTGCAGCCACTGCAATTGATTCTCGAAATTCGTCGCCGATACGGAAATCATGCCCTCGACGGGAGAGACATGGTGATACATCAGTACCGGTACAGTCTGCGCGGATTTCATGATTTTCGTTCCTTTAGCCAACGAACGTAATTGTTTTCAGCATGCTGTGCCATGGATTCTGCGCTGAACCTGCGCTCGACACGGCAGAACATCACACCGGCCTGGCCCATTTCACGACGCAGCGCCGGATCATCGATGAGCTGCTTCAAGGCCTTCGTGAGCGCGGCCTGGTCATCCAGGGGCACCAGGAAACCATTGATACCGTCCCGTACCATTTCAGGAACACCGTCTACTTTTGTGCCGACCACCGGCAAGCCGGCTGCGCCGGCTTCGATGAAGACAGTGCCCGAGGCTTCCGCGCGGGTCGCCAGCGCGAAGATATCGAAGCCGGCCAGCAAATTGGGAACATCCTGGCGCGCACCGAGCAAATGCACCCGCTTGCCCAGCCCTTTATCGGCCACGTATTCCTGTACTTCCTCGAAAACAGGTGACCCACCGCCCACGAATACCAGGTGCACATTGGGCCGTTCTTTGATAAGAGGCTCCATGGCGTCGATAAGATCCCGGTGACCCTTCTGCGCCCGCATGACGGCAACGCAGCCCACCACAATGTCGTTCTGCGCCAGGTGCAGTTCCTGCCGCAAGGTCGATTGTTCCGGCACAGGCTGCAAGTCCACGGCCGGATACAGGGTGGCGACATGCTCCGGACGAACACCGCGGGAAATGAGGTGGTTCCTCACGAAGTCGCTGGCGGCGGTGACGCGATGCGGAATGATCGTGTACGACAACAAAGAACCGACTTTCTTGGCCAGATGGCGAGTGCGCACGATGAGCGGCGTGCCAGCAAGGCGGGCGGCGCACCCGGCCAGTATCGTGTCGCGCCGGCTATGCGTGTTAAGCACATCGTAGCGGCCTTTTCTCAGTATCCGCCGTATCTTCACGACCCCTTTCACGAAATTGACCGGCCCGTCCATATAGGTGGTGTGAACGGTGAACCCCTGGTCGCGCAGGCGTTGCGCCAAAAGGGCATGGGGCTGGCACACGGCTTCCAGGTGATGGCCGCGCTCGCGCATGGCCATCATCATCCGCAGAATATATTGCTCCTGGCCGCCAAAACTGGTGGCGGCTTCGGAATGCAGAATGCGCAAGGGCGTCATAAATAGTTTATCTCCACGCCTTCGGGTTCAGCCCAGGCACTAAGCTGTTCCAGCATGGCATCTGCCATGCGCACGCGCCACTCTTCACCCAGCCGGACGGTGCACAGAAAATCATTCCGTTTCAGCCGCAGCTCAACCGGGATGCCGGGAACGCCGTTTTCCGGTTCCGCGCGGAACGGATTCAGCAACTGGCGCAAGCGCGCCGCATCGGCATTGCCATTGAGCGTGACGCGCAGACTGCGCGCACGGGCCTCCCGCGCCAACTGCAGGTCAAACACCGACTCGGCAGACACCCGCAAGCCCCCGGAAAAGTCATCGTTACTGACCTTGCCCTGGATGATGATAAGTCGATCTTCTTTGAGCCGATTGCGGTGTTGTTCGTACAGCTCGTTGAAAATGGCGACTTCGATCTGGGCCGAGCCATCGTCCAGCACGGCATACAACATTTTCCCCCGACGCGTCATTTTGGGTCGCACGGACGACAGCACTCCGGCGAACCATTGCAAGCTGCGCGACGGCTCCAGACGGGCCAGCGGCTGCGGGGCGAAGCGGCGAACCTCATCGCGCCAGGCATCGAAAAGATGGCCGCTGAAGAAAAAGCCCAAGGCCGCTTTTTCTTCTGTGAACCGCGTCTGCAGATCCCAGGGCGGCACCTTGGCCAGCTCGCCCTCGACAATGTCATTGGCATCATCGGCAAACAGGGAAACCTGATTGGCGCTGCGCTCGGCCTGCTCGGCGGCTTCGATGGCATTTCCGACTGTTGCCAGCAAGGCAGCGCGGTTCTCTTCGATCTGATCAAAAGCGCCTGCCCGAATCAGGGCTTCGATGCTGCGCCGGTTTACCGAATGCCGGTCGATGCGGCGGCAGAAATCGAACAGGCTGACAAAAGGCCCTCCTTCCTCACGTGCCTTGATAATCGCTTCGACTGCGCCCTGTCCTGTGCCCTTGACGGCACCCAGGCCATAGCGCATGGTGCGCGGCGGCTTGCCCTTGGCCGAATGCTCGTCCATGACGGGTTCGAACCGATAGGCCGAGGCATTGACATCCGGCGGCAGGACTTGCACATTGTTGGCCAGCGCATCCTTCCAGAAAATCTGGACCTTGTCCGTGTCGTCCATATCGGAAGACAAGGTGGCCGCGATGAATTCGGCGGGGTGATAGGCCTTGAGCCAGGCAGTCTGATAGGCGATAAGGGCATAGGCCGCGGAGTGGCTCTTGTTGAAACCGTAACCCGCGAACTTTTCCATCAGGTCGAACAGCTTGACGGCCAGGTCCGCCGCATAGCCTTTTTCGACCGCGCCCTTCTCGAAGATGGCCCGGTGCTCGGCCATTTCCTCGGCCTTCTTCTTGCCCATGGCGCGCCGCAGGAGGTCGGCGCCACCCAGGGAGTATCCACCTATGATCTGCGAGATGAGCATGACCTGCTCCTGGTACACAATCACACCATAAGTGCTTTTGAGTACCGATTCCAGGTCCTTGTGGAAATAATCGACTTCGGCGCGCCCGTGCTTGCGATTGACGAAATCGACCACCATGCCCGATTCGAGCGGTCCGGGCCGGTACAGGGCCAGCATGGCGATGACGTCTTCAAACGTGTTGGGCTTGAGATTCTTGAGCAGTTCTTTCATGCCGCGCGATTCGAGCTGGAATACCGCTGTGGTATTGCCCTCGCTGAGCAGCTTGTAAGCCTGCAGGTCGTCGAGCTTGAGCGCCATGATGTCGAAATCGCGCTTGCTCTCGTTGAACTGGCGCACATAGCGTACCGCCCAGTCGAGGATGGTCAGGTTGCGCAAGCCAAGGAAGTCGAACTTGACCAGACCGGCGGCCTCGACGTCGTCTTTGTCGAACTGGGAAACAGTATTGCTGTCGACGCCCGGCTGACAATACAAGGGACAGAAGTCCGTCAGCTTGCCCGGCGCGATAAGCACACCGCCAGCGTGCATGCCGATATTGCGGGTCAGGCCTTCGAGCGGACGCGCCAGGTCGATAAGCGCCCTGACCTCTTCGTCTTGCTCGTACCTTTCCTTGAACGCGGGTTCCTCGGCCAGCGCACGGCCTAGCGTCCAGGGGTCGGCCGGGCTGAACGGTATCATCTTGGACAGGCCGTCGCACAGCATATAGGGCATTTCCAGCACGCGACCGACGTCGCGCACCACCGCTTTTGCCCCCAGTGTTCCGAACGTCGCGATCTGGCTTACTGCCTCTTTGCCGTACTTCTGCTTGACGTAATCGATGACGCGTTCGCGGTTGTCCTGGCAAAAGTCGATATCGAAGTCGGGCATGGAGACCCGTTCGGGATTCAAGAAACGTTCGAACAGCAAGTCGTAGCAGATGGGATCCAGGTCGGTAATGCCCAGCGAATACGCGACCAACGAGCCTGCGCCCGAGCCGCGGCCCGGCCCGACCGGCACCCCGTTGTTCTTGCCCCAATTGATGAAATCGGCAACGATCAGGAAATAACCCGAAAAGCCCATGCTGATGATAGTCTTGCATTCCCAGCGCAGACGCTCGAGATACTGCGGGTAGCGCTCCTGGCGATCGGCCTCGTCCGGAAACAGCTGCGCCATGCGCACCGCCAGGCCCTCTTCCGCAAGATGACTCATGTAGTCGTCCAGCGTAATGCCGTCCGGCGTGGGGAAGTCGGGCAGATGCGGCTTGCCCAGGACCAGCGTCAAGTTGCAGCGCTTGGCGATCTCGACGGAATTGGCCAGGGCCGACGGAACGTCCTCGAAGCGCTGCGCCATCTCCTGGCTGCTGAGCAGGTATTGATCTTCGGTAAAGCGGCGCACCCGCTTGGCGTTGGCCAGTTGCTCACCTTCGGCAATACAAACACGGGCTTCATGGGCACGAAAGTCACCGCGCTGAACAAACTGCACCGGATGGGTGGCCACAACAGGAAGATTCAGCTCACCCGCCAATCGCATCGCTTGCTGTACATAGGCTTCGTCGCCGTCGACGCCCGCACGCTGGAGTTCGACGTAGTAACTGCCGGGAAACGCCCTGGCCCAATTTGCCGCCAGAACGGCCGCCTCGGCCGGCTTGCCGGCTTCGAGCATTTGCCCGACATCGCCCATGCGTCCGCCGGAGAGCACAATGAGACCGGTCTTGCCCATAAGCCAGTCGCGGCGCACCTCGGCCCGCCCGCGATACTGATTCTCCAGCCAGGCGCGGCTGAGCAGCTCGCAAAGCGCCAAATAGCCTTGTTGACTGCTGGCAAGCAGCAGCAGCCGGAACGGCTTTTCGCGGTCGAGTTCGTTTTCAAGCCAGATATCGGCACCGGCGATGGGCTTGAGGCCCGCCTTGCGGGCAGCCTTATAGAACTTGATGAAACCGAACAGATTGCATAAGTCGGTGAGCGCCATGGCGGGCTGCCCGTATTCGGCGGCTTTCGCCACCAGATCGGGAATGCGGCCTATGCCATCGACCACCGAAAACTCGGAGTGGATGCGCAGGTGTACAAATAAAGGGGAGGAATTCGCTTCGGTCATGATGGAATTGTACCCAGTGATCGACCTAGCGCTGCATGGTTGACCACGCTTTCTGAAGCCGTTTGACCGAAACAGGCATGGGCGTGCGCAATTCCTGTGCAAACAACGCAACCCGCAGCTCTTCGAGCAGCCAGCGGTAGTCGTCCATCTGCGTGTCCGGCGCCCCCTTGAGCGCCAATAAGGCCCGCTGGTACTGGACAATCAGCGGCGCCATCTCGGCCATCAGGCGGCTGTCCCGGGCCGGATCGGCCCGCAATTTATCGATACGCACCTGGGCCGCTTTCAGGTAGCGCGGGTATTGTGTCAACTGGCGATAAGGCGTGCCGCGCACAAACCATTTGTTCATCAACTGGCCCTGCTGCTTTTGCAGGTCTGCATAGGCCGCCGCGTGGGGCTTGGCCTGCGGCAGCTTCTTCATAAGCGCAGCCCATTCCGTCAATATCTGGCCGGTAAGCCGGGCGATTTCCTGGGCCAGCAAACCCAGGCGGGTCTTGCCTTCGCTGCGGCGCAGCTCAAAGCTTTCCTTGTCACTGGGCCAAGGCTCGGCCAGGCATGCCTGATCCAGCGCGCAGTCGATGATCTGGTCCCGCAACTCTTCCTGAGTACCCAGGCTCATGTAAAGCATGCTCATGCGGGTCAGGTCGCCAAGATTTTTCTCAAGAAACTTCACCTGTTCGCGCAGCGCCAGACGAAAAAGCCGCAACAGGCCCGCGTGATGCTGTACCCGCGCTTCGCCCGGGTCGTCGTAGACGTCGAGATCGCAATGAGTCTGGCGATCCACCAATGCCGGATAACCCACAAACGACTGCCCCTTGCGACGGATCTCCATGATCTCCGGCAAGGCGCCGAAGGTCCAGTCGGTGAGCTTTTCGTGCGCCAGCGCCTGGGCGACCTGATCATCGCGTGCAGCAAATTTCTGGAACGACGCCTGGGCCTGCTTGCCGTGCTCGGCCTTGAGTTGGTCCAGATTCCGGCCGCCCGAAAGCATGCGGCCATGTTCGTCGACGACTTTGAAGTTCATGAACAGATGGGCCGGGAGAGTCTCCACCTTGAAATCGCTACGCAGCGGCCGCACTTTGAGCTCGGCCCACATGTCCGCGCCTATGGCCTCCAGCAGCCCGCCCTCCGGTTCGCTTGCCCGGTCGAACCAGCGGTCGACGAAACCGGCCGCATAATCGGGCAAGGGTACGCAATGCCGCCGGATCTTCTGCGGCAGCGATTTGAGCAGCAAGTGGACTTTTTCCTTGAGCATGCCGGGCACCAGCCACTCGCAGCGCAACGGGTCGATCTGGTTCAGGGCAAACAGCGGAACGGTCAGTGTTACGCCGTCGCGCGGCGAACCCGGCTCGAAATGGTAATCGAGCGCCATCTGCACGCCCTGCCACTCCACTTTCTTGGGAAAGACGTCGGTGGTGATGCCGGCAGCGTCGTGCCGCATCAAGGCATCGCGCGTGAGCATCAGCGCTTGCGCCTGCTGCTTGTCGAGTCGCTTGAACCACTTCTCCAGCGTTATGGTCTGGCAGACCTCTGCCGGTATCTGCTGGTCGTAGAACGCGTGGATCAAGGCGTCGTCGACCAGGATGTCGGGCCGCCTTGTCTGGTGTTCGAGTTTCTCTATGGCCGCTATCAACTGGCGGTTATGCTTCAGAAACGGCAAGGACGAATCGATATCGCCCGGCACCAGCGCCTGCCGGATGAAGAGCTCCCGCGCCTGGGCCGGATCGACCTTGCCGAAGTGTATCCGGCGCCCCGTATACACGGGCAAGCCGTAAAGTGTGGCCCGCTCGTTGGCGACGACCTGTCCGGCTTTCTTTTCCCAGCGCGGATCGGACCAGCTGCGCCGTATCAGGTGCGCGCCGACTTTTTCCAGCCACACTGGATCTATGCGGGCCACGCAACGCGCGTACAAGCGTGTGGTTTCCACGAGCTCGGCTGCGACTATCCAGCGCCCGGCCTTCTTGACCAGGCGCGAACCCGGGTGAATATTGAAGCGGATATCGCGAGCGCCTTGGTAAGTGCCGCTATCCTCGCTTTTCAGGCCAATATTACCCAGCAGACCGGAAAGCAGGGCCAGATGGGTCTGCTCATAAGTCGCGGCCAGCGTATTCATGCGCCAGCCTTGCTCGCCGACTATGGATGCCAATTGGCTATGCACGTCGCGCCACTCGCGCAGGCGCAGCGGCGAGAGGAAATTCTGCCGCAGCAAGGCTACCAGCTTGCGCTGCGATGCCTTGTGCTCGACCTGCTCGCCATACCATTGCCACAGCTTCACGTAGGAAAGGAATTCCGACTTGTCGTCGCCGAACTTGGCGTGGGCCGCTTCGGACGCCTCGCGCTCGTGCATGGGCCGGTCCCGCGGATCCTGCACTGACAGCGCGGAGGCGATGATGAGAATCTCAGCCAGGCATTCATGGTCTTTGGCAGCCAGGATCATGCGGGCCAGGCGCGGGTCTACCGGCAGGCGCGCCAGGGTTCGTCCCACTTCTGTCAGGCGATTGTCCTCATCCAGCGCGCCGAGTTCCTGGAGCAGATGATAGCCGTCGGCGATCGCACGGCCCGATGGCGCATCGACGAAAGGAAAGGTCTCGATATCGTCGAGCTTCAGCGCTTTCATGCGCAGGATGACGGATGCCAGTGAAGAGCGCAGCACCTCGGGATCGGTGAAGGCGGCGCGATTCTTGAAATCGTCTTCATCGTACAAACGTATGCACACGCCCGGGCCGATACGCCCGCAGCGGCCCGCCCGCTGGTTAGCCGACGCCTGGCTGATGGGCTCGATACGCAGCTGCTCGACCTTGTTGCGCCATGAATAACGCTTGACGCGAGCCAGCCCACTGTCCACGACATAGCGGATACCAGGTACCGTCAAAGAGGTTTCAGCCACGTTGGTGGCCAGTATTATGCGGCGCGCACTGCTTTGCGGACGGAAGATGCGTTCCTGTTCGGCCTGCGACAGCCTGGCATACAGGGCAAGCACTTCGGTGCTTGGCGGATGGTTTTTGCGCAAGGCTTCAACCGTCTCGCGGATCTCGCGCTCGCCGGGCAGGAATACCAGTACATCACCCTGGCCATGGCGCGCGCATTCCGCGACGCCTTCCACTACCGCGTCGATCAGGTCGCGCTCTTCGTCGGCATTGGCGCGCCGGCTGCCCGGCTCGGCGCCATCAGACTCTTTGTCCTGCATGACAGGCCGATAAACAATATCGACCGGATACAAGCGGCCCGACACCTCGATGACCGGCGCCGGCTTGCCATTTTGCGCAAAATGCCGGGAAAAGCGATTCGCATCGATTGTCGCCGAAGTGATGATCACCTTGAGGTCGCGGCGCTTGGGCAGCAACTGGCTGAGAAAGCCCAACAGGAAATCGATATTCAGGCTGCGCTCATGTGCCTCGTCGATGATGATGGTGTCGTAGCGGCGCAGCAAGGGGTCGCGCTGCGATTCCGCCAGCAAAATGCCGTCGGTCATCAGCTTGATCGCGGCATTGGGGCCCGTGCGGTCATTGAAGCGTATCTGGTAGCCCACCCAATCGCCAAGCTCGGTCTTGAGCTCGTCGGCAATCCGCTTGGCGACCGACGTGGCGGCAAGCCTGCGCGGCTGGGTGTGGCCTATCATTTTTTCCTGCCCACGGCCCAGCTCCAGGCAGATCTTGGGCAACTGCGTGGTCTTTCCCGAGCCGGTTTCGCCGCTGACAATCACAACCTGATGCGCCATGATCGCCGCCGCGATATCGTCGCGACGCGCGCTGACCGGCAAGTCCTCGGGATAATCGACAGGCGGCAAGGGCCGCTTGACCACCGGCCCTGCTTGCGGCCGGCGCGCGGCATTCTGCCCGCGAGCGGACTTGGGACTTTTGTCTTTGTGTTCGTTTTCCGACAAATTGACAGGCTCTTGCATGAAACTTCTTTTGAGTAAGCAGTCCGTCATTATAATTTTGCTCCGGACCTAAACATTTGCAGACACATTACATTACCTCATGACCCCTATCGACATCGATACCACTCTCTCCGCGCAAGATGCGCCCGAATTTGCTCCGGCCCAGTTTGTGCGATGGTTTCGCGAGGTAGCGCCCTATGTGCACGATTTCCGGGGTAAGACCTTCGTCGTTGCCTTCGGCGGCGAGCTGGTCAGCGACAACGCGCTCAACACGCTGGTACAGGATCTTTCACTGCTCTCGGCGCTGGGGGTAAAGCTTGTGCTGGTGCACGGTTCGCGTCCGCAAGTAAACGAACAACTCAAGCTCAAAGGCTACGCAACGCAGTTCGGCCGGGGCACCGAGCCCACCAGCGACGCAGCACTGGAATGCGCCAAAGAGGCCGCCGGTGAAATCCGCCTGGATATCGAAGCGGCATTCAGCCAGGGCTTGCCCAATACGCCGATGTCGCATGCACAGATACGGGTCATATCGGGAAATTTCGTTACAGCCCGTCCGGTGGGTGTTATTGATGGTGTCGATTACACCCACACCGGCGCCGTGCGCAAGCTGGATGTCGATGCCATCAAGATGATTATTCACCAGGGTGCAATAGTACTGCTTTCGCCGCTGGGCTTTTCGCCCACGGGCGAAGCGTTCAACCTGGCCATGGAAGACCTGGCAACCAGCGCCGCAATCGCGCTGCGCGCCGAGAAATTGATTTTCCTTACCCAGAATAAGACGGTCTGCAACGAAGATGGTTCCGTCGACACAGAACTGGCCCGCGAAGACGCCGACAAGCTGCTGGCGGCCGGCACACTGGACGAAGATACTTCTTCCTTCCTGACATATGCCTCACGCGCGGTCAAGCGCGGCGTGGCCCGCGCGCACCTGGTGCCCTATACCCTGGACGGCAGCGTGCTGCTGGAAATCTTCACCCACGATGGTGTCGGGACCATGGTGGTGGAAGACACGCTGGACGACCTGCGCCCAGCCACGGTCGATGACGTCGGCGCCATCGTGCAACTTATCGAACCGCTGGAAGCCGACGGAACACTCGTCCCGCGCGGCCGTGCCGTTATCGAACGCGATGTCGAAAAATTCACTGTCCTGGAACACGACAGCGTGATTTATGGCTGCGTGGCGCTGATGCCCTACCTTCAGGAAAACATGGCGGAAATGGCATGCCTGATTGTGCAGCCCGAATGGCAGGGATCCGGCGAAGGCGAAGTGCTGTTGCGCCATGCCGAGTCCAAGGCCCGCGCCATGGGGGCCAAGCGGCTGTTCGTCCTTACCACGCGCACATCCCATTGGTTCATGAAGCGCGGCTTCGTGCAAGGCGGGATCTCCGATCTTCCCAAAGAGCGCCAGGCACATTACAACCGTTCTCGCAATAGCCTGGTATTCATCAAGAAACTTTAAAATCGGTTAGTCCTGCGTCCCGGTACAATACCCAGATTGGATAACCCGCTCTAAAGGTAAGACTGTCATGGCACGTATGGTTCAGTGTGTAAAGCTCAAGCGCGAGGCCGAAGGCCTGGATTACCCTCCGTATCCGGGCGATCTTGGCGTGCGTATCTGGCAAAGCGTTTCCAAGGATGCCTGGGCTCAGTGGATGGATACCCAAACCCGCCTGGTAAACGAGAACCGGCTGAATTTGGCCGATGCCCGCGCCCGCAAGTATCTGGCTCAGCAAATGGAAAGCTTTCTGTTTGAAGATGCGAACGTCGAAGCCCACGGCTACGTACCGCCCCAGAACTAATCCAGAACGAAAGCCGCCCGGGGAAAGCCCCCGCGGGCGGCGAACAGGGCGTAGGCCTGCTTACCCTTGTGTTTCGTTTTCTTCGTTTACCGGTTCGCCGCGCGCCATGCGCTCGGTGTTCTTGATTCCGGTATGACGCACATCATCGCCGCGAACCATGTAGATAACGCGTTCTGACATATTTTTGGCATGATCGCCTATGCGCTCGAGCGCGCGCGCAATGAAGATAAGATCAATAGAACGTGAAATGGTGCGGGGATCTTCGATCATATAGGTGATGATGTGCCGCAGCGAGCCCTTCCATTCCTTGTCGACTTCCTTGTCGTTGCGCACGACCTGTGCGGCATGCAGGGGATCCTGGCGTGCAAAGGCATCGAGGGAATCGCGTATCATGGCTGTGACAAAGCCAGCCATATGCCGCAGTTCGACCACGGGCTCGTAACGCACTTCGGACTCATGCAGGCGACGCGCCATTTTGGCGATTTTTTCGGCCTCGTCGCCGCAGCGCTCCATATCGGTAAGCATTTTCGAAACCGACAGCAAAAGACGCAAATCGCCCGCGGTGGGCTGATTGCGCGCGATAAGCAGACTTATGCGTTCGTCGATCTCTACTTCGAGTCGATTGACCTCTTTTTCGCGTTCGCGCACCTGGTCGACCAGGCTGAGGTCACCGGTAGCCAGGGCTTCCATGCCATCTTTGACCATGGCCTCGACCAAGCCGCCCATTTGCAGAAAAAGGGAGCGCGTGGTCTCGAGGTCGGAGGTGAACTGCTTATTGGTATGCTCGGACATGTCTACCTTCGGTCAATGCGGGAATCAATAAAATAACTAGCGTAGCACCATAGGCGCCTTCTGTGTGCAGAGTACACGCCTAAGATGACACCATTATGACGCGTTTTTTTCAAGCCGCAGCACACCGCTCTGGGTGGAAACCAGCACCACGTCGGCGCCAGCAAGGGCGAACAGGCCGCAGCTGACGATGCCCGGTATATTGTTGATGCGTGCTTCCAACTGCGCGGGCTCGCTGATGGCCAGGCCGGACACATCGAGAATCTGGCAGCCGTTATCGGTAACGAAGCCGGTGCGCAAGGCGGGCTTGCCGCCCAGCTGGGCCAATTGCCTGGACACGCACTCGCGTGCCATGGGGATGACCTCTACCGGCAACGGGAATTGCCCCAGGCACGCAACACGCTTGGATTCGTCAACGATGCACACGAAACGATCAGCCGCGGACGCAATGATTTTCTCGCGCGTCAGTGCGCCGCCTCCGCCCTTGATCATGTTGAGCCCGTGGTCGATTTCATCGGCGCCATCGACGTATAAAGGCATCCCCTGCACTTCGTTCAGGTCGAAGACTTGGATGCCAAACGCTTCCATGCGGGCCGAACTGCGTTCCGAGCTTGACACAGCGCCCCGGAACCGGCCTTTATGCGGCGCCAGGGCATCGATGAAAATATCGACGGTGGAGCCGGTACCGACACCCAGGATGGTGTCGGGCGTTAGAAAAGGAAGAACATATTCGACAGCTGCCTGTGCGACATTCTGTTTGAGTTCTGTCTGGTTGAGCATGGTAAATATTCCTGGCGTGTGCAACTGTGATTGTGTTCGGTGGCGCCTTTTGCGCGATACGCGTGGCGGGCGCTATGCGGCCGGTGTGAAAAGTTCGCTGTACTTCTTTTCGGAGAACCCTAGGCTGACGCTGCCGGAACCGGTCACGGCCACGGGCCTTTTGATCAGGGCGGGGAATTCCGCAATGAGCGCGAGCCACTGCTGCTCATCTGCCGGTGTCTTGCGGCCTTCGGGCAGTTTGCGCCAGGTCATGGAGGCGCGGTTCACCAGTTTCTCCCATCCGCCAAGTTCCGCCGCCCACTGCGCAAGCTGCGCACCGGCCACGGGCTGGTCACGATAGTCGGTGAACGAGAAAGGAACGGCATGCTGCTTCAGCCAATTGACGGCTTTCACACAGGTACTGCAGTTCTTCAAGCCATAAAGCTGCACAAAGTCCATTGTGTCTTTTCCTTAACTAAGACTGTCTGCGCCACTGCATGCGACTGAGCACCACCACAGTAATGGCGATGGCAAGCATGAATAAAGTGGCGAGCGCGTTTATTTCCGGCTTCAGGCCCAGGCGCACCCGTGAGAACACCTCCACCGGCAAGGTAGTGTAGCCGGGCCCCGACAGGAAGGACGCAATAACCACATCGTCGAGCGAGAGGGTAAAGGCAAGCAGCCAGGCAGCCAGGATCGCCGGAACGATCAAAGGCAAGGTGATCACGAAAAACACCTTCAGTGGCGTCGCCCCGAGGTCCAGCGCCGCCTCTTCCAGAGAACGATCCAGGTCCCGGATGCGCGACTGGATGATGACGGCCACATAGGCCACGCATAGAGTTACATGCCCCACCCATATGGTGAAGACGCCATTGCCGGCCGGCCATCCGAACAGATCACTGATCTCGACAAACATCAGCAGCAGCGAAATACCCAGCACCACTTCCGGCATGACCAGCGGCGCGCTGAGCATGCCGATATACAGCGCAAAGCCTCTGAAACGCCCCATGCGTGCAAGCACGTAGCCCGCCCAGGTGCCTATGATGACGGCGGCCGTGGCGGTGAGCGTGGCAATCAGCAATGACAGCCTTGCCGCGGACAGTAGCGCCTGGTCATTGAAGAGCTCGACATACCATTTGAACGAAAACCCGGTCCATGAGGTCATCATGGGTGAGTCGTTGAACGAAAACACCATCAGGCACAGAATGGGCAAATAAAGAAACGCGTACCCAATTGCCAGCACAATGGCGCGCAACGCGGGATCAGGCCTGGTCATGACGTCCTCCGCTTTTGCGTTTCCAACTGCCTGACCTGGTTGTACTGGAATATCACCAGCGGTACGAGCAAAAGCATGACCATCACGCAGGTGACCGCAGCCGCCATTGGCCAGTCGGCATTATTGAAGAATTCCGTCCACATCACGCGGCCCATCATCAGTGTATTGGCGCCTCCCAGCATTTCCGGAATGACATACTCGCCCACGGAAGGTATGAAAACCAGCATGGCGCCGGCGATCACGCCGGGCATGGACATGGGCAGCGTCACACTGAGAAAGGCGCGCCACGGGCGGGCACCCAGGTCGTAGGCAGCTTCCAAGAGCCGGACATCCAGCTTGACCAGATTGGCGTACAAGGGAAGGATGAAAAAAGGCAGATAGGCATAAATCAGCCCGATATATACCGCCATATCGGTCCGATAGATCTCAAGCGGCGCGGTGATGATGCCCAGCCACTGCAACAGCTTGTTGAGCAGGCCGTCATTACGCAGTATTCCGACCCAGGCATACACACGCAACAGCAGCGACGTCCAGAAAGGAAGTATGACGGCCAGCAACAGCACATTGCGTATGGCCGGGCTGGAGCGCGCGATATAGTACGCCATTGGGTAACCGATCAAGGCGCAGCATACCGTGGTGACCAGCGCCATTTTGATCGAGTTCAAATACGTGGCGATATACAGACTGTCGGTGAACAAAAGACTGTAGCCGCGCAGATTCAGCGCCAGCGATACGGTCTGATCCTTGATTTCCGCGAGCGACGTATAAGGCGGAATACCGAACCTCAGATCAGCGAAGCTGATCTTCAAAACCAGAATGAACGGCACAAGCAGCACCAGGATCAGCCACAGGAATGGCGGCACAACGGCCAGAGTCGTCCTTGCGGGCAAGGCCCCGCGCCAAGTAAACCGCTTCATGATGGCAATACGGTGGCGCTGTCGCTGGACCAGCTCGCGAACACCTGGTCTTCGAGCCCCGGTGCGTCGGCCTGCGAGAGCACCAGGCTGGGAACCATCGCTTCGACCACCGAACCCGAATCCAGCCTGATCTGGTAGCGCGCATAGCTGCCCATCCAGGCCACGTGACTGACCATGCCTCTTGCCCAATTGGATTCGGATTCCGGCTGCTCGCGCAACACCCGTATGTGCTCCGGACGCACCGAGACATGCACTTCCATGCCCAGAGGCTCGCTGATGCCATGGTTGACATACAGAGGGCGCGAAAGATCGCCGCTTTCAATCAGGACATGGTCGGGCTCATCGACCACTATTGTTCCGGTGAACAGATTGGTGTTTCCGATGAACCCCGCGACGAAACGTGAATTCGGAAAGGTGTAGACGTCTTGAGGCGTGCCATATTGGACGATCTGGCCCTCGGACATGACGGCCAGGCGATGCGCCATGGTCATGGCTTCTTCCTGATCGTGCGTGACCATGATGCAGGTGACGCCGACTTCATCCAGGATTCTGGCCAGTTCGATCTGGGTTTTCTGCCTGATTTGCTTGTCGAGCGCCGACATCGGTTCATCAAGAAGCAGGAGCTTGGGCCGCTTGACCAAGCTGCGCGCCAGCGCAACCCGCTGTTGCTGGCCGCCGGAAAGCTGCTGGGGCTTGCGCCGGGCATAGCTGCCCATCTGGACGAGATCCAGGGCGGCAAAAACACGATCGTGTATTTCGTTCCCGGGTATGCCTTCCTGTTTCAGGCCAAAGGCCACGTTCGCCTCGACAGTCATGTGAGGAAAAAGCGCATAGGACTGAAACATCATGTTGACCGGCCGGCGATAGGGAGGCAGGTCGGTGATGTCTTCGTTGTCAAGAAAAATACGGCCCGAGCTTACCTGTTCGAAGCCGGCCAGAATGCGCAGCAGCGTCGATTTTCCGCAACCCGAGCTGCCCAGCAAGGCAAACACTTCGTGGCGGCGCACCGAAAGATTGACGGACTGCACAGCCACGGTGTCGCCGAATATCTTGACGACTTCTTCGACGCGCACGAACTCGTCGGCGTCTCCCGACCAGGATGGAACAACAGGGCGAGAATCCGGCATATGACTACCTTCCCGATTTCAGTTCGGCCCACATGCGCGTCTGCAGACGCATGATGGACAAAGGCTGCGGCTTGATGACATACAGCGTCTTGGCCACCTCGGGCGGCGGGTAAATCATGGGATTGTCGGCGACGTCCTTGACCACATACTGGCGGGCCTCTTTGTTGGCGTTCGGGTAGAACATGGTGTTGGTGATCGCCGCATGCACCTTCGGTGTTTCGATGTAGTTGATGAAGGCGTGCGCTTCGTCGACATTGGCCGCGCCTTTGGGGATGGCCATGGTGTCGAACCAGGCCGGTGCCCCGCCCTGCGGAATGAAGTAATCGATGCTGTAGTCTTTGGCTGCTTCGCGGGCGCGCTTGCGTGCGATCATCACGTCGCCCGAGAACCCATACACCATGCATAGGTCTCCCCCGGCCAGTTCGTCGATATAACCGGACGAGCTGAACTGCCGGATGTAGGGCCGTATGGTCTTCAAGAGCTCGAGCGCCTGCTTGTAGTCTTCGGGTTGGCTGCTATTGGGATCTTTGCCAAGATAGTGCAATACCGCCGGGAAAACCTGAGCGGCTTCATCCAGCACCGAAATGCCGCAGGCCTTCAGCTTTTCCGCGTTTTCCGGCTTGAACAGCATGTCCCAGCTGTTCAAAGGCGCATCCTTGCCCATGATTTCCTGCACCTTGGTAACGTTATAACCAAGGCCGTTCGTGCCATACCCCCAGGGAACCAAGTATTGATTTCCCGGATCAACCGAGGCGACGAGATCCATGAGATCCTGGTCCAGGTATTTCCAGTTCGGAATCTTGGACTTGTCCAGCTTCTGGAACAGCCCGCCCTCGATCTGGCGCGCAGCATAGTGGGTGGAAGGCACCACCACGTCGTACCCCGATTTGCCGGTTAGCAGCTTGGCCTGCAAGGCGTCGTTGCTGTCGTAGACGTCGTAGCGCACCTGTATGCCGGTGGCTTCCTGGAAACCGGAGATCGTATCGGGAGCGGTATATTCCGCCCAGTTGTAGACGTTGACCACCTTGCCCTGCGCCCATACTGACGACATCCCCGTCAGAAGCGCCGTGCTCAGTAGCAATCGTTGCGCCATGCTGAATTTCATTGCGGCCTCCACAGACAATACAAACAGCGAAAAGGCATGATGATAATGCCTTTTTTAACTAGAGTACGCCTTTGGCACGCGTAAGAAGCGCGTAAGCGCGGCTGAGCTCATCCCACCAAAGCAATCCGGCCGTATCGGCGACCTTCTCCAGTGAACGGCGCAAGCGCAAAAGATTCGCCTGCCTGCGCTCCAGCGACAAATCCTGTCGACGGCATTTGTCAAAATCGATGAGCCAGACTTTGCCCGCCTCATCCAGCAGAATATTGTAGGCGTTCAAGTCTGAATGCCAGACGCCCGCTTCATGCATGGCATAGATTGCCTCGGCCACCGCCTTGGCGCAAGCACGGTCCAGGACATTCACCAAAGGCTGCACGCCAGGTATTCTTTCGATAAGAATGGCAGCCCGGTAGCTAAGGCCATGGCGCCAGTATGCGGCAGCAATGGGTCTGGGCACGGCCAAGCCCTGCTCCAGCATGGTCCGCAAAAGATCGAACTCGGCAAACGACCGCGTTGCGGACGCGCCTGTCCAGAAATAACGGTCGGCATTGACACGCGCCATCAGGCCGCCGCGCCGATAATGGCGCAACACTCCTGCGCCGAACTCGCCTTGCACGAACCAGGCAGCCCGGCGGCCGCCCTGGCTCACCGCTTCCGCCTCGAGTTGCGCCGAAGCGGGATCGAAGAGAAACGGCCCTGGCGACGATATGCGCGTAGCATCGTAGCGCAGGCATGCGGTATCGCAAGCCACGTCCAGCGGTCGAACGGCCAGGCTCATACGACCTCCCGCAGAGAAACCAGTGGCGGGGTTTTCAATACGCCCGACAGTGTCATGCTGCCGCCGATAACTGAGGCGAGCACGCCTATTCCTACACCGGCAACCCATGGCCACCACGACAGCGTCAACGTGAAATCGAAGACCTGTAAGGCAAGCACCCATGCTATTGCCACCGCGGCAAACGCCGCGAGCAAGCCCGCCATCGCCCCCAACACGATCAGTTCGATGCGCAGCGCCGCAGCCAGTTGACGTCCACTGGCGCCCAGGGCCCTCAGGACAGCCACTTCGTGCATGCGCTCGTCACGGGTCGAAAACAAGGCGGCGCCCAATACCAGTACCCCGGCCGCCACGGTAAAGAGGAATAACAATTGCACGGCCTGCACGACCTGATCGAGCACGTGCTGTACCTGCCCTAGTATCGAGCCTACATCGAACACCGTCAGGTTGGGGAAACTTCGCACCAGTTCCTGTGTAAGCCGGGAATCCGCTGTCGGCACGTGCATGGAAGTAATGAATGTCGCGGGCGCCCCTTGCAGCGCAAGAGGCGTCATGATGGCAAAGAAGTTCGCCTGGAAGGAGTCCCACTTGACTTCGCGTATACCGCTTACAGTGACCTCGATCGAACGCCCGGCGACATCGAACGCAAGCCTGTCGTTCACGACTATGCCCAGCGATTCGGCCAGCCCGCTTTCCAGCGAAACCTCGGCGTTTGCGGGATCCAGCCACCGTCCATCCACTATCTCATTGCTGGACGGCAGAGACTCCGTGTAGGACAGATTGAATTCGCGATCCACGAGTCGCTTGGCGCGATCATCGTCATAGTCGTCCGGGTTCACCGGCGTTTCATTGATGGCAAGCAACCTGCCGCGCACCATGGGCGAAAGCACCGGATCGCTGATGCCCGCCTGCTCGAGCCGCGCCGACACCGCCGCGCGCTGATCGGGCTGGATATTGATGAGGAAGGTGTTGGGCGCGCCGGCAGGCAAGGTGTTCTGCCAGCCCTGCAACAAATCGGTGCGCGTAATGGCCAACAACAGCAAGATCATCAGCCCCATTGCAAGCGAGCAAAGTTGCGTCACAGTGAGGCCACGGCGGCGCACCATGCCGGCCAGGGCAAAACGCAAGGCCGGATATCCCCTGACCCGATGGCGCACAATGGCCAGCACACGCAACATGCCGTATGCCAGCGCCGCAAAGATCAGGAAGGCTGCCAGGAAGCCAAGAGCCACCACTGCGCTCAGCCTCAAATCATTGGATATCCAGATGATGAGCAGGAAGAAGGCAACCATGCCCAGAATATAGGAAGGCCAGCGCCGCCCCAGCCCCAGGGACACGTCGCGGCGCAAGACTCGTGCGGGCGGAACCTGCCGCAACGCCGCCAGCGGGGGCAGTGCAAACCCCAAGAGCAATAGCAGTCCGGTTACGCATCCCTGCACGGACGGTTGCCATGAAGCCGGCGGCAAACGCGTGTCCAGCCATGCCGCCACCACAAAGACCAGCCCCTGATGCACCGCATAGCCGACCAGCGCGCCGATTGCCGAAGCAAGCAGGGCCAGCAACAGGAATTCGGTCCACAGCAATATGCTCAGCTGCGATTTGCTGGCTCCCAGGCAACGCATGATGGCAATGCCGTCCTGATGGCGCAAGCTGAATCTTCGTGCCGCCAGCGCCACCGCGACAGCGGCGATCATGACGGTCAGCAAAGCAACAAGAACCAGGAATTGGTTTGCACGGACGAGCGCCCGCTGGACTTCGGGCCGATTGGACTCGAGCGTTACAAGCTTCTGGCCTCGCGCCAGTTGTCCGTCAAGCCAGGACTGGTAGCGCGCAACCGCATCGGGATCACCCGCGACCATCAACTGGTAAGCGATACGACTGCCCGGTGCAACCAGGCCTGTTTGCGGCAAATCAGCAAGACTCATCATCAGCCGCGGCGCCACATTGACAAATTGCATGCCGCGATCCGGTTCATGCGAGATCACCTTGGCAACCGTCATGACCGCATCGCCCACGGTCAATGCATCGCCTATGGCTATACCGAGCAAGCCCAAAACTTGAGCATCGACCCAGACCGTCCCCGGCTGGGGTTGCTGGCGCAGCATTTCACCTTTTCCCGTGGCCGTATCGGCAAGGCGCAGTTGACCGCGTAAAGGGTATCCGGGCGAGACGGCTTTGAGCGATACCAGTTGAGCGCCCTCGCCGCTGCTTACCATGGAGGGAAACTGCAAGGTGCGCGCCGTGGCAAGATGCAGTTCGCCGGCTTTGTCGGCAAACTGGCGGGGAACAGCTTCATCGGCCTGGATGACGAGATCGGCACCAAGCATTTGCGCCGAATCGCGCTCCAGCGCGCGCCCTACGCGGTCGGCAAGAAAGCCCACGCTGGTTACCGCCGACACTGCGATGATCAGCGCCAGCATCAGCAGGCGAATTTCTCCCGAGTGCCAGTCGCGCCGCAGCGCGCGCACGCCCAGCCGGATGTCCGGAAATTTGCTTGAACGCATGAGGTCAGGCCTTCATCAACAACAGAACCATGATAACCAGAAGCATACAGGCAAAGGCCAGTTTCAACCTCGGCTCCGGCAATGAATATGCCAGCTTCACGCCATAAGGCACCAGGAAAATGCTGCCCAGCGCCATCGGAATCCCCACCATCCAGTCTGCCTGCCCATGTGCGGCGTAGGCGAACAGTGCGACAAAGGTTCCAGGTATGACCATGGTCAGCGCCAGGGCCTGGGCACCGGTTTGAGTCAGGCGGAAAACTGTCGTAAGTATCGGGACGACCAGAACCGAGCCCCCCACGCCGAAGATGCCGCCGGCCAGCCCCGCGATCGATCCTATGAGGGCGAACCAGCCTTTATGAAAATCCTCGACGTTGCGCCGCGGCTTGCCCATCCGGCCTTTTAGTTCCGAACGCCGGCTGCTTTGATAAAAATAGAACAAGGCAATGGCAAGCACGAAGATGGCATAAATCTGCCGCAGCAGCGGCGGGTCTATGCCCAATGCAATCTGGGCGCCTATCCAGGTGAAAATGACAGAGCTCGCGGCGCCGGCGCCGGCCGCATGGAAATTGATCTTTGCTTTCTGGTTGTATTTGCGCACCGTCATGAGCACGGCGGGAAGCACCATGATCAGCGCCGTGCCCTGCGCTGCCTGCTGATCCATGCCCAGCAGCAGCCCAAGCAGGGGAATGGCAAGCAGACCGCCGCCTATGCCCAGCACACCACCTGCGAAACCAATCACTGCGCCCGCCGCCAAACAGGCCAGCACTACCCCATACCATTCCAACACACACCCCTCTAAGCTAGCGTAAGCGCTCGATGGCGGATTCTACGCGATCCACCGCCCATATCTCGAGCCCCTCTATGGGCTGCTTGGGAGCATTGGCTTTGGGAATCAGGGCCACGCTGAAGCCCAGCTTGGCGGCCTCTTTGAGGCGCTCCTGCCCGCGCGGCGCGGGACGGATTTCGCCGGCCAGGCCGACTTCGCCAAAAACGACCAGCCCTTTCGGCAAGGACCGGTCGCGCAGCGACGACACAATGGCAAGCAGGACCGCCAGATCGGCCGCCGGCTCGGTAATCTTTACTCCCCCGACGGCGTTGACGAAGACGTCCTGGTCGAAGGTAACGACCCCTGCGTGCCGATGAAGCACCGCCAGCAGCATGGCAAGCCGGGTGCCTTCCAAGCCTACGGACAAGCGGCGCGGGTTCGGCACATGAGCCGTATCCACCAGCGCCTGGATTTCCACCAGCAGAGGCCGCGTCCCTTCCTGTGTCGCCATGACGCAGGAACCGGCGACATCTTGCGCGTGTTGCGACAGGAATAGCGCGGAAGGATTGGCCACGCCACGCAGACCGCGATCGGTCATGGCAAAGACGCCCAGTTCGTTGACGGCGCCAAAGCGATTCTTGAAGGCCCGCACCAGGCGAAACGAGGAATGGGTGTCGCCTTCGAAATACAGGACGGTGTCGACGATATGTTCGAGCACCCGCGGCCCCGCCAGCGTGCCATCCTTGGTAACGTGCCCGATAAGAACAATGGTGATGCCGGTCTGCTTGGCCATGCGCGTAAGCTGCGCCGCACACTCGCGCACTTGCGACACGGAACCTGGCGCGGCGCTCAGCTCGCTGGAATACAAGGTTTGAATGGAATCGATGACCGCCACGCTGGGACGCTGCTCGACCAGCGCGGCCATGATGGCTTCGAGACGGATTTCGGCAAGCAGGTCTACGTCGCCCGTTGCCAGTTCCAGCCGTCTCGCCCGCAAGGCCACCTGCTCGGCGGATTCTTCTCCGGTGACATACAGCACCTTGACCGCGTGCGAGAGCGACACCAGCGCCTGGAGCAACAGCGTGGATTTTCCGATACCCGGATCGCCGCCGATGAGGACAACAGCTCCTTTGACGAGGCCGCCACCCAACACGCGGTCGAATTCGCTGATGCCCGTGGGCTGACGGGGCAATTCCCGCGCCTCGATTTCGGCCAGGCTGCGTATCGGGCTGCTTCCGGCCAACGGCGCAAACCGGTGCGCCGACACCCCGGTCTCCCGCGATTCCTGCAAGGTATTCCAGGCATTGCAATGGGGGCACTTGCCTTCCCATTTGGGGCAGCTTCCCCCGCACTCGCTGCAAACGAATAAAGTTTTGATCTTGGCCATGCAGCGAGTTTAACCGGCCCGCCGGTTTTAACGGCCGGCCAAACTGCCGCCGCCGTCCACGCCCAACACCTGACCGGTGATGAAGCCGGCCTCATTGCCCAGCAGAAAGGTTACTGCCGCCGCCACGTCGGCAGGCTGACCGAAGCGGCCCATGGGTATCGAGGCCAGCGCTTTCTTTTCGGCATCGCTGCCCGCCGTGTGCGTGGCGCGGAACAGTTCGGTGTCGACCGGGCCTGGCGAAACCGCATTCACCGTAATGCCATAAGGCGCAAGTTCGAGGGCCCACGTTTTGGTACAGCCGACAAGAGCGCTTTTTGCCGCGGAATAACTGGTGCGATGGACCGCGCCGTGCGTCACGCGGCTGCATATATTGACGATACGGCCTTCCTTGCGCGCCTTCATCGAAGGGATGAAAGTTTGCGTTACCTGGACCGCGACCCGGACGTTCAGGTCGAACACCTGGTAAAGCGAAGCCAGGTCGACTTCGCCAAGAGGCTCGGGCATGACCAGGCCTACATTGTTGACCACGGCGTCGACGGGATATTTTTCGCGTATGACCCGCAGAATGTCCTCGGTTTCTCCGGCATTGTGCAGATCGCAGGAATACAGGTAGCCCGGAAAATCGATATCCTGGGTATGACGGGCCAGGCCGACCACATGGCAGCCCAGATCGGCCAGCCGCCTGCTGATTGCCCACCCTATTCCCTTGGTGGCCCCTGTCACCAGTACACATTTATCTTTCACGCGATTTCCTTTTAGCGTTCGTCGGGAGCCCGGCCGCGCTCCCATCCCAAGCACCGATTAAACCCCAGTTTTAGCCTTGTGCGTAGCTAAGGAATGACAATTTTGGACACGCGAGCAGCCACGGCGCAAAGCAGTTCATAACCTATCGTCCCGGCCGCCTGGGCCACTTCATCGACCGAAGGACCGCCTGCGCCCCACAACACCACACCCGAACCTACATGGGCCTGGGGCACTGGACTCAGGTCAACCACCAGCATATCCATGGACACACGACCGAGAAGGCGCGTACGCACCCCGTCGACGGTGACCGGTGTGCCGGTGCCGGCGTGCCGGGGATAACCGTCGGCATAGCCGCAAGCCACGACGCCTATGCGCATCGGCCGGCTGGACGTGAACATGTGTCCATAGCCTATGGAGCCGCCCGACGGAATGTCGCGCACACTGATCAACCTGGAGGACAGTGTCATGGCCGCATGCAAGCCCAGAGAGTCGGCCGATTTGTCGGCAAAAGGCGATGCGCCGTACAGACAGATGCCCGGGCGTACCCATTGCTCCTCATCCGGGATGGACGACCAGACATCGGGCGTGAGAGTGGCCGCCGAATTGCAGACCGAGACTTTGCCGGGCAAGCCGGCGGTGGTCTGCTCGAACACCTGCAGTTGCTGGCGTGTGACCTCGGGGTCATCGTCGGCCCGCGCAAAGTGGGTCATCTTCCCCAAGGTGTTCAAAATCCCTCGTGCCTGAGCGGCCTGGGCTTGCTCATACGCGGCCCGATAATCGGCAACGGAAAACCCCAGACGATTCATGCCCGTGTTGAGCTTGACGAACGCGTTAATGGGTTGTGTAACGCTGGCCGACGAAAGCATATCGATCTGCTCCTGGCAGTGCAGGGTCGTGGCCAAACGGTAACGGTCCAGTACGGCGATATCCGAAGGCTCGAAAAACCCTTCCAGCAACAGGATAGGACCGGCCCACCCCTGCTGCCGGCAACGTACCGCTTCATCGAGATCCAGCATGGCCAGGCCATCGGCCCCGCTGAAAGCCTTGACGGCGCTGTCTATGCCGTGCCCGTAAGCATTGGCCTTGATCACCGCCCAGACGCTAGGCCGCCGCCGGCCGGCCCGCTGACTTATATCGCTCAATCCCCGGCCGACAAGGTGCAGGTTATGACTTAGAGCCGGCAACGAAATCGTTGCCGATATTGGACGTGGCATGATGCTTCCCAAGAAGACCGGAATAAAACAGGGTAAAGAGCTGAATGGTACGACCATGAGCTGCAGGCATGCAAACAACCATGTCTTATACTCCCCGCCTATGGCCGTCGATCATTACGAAAACTTCCCTGTGGCATCTTTGCTGTTGCCGCGCCGCCTGCAATTTCCCGTCAGGAATATATACCGCTATGCGCGCAGCGCCGACGATATTGCCGACGAAGGCGTTGCGACGTCTGCGCAGCGCCTGGAGCAGTTGGGCGGCTATCGCGAAGCACTGCACCAGATGGCAGCCGGCACGCTCAATCTGCCGAAGGGCGACGGCAGAATTCCAGTATTCGAGCCTCTGGCTCAGTCCATCGAGCAGCATGATCTGCCGCTGCAGCCCTTTTTTGACCTCCTCTCGGCCTTTGAGCAGGACGTGGTCACCACGCGCTACGAAGACGACGCGAGTCTGCTGGATTATTGCCGCCGCTCGGCGAACCCGGTGGGCCGACTGATGCTGCACTTGTATCAGGCCGCCACAGCGCAGAACACCGTGCAGGCCGACGCCATCTGCACCGGTCTGCAGCTAACCAATTTCTGGCAGGACGTCGCCGTGGACTGGCAAAAAGGCCGTGTCTACCTGCCCCGGGACAAATTGAAGCGCTACGGCGTCAGCGAAAACCATATCGCGCAAAAGCGGCACGCGGATCCCGCATGGCAGGCGCTGATGCAAGCGCAGGTTCAACAGGCGCGCGAACTGCTTGCTTCGGGATTGCCACTGACGCGCAAGCTACCCGGACGCGTGGGCCTGGAACTCAGGCTTGTCGTCCATGGGGGATTGCGTATCCTTGAACGTCTCGACCAATTACACTACGACATATTCTTCCACCGACCGACACTGACAAAACGCGACTGGATCGTGCTGCTTTGGCGCTCCCTACGGTAAGGCGCCTTGCCGCGGTCCAGTCACCACTCCGCCCCACCGAGCCCCGCTACCATTACGCATGAGTCCCGACGAATACTGCCAGAACAAGGCCGCCCAGAGCGGCTCGAGTTTCTACTACGCTTTTCTTTTCCTGCCGCCCGAACGGCGCAGGGCCATTACCGCGCTGTACGCATTCTGCCGCGAAGTCGACGATGTGGTCGACGAATGCAACGAGCCGTCGGTCGCACGCATGAAGCTCGCATGGTGGCGTACGCAGATCGAGCGCCTGTACGACGGCCACGCCGAACACCCCGTCATGCAGGCCCTGTTGCCCCACATTCACGTCTACCAACTCACTTCGGAACGCCTGCACGCCATTGTGGAAGGTATGGAGATGGACCTGGACCAGTCGCGCTACTTCGACTGGCCTGGCCTGCGCAAATATTGCTGGCATGCGGCAGGGGTAGTGGGTGAATTGTCGGCCAGCATTTTCGGCTATACGCAACCCGAAACTTTGGTCTATGCCGAAAAACTCGGGCTTGCATTTCAACTCACCAATATTATTCGAGACGTTGGCGATGACGCGCGTCGCGGCCGCATTTACCTGCCCGTCGACGACATGCAAAAATTCAATGTCACCGCAACTGAAATCATCGACAGGCAGCATTCGGAACGGTTCGTGGAACTGATGCGCTTCCAGACCGAGCGCGCGCGCCAGTGCTACCGCGAAGCCATGCAGGCCTTGCCCGAAGCCGACCGCCGCGCGCAGCGGCCTGGGCTGATGATGGCGGCCATCTACTACGCCTTGCTCGAGGAAATTGAACGCGACAACTGGCAGGTGCTGGATCAACGCATCTCGCTGACCCCTATCCGTAAGTTCTGGCTGGCGTGGAAAATCTGGGTGGGTGGCGGCCGCAGCCTGGTGCAGCGCCTGGGACGATGAATATTGCCGTAGTGGGTGGAGGTTGGGCGGGTCTCAGCGCCGCCCTCCGTTTAAGGCAATATGGCTTTTCGGTCACCGTATTCGAGGCCTCGCGCACACTGGGCGGGCGAGCCCGCGGCGTGCACTCGGCACAGCTCAATGCCCGCATCGACAACGGCCAGCACATATTGCTGGGCGCCTACACCGAGACACTGGCGCTCATGCAGGAGCTGGGTCTGAATACGGAAGAGGCGTTCTTGCGCACACGCCTGCGCCTGGATTCGGCCGATGGCAGCTTTGCCTTGCGTACGCCCCCCCTTCCCGCTCCCCTGCATTTGCTGGGCGCCATCCTGGGCGCACGCGGCCTGAGCCTGATGGAACGGTTGCGCATCGTGTCCATTACGACCCGATTACGCCGGCGAAAATGGAAGGTGGATCCCGGCCTGACGGTCGCGCAATGGCTGGCGCAGGGTAGGCAATCATCAAACACCATCCAGATGTTCTGGCAACCCTTGTGCCTTGCCGCGCTCAACACCCCCATGGACACTGCGTGCGCGCAGTTGTTTGCGCGCGTATTGCAAGACAGCCTCGGTGGGCCAGGCCACGCCTCGGATGTGCTGATACCCCGGATCGATTTATCGCAATTGTGGCCGGACCATGCCGAACAATACGACCCCGCCGGCACGCCAGGCGAACTGCATGTGCACCGCGGGCGTGCCATACGGCAACTGCAGGCATCGTCTTCAAGCGTAGCGCTGGACGGATCACCGTTCGATGCCGTTGTCGTCGCCTGCAATGCACCGGCCACGCACCGGCTGCTTCAGCAATTAAGCCCCTGCGGATCCGGCGCGCAATATCTCTCGATGCTTTCAGCATTCCAATACCTGCCGATCGCCACCCTGACTCTGCAACTCGAACACCCATGGGATACGGGGCAGCCCATGCTGCTGCTCAAAGACTTTCCCAAGCGCATGCACTACGGCCAATGGCTTTTCGACCGCAGCGCCGGCGGTCCCGCTGCCTCGCAATGCCTGCTGAACATTGTCATCAGCGATGCACGGGCTTTCATGGAGCACTCCCGGGCCGACGTCGTTGCCGCGACGATAGAACAGATACGGGAACAGAGCAGGCATACAGGCAACATGCCCCGGGTGCTCGACCATGAGCTCATTATCGAAAAGCGGGCGACCTTCGCTGCCGTGCCCGGGCTGAACCGCCCTTCGAATAGCACGCCATGGCCGCGGGTATGGGTCGCGGGGGACTGGACGGATACCGGCTACCCGGCGGTTCTGGAAGGCGCGTTGCGCAGCGGCAAGGATGCCGCCCATGCCGTTTATCGAACGTTAAAGTGATCCCGCCCAGGAGCGTGGGCGGTAGAAACGTTCGAGCCGAAAAGTCGGCTGCGACAGGACAGATTTTTGACGATTCGCCGGCCCATAGTGGTTCTATGGGCCAAGAAGCGGCGGAAATATGGACCGAGCAGATGGCTTTGCAGGCCGGACTGTTTCTACCGCCCACGCTCCTAGCCTAGCGAAGACACAAAACTGGCCGTGGCAAAACCGAGACAGGTCAATACCAGGCTGCCTGCCAGGCTGAAACCGATATAACCGAAAGCCGACAGGTAGGCGCCACGCTCGAGCAAACCTATTGTCTCTCCGGAAAACGTTGAAAATGTGGTCAGCCCGCCCAGGAAGCCGGTAATCAACATCAGCTTAAGCCATGTCGGCGCGTCCGGGTACATCGCCAGCACGCCCAACAGCAGCCCCACCAGATAACCACCGACCAGGTTGGCCGCCAGGGTTCCCCACGGCAAGAGCAAACCTGGGTGATTCAACCACAATCCCAGCAACCACCGGCTGATCGCACCGGCTGCGGCGCCTATGCCAATGGCAAGAAAATTGATGGATGTCAGCATGGATTCCCGGCACCCCGCATAACGGCCACTAACCCTTTGGAGCCAGAGTTACGTCGGCGGAACCCAGAGGGTATTGCTCAACGAGCTTGTCGACAATGAGCTGCATCAGAGTGATCCGCTTGATCGCGGGATTCTCTTCCAGGAAGTCCCAAGCCCATTCGGCTGCGGACTTCGCTTCATCGGCAAGATCGTAAACCCCCACCGACAAGCCGTCGGGCCCTAGAGCATGGTAGTACGACTTTCCGGCTGTCCGTATGACGACGACGGCACGACGGCCATCTGGATGTATCTGGGTAACTTCTGTTTCCGCATGATTCTGATTTGGCATATCGAGCTCCTTATGAGGTGCCCGGACAGTGTAACAAGCCGCAATGAACTAGAATGCAACGGTTCATTGCAGCATGGTTCCAATTCAACGCCACCTCAGACCGGCGCATGCTGCTTAATGTAATCCCGCACCAGGTCGACCTTGCAGTCCATGACTTGCACGCGTTGCGGCAGCGCTGCCAGTTCACACAAGTGCTCGGGCACCGGGGCAGGCCGGCCTATGGCTTCCTGTATGGTCTCGCCAAATTTGGCAGGCAGGGCCGTCTCAAGTACCAGCATGGGAATACCTTCCTCGATATAGTCAGCGGCGACTTTTACGGCGTCGGCGGTATGCGGATCGATCAGCATGCCGTTTTCGCCGTATACCTTCTTGATCGTCGCCAGCCTATCCTGATGGTTGCTGACGCCGGCCACGAAACCGTAACGTGACTCGAACGAAGGCAAGAACCGGCTGAGATCGAACTCGCCGTTGAGCTCCAGCTGCTTCCAGCAGTCACGAACCTGCTCGGCATCCTGGTCGAGCAGGTCGAATACGAAACGCTCGAAATTCGATGCACGGGAAATATCCATGGACGGGCTGGATGTTGCATGGGTATCGGCGGCCGAACGCGGACGGTATATTCCTGTACGGAAGAATTCCTCAAGCACATTGTTTTCGTTGGTGGCAAGAACCAGCCTGCGAACCGGCAGGCCCATTTGACGGGCGATATGGCCGGCAAGAATATTGCCGAAGTTGCCCGAAGGCACGGCGAACGACACTTGCAGCTGCGGCGCCGAGGTGGCACGCAGCCAGCCCCAGAAATAGTAAACGACCTGCGCCGCTATGCGGGCCCAGTTGATGGAGTTCACCGCGCCCAGGTGGTGGCTGGACTTGAACTGAAGGTCTCCGGCAAGCGCCTTGACGATATCCTGGCACTCGTCGAACACGCCTTTTAGCGCAATGTTGTGAATATTCCGGTCTTGCAGCGAATACATTTGCGCGCGCTGAAATTCGCTCATCCGGCCGTGGGGCGAAAGCATGAAAACCGACACGCCGCGTTTCCCGCGCAAGGCGTACTCCGCGGCGGACCCGGTATCGCCGGAAGTCGCGCCGAGAATGTTCAGGGTTGCCTGGCGTTTGTCCAATACATACTCGAAAACCTGGCCCAGGAACTGCATGGCCATGTCTTTGAATGCCAGAGTCGGGCCTTCGGAGAGGCCAAGCAGGCTGACGCCCTTGGACAGCGGCTTGAGCGGCACCATTTGTGCCCCCGGAAACACTTCGGCGTTATAGGCCGCATGCGTAAGCCGGGAAAGATCATCGCGGGGAATATCGCCTATGAACAGGCCAAGAATTTCAGTGGCCAAGTCAGCGTAGTCCAGATCGCGCCACGACTCGAGCGTGGCCGTGCTGATGAGCGGAAGGCTTTCCGGCAGCGTAAGGCCGCCATCGGGTGCCAGGCCCTCGAGCAGGATATCGGAAAAGGCCATGGAGGCCATGCCCCCACGCGTTGAACGGTACTTCATACTAGATTCTCCACGCGCAAGCGCGTTACCTGGGAAAGTACGAAAGGCAGTGCCTGAATACTCTGGAGTGCCGCCTCGACGTCGCCTTCCCGTGCCGAATGCGACAGGAAGATAATGTCGGCTTCCGACGTTCCGTGGGGTTCCTGGAACATCGAGCCGATGGATATTCCGGCGTCGGACAATATGCGGGCCAGATCGGCCAGCACGCCGGGGCGGTCCTCGACACGCAGGCGCAAGTAATACGAGGATTGAACCTCGGCAATGGGCAGAATGGCGATGTCGTCCATGGCATCGGGCTGGAAGGCCAGATGCGGCACGCGATGATCGGGATCCGCAGTTTGCAGACGCGTAACATCGACCAAGTCTGCAATGACGGCCGAAGCCGTAGGCAGTTCCCCAGCGCCCTGGCCGTAATACAAAGTAGGGCCGACGGCGTCGCCATGCACCAGCACGGCATTCATGGCGCCTTCTACATTGGCCAGCAGGCACTCGATGGGCACGAGCGTGGGATGCACGCGCAGTTCGATGCCCTCGGGGCGTCGGCGGGTAATGCCAAGCAGCTTGATGCGATAGCCCAGGCGCTCGGCGTGCGCGATGTCTTCCTGCGCCAGTGCGGCAATGCCTTCGACATGCGCTTTATTGAACTGCACCGGAATGCCGAAGGCCAATGAGGCCAGAAGCGTGAGCTTGTGCGCCGCGTCTATGCCTTCGATGTCGAAGGTGGGATCGGTCTCGGCATAGCCCAGCCGCTGCGCTTCGGACAGCACTGCGTTAAAGGGCAAGCCGCGCGAACGCATTTCCGACAGAATGAAGTTGGTCGTCCCGTTGATGATGCCGGCCAGCCATTGAATCCGATTGGCGGTAAGGCCTTCGCGTATAGCCTTGACGATGGGTATGCCGCCGGCAACGGCGGCTTCGAACACCACCATGACGCCCTTTGCATGCGCCGCGGCAAAGATTTCGTTGCCATGCCGCGCAAGCAATGCCTTGTTAGCGGTGACGACATGCTTGCCCTGGTGAATGGCTTCCATGACCAGATCATACGCCAGGGTGTCGCCGCCGATGAGCTCCACGACAATATCGATATCGGGGTTGCGCACGATGTCCATGCCGTCTGTCGTGACCGGTACCTGGTTACCAACCAGGCGCCTGGCCTTTTCCGTGTCGCGCACGGCCACGGCGGCGACCTCAATACGCCTGCCGGCCCGTCGTGCGATTTCCTCGGCGTTTTGTGTCAATACTTTCCAGGTTCCGCCGCCTACAACACCCAGACCCAATAGACCAACTTTGATAGGACTCATTTATTTACTTACCCAACCCGTCCTTGCGGAACATTTCTTTAATGCCGCGCACCGCCTGGCGGGTACGCTGCTCGTTTTCGATGAGGGCAAAGCGCACGTAGTCGTCGCCATACTCGCCGAAGCCTACTCCCGGCGAGACGGCCACCTTGGCATCGGCCAGCAGCCGCTTGGCGAATTCCAGCGAACCGTGCTTCTGGTAGAACTCGGGGATCTTTGCCCAGATATACATGGATGCTTTCGGAATATCGACCATCCAGCCGGCTTCGTGCAAGCCTTTCACCAGGACGTCGCGGCGGTTCCGATATTGCTCGACCACCTGTTGCACGCCATCCTGCGGACCTTCCAGCGCGGCGATCGAGGCAACCTGAATGGGCGTGAACGTGCCATAATCGTGATAGCTCTTGATGCGCGCCAGGGCGTTGACCAATTCCTGGTTGCCGACCATGAAACCCACGCGCCAGCCCGCCATATTGTAGCTTTTGCTCATGGTGAAGAACTCAACGGCCACATCGCGCGCGCCCTCGACCTGCATGATGGACGGCGCGACATAGCCATCGAAGGTGATATCGGCATATGCCAGGTCGTGCACGACCAGAATATTGTGTTCTTTAGCCAGCGCAATAACCCGCTCGAAGAAAGACAGGTCGACACACTGGGCAGTTGGATTGCTGGGAAAACCCAGAATCATCATTTTCGGCTTGGGTATGCTTTCGCGGACCGCCCTGTCGATCTCTTCGAAGAAATCCAGGCCTGGCGTCATGGGGACAGAACGTATGTTCGCACCGGCGATGACCGCGCCGTAGATATGAATGGGATAACTGGGATTGGGCACCAGCACCGTATCGCCCCGGTCCAGGGTGGCCAGCATCAGGTGCGCCAGACCTTCCTTGGAGCCTATGGTGACTATGGCTTCCGAATCAGGATCGATCTGTACGCCGTAGCGGCGTTCGTACCACCCGGATATCGCCTTGCGCAGTCGAGGTATGCCCTTGGAGACTGAATAACCGTGCGTATCGGGCCTGGAAGCGGCCTCCACTAGCTTATCGACAATATGCTTGGGGGTAGGGCCATCCGGATTGCCCATGGACATATCGATGATGTCTTCGCCTCGTCGCCGCGCCGCCATTTTCAATTCGCCGGTAATGTTGAAAACATAGGGCGGCAAACGCTCTATACGCGGAAAACTCGTCATGATGGTCCTTGGGCGACAAAATGCGGAAAGTTAAACAGCTGAGTAGTTTAAACGATCCAAAAAAAAGGCGAAGCCGTCATAATTGAACTGGCTTTGCGCTATGATCTTCAAGACTTTTGGAGTTTTTTTTGTGCAATTGCAAAGCGAAACCAACCCGGCGCTCAATACCGTGACCGCATACGGGCATGATTACATAGAAATCAACGAGGTCTCTTACGGGCACGCCGTTTATTTCGGCCCTGAAGGCGACATCAATACATGGCCGGTGAAGGTCGTTGGCGACATTACCGCCGATACGCTGCTCGCGATCGCCGGGCTTACGGCGGCCAGTACCGATCCCATGGCTTTCCTCGATGCCGGTGTTGCGCCGCAAAAGCCGGCAGGCGCGCCGGAGGTGCTGCTGATCGGCACGGGAAGCAAACAGCACCTGCTGCCCGTCCACATCACACGGCCGCTGCTCGACGCAGGCATAGGCGTAGAAGCCATGAGCACCCACGCAGCAGCCCGGACTTACAACATTTTGATGGCCGAAGGGCGCCGCGTCATTGTCGCCCTCCTGCCCCTTGAGGAAGACGAATGACTGAAGTAACCATTGGAAAACCCATTCCCGCCTTCGCTGCGGCAAGCACTCACGGGGACATTAGCCTCGAATCGTTGCGCGGACGCCATACTGTCCTGTACTTCTACCCCAAAGACAATACACCAGGCTGTACCACGCAAGGCCAGGGCTTTCGCGATCGCCACCAGGAATTTGCCGATGCCGGATGTCAGATCATCGGCGTCTCGCGCGACTCGCTCAAGTCGCACGTCAGCTTTACCGACAAGCAAAATCTGCCCTTTGCGCTCATTGCCGACCCCGACGAAGACTTGTGCCAACTGTTCAACGTCATGAAAATGAAAAACATGTACGGTAAACAGGTACGGGGGATCGAACGCAGCACCTTCCTGATCGACAAGCAAGGCGTACTGATTCAAGAATGGCGCGGCCTTCGAGTTCCCGGTCACGTTGACGAAGTATTGAAAGCGGTGCGCGAACAGGCCTGACGCCACACGGGCAGCCTGTCGTTCATTGATTTCGGCTACCACGGTTATTATCACTTACCAGAACGCTCAGGGAGCACCCACCTTATGCCGCTACCGAAGTTGCCGACCCGCATGGGAGCCATGATTTCCCCTGTTGCTTACAACGACACAACCGATGCGCCCAGGCATGCAGAAGCACTGACAGCTCCTGGTGCCCGTACTCCAGAGCGTAAATCGCCGGTAAAACGCGCGTCCGCCAAGCCCGCGCCGGCTCGGTCCACAACACCGGCGCCTGCCAGTGCGCCGGCAAGTATTCCCCTGGCACCGCCCTTGTCCGTAGTGCCGTCGCGCAAGCCACGCAAGTCCCGGCTGCCCGCCGCCAAGCGCAAGCTGTTTGTGCTGGACACCAACGTACTGCTGCACGATTCGAACTCACTGTTCAAGTTCGAGGAACACGATATTTTCCTGCCCATGATCGTGCTCGAAGAACTCGATCATCAGAAAAAAGGGATGTCCGAAGTAGCGCGCAACGCGCGTCAGGTTAGCCGTTTCCTCGATGGGTTGGTGGGTACCTCGACCGAACTGGAACCCGGCGTCGAGCTGGACGCGCTGGGCAACCAGGAAGCCCTGGGCCGCCTGCATTTTCAGACCAGCGCACTGCATTCGCAGCTTCCTATCGAATTGCCCCTGGGCAAGGCCGACAATGTCATCCTGAACGTGGTGCATGCACTGCAGGCAGCGTATCCAAAACGAGCCGTCGTCCTGGTATCCAAGGATATCAACATACGCTTGAAGGCGCGTTCGCTGGGCCTGCCCGCCGAGGACTACCTGAACGACCATGTCCTGGACGACTCCGACCTTTTATATGACGGCGTCATGCCCTTGCCGGAAAACTTCTGGCTCAAGCATGGCAAGGATGTCGAATCGTGGCAGCAAGGCGGCACGACCTTCTACCGGATCAAAGGGCCTCTATGCTCCGAGTTCATCGTCAACGAGTTCGTATATTTCGATGGCGAACTCCCCTTGCAGGCCCAAGTCAAGGAAGTCAGCGGCACAAGCGCCGTGCTGGCCACCCTGCGAGACTACAGTCACGGCAAGAACAATGTATGGGGCATCACCGCGCGCAACCGCGAACAGAATTTCGCCCTGAATCTGCTCATGAATCCCGACTGCGACTTTGTCTCGCTGCTGGGCCAGGCGGGCACGGGCAAAACGCTGCTGGCCCTGGCGGCCGCGCTGACGCAAACGCTGGAGACCAAACGCTACAACGAAATCATCATTACGCGGGCCACTGTGCCGGTGGGCGACGATATCGGCTTTCTGCCCGGTACCGAGGAAGAGAAAATGCTGCCCTGGATGGGCGCGCTGGAAGACAATCTTGAAGTGCTCCATCTGGGGCCCGCGAATAGCGACATGGCGCCGGCCGCCGGCGGACAGGACTGGACCAAGAACGCGACCATGGAACTCATACGCTCGCGCATCAAGGTCAAGTCGCTGAACTTTATGCGGGGCCGCACGTTCATGAACAAGATACTGATCATCGACGAAGCCCAGAATCTGACGCCCAAGCAGATGAAGACCCTGGTCACCCGTGCGGGGCCCGGAACGAAAATCATATGCCTGGGCAATATCGCCCAGATCGATACCCCTTATCTTACCGAGGGTAGTTCAGGACTGACCTTTGTGGTCGACCGCTTCAAGGGCTGGCCACATGCCGGACATATTACCTTGCAGCGGGGCGAACGTTCACGCCTGGCCGACTACGCCAGCGAAGCCCTATAAATCTTTGCGCCTAAGATGAGCAAGACTTCACTCGTACCGATAGGACTCACCATGGGCGACGCGGCAGGCATCGGCCCGGAAATAATCATTAAGCTGTTTGCCGCCGGCTTGCCCTACCCCGCACTGGTGTATGGCGATGCGGGCGTCCTGGAAGCCACCATCGCGCAGCTGAATATGTCGGAATCCTTGCACGTGGAGCTGGTCAGCGAAGCCGGGCTCGCCTATCCCAAGCCCGGTTCAATTCCTGTACTGAACCGGTGGCAGGCCCTGCCGGCCAGCCTGCAGCCCGGCCAGCTCAGCGCCGAAGCGGGCCGTGGCGCTTACGAGTATTTGTGCCACGCCATCGACGATGCACAGGCCGGGCTACTGCGCGCCATCGTCACCGCTCCGCTCAACAAGAAGGCAATGCAGGCCGGTGGCATAGATTTTCCGGGCCATACGGAAATCCTGGCGCAACGTACCGGCACATCGCGCTACGCCATGATGCTTGCCAATCCGGAACTGCGCGTCATTCTGGTCACCATACATGTGCCGCTGCAACAGGTCAGTACAACGATCACCTACGAGACCGAACTCGACACCATACGGCTGGCCCACCGGGCCTGCCTGCAGGCAGGCATTGAACAGCCCCGCATCGCAGTCGCCGGACTGAATCCGCACGCCGGCGAAGATGGTCGATTCGGGCAAGAAGAAATCACAATCATCACACCCGCCATCAACCAGGCCCGGACCGAAGGCATGGACGTCAACGGTCCATTTCCGGGCGACACTGTGTTCATGCGGGCCCGCCGGGGCGAATTCGATATCGTGGTGGCGCAATACCACGACCAGGGCCTGATACCCGTCAAATACCTGGGCGTCGATGAAGGTGTGAACGTGACAGTAGGGCTGCCCTTCGTGCGTACCAGCGTGGACCACGGCACGGCCTTCGACATTGCGGGGCAAGGCATCGCGGAAGCCGGCTCCCTGCGTTCAGCCTACGATCTCGCCTTATCAATGACGCCGGATAGCGACTATATTGTGTGACGGCGGACATCCGCCGGCACATCCTTCCGCAACCTCTCTGCTGTATCCCCGATGACCCCACGAATATCTATCGATCCCTTTCTGATCAAGCTCTTTTTCGCCATCCTGCTTGCCAGCTTCATACCGGCCCACGGCATAGCCACTCCCATTTTCGGCTGGATTACCAACCTGGCCATCGCCCTGCTCTTTTTCCTGCATGGCGCGCGACTGTCGCGCGAAGCCATTATCGCGGGGGCATCGCACTGGCGCCTGCACAGCACCATTTTCGCCGTGACATTCCTGGTCTTTCCGACACTCGGGATCGTGTCCGGGCCGCTGCTGAAACCCTATCTGACCCCCGACCTCTACACCGGCATACTATTCCTGTGCTGTTTGCCGGCCACGGTCCAATCCGCCATTGCGTTCACCTCCATTGCGCGGGGCAATGTGCCTGCGGCGGTGTGCAGCGCCTCGGCGTCCAGCCTGCTGGGCGTCTTCGTGACTCCTGTACTTGTGGGCCTGGTGCTCGCCGGCAGCAGCGCGAGCAATGTGCCCCTGTCATTCGATGCCGTCGGCAAGATCATGCTGCAATTGCTGCTGCCATTCGTGTTGGGGCAAATTCTCAGGCGCTGGATAGGCGCATGGGTCGTCAAGCGCAGCCGCATGCTGAAAATCGTGGATCAAGGATCCATATTGCTGGTGGTTTATACGGCGTTTTCCGAAGCCGTGATCGGCGGACTATGGTCCCAGACGCCTCTGTCGGCTCTCGCCGCGCTGGTGATCATTTCCCTGGTCCTTCTGGGCCTGGTGCTGGGCATCTCGCTGTTGCTCGGACGCCTGTTCAAATTCAATGTGGCCGACCGCATCACCTTGCTGTTCTGCGGCTCCAAGAAAAGCCTGAGCAGCGGAATTCCCATCGCCAACATCCTGTTCGCCGGCGGTTCAGTAGGCGCCATCGTACTGCCGTTGATGATATTTCATCAGATACAGCTGATCATCTGCGCGATGATAGCCGGCGCCTACGCGCGGCGCCCGTAGACAAGACCGACGCCGCAGGTGGGCCGCTGTGATGCGCGGCGCACATGCAGGTCGCGCCGCCGGACTTTAGAGAATTTTTCGGTTCAAGTGTCTACGGCACTTTGCTTTAGTGACGCTGTCCTGCTCTGATGACGTTGCCCGGGGTGGGTGGGGCCAGTCCGGCACGGCGTGCTTGGTTCCGCGCCTGCCTCGTCCACCCGGGCGTCGGCCGAACTCCCGGCGCTGCGCGCCGGTCAGACAGCGGCCGACGACATCCCCCGGCTTCCCTACGTCAGCACGCGGCGCACGCCTACACGCCGGACTGCCCCCACCCACCCCGGACAACTGCGCAAGGGGAAACTTGCCGGCCTCACGGCCTGATTCCTGGCCTTTTCTGCCTGACGACAGTAGCAGGTCGGGTCGGACACCGGGCGCTTTTACATCGGTGCGGGGCACGTACGTGCACGGTGGCAAATGGACTGCTCCAAGCTACGCTAAAACAAAAAGGCGGGTGTGTCGGGGGCTGTGCAGGCGCCTCGCGCACGCCGTTACGCTCAGTGCCAGCGAGGAGGCAAGGCCGCGGCTGTCCGAGCCCGGCGAATGTCGGGCCACTGGCCCGACCGGGCGAGTTCCGCGGACGCCTCGATGGGGCTGAGCGTAACGGGTACCCATGGCAACGCCATGGGCGTAGCGCGCGAAGCCGGAGCAGCCCCCGATGCACCCGCCTTTCTAAAGAACGAAAAACCGTCCCAACGCCCCCGCGCCGCGACGAGCCTTGTAGCTGCAACAAACCTTGTAGCCGCAGCGAGCCTTGTGACTAAAACAAGCCTTGTAAACTCTCAGACCAAAAATGCTCTACCCCATTCCCGTGGTGTAATTCAAGAACCGGGTGCTGGCTCCCTGGAAGGTCAGGCGCACACTGCCTATTGGACCGTTACGTTGCTTACCCACAATGATCTCGGCCGTACCCTTGTCTGGTGAATCCGGGTTATAGACTTCGTCGCGGTAAATAAACAAAATCAGGTCGGCATCCTGCTCGATAGCGCCCGACTCGCGCAGATCGCTCATGACCGGGCGCTTGTTGGGACGCTGCTCGAGGCTGCGATTCAGCTGCGACAGCGCAATAAGCGGACATTGCAGTTCCTTGGCCAGCCCCTTCAGCGACCGGCTGATCTCGGAAATTTCGGTGGCCCGGTTTTCGCCGGAGGAGTTCGCCGACATCAACTGCATATAGTCGATAATGATCAGACCCAGTTGACCACATTGCCTTGCCAGCCGGCGTGATCGCGCCCGGAGCTCCATGGATGTCAGTGCCGGCGTCTCGTCAATGTAGATCTGCGCCTCCTGCACCTGCTGCACGGCATGGGTAAGCTTGGGCCAGTCATCCGCCGTGAGCTTGCCGGTGCGCATGCGATGCTGGTCCAGCATTCCGACCGAACCCACCATACGCATGGCCAGCTGCACCGCGCCCATTTCCATGGAGAACACGGCAACCGGCAGGCCCTGCTCGATGGCGACATGCTCGCCGATATTCATGGAAAACGACGTCTTGCCCATGGACGGCCGGCCGGCCACGATGACCAGGTCGCCGGCCTGCAAACCGGACGTCATGCGGTCAAGGTCGGCAAAGCCGGTGGGCACGCCGGTGATGTCGGAATCACCCTCGCGGTGATACAGTTCGTCGATGCGTTCGACCACTTGTGTCAGCAAGGGCTGGATTTCCTGAAAGCCCGTCGTGCCGCGCGAGCCTTCCTGCGAAATCTGGAACACCCGGGATTCGGCTTCATCCAGCAATTGGCGTGCTTCTTTTCCCTGCGGGTTGAATGCCGCAGCCGATATTTCGTCGGCGACCGAGACCAGCTTGCGCAACATCGAACGTTCGCGAACGATTTCGGCATAACGCCTGATATTGGCGGCCGATGGCGTGTTATGCGCCAAGGCATTCAGGTAGGCCAGCCCGCCCACCTCGTCGGACTTGCCGGCACTGGCAAGCGACTCATTTACGGTAACCACGTCGGCGGGGCGCGCCAGGCTGACAAGCCGGGTGATGTGCTGCCAGATGAGCTTGTGATCGAAACGATAAAAATCGTCTTCGTTCAATACATCGGTTATGCGGTCGTAGGCGGCGTTGTCCAGCAACAGCCCGCCCAGCACCGACTGCTCGGCCTCGACCGAATGCGGCGGCACGCGCAGGTAATCCAGCTGCGGATCGCTGTCTTTCTTCTTGCTGTCCAAATCGACGCTCCGGAACAAATCTGATCAAAATACAAAAAGCCGGCATACACCGGCTTTTTGCTTCATGCGGGCGAGGTGTACATTCCGGAACCAAGGAATGTACCACGTGGCTGATGCAGGATCAGGCCATTTCGCCTTGTACACGGACCGTGATGTCGGCCACCACATCGGCGTGCAGGGCAACGGACACGGGGAACTCGCCGACGGCCTTGATGGCGCCATCGGGCAAGCGGACTTGCGACTTCTCGACCGTGGTGTAGCCTTGCTTGACCAACGCGGCAGCGATATCCATGCTGGTGACGGAACCGAACAAGCGGCCATCGACACCGGCTTTCTGCGAAATGACAACAGTCACATCGGCCAGCTTCTCGCCAGTTGCCTGTGCTGCAGCCAGCTTCGCGGCCTGAACTTTTTCGAGTTCGGCGCGGCGCTCTTCAAACTCTTTCAAAGCAGTTTCAGTAGCGCGGCGGGCGATTTTTTGAGGAATCAGGTAGTTGCGGGCATAACCATCGCGTACGCGGACGACTTCACCCAGGTTACCCAGATTGACGACTTTTTCGAGCAGAATAATTTGCATGACGATAGGTCCCGGATTAGTTGTGGTTATCGGTGTAAGGCAACAACGCCAGGAAACGCGAACGCTTGATCGCGGTGTCCAGCTGACGTTGGTAATGTGCCTTGGTACCGGTCAAACGCGCAGGAATGATCTTGCCGTTTTCCTGGATGAAATCACGCAGTGTATCCAGATCCTTGTAGTCGATCTCGTCAACATTGGCGGCTGTGAAACGGCAGAACTTGCGACGTTTGAACAGCGGGTTTTGTTGCGTGAACTTCCGTTTTTCTTTGCCTTTTTTGAAGAAAGCCATAATGTGCCTCTTTAATGTCTGGGCTTAGCCCAAGCTGTATGTTTCATGCATCGAGCGTTTATTCGCTCGCGCAGCGATTTGCAATGATTCCTGCTATACAACGGCGCTGGCGCCGCCGGCAAAAACCCGATTTGCCTGCTGTATGTGCAATACCAATTTGTTGGAGCCCTTGCGCGCCGGGGCCAGAAAGCCCTCGATCGACAAAGACGCACCCAAAGGGGTATCGGCCAACAACAAGGCGATGTCTCCCAGAGCAACCGCGGCAAGTACCAGTTCGATTCGGCGCATATGGCCGGCCTCCTGGACTTCCGACTCGTGACTCAACATCATTTCAACTGCTGGCAAGCCTGCCGGGGTATACCTTAAAGGTTTGACCTCGAGGGCTGAGGCAGTCAAAAGAACATGATTCACGCGTTGGCTCGAGACACAGGTCCTTATTCCGCCTGTGGTGCCGGAGCAACTTCAGCGCTTGCCTTACGGGCTTCTTCACGCTCGACCGACTTCATCATGAGCGACGGCGCAGTGTGCGCTTTCTTTGTCTTGATGAGCAGGTGGCGCAAGATGGCGTCGTTGTAGCGGAAAGAATGTTCGAGTTCGTCGAGCACGGTTTGGCCGCATTCGATATTGAAACAAACATAATGAGCCTTCACCAGCTTCTGGATAGGGTAAGCCAGTTGACGGCGGCCCCAGTCTTCCAGGCGATGAATCTGGCCACCATTGCTGGTAACCACTGCCGAGTAACGTTCGATCATGGCGGGCACTTGCTCGCTTTGATCGGGATGCACAATAAACACTACTTCGTAGTGACGCATAAACTACACTCCTTGTGGATATCTTTTGATGCAATCGGCACTATCGCCGCCATCAAAAGGAACAGCCCGCCCATAAAACCCCGGAGCCGCGCAAAGGCGACGTGAAGCATCACAACTATGGGTCGAGCAAGAAACAACCAAGCATTCTACCACTGTTAATCGGACACCTGCAAGCGCGACTGGTTGCGCAAGCGGGCGGCCTACCCTTCGACTACAGCATATGCAGAGTGATTGTGTATAGATTCGAAGTTTTCGGCCTCTACCCGGAAGCGCTGGACGCCGGCCAGATTCTGAAGCTGCACGGCCACGTCGCGCACGAGGTCTTCGACAAACTTAGGATTTTCGTAGGCCCGCTCGGTGACGTATTTTTCGTCGCCGCGCTTGAGCAGCCCCCAAAGTTCGCACGATGCCTGCTGTTCGATCGCGCGTATGAGCGTATCGACGTCAACGGCTGCTGGGTCGGCGAATACGGCATCGACTTTAATATGCGAGCGCTGATTGTGCGCGCCATATTCCGAAATGGCCTTGGAGCATGGACACAGGCTGGTTACAGGCACCAGCACGGAGAGTTCGAATTCGGTCTTGTCGATAGCCGGCGTTTGCGGGGTAGCCGCCTGGCGCGCGACGGCCTGTGTGCGGGCCGTCCACTTGACTTCGTAGTCCATCAGGCTTGCCACGCCGGAGACAGGCGCCACTTTGCTCATGAAATACGGAAACGACGCCGCGATATCGCCTTTTTCGGCATTGAGAAGTACCAGCATGGACGCCGCCATGTCGCAGAAAAGCGCAGGCGTCATGGGCGTTTGGCGATGCTGTTCGAGCAGAGCCACGAAACGGGACATATGAGTGCCCTTCTCGTGGGCAGGCAGGGATACGGTAAGCTCCCAGGTGGCAACCGTAGGCAGTGCCGGCCCTTGGGCGGCGGCTATCAGCATGGGATGCCGCACTCCGCGCACCCCAACGCGCTGGATGGCGATGTGCCGGGTATCGACGCTGCTTTGCACGTCAGGCATGGCAACAGCAGAATCAATCATAATATTCATGATAATAGACCTATAGAACACTCGCTACACCGGAGTGCCGATTTGCAGACAACTTCCCATTATGCGGCAGATGCCGGCCACATAACCCTATAACCATGATGGTATTAGGTAATTTGCTGAGCGGCAGCAGCGCCATCTTCCGCCAATATGGCCCCAAACCGCTGCTGAATGGAATTCTGGATACCCTGAGCGTCGAGCCCCAGTTCGCTGAGTATGGCCGTTTGTTCGCCGTGATCGATAAAGCGGTCCGGCAAGCCCAACTGTAGCACCGGTTTCAGGATATCGTGCTGGCTGAAATACTCCAGGACTGCACTGCCGGCACCGCCCATGATGGCGGCTTCTTCAATTGTGACGAAGGCGTCATGGTCCTGGGCCAGGGTTTGCAGCAAGGCTTCATCCAAAGGCTTGACGAAGCGCATATCGACAACGGTCGCGTTGATTTCCTGCGCCGCCTGCAAGCCCGCATGCAGCAAGGTCCCGAAAGCCAGGATAGCGATTCTTTCGCCAGAACGCCTGACCACGGCCTTGCCGATTTCCACCGTAGCGAGGTCGTCCTGCACCTCGGCGCCGCAGCCGGCGCCCCGTGGGTATCGCACCGACGCAGGACCAGGATGCTCGTAACAGGTACTCAACAGCAAACGCGTTTCGTTCTCGTCGGAAGGAACGGCGATGACCATATTGGGCACACAGCGCAGGAACGCGATGTCGAAATTGCCGGCATGCGTTGCGCCGTCGGCGCCGACAATGCCGGCGCGGTCCAGCGCGAAGGTGACATCCAGATTCTGCAGGGCGACGTCGTGTATGAACTGGTCATAGCCGCGTTGCAAAAACGTGGAATAGATCGCGACAACAGGCTTCTCGCCCTCGCAAGCCAGGCCTGCGGCAAAGGTGACCGCATGCTGTTCGGCTATGCCCGCATCGATGTAGCGCGCCGGAAAACGCTGCTCGAACGCGACCATGCCGCTGCCTTCGCGCATGGCGGGGGTAATGCCATAAAGGCGGCTGTCGACCGCGGCCATGTCGCAAAGCCAGCGCCCGAATACCTGTGTAAAGGTTTGCCGGGGAGGAGACTTGGGCTTCTGGATGCCGACACTGGGGTCGAACTTGCCGGGCCCGTGATACAGAACCGGATCGGCTTCGGCCAGTTTGTACCCCTGTCCTTTCTTGGTGACGACGTGAAGAAATTGCAAGCCGCCAAGAGTTCGCAGATTTTCGAGCGTCGGAACCAGCGCGTCAAGATCGTGGCCATCGATGGGCCCGACATAATTGAAGCCCAGTTCTTCGAACAAGGTGGCCGGCGACACCATGCCCTTGGCATGTCCTTCAAAGCGCCGGGCCAGCTCCAGGACAGGAGGAACATGTTGCAATACCGCGCGCCCCATATTTTTCGCCGTGGCATAAAAGCGCCCCGACAAAAGACGGGCCAGATAGTGGTTGAGCGCCCCCACCGGAGGCGATATCGACATATCGTTGTCGTTCAGCACCACAAGGACATTGACCCCGGCCGTGACGCCGGCGTTGTTCAATGCTTCGAATGCCATGCCTGCCGTCATGGCGCCATCGCCGATCACGGCAATATGCTGGCGATCGTCGAGTCCGGCATTTCGGGATGCCACCGCCATGCCCAGCACGGCCGATATGGACGTGGAGGAATGTGCCGTGCCAAACGCGTCATATTCTGATTCGCTGCGCTTGGGAAAGCCGGAAATACCACCTTTCTGCCGCAGCCTGGCCATTTCCTCGCGCCGGCCGGTAAGAATCTTGTGCGGATACGATTGGTGCCCTACATCCCAGACGATTCGGTCGTCGGGCGTATTGAAAACGTGATGCAGGGCAATGGTGAGTTCGACCGTGCCAAGATTCGATGACAAATGACCACCGGTTTTGGAAACAGTGTGTAGGACAAACTCACGCAACTGTACCGCGACCTCTTTGAGTCCGCGTCGATCCAGCTGACGCAGGTCGGCCGGTGAATGAATTTGTTCAAGAGAGGCGTTGGTCATACGAGTGATAGAGTAGTATCCAAACGGTATTTTAGACCGTCAACAATAACAGCAAGCGTCAGCCACGCGAAATGCGTCTAACGATCGCGTCCCACGATGTAGTTGGCGATGCCGGCAAGGTGAGCCGCCGACGGTCCCAGCGGCAGCAAAGCGCTATGCGCCTGGTCGCGCAGAGTACTCAACAGATCGCGCGAGCCGTCCAGACCCATGGTGGACACATAGGTCGGCTTGTTTTCAGCAGCATCCTTGCCGGCTGTTTTACCCAGCGTGGCGGTATCGGAGGTTACGTCGAGAATATCGTCGACGACCTGGAACGCCAGACCGATGGCGCCCGCATAGCTCTCGAGTCCGGCGCGAGTGGCCGAACCGGCCCCCGCCACAATGCCTCCCAGCAATACGCTGGCTTCCAGCAAGGCGCCGGTTTTCATGCGGTGCATCTGCTGCAGCTGGTCGCCCGTCAGGGCGTGGCCGACGCTGCCGCAGTCTATCGCTTGCCCGCCCACCATGCCCAGGCTGCCCGCCGAGCGCGCCAACAGTTGCGTTGCCTGCACAGTCAGGGCCGGCGCAATCGGCATCAGACCCAGCAGCTCGAAGGCCAGCGGCTGCAGCGCGTCGCCGGCCAGCATGGCCGTGGCTTCATCGAATGCGACATGCACCGTAGGCCGGCCGCGCCGCAAGGCATCATCGTCCATGCAGGGCAGATCATCGTGGATCAGCGAATAGGCATGAATCAATTCGACAGCGGCAGCTGCATGATCCAGGGCGATGCGCTGGGCCGAAGCCTCGGACCCGGTTTGCAAGGAAGCTTCGCCCGCCGCGTAGACCAGAGCTGCACGCACGCGCTTGCCGCCGCCAAGGACGGCGTAACGCATGGCCCGATGCAGGCTTTCCGGCACCGTCTCCGCCGGAGGTAGCACCTGCTCCAGCACACCCTCGATATGTTCGACCCGTTCTTGCAACCACACGGCAAAATCGACTGGTTCGCGCCCCATCCCTTATTCCTCGTCGCTATCGGGCGCGTCGACCAGGGGCTTGAGCAGGTTGCCCTGCAGCACTTTGACCTGTTGTTCCGCCTGATCGAGCCGCCGCTGGCATATCTTGGCCAACTCCACGCCCTGCTCGTACGCAGCCAAGGACTGATCCAGCGCCAGCGATCCGGCCTCCATTTTTGCAACCAGCGCTTCCAGCTGCGCCAGCGCCGTCTCGAAATCCTGAGGCAAGTCCGTTGCGGCAGGCCCTTGCGTTCCACTGCCAGGCAGAGCGCTTGTTTTTGTGTCAACCATGATTCGTTCCAGAAATTAAGTGCGCCATGAATGCCGTACTTGTTTTACACCTTGTCCAAATTGTACGAGAAGCCGGCGAAATGCCGAAAACAGCGGATTCGATCTCCACTGGCACCCCGATGGGGGCGGCGGCAGGCGCTTCCATGGTACCTGGCATGCTCGCGAGTTGCGGTACAATTCTCCCTCACTCAACTCATCGGCCAGGCCTTTTTTCGTCGCACCAGGACACGCCATCCTCCTGGTTCATCACCGCGGGGGCGAATTATGACCGACATTGGTCGGAATGCGCACATTGCGCCGGCACAAACGCAACTATCTGTCAGCAGCTACTTCGACGATGCAATCTTTGTCCAAGAGCAAGAACTCATATTCAAGAAATCGGCGCTATATGTAGGGCATGAAAAACTGGTGCCCGAAGTGGGCGATTGGCGCACGCTGCCGCAAGAGAACGGCGGCCGGGTGCTTGTGCGCAACGCGTTGGGCGTTGAACTGATGTCGAACGTCTGCCGCCACCGGCAGGCCGTCATGCTGGGCGGCGTACCGCAAAATCCCGGCATGTCTCCACCACAAAACGGCAATCTGCGCGATACCGGTGGGAATATTGTGTGCCCCGTACATCGCTGGACCTACAGCCAGCAAGGAAAACTACTGGGCGCGCCTCAGTTTCCTGAAACGCCGTGCATGAACCTTCAAAGGTTTACATTAAAGAACTGCCACGGATTGCTGTTCGAGGGGCCGCGCGATCCGGCGAGCGATATGGCGACGCTGTTCGAGCGACCCGAATTCGATTTCTCGGAATACGTGCTCGATCACGTCGAGGTGCACCAATGCCGTTACAACTGGAAGACCTTCATCGAGGTCTATCTGGAAGACTACCATGTGGGGCCCTTTCACCCCGGACTGGGCAAGTTCGTCAGCTGCGAAGACCTGGCCTGGGAATTCGCCGACACCTACAGTTCGCAGCGCGTCGGCATACATAAAGCACTTGGTCACCCGGGTAGCGACACCTATCGGCATTGGCATGATCGCCTGATCGATTACCGCAATGGCGAAACGCCCCAGTTCGGAGCGGTGTGGGTCACCTACTTTCCCACGCACATGATAGAACTCTATCCCCATGTGGTCGTGCTGTCCACGCTGCACCCGGTCAGCCCGCAAGAAACCATCAATATCGTCGAGTTCTATTATCCAGAAGATATCGTGGCGTTCGAGCGCGAATTCGTGCTGGCGCAGCGCGCCGCCTATATGGAAACCGCTCTCGAGGACGACGAAATCGCCGAGCGCATGGATGCCGGCCGGCTGGCATTGATGCGGCGCGGCGTGGACGAACACGGGCCGTATCAGTCACCCATGGAAGACGGCATGCAGCATTTTCACGAATGGTATCGCCGCATGATGGGCCAGGCGCGGCCCGGCCTAGCGAGGCCCGGCCTAGCGCGGCCCGGCCAGGATTGACCTGCACCGGCCTGGACCGGGTCGGTCCGAACCTAGCCGCGCGCTACCGGGCGCGCGGGATCGCTGCACCACTCGCTCCACGAACCCGGATACAGTGCGGAACCGTGCAAGCCAGCCAATTCCATGGCGAATAGATTATGGCTGGCGGTGATACCTGAACCGCACTGATGCACAATTTGGTCGGCCCGTCGCCCCTGAAGGACCTCGTTGAAATCGTGGCGCAATTCGGCCGCCGATTTGAAGCGTCCGTCGTCCCGCACATTCAGCGTATTGGGGCGATTCAAGGCTCCCGGTATGTGTCCTGCCACGGGATCCATGGGCTCGACTTCGCCGCGATACCGGTTGGCCGCCCGCGCGTCGAGCACAGTGAAGGACGGCTCGTGGATATTGGCCAGTACCTGATGGGCGTCTACCGTAGGCATGCCCGCCTGGCCTGGATAGCCTGGATTTTCGATGGCCTGCGCCTCGGTTATCGCCGGCACACCGGCACAGCGTTCTACAGCTCCGCCAGCCGCCACCCATGCGGGCCATCCACCATCGAGCACCGCGACATTGCCATGCCCCAGCCAACGCAGCATCCACCACAGATGGGCGGCGTACATGCTGTTGCCGCCATCGTAGACAACTACCATAGTGTCGGGGATCAAGCCTTGGGCACGCATGAGAGCGGCAAATTCCGACCGGGAAGGCAAGGGATGCCTCCCGTTTTTCCCCGTGCGCGTTGCGGACAACTGGCTTTCGTGATCCAGGTAGAGGGCGCCCGGAATATGCCCTTGCTCGTAGGCCGCCCTGCCCGCCGCATGATCGGCTAGATCATGCCTGACATCAAAAACCAGCCAGCCGGAAGCCGGCAACTTATCTATCAAGGTAGGCGCATCGATCAATAGATCAGACATTTCGGGGCTCCTGTTCGTTTGTGACATTTGTTGCGCCGCTACCGGAGGCTTGCATGACCGTTAAGGTCTGGCCTTTCATGACGCGATCCTCGCTGTAGGTTCGCCATATGGACAGCAGACCCGAAGCGATGATCATGGCCATGCCTCCCCATGCGATCGCATCGGGCAAGTCGTCCCAGAAAAGGATGCCCAGCATGGCGGCAAAAATGATGGTGGTGTATTGGAGGGCAGCCGTCAAGAGCGCCGAACCCAGGCCGAAAGCACGCGTCATGGCCAGTTGTCCCACGAGGCCCAGCACGCCAACGCCGGCCAGTGCCAGCCAGGCGACGACATCGATATCGCGCCACCCTTCGGCCGCAACGCCGCCCAGACTGGTCAGGCACACGCAGCACGAAAAGATGAGCACGGTGCGCCATTCCGGCTCACCGACCCGACCCAATTCCCTGACCTGCATCATGGCGATCGCAGACAGAGCGCCGGCACCCAGGCCCAACAAGGCGGCAAACCAGTGTTCTTCAGCTATGCTGGGGCGCAGCACCGCAATCACGCCGATAAAACCGAACAGCACGGCAATCAGGCGGACAGGGTCGCGCTGCGAACCGCCTTGCGCGAGCATCCAGCCGGCGATGAACAGGGGAGCCGTGTAATTCAGGCTGATAGCCGTTGAGAGAGGCAGGTGCGAGATGGCAAAGAACCCCAGCCACATCGATGTGACGCCGGAAACATTGCGCCACAGGTGCAGTTTCCAGCTTGGCGGCCGCAGCCGCCGATGCGTGAGCTTGGCCCAGCACAACAGCAGCAGCACCGAGGGAATGCCCCGGAACAGGACCACATGCGGCAAAGACGCCCCATAATCGGAGGCGACTTTCACACAAGCCCCCATGCCAGCAAACATGATACTCGCCAGTAACATCCACAGAGACTGCATGAAATCGACCGAAATTCAAATTTAAACTACAAAGTCGATACTATACTCTGCTGTTTTCTCGATTTTGGCTCGCTCCAGCTTTAAATCCGGGAACTGGCCTCCATATACACAGTCCAACTTTGTTGATCGCTACGCCGGAAACATAAAAATGAATCGAATCATCCTATTTTTGCTAACCAACCTTGCTGTAATGATTGTTCTCGGCGCCTCCATGAGCGTGCTGGGCGTGGGCCGGTTTATGACAGCCAATGGGCTGGACCTGACTCAGCTGCTGATTTTCTCCGCCATCATCGGGTTCACCGGCTCATTCATTTCACTGTTCATCAGCAAGTGGATGGCAAAACGAAGCACCGGCGCGCGCGTCATCGATCCGCAAGCACCCGGCAACGCGCAGGAAGCCTGGCTGGTCGACACGGTACACCAACTGGCCGACCGGGCCGGCATCGGCCGCCCTGAAGTCGCCATCTACGACGGCGCACCCAATGCATTCGCCACCGGCGCATCCAAGAACAACGCCCTGGTCGCGGTGTCCACCGGCCTGCTGGAAAGCATGACGGAAGAAGAAGTCGCGGGCGTACTCGGCCACGAAGTCGCGCACGTCGCCAACGGCGACATGATCACGCTTACGCTGATCCAGGGCGTGGTCAATACCTTCGTCGTGTTCTTCGCGCGCATCGTTGGCTATTTCGTCGACCGGGTCGTCTTCAAGAATGACCGCGACATCGGCATAGGTTATTACGTCACGGTTATCGCGTGCGAAATCCTGTTCGGCATTCTGGCCTCGATCATCGTCGCCTGGTTCTCGCGCCAACGCGAATACAGGGCCGACGCCGGCTCGGCAAGCCTGCTCGCATCGCGTGAACCGATGCTGCGCGCGCTGGTCCGGCTGGGCGGCCTTCAATCGGGCGAACTGCCCAAGGCCTTCAAGGCCTCGGGCATTTCCGGAAACGGCGCCATCAGCGCCATGTTCGCTTCCCATCCTCCCATTCAGGCACGCATCAACGCCCTGCAGGCGGCACAACGAATTTAAGGCCCATGGCTGGTTTATGATGCAGCCATGAAAGAACTCTTCGCTCTGCTGGATTTTGGCGGCTACATCGCCCTGCTGCTCTGGGGCGTCCATATGGTGCAGAGCGGTGTGCAGCGGGCATTCGGAGCGACGCTGGGCGTGTGGATGGGGCATGCCCTGGGCACACGCCTGCGGGCATTCTTTACCGGCCTCGCCATTACGTCGGCCATACAAAGCAGTACGGCAACAGGTCTGATGATCGCCAGCTTCGCGGCGGGCGGACTCGTGGCCCTGGGGCCGGGTCTGGCGGCCATGCTGGGCGCCAACGTCGGCACGACATTGATTGTGCAATTGCTGTCATTCAATCTGACCGCGCTGGCGCCGGCCTTCATCCTGATCGGCGTATGGCTGTTCCGGCGCCACCAGCCCAGCCGGCGGCGCGACCTCGGCCGCGTGTTCATAGGCCTGGGCCTGCTGTTAATGGCCCTGCATCAACTGGTACAGCTCTTTGCTCCACTGCAGGACGCGAACCTTCTGAGGATACTGCTGGGCGCCCTGTCCGGCCAGCCCGTGATCGCCCTGCTGCTGGCCGCAGTGCTTGCCTGGGCGGCTCACTCCAGTGTTGCGGTGGTGGTCCTGATCATGTCCCTGGCCAGCCATGGGCTGGTTACGCCGTCGCTGGCATTCGCCCTCGTGCTCGGCGCCAACCTGGGTACATCCATCAATCCCATACTGGAAGGCAGCGGCGACGATGATCCGGCTGCCCGGCGCCTGCCGCTGGGCAATCTGGGAACACGCCTGGCCGGATGCCTGCTGGCGCTATTGCTCTTGCCGTGGCTGCCATCGCTGATGTCTTTGCTCAGTTCGGACCCGGCCCGCGAGGTAGCCAATTTCCACACGCTGTTCAATGTCCTGACCGCCCTGCTTTTTCTTCCTGTGCTGACGCCATATTCCAAGCTGCTCGTGCGGCTCCTGCCCAAGCGCACCGATCCCAACGATCCTTCGCGCCCGCAGTACCTGGATGAATCCGCGCATGAAGTCCCCGGCATTGCACTTGGGAACGCGGCTCGCGAAGCCTTGCGCCTGGCGGACATGCTCCAGAACCTGCTTGGAATGGCGCGCGCCAGCTTGCTGCACGACAACCGGCACCGCATCTCGCATGCGCGCTACATCAACAATGCCATCAATCGCCTGGACGGGCTTATCACCACTTATGTGGCGACGCTGGACCAGGATGCCATGAACACTGCGGATCATCGCCGCCGTGACGAGATCCTTGCGTTTTCAACGAATGTGGCCCATGCCGCCAACCTGACCACCAACGGCTTGCTTGCCCATGCCGCCAGCCTGTTCAAGAAAGGCCGGTCTTTCACCGCCAGCCAAAGCTCGGAGCTCACCACGATGTTGGACCGCGTCATACGCAATCAACGCCAGGCTGCCGCGCTGTTTGTCGCGGAAGATGTAAGAAGCGCAAAGTTCCTGGCCTTCGAGAAAGACCATTTCAGGGAACTGGAAGCCAACGCGGCAGAGCAGCATCTGGAAAACATCAAGTCGGGACGGCTTGATCAGGCCGAACTGGGTTCGTTCTACCTGGATATACTGCGCGATATAAAAACGGTGAATTCTTATCTGGTCGAAGCGTCCGCCTACCCGATACTGGCCAAGCACGACGAACTGTTGCCCAACCGGCTGCGCGACAACGAAGGCCTGCTTGAATAAACACGCACTGCAGCGTGGCGGCAAAGCTCATGTTGCATCGGACAGATGCCGATCAAACCACGACACGGCCTTGTCCCAGGCGTCCTGGGCGTCCGCGGCACGATAGCTGGGCCGATAATCGGCAAAGAAGGCGTGGCCTGACTCCGGATATACGACGATCCGGGAAGACTGGGCGCAAACGCTTCCCTGCTTCAATCCCGCCTCCATGCGGCGTATATCCTCTTGCGGGATGCTCGCATCCTGCCCCCCATACAAGCCCAGCACAGGCGCATGCAGGTCTGCCGTGATGTCGATGGGATTCCTTACCTGCAAAGGACCATGTCCGGCCGTGAGCTTGCCGTACCAGGCGACGCCTGCCTTGCAGCCAGGATTATGCGCGGCATACATCCATACCTGCCGCCCGCCCCAGCAAAACCCGGTGACGCCCAGGCGCATCGTATCGGCGCCCTGGCCATTGGCCCACTGCACACTGGCATCCAGGTCGGCCAGCACCTGCTCATCGGGCACTTTAGACACGATGTCCTTGATGAGCGAGGGCATATCGGTATAGCTGGCGGCATCGCCCTGCCGCTGGTAGAGCTCCGGGGCGACTGCCATGTATCCCTGCGCGGCGAAGCGGCGGCACACGTCCTTGATATGCTCATGCACCCCGAATATTTCTTGTATGACCAGGATTACCGGAGGACGCTCGATATTGGCCGGAGCGGCGTAATAGGCCGGTATGGTGCCATCGGCGGTCGGAATATCGACCATGCCATGGCGCAAGCCTTCGGCACTGGTATGCAATGTGGATTCAGTGCTTCCGGTGATGGAAGAAAATGACATGTCAGCTCCTCTAGTATCCTCTAGTAATAAACAGACCCCCGCTGGTCAATGGGCCTGCTCCCAATTTGGCCCGACGCCAACTTCCGCCACCAACGGAACGCGCAGCGTGGCCACCTTGCACATCAGTCCGGGCAGATTCTGGACGACAGTTTCGACTTCGTCCGCCGGTACATCGAACACCAGTTCATCGTGAACCTGCATGACCATAAGGCATTCAAGCCCCTGGTCTTCTATCCATTCCTGAGCCGCGACCATGGCGAACTTGATGAGATCGGCCGCGGTGCCCTGCATGGGGGCATTGATCGCCGCCCGCTCGGCCGCGGCCAGGCGCGGCCCTTTGGCGCCACGGATCTCGGGCAGCCAAAGGCGTCGGCCAAACACTGTTTCGACATAGCCCAGTTCGCGCGCCATCCGCCGGGTCTGATCCATATACGCGGCCACACCAGGATAGCGGGTAAAGTATCGATCAATATAAGCCTTGGCGGCGTCGCGCGTAATGCCCAGGTTGGATGCCAGACCGAATTCGCCCATGCCATAGATCAGGCCGAAGTTGATGGCCTTGGCAGCCCGGCGCTGTTCAGCTGAGACATCAGCCAGTGCAACGCCAAAAACTTCAGAGGCCGTTGCACGGTGTATGTCTTCGCCCAATTCAAAGGCCCGGCACAGGTTTTCATCGTCGGATACATGAGCCATTACACGCAGTTCTATTTGCGAATAGTCGGCCGACACGATTTGCCCTTTTTTCGCCACGAAGGCCGTGCGCACACGCCGGCCTTCCGGATTGCGCACCGGTATGTTCTGCAGATTGGGATCCGACGAAGCCAGGCGTCCCGTGATGACGGCCGCCTGGGCGTAACGGGTATGCACCCTGCCCGTGGCCGGATTGATCATCTTGGGCAGTTTGTCGGTATAGGTGGACTTAAGCTTGGCCAGGCCGCGGTATTCGAGCAAAAGTTGCGGCAGCGGGTAATCGCGGGCAAGCTTGCTGAGCACGTCTTCATCGGTGGACGGCGCGCCGCTGGCCGTTTTACGAATAACCGGCAAGTTCATGCGCTGGAACAGGATCTCGCCCAGCTGCTTGGGTGAGTTCAGGTTGAATGGTTGTCCGGCCAGTTCGTATGCCTTGTTTTCAAGCAGCAGCAACTGCTGTCCGATTTCGTGGCTTTGCATGGCAAGAACGTGGGCGTCTATGCCCACGCCGTTGCGTTCGATGATGGTCAGGACGCGCGAAGCCTTGATTTCAAGCTGGTAGACAGCCTCCAGACCGGGATCCACGGCGACTTGCGGGCGCAATACCCTATGCAGTTGCAAGGTGAAATCGGCGTCCTCGCAGGCATAGTGCGATGCCTTCTCGACCTCGACCTCATCGAAGCAGATTTGCCGGGCCCCTTTGCCGCACAGGTCTTCGTACGTCGTACCAGTGCGGCCCAGCCAGCGCTGGCCCAGTTCTTGCAAATTGACGCGCTTGTGCGATTCGAGCACATAGGCCTGCAGCATGGTGTCTTCGGTAATACCCGCCAGGTTGATGCCCTCGCTCATGAATACATGCGCGTCATACTTGGCGTTATGCAGAAGCTTGGGGGCAGCGGGATTTTCCAGCCACTTGCGCATGCGTTCCAGCACCTGCTGCCTGGGCAGCTGCAAAACCCGGTCCGGTCCTCGATGGCCCAGCGGGATATAGCACGCCACCCCTGGTTCGGTAGACAGGGAAATACCCACCAGCCGGGCCTGCATGGGATCCAGCGAAGTCGTTTCCGTATCCACCGCTACCAGTTCGGCCGACTCCAGCATGGTCATCCAGCGATCGAAATCATTCCATTCCAGCAGGGTTTCGTAGCACGTCTGCACCGGAGCCTGGGGAGGCTGGGCCGCCACGCGGCTATCCTGCGTGGGTATGCGGTCGTTCTCGCCGCTGAGTTCGCGCAGCCAGTTGCGGAAGCCATAATCGTCATACAGCTTGAGCAGCACCTCGCGATCCAGCGCTTTGGGAGTCAGGTCGACCAGGCCGTGCGCCAGCGCCGGGATTTCGCAGTCGGTCTTCACCGTGATCAGCCGCCGCGTCAGGTCGAAATTGGGAATGGCCGCCCGCAGGTTGTCGCCGATCACGCCCTTGATGGCCTGCGCGTTGGCAACCAGCCCATCCACCGTCTTGTATTCAGTCAGCCACTTGACCGCAGTTTTGGGACCCACCTTGGGCACGCCCGGGATATTATCGACCGCGTCCCCGACCAGCATCAGGTAATCCACGATCTGGTCGGGGCTCACGCCGAACCGGGCCAATACGCCCGCCACATCCTGGCGCTCGTTGGTCATGGTATTGACCAGTTCAACATGTTCGTTCACAAGCTGCGCGAGATCCTTGTCGCCGGTCGAGATTATTGTGCGTACGTCTTCTGCCGTAGCCCGATTGGCCAATGTACCTATGATATCGTCAGCCTCGACGCCAGGCACGGTGAGCACGGGCCAGCCCAATGCGGCGACTGCCTGGTGTATGGGCTCGATTTGTGCTGCAAGTTCGTCGGGCATGGACGGCCGGTGGCCTTTGTACAGAGGATACATGTCGTCGCGAAAGGTCTTGCCTTTCGCATCGAATACACAAGCGGCATAATCGGCCTTGTAATCCTGCTGGAGTCTCCTTAACATGGAGATGACACCATAGAGGGCTCCGGTAGGTTCTCCCTTGGCATTCCTGAGGTCGGGCATGGCGTGATATGCCCGATAAAGATAGCTGGACCCATCAACAAGCAACAAGGTTTTTTTCATGTCAGATAATAAAGTAGTCCGTTTGCCGGCAGCTCAGCAGATTCCCGGAATTATGTCAGAGATGCAGAAAGCTGCAGATACTCTGGAAGAAATAGGTTGGGGCGTCAGCATTTTCGGCAGCGCCCGCATTAAACCCGATTCGCCCTATTATGCATTAAGCGAAGCTGTCGGGGCCCGGCTTGCCAAGGCAGGCCTGACGGTCATCGCAGGAGGCGGCCCCGGCATCATGGAGGCAGCCAACAAAGGAGCATTCCTGGCCGGCGGCAAAAGCGTCGGCCTGAATATCAACCTTCCGCACGAAACCAGCTGCAACAGGTATCAAACCCATAGCCTTGCATTCGATTATTTCTATTCGCGCAAGGCCACCTTCTTCATGCACAGCGCCGCCTACATCGCCATGCCCGGAGGCTTCGGCACACTGGACGAACTCTTCGAAGTCATGACCCTGGTCCAGACGCGCAAAATACCGCCGGCACCCATCATTCTTATCGGAGCGTCGTTCTGGGCCGGCCTGATCGAATGGATAAAGGCCAATCTGCTCGCGAACCACCTCATTGGCCCGCAAGACCTGCACCTTCTCACCATTACAGACGATCCCGACGTCGTCATGCGCCATATCGAAATGTTCTGCTCCCATCTGGCCGAAGAAGGCGATTACGCGCCCGCACTGCCCGAATAGAATCCCACCCGCGGCTGCGCGTTCCGGCAGCGCTCCCCTCACCTTTTCATCAACTCACCTTCACGCAGGTTCGCCAATACCATGAGCACCATAACGCTTCCAGTACACCTGAATGACCCCACGCTTTTCAAGACCAGTGCCTATATCAACGGGCTATGGGTCGACGCTGCCGACGGCGACACTTTCGGCGTTGACAATCCATCCAGCGGGGATATCGTCGCACAAGTCAGCAACTTGGACGAAACGCAGGCGCACAGCGCCATCGACGCCGCCGACAAGGCGTTCAAGGCATGGCGGGCCCGCAGCGGCAAAGATCGCGCAGCCATTCTGCGCCGCTGGTTCGACCTGATCCTGGCCAACGCCGAAGACCTGGCCCAATTGATGACACTGGAACAGGGCAAGCCGATCAACGAAGCGCGCGGCGAAATCGTCTATGGCGCATCTTTCGTCGAGTGGTTTGCCGAACAGGCCAAGCGCGTCAGCGGCGACATCATGGCGTCTCCCAATACCGCAAATCGCATGCTGGTCATGCGTGAACCCATCGGTGTGTGCGCTGCCATCACGCCCTGGAATTTCCCCAACGCCATGATTACGCGCAAGGTCGCCCCCGCCTTGGCCGCCGGCTGCACCATCGTGCTCAAACCCGCTGAACAGACTCCCTTGTCGGCCCTTGCACTGGCCGAACTGGCGCAACGTGCAGGCATACCCGCCGGCGTGCTCAATATCATCACCGCAGACAGCGAGCGCTCCATTGCCATCGGCAAAGTGCTGTGCGCAAGCCCTGTCGTCAAGAAGGTGACCTTTACCGGCTCGACCGCCGTGGGCCGCATACTCATGCAGCAAAGCGCAGCCACCATCAAGAAGCTGTCACTGGAACTGGGCGGCCACGCCCCTTTTATCGTGTTCGACGATGCCGACCTGGATGCCGCAGTGGAAGGCGCCATGATTTCCAAGTACCGCAACGCCGGACAAACCTGCGTATGCACCAACCGCTTCTACGTGCATGAAACCGTCTACGAGGCTTTTGTCGAGAAACTGGCGGCCAAAGTCGGCAAGCTGCAGGTCGGCGACGGCTTCAGCGACCAGAGCACCCAGGGTCCGCTCATCGACGACGCAGCGGTCAACAAGGTGCAGGAACACGTACAGGACGCCATTGCCAAGGGAGCAAAAGTCGCTGCCGGCGGCAAGGCGCACGCACTGGGCGGACGCTACTTCCAGCCCACGGTGTTGTCCGGCATTACCGAAGACATGCTATGCATGCGCGAGGAAACTTTCGGCCCGGTAGCCCCTGTCATCAAGTTCACGGACGAAGACCATGTCGTCAAGCTCGCCAACGACACCGAGTACGGCCTTGCCTCCTATTTCTACAGTCGCGACATCGGCCGCATCTTCCGCGTGGCCGAGGCGCTTGAATACGGCATGGTGGGCGTCAACACCGGCCTCATTTCCAACGAAGTCGCGCCATTTGGCGGAGTCAAGCAGTCGGGGCTTGGGCGGGAAGGCTCGGTTTACGGCATGGATGACTTCATGGAACTCAAGTATGTCTGCCTCGGCGGCATGCAAGGGTAAAAACAAATCGCAGGCGGGAAGTCGCGGGCCCTGGAGCCGTTGAACAGCATCGGCATTTACCCTTAATCCCGGCCCGCTCCCGCGCACCTTCACATCTCCAAAGCGCTGCGAATGCTTGGTTTTCTTAAGAATTATCAAAGCTGGGAGCCAAAGACTGGTCCTATCTAATAAAATCAACTGGACCTAGTCGCAGCTTCTGACTATGTGCACTATCCATTCACTCGGCGACACAAATGCCGGGCCCCTCATCAACACAAAGTGTCGCGATAACCTGAATGGAGAAGACCATGGAAGCCTTGTTTCAACGTGCACGCAAATTGGCCTTGTTGAGCGTTGCTGCCGGTGTGTTGGGTCTGGGCGCCACCGGCGTGCAGGCACAAACAAAAGTCGTTGTCGGCTATCAGCAAATTGTGGGGCCCTTCGTCAGCGCTATTGCCGACGGCAGTTTCGACAAGGCAGCCAAAGAAGCCGGCTATGAGATAGACTGGCGCCAGTTCAGCTCGGCCGGCGACATCTCCAGCGCCTTCGCATCGCGCGATGTGCCGGTCGGAGTCCTGGGCTCGACGGGTATCACGGCCGCCGCCACGCGCGGAGTCGACATCGAGCTTTTCTGGATACTCGACAACATCGGAAAATCCGAAGCGCTGGTTGCCCGCAATGGTTCGGGCATAAGCACACCGCAAGACCTCGTCGGCAAGAAAATAGGCGTGCCTTTTGTCTCCACCTCACACTTTCACCTGCTGGTGGCGTTGAGCAAGATATGGAATATCGACGCCTCCAAGTTGAACATTCTGAATATGCAGCCGCCGCAAATCGTGGCTGCGTGGCAGCGCGGCGACCTGGACGCTGCCTACGTGTGGCCTCCCGCCCTGACCGAGATACAAAAAACGGGCACCACTATTGCAGACTCGGCGGAAATCGGCGAGAAAAGCGTACCCACTTTCGACGGCATAGTCGCCGATAAGGAGTGGGCGAAAAAAAATCCGAAGTTCATGGCGGCCTTCACCACAGTCCTGGCTCAGTCGTATAAAGACTATAACGACAATAGCGCCAAGCTGGCCGTGGATTCCGCCACCATCAAGGGCATCATCAAAATGATAGGCGGCAAGCCCGATGACGTCCTTTCGGCGCTAAAGCTCCTGGCTTTCCCCACCGCGCAAGAACAAGCTTCCAGCACGTGGCTGGGCGGCGGCAAGGACGGCGGGGCTGTCAAGACCCTGACGGCCAGCGCGGATTTCCTCAAATCCCAACGCCAGATAGACAAACCGCTGAAAGACTATTCATCCTTTGTGAACGGCTCCTACGCCGCGGCGGCAGCCAAGTAACTTGTTTGTATCGTTGCGCGGGTCTGGCAGCCGCCCATGCCGGACCCTGACGACACGTATCAAGGAGTAAACAGCATGACAGCACCAATGGCCAATCTTAGCGTCAGGGGCGCCAATGTCACCTACCCTGGCCTCCAACACGGCGGTTCAATCACTGCACTGAAGGATGTCAATCTGGAAATCAATCCGGGCGACTTCGTCGTGGCCCTGGGCGCATCCGGTTGCGGCAAGACTACGCTGCTGAACCTGCTCGCCGGCTTCCTGTCGCCCACCCAGGGCGAACTGCTTCTTGGTGGCGAGCCTATTGTCGGACCAGGATCGGATCGCGGCGTCGTTTTTCAAAAGCATGCTTTACTACCGTGGCTGAACGTGATGGAAAACACGGAATTTGGCTTGAAGCTGCAAGGCGTTGAAAAAAGCAAGCGCCGCGCCATTGCAGCCAAGAACCTCGAGCTCGTCGGCCTGCAGGACTTCCATGAGCACATGATCTATCAATTGTCGGGCGGCATGCAGCAGCGCGTAGGCATCGCCCGTGCCTTGACCTGCGATCCCGCCATGTTGCTTATGGACGAGCCCATGGCGGCCCTGGATGCCCTCACCCGCGAAACAATCCAGGAACTGCTGCTGGACGTATGGCAGCATACGCACAAAATGTTCTTTTTCATTACCCACAGCGTTGAGGAAGCTCTATTCCTGGGGTCGCGGCTTATCGTCATGTCGCCGCGGCCGGGGCGCATCACCCATACCTATGAACTGGGCTTCAATAAACGCTTTCTAGAGACGAGGGACGCCCGTGCTATCAAATCAAGTGAAGACTTCATCCGTATGCGCGAGACTATCCTTGGCATTATCTACGGCGACGAACGAGCCGCCGGCGAACCAGAAATCGCGCATGTCTAGAAAGCTGTTCCTCGGCAAGCCCGCCGCCCCGGGCAAAGTATACGGAGCGCCGGGCGCCGGCCACAGCGGCCTCATCAGCCTCATGACCGGGGTGACACTTGTTGCGCTGTGGTTCCTGGTCACCAGCATGGGCTGGGTAAAGCCCATATTCCTGCCTTCGCCGTTTGCGGTCTTTGACAAATTCATCGAGGCGACGACCATAGGCGTGGCCAACTCGACGCTGCTGCAACACACGGGCGCGAGCCTGGGAAGGGTAATGGGAGCCTTTTTCCTGGCTCTGGCAACAGCAGTCCCTATCGGCATCATGATGGGAGTCAACCGCATCGCGCGCGGACTGTTCGATCCCGTCATCGAGTTCTACCGCCCCCTGCCGCCACTGGCCTACCTGCCTCTGGTCATCATCTGGTTCGGCATTGGCGAATTTCCCAAAGTTTTCCTGATCTACCTGGCCATTTTCGCGCCCATGGCCATTGCCGCGCGTGCGGGCGTCAAGTCGGTATCGATCGAACAGATACATGCCGCCTATGCCATGGGCGCGTCCAGCCGGCAGATCATCTCGCATGTCATTCTCAAGGCAGCCATGCCCGAGATATTCACCGGCATGCGCATCGGCATCGGCGTAGGCTGGACGACATTGGTCGCCGCCGAAATGGTAGCCGCATCGCGCGGCCTGGGCTTCATGGTGCTGAACGCCGCACAATACCTGGCCAGCGACACTGTAATCATGGGTATTCTCGTCATCGGCTTTTTTGCCCTGCTCTTCGATCTGCTGCTGCGCCATCTGGAAAAAATCCTGATTCCATGGAAAGGCAAAGTCTAAGCCTGCTGCGGCATTCAAAATCTTGAGCAGTGACAGTCGGGGAAATCCCCCTAAACCCGGTAGTCATTGAAAGACAAGCCCGCTACACTGTTCCCACGACAATGAGGCCTGTCTGATCGGCGCGGCAGTCCGGCAATGGGCTCACTTTGTCCATGCTTCTTTACTTATGGACCCAGCAAATGCAAGCGCCTACAGCCTCTATTTCCGCCGTTTTGTGGGCGTCTCTGTTCGAGCGCGTCAGCGGCGATTCGACTCTCAGCTTGCAGGGCCGCATACGCCAGATGCTGGTGTCCGCGATCTTGTCCGGGCATCTTCCCGCCGGAGCTCCGGTACCCTCCAGCCGCCTGCTGTCGGAAAACCTGGGAATAGCTCGCAACACTGTCGTATTTGCCTATCAACAACTGGTCTCCGAAGGTTACCTGGTATCCCGCGAACGCAGCGGCCACTTTGTCGCCGACGATGTGCTCCAAGGCCATGTCGGCAACACTGCCCCCGAAGGGGACGCCGGTTGCTCCCCGCATACCGCGGCATCGTGGAGCCAGCGCATGGTCTTTCACCCTTCGAGGCAACGCAACATCGTCAAGCCATCCGACTGGCAGAGCGCTCCCTACCCCTTCGTCTATGCCCAGTTCGACGCTACGCAGTTTCCTACCGCGGAATGGCGGGAGTGCTGCACCAAGGCCCTGTCGATTCTGGATATACGGAGCTGGGCCCCCGACCTGATTACCAGCGATGATCCGGCACTGATCGAAGAAATACGCACCCAGGTACTGCCTCGCCGAGGCGTGTGGGCGGAAAAAGATGAAATCGTAATAACGGTGGGCGCTCAACACGCCCTGTATCTGCTGGCCGATCTGCTCATCCACGATCATACCGTGGTGGGTATGGAAGACCCCGGCTATCCGGACGCCCGCAATACCTTTGCGCATCGCAGCGAACGCCTGCTGCCGCTGCCCATAGACGAGCACGGGCTATGCATTACCCCGGCCTTGAAAGCCTGCGACTATATCTTCGTCACCCCTAGTCACCAATGCCCGACGAACGTCACCTTGCCTCTGGAGCGGCGCGAAGCCTTGCTGGCGCTGGTCGGGAAATCGGACGGCATCATTATTGAAGACGACTATGAAACGGAAAGCCGCTACGACAAAAACCCCACGCCCGCACTGAAAAGCCTGGACAGGCACGGACGCGTCATCTATGTGGGCAGTCTATCCAAGAGCTTCGCTCCCGGCCTGCGCATAGGCTATATCGTCGCGCCCCGAGAACTAACTCATGAACTGCGCGCACTGCGGCGATTAATGCTGCGCCATCCTTCCGCCTATATTCAAAGGGCATTCGCCCTTTTCATATCGCTGGGTCATCATCATTCCTTGTTGCGACGTCTGTCCGTACTGTATGGGGACCGCGCCGAGTCATTGGCTGAAGCACTGCGCACATGGTTGCCCGAGTTCGAATCAGTACCGCTCAAAGGCGGCTCCTCGTGTTGGGTCAAGGCGCCGGACCATGTAGACACGCAACTCCTGGCCACGGCAGCATTGCAGGAGGGCGTGGTTATCGAGCCGGGCCATGTTTTCTTTCACCACCCCACGCAGGACAACAACAATTTCATCCGAATGGGGTTCAGTTCCATTGCCAACGACAAAATACCGGCAGGCATCGAGCGCCTGGCCAAGGTTTACCAACGCCTTTATCCGGCATGACGTTAAAGCTGCTCATCGCGCAAGTAATAATACTTGTACAACATGGCTTGGCCCAGCCGCCGGAATGGCGCAAATAAATGGCCCGGCAAGGGGGAATTGTAGATGGGCAAATCCCACTGCCCGCCCTTCTTGCCCATGATGCGCTCTGCCAGACGCCGTCCGGCATGAGCCGAGAATGAAACCCCGTTGCCTCCATATCCGAAGGCATAGAATATCTGCTCCTTGGGATCCGGTTGAGTAATGCGGGGCATCATGTCATGGCTGACATCCACCCACCCCCACCAGGAATAAGCGACAGGGATGTTGCGCAGGCTGGGAAACTTTCTATACAAACCTTCTTTCAAGAGTTCGAGATGGCGGCTGTTTTGCGCGTCGGCGCCCGTCAACGCGCTGCGGCTGCCTATCTGCATGGAGCCGTCGGGCAATAGGCGGTAGTAAAACCGCAAGGTGCGCGTGTCGGTAATGAAGGTCGTGCTCTTGAGTCCAGCCTCGGCGCGCTCGTCCGCCGTAAGCACTCGCGTCACCATCGAATTCGACAAGATCGGCATGATTTTATTGTTCAGCGCCTTGTGCAAACCTTTGGGCGTATAGCCTCCGGTCGCCACGGCGACACGGCGGGCGCGGACCACACCGCCAGGCGTGCGCAAGTGATGCACGCCATTGATGGTTTCCCAGCCCAGCACCGGACTGGCCGGATGTATCTTCACGCCCAGAGCGCGCGCCTTGCGGATGTAGCCGAAGGCAAGCTTCAGCGGGTGCACTCCTACGCCATCCGGTTCGTACAGCGCACCTGCGGCCTCTTGGTCCGCAACATAGCGCTCATGCAGTTCTTCCCGGCTCAACATCCGTGTGGCATAACCGAAGACCTCCTTCATGACGCGGCATTCGTTCTCCAGAAAAACCATCTTCTTTGGTCGATGCGCGGTATACAGGTGCCCGCCGGGTTGCGCATCGCAATCGATGGTGTCGACGAGGCTCTTCCAATACTCGAACCCGCCGTGTATCTCGGCGTCCAGGCGTTTGGCGGTGTCCAGGCCCCACCGCTCTATCCATTGCGATCGATAAAGACGGCCGGAGGCGTTCTGCCCCTGACCGCCGTTGCGGCTGGTGCAGCCCCACACCACCCCGTTGGCCTCAAGCACGACCGCCTTGACGCCATGCTCCTGCGCCAGATTCAGCGCCGTGACCAAGCCTGTGAATCCTGATCCGATCACGACCACATCCGCGTCGAAATCGCGGTCTACCGGACCATCGTCCTGGGGCGGAGGTCCGGCGGTTCCCACCCAGTAAGTGGGCGCATACGCCTGCCCCCGGCCGGTCTCCGACACTAGGGGATCGTAACGTGGATCGTAAGGGCTTTCTTTAAAAGATCCCAATGGCAAGGGATCGGCAACTTCGGGGTTGGCTGCCATGGTTACTCCGAAAATATACGCACAGGACGATGGCCGGAAGTGTGTAAGCGACGCATCGTTGCATCAGGCCCTGGCGGGCAAATGCGGACGATTTTTGCGGAAGGCATTCTTCAGTATGATTTTTCCATCTCTGAATGCCAGGAGGTCGACCATGTTCGCCTCAATCCGGGAACCGTCCGCAGCGGTACCCGTGAATGTCGACTCCATGACACCCTGGTCGCCATTGGCCCAGCATGAGGCATTGAGCCATTGGGCGTCGGGGATGGTTTGCCAGGCCGCCTCGAAGGCCTTGCGCACCGCGGCCAGACCCTCATGGCGCGCTCCATACACTTCAGGCCCCGCTACGGTCTCGAACACACAGTCCTCATGCATGAAGGACATCAGGGCGTCGATGTCGTGACGATTCCAAGCGTCGCCGAAAGCCTGAATAGTTTGAACCAATTTTTCACTGGACATTACTGCTTTCTCCTGTTGGTTTTGCCGCGAACGAATGCGCACTGATGAGCGACCTTCGTAAGGTATGAGATGCAACAACCGCGGTCTAGAGCCAGTGGCAACGTTTCACATAAGCCAGTACTGATCCGGTTGCCCTGGACCGACGTCAACTACCCCCTTCAAGAAAGCTCGATAAATGAAACTTTGAGTTCCATAACGAAGATATTTGGTTGACTTTTTATACATGGCAGATAGAATCGATACAAATAACAAAAAACGGAATAAATCATTTCGTTATTTATAATATTCAGCCATGAGCTTACGCTTCGACCGTTCTCTCACTCGACAGGAATACAGCAATGACAGCCAATACCACCACTGCGCCAAGTGGACCGCAGAAAATGACGCCTTCGGAAGCCTTCGTAGAGACACTCGTGGCCAACGGAGTCACCGAAATGTTCGGCATCATGGGATCAGCATTCATGGATGCCATGGACATCTTCGCCCCCGCCGGCATACGCCTCATTCCCGTGGTGCACGAACAAGGCGCCGGACATATGGCTGACGGCTACGCTCGCGTCAGCGGCCGCCACGGCGTAGTCATCGGCCAGAACGGCCCCGGCATCAGCAACTGCGTCACGGCCATTGCCGCCGCCTATTGGGCCCACACGCCAGTGGTCATCGTGACTCCGGAAGCGGGCACCATGGGCATAGGCCTGGGCGGCTTCCAGGAAGGCAATCAACTGCCCATGTTTCAGGAATTCACCAAATACCAAGGCCATGTCACGCATCCCGCGCGCATGGCCGAATACACGGCCCGCTGTTTTGACCGCGCCATGTCGGAAATGGGTCCCACCCAATTGAATATCCCGCGCGATTACTTTTATGGCGAAATCAAAACTGAAATCCCCCAGCCCCAGCGACTGGACCGCGGCGCTGGCGGCGAAGCCAAGCTGAACGAAGCTGCGGCATTCCTGGCCAAGGCTCAATTTCCCGTCATCATCTCCGGCGGAGGCGTTGTGATGGGAGACGCCATGGAAGAATGCAAGGCGCTTGCCGAACGGCTCGGCGCACCGGTGGTCAACAGCTATCTGCATAACGATTCCTTTCCCGCAAGCCATCCTTTGTGGTGCGGCCCGCTGGGCTACCAGGGCTCCAAAGCGGCGATGAAACTTATCGCCAGGGCCGACGTAGTGATTGCCCTTGGAACCCGCCTGGGGCCCTTCGGCACCTTGCCTCAGCATGGCATGGATTACTGGCCCAAGGACGCGAAAATCATACAGATCGACGCCGACAACAAAATGCTGGGTCTCGTCAAGAAAATAACGGTCGGTATTTGCGGCGACGCCAAAGCGGTCGCCGTGGCATTGACGGAACGCCTGCAAGGCAAGAACCTCGCCTGCGATGCCACCAAGGAAACGCGTGCCAAAGAGATTCAGGCTGAAAAAACGGCCTGGGAACAAGAACTGGACGAATGGACTCATGAAAAAGACTCGTTCAGTCTGGACATGATAGAAGAGCAAAGCAAAGAACCCGGCAATTACCTGCATCCGCGCCAAGTGCTGCGCGAACTGGAAAAGGCCATGCCCGAGGATGTCATGGTTTCCACAGATATCGGCAATATCAACTCGGTGGCGAACAGTTATTTGCGTTTCGAGAAGCCCCGCAGCTTCTTTGCACCCATGAGCTGGGGCAATTGCGGATATGCCTTTCCTACCATCATAGGGGCAAAAGTCGCAGCGCCGCATCGCCCTGCCGTGTCATACGCGGGCGACGGCGCCTGGGGCATGAGCCTGATGGAAACCATGACCTGCGTACGCCACAACATCCCCGTTACGGCTGTGGTATTTCACAACCGCCAATGGGGCGCCGAAAAGAAGAACCAGGTCGATTTCTACAATCGCCGATTCGTCGCCGGCGAACTCGACAACCAAAGCTTTGCCAACATAGCCAAAGCCATGGGCGCCGAAGGCATTGTGGTCGACAAGCTGGAAGACGTCGGCCCGGCCCTTAAAAAAGCCATCGATCAGCAAATGAACCACGGAAAAACCACGATCGTGGAAATAATGTGCACGCGCGAACTGGGCGATCCCTTCCGCCGAGACGCCTTGTCCAAGCCGGTACGCCTGCTCGACAAGTACAAAGACTACGTATAAGGCAACCGCGACCGGAGTCTGCGCATGAACTTGCTGGATCGCATCCTGCACCGGGCACGCCAGGCGCCCAAGCGCATCGTGCTTTGCGAGGGTGAAGACCCCCGCATCTTGAAGGCGGTGCAACAGGCCGTCACCGACAATCTTGCACATATCATTCTGGTCGGAGACGAGCGCAAAATACGCTACGCCGCCCAGGAGCAAGGATGCGACCTTGCGTGCATCGAACTCATCGATCCGCGCGGTTCGCCTCTTTTGGCGCAGTTCCAGCATAGCTTGCTGGAGCTGCGCCAAAAGCGCGGCATGGCACCGGAACAGGCTGCAGAAGCCATTTTGCAGCCGCTGACGTTCGCCATGCTGATGGTCCGCCAGGGTCATGCCGACGGCGTGGTTGCTGGCGCGGTTCACACCACAGCCGACGTGGTGCGCTGTGCAATCCAGATCGTCGGAGTTCAGCCCGGAACCAAACTCGTGTCGAGCTTTTTCATCATGACCAGAACCGAGCCTTTCCATACCACTACTCAGGCCATGATTTTCTCCGATTGCGGTCTTGTCATCGATCCTAATGCAGAAGAGCTGGCCGAAATCGCCATGGCCGCCTCGGCCAGCGCCAGGCAGTTGCTCGGCGAAGAGCCGCGCGTGGCAATGCTGTCGTTTTCCACCGAAGGCAGCGCCCACCATCCCACGGTCGACAAGGTCCGCCATGCCACCAAGCTGGTGCGTGCGCGTCGGCCCGGCTTGATCATCGAAGGCGAAATACAGCTGGATACGGCTATCGTGAGCGAAATCGCCGATCGCAAGACACCAGGTTCGGCGCTGCAAGGCCGAGCCAATGTCTTGATCTTTCCTAACCTGGATGCGGCCAATATCGGCTACAAGCTCACCGAACGCCTGGGACACGCAAGCGCCATCGGCCCCTTGTTGCAAGGCCTGAAAAAACCCGCCAACGACTTATCCAGGGGCTGCAGCGCCCAAGACGTGTACCACGTTATTGCCGTCACAGCGGTCCAGGCGCAAGCACTGGAGCCCGCAAGTTGACTCCAAGGCATGCCGCGCCTGCCCCAAGCCCCGCCAGACGGCGTTTTATACCAATGCATCGAATGCCGAAAAATGCGCTAGCGCCGCCGGCGACCGCTCAGCAGAAGCAGAAACTCATCGAACACGGAATTATCCAGGCCGCTCGATAAATCGACGGCCATCGATTGCAGATAATAAGGACTCAAGTCCATCCCCACACCCAGGCCGATGATCTCAATCGAGTGATTCCGGGTGTAATGCCGCAGGACTGTCTTTAAATGGTTGTCCAGATAAAACGCATCGTTGGCCAGATTGGTGGCGCTGTCCATCGGGCAGCCATCCGACATCACGACCAGAATCCGCCGCTTCTGATTGCGTTCCAGGAGACGCTGGCATGCCCATTGCACCGCCTCGCCGTCGATACCTTCCCTGAACAGATCCGCCTTCATCAGCGCGACGATTTGCGAACGCGCACGTCTCCATGATGTAGCGACTTCCTTGAAGATCAGGTGGCACGACTCATTCAAGCGGCCCGGTGACGCGGGCTGTCCTTGGGCAAGCCAGTCCTGTCTGGCGCGTCCCCCATTCCAGGCCAGCGTGGTAAAACCGAGAATCTCCGTGCCAACACCTGCTTGCTCCAGCGCACGCATGAAGATATCAAGCATGAGGGCAAGCACCCCGTTGTATTGCTTCATGGATCCCGAACAATCGACCAGAAAACTGACCGTGCAGTCCGAGACCGGCAAGTACTGATCGCTGCGAAAAATCCGGCGCTCGCCCGGAGAACTGATCAATTGCGCCAAGCGGCGGCCGTCGATAACGCCCTGTTCTTCGCCGAAGCGCCAGCCGTCGTACTGCGGCCGTGCCAGCAACATACGGAATGCGCGCGAGAGACGCGCGATGTTCACCCCCTGCCTGGCCAGACACTCATCCAGCTCCCGACGATACTCCTGCAACAGGGCAGTCCGTACCAGACTTGCCGCGTCAAGTTCCTGGTCGTACTGGCTGGTAAAGACGCGATACCGCCCCTTAGCCGCTATAAAGGTCGCGCTTTCGCCGCTATGCGCGGCAGCGAGGTCTTCGCCCTCGTCTTGCTCGCGGTCCAGCGACAAGGTGAAGGAAGCGCGCCCTGCCTTCGCGTTTTCGGGACTATCCTCGTATTCGCTTTGCACTCTCTGCGCAATGTCGCGGGCTATCTGCAAGGCATAATGCGCAAAACGGATCTGGTCATCGCGGTAACGCCGAATGCCACCAAACGCTTCCCCCAAAGAGCAAGCCAGGGCGGCCCGCGTCGGTTCAAGCAAATCCTGGACATGCTCGGGCAGCTCATGCGCCATCAGGCGACTCCACGCGATTTGCGAGAAGGCGAACAGCAATATCCCCAGGCTGGTCTCGGTCGCGCCGGACCCAAGAAACGTATCGGACCAGGCTTGGTAGCGCACTATCAGGTTGTGCCTGACCCCCGGCAATGAATCGGGCGCCAGAGATTCCGCACGTAATTGTTCCAGCCATTCGAATATCAGCCTCTGGACGGGCTGGTCCGGCATCAGCCTTTCGTGCTGGGCCGCATCCGAGAATAGCAAGCGCAACGCCAGGCCGTCGGCGACGCCCCGATACGACGCCAGGCTGTCGATGCCCGGCTGCAAGTGCAGGTGCGGCGCATACGCCGGTATCCGTTGCGTATCGTCATAAAGGCGGCCGCCCTCGAAATGGAGTTGCCGATTGCCGGTAAGCGCCCGCAGCGCAACCGCCGACAATTCCTCGGCCTTTTGCTGATAGCGACTACGTTGCTGAATATCGCCCACAACTGCCTAGCGCGAGGCCTGGAGGTTGGATTCCCGAATCTCGTGGTTGAAGCTGCGCTGATAATACTCGGCTACCGTGGCATGCTCGGCCTCTTCGCACTTATTCAGGAAAGACAAGCGGAAAGCCAGCTCGACATCTCCGAAAATCTGGCAATTTTCCGCCCAGGTAATCACAGTGCGAGGCGACATCAAGGTAGAGAGGTCGCCCACTTCGAATCCCTTGCGCGTCAGGCCGGCGACACTTACCATGGCCTGAATCAGGCTGCGTCCACGCTCGCTGTCGAGCTCGGGCACCCGCGCCAGAATAATATCCAGTTCGTCCTCGGGGCTAAGGTAGTTCAGGGTTGCAACAATGTTCCAGCGATCCATTTGCGCATGATTAAGCATTTGCGTGCCGTGATATAGGCCATTCAGATTTCCCAGGCCTATGGTGTTGGACGTGGCAAAAAGGCGGAAGTGCGGATGGGGCCGAATAACCCGGTTCTGGTCGAGCAGCGTGAAGTGCCCCTCCCGCTCGAGTATGCGCTGAATCACGAACATGACGTCCGGTCGTCCGGCGTCGTATTCATCGAATATCAGCGCTACGGACCTTTGCAGGGCCCACGGAACAATGCCTTCCTGAAACTCGGTTATTTGAAGGCCCTCGCGCACGACGACGGCGTCTTTGCCCACTAAATCGAGGCGGCTGATATGGCCATCCAGGTTCACCCGGATGCACGGCCAGTTCAGGCGGGCCGCAATCTGCTCGATATGAGTGGATTTGCCCGTGCCGTGCATGCCTTGAACCATGACACGACGGTTGCGTGCGAATCCGGCCAGGATGGCCAGCGTCACGTCATGGTTGAAACGATACACCTCGTCAATCTCGGGCACGTGCTCATTGCGCTCGATAAAGGCAGGAACTTCCAGATCGGAGTCCAGGCCGAATACAGTCCTCACCGAAACCTTGTGCATCGTCGGCATTTCAACAGAGGTCAGCGGCATGGAATTCCTTTTCAATATTTATGGCTGATGGTTATTTGATATTTCAATCGCCGCCAGCGCTGCAGCCGCGCGCTGCAGGGCCGGCAGGCACTGGAGCGATTTATCGGTGGTCATCCGCACAATGGGAGCCTGTATAGCGACGGCCATATTCGACTTGCCGTGCGCAGCGGGCACCAGCACCGCCACGCATAGCAGGCCGGGCAGGAATTCCTCGTCGTCGATGGCATAGCCGTCGCGGCGGACACGTTCGATTTCCTTTTCCACTTCGTCGACTGTCGTCAAGGTGTTATTGGTGTATTTCGGCAACGTGCTGTGGGCCAGCAGGCGCCGGCGCTGCAAGGGCGTCATTTGCGCCAGGAACAACTTGCCGCTGGCGGAGCAATGTACCGGCACGCGCGAACCTGGATGAAGGTAAAAGCGTAGCGGTGCGGCGGTTTCCACACGATCCAGGTACAGCACTTCGCTGCCCGAGCATGTCGTAATATTGCAGCTTTCCCCAACCTCTTCGACCAGTTGCCGCAATATCGTATGGCGCGAGCCATGTACTGTATTGTTCAAGAGCAGGTTTTCCGCCATACGGCGCAGGCGCAATCCCGTGCTGTACTGGCGGCCATCACCATCGCGCTGAATCATGCCTGCTCCTTCAAGCTGCTGCAGCATGCGATGCAGCGTCGGCTTGGGCAAGTTCAGTTCATCAACCAGGCTTTGCAGGGAAAAAAACTGATCTTTCTGCGCAATCACTTCGAGCAATGCGAAAAGACGCATGGTTGGAGTATTGCCATCGATTTTTTGCTCATCAGAAACCGGAGGGATTGCAGTGCTCATAATGGTTAAATATTCTAAAAACAGGAATAAATTGTACCGTTTTTTATATATCTCGGCGGCTACTTTGAAATAAAAAACCGCTACCCGTCTTGCGACGGAGTAGCGGTTCTGCATGCCCGGAACATCAGGCGAATTGCTGCCGTGCTTACGCTTAGCTGCCTTCGCGCGAGTTACGGCGGCGCTCATGTTCCTGCAAGTAACGCTTGCGCAGGCGTATGGACTTGGGCGTCACTTCGACCAATTCGTCGTCGGTGATGAATTCGACGGCATATTCCAGCGACATTTGAATTGGCGGAACCAGATCAATATGCTCGTCCTTGCCGGATGAACGTACGTTGGTCAGCTTCTTTTCCTTGATCGGATTGACGACCAGATCATTGTCCCGGCTGTGTATGCCGATGACCATGCCTTCATACAAGGGTTCCTGTGGCGACACGAACATGCGGCCGCGCTCCTGCAGCTTCCATAAGGCGTAGGCCACCGCATTGCCGTTGTCCTGGCTGATCAACACGCCGTTACGACGCTCGCCCACACCACCGTCGCGAACCGGACCATAATCGTCGAAAATATGGCTCATCAGGCCGGTGCCGCGCGTCAGCGTAAGGAATTCGCCCTGAAGGCCAATAAGACCCCGCGCAGGAATACGGTATTCAAGACGCGTACGGCCACGGCCGTCGGCAACCATGTCGAGCAAATCGCCCTTGCGGCGGCCCAACTCTTCCATGACGCCGCCCTGATGCGGATCTTCCACATCGACGGTCAGAAGTTCATAGGGCTCGCTGCGGACCCCGTCGATTTCCTTGAACACAACACGGGGCCGCGATACGGCCAGCTCGTAACCTTCACGACGCATGTTTTCCAGCAGGATGGTCAGGTGCAGTTCGCCGCGGCCGCAAACTTCGAAAACAGTATCGTCATCGGTATCGTTCACACGCAGGGCCACATTGGACTTCAACTCGCGGTCCAGGCGTTCACGCAGCTGGCGGCTGGTGACGAATTTTCCTTCGCGGCCTGCCAGAGGCGAGGTGTTGACCATGAAGTTCATCGTCAGCGTCGGCTCGTCGATACGCAGCATGGGCAAGGCTTCGGGGTTTGCCGGGTCGGTGATGGTGCAGCCGATGCCGATATCTTCGATACCGTTGATCATTACGATATCGCCTGCTTCGCCCTCGTCGACCAATACGCGCTCCAGGCCCTTGAACTTCAGCACCTGGTTGATGCGGCCCTTGATCGGCGCACCATCGGGACCGAACTTGACCACGACATCTTGCGCGGCACGAATCCGGCCACGATTGATGCGGCCCACGCCGATCTTGCCGACGTAGGTGTTGTAGTCCAGAGAAATAACTTGCATCTGCAAGGAGCCGTCGGCGTCATCCTCACGCTGGGGCACATACTTGAGTATCGCTTCGAAAAGCGGACGCATATCGCCTTCACGGACGTCCTCGGTCAGGCCCGCATAGCCGGACAAGCCCGATGCGTAGACGATAGGGAAGTCGAGTTGGGCTTCGGTCGCGCCCAGTTTGTCGAACAAGTCGAATGTTGCATTGATGACATGATCGGGGCGGGCGCCGGGCCGGTCGATCTTATTGACCACGACGATGGGCTTGAGGCCCAGTGCCAGCGCTTTACGCGTAACGAAACGGGTCTGAGGCATCGGCCCTTCGACCGCATCAACCAATAGCAGCACACCATCTACCATGGACAGCACGCGCTCGACTTCGCCACCGAAGTCGGCGTGTCCGGGGGTGTCGACAATATTGATGTGCGTGCCTTCGTATTCGGCTGAACAGTTCTTGGCCAGAATCGTAATTCCGCGTTCTTTTTCGATGTCGCCGGAGTCCATAACGCGTTCCGTGACGTGCTCGTTCTCGCGGAACGTTCCGGATTGACGGAGCAACTGGTCTACGAGTGTCGTTTTTCCGTGATCGACGTGGGCGATGATCGCCACATTGCGCAAGGCGCGATTCATAATTCTTCCTTCTGTTTGGTGGTTGCTGGCAATAAGCCTGCGGGCAAGGCGTCTAGTGCAATTAAAGTAGTTTGAGGTGCAGGCATCGCTTGCAAGGCCTCCAGCTCGACAGCATCGTCGAGATGAAATGGCCCCACGCTGGTACGGCGCAATGCCGTCAGGTGAGCGCCGCAGCCCAACTGGCGGCCGATGTCTTGCGCAAGAGTACGGATATAGGTGCCTTTGCTGCACTGAACCATAATTTGCGCCTCAAGCCCGGTAAAGCTCAAGAGTTCCAGTTTGTGAATCGTGACGGCCCGGGCAGGCCTGTCGAGTTCGATGCCCTGTCGGGCATATTCATATAGCGGTCTGCCATCGCGCTTGAGCGCGGAATACATTGGCGGAACCTGCTGGAGTTCTCCGCGGAAATCCTCCAGGACCGTTTCCAGGTCGCTCTGGACAACGCCATTAAACTCCGGCGCTGCACTAAATACAATATTTCCGGTAAGGTCGCCGGAATCGGTTTCCTGACCAAACTGCAGAGTGGCTACATAGCCTTTGTCGGCATCCAGCATGCTGCCGGCTATCTTGGTTGCCCGGCCCAGACAGCAAACCAGCAAGCCGGTCGCAAAGGGATCCAGCGTACCGGTATGCCCCGCCTTGCGGGCATCCAGCGCGCGCTTGGCGCGCTGCAGGGCATGATTGCTGGACAGACCTACCGGTTTGTCAAGCAACAGGACACCATCGAGCATCTGCCCGCGTCGGGAAGCCATCGTTTAAAGTTCCATGCAAAAACGACAGCCCCCTAGGGCTGTTCGTCGGGGTCCTCGGGTTCCGAGGGAGTGGAAGTTTCGACGCGAGGCTGGTTGGCCCGGTCGATAAGTAGCGAGAGTTCTAGCCCACGTGCCAATTGGTCATCGTGGTAAAAGCGCAAAGTGGGTACAGTATGAATATGCAGCAGCTTGAACAGCAGCGAGTGCAGCCAGCCGGCCTTCTCGTTGAGCGCCGCGCCGGCCACTTCCGGCTCGGCGCCGAGAACGCTGAAATAAACTTTGGCATGGGCATAATCGGCCGAGAGCTCTACACCGGTGAGCGTAATAAGCCCCACCCGCGACATGTCGAGCTCGCGTTGTATCAGGCCGGCCAGATCCTTCTGGATCTGGTCCGCCAGCCGGGTATTTCGCCCCGGATTCGGTTTGGACTTATGACGACCCATGGTTATAGTGTCCGCGCAATTTCTTTGATTTCAAAGATCTCGAGCTGATCGCCGACTTCGATATCGTTGTTGCCCTTCAGGGTGATACCGCAATCGAAACCGGACTTGACTTCCTTGACGTCGTCTTTGAAGCGGCGCAATGATTCGAGCCAGCCCGTCCAGTGCACCACGTGGTTGCGCAACAGGCGCACTTGCGAATCGCGGCGCACCACACCATCGGTGACCATGCAACCTGCGATATTGCCCACACGGGAAATGCTGTAGACCTCGCGGATCTCGACCATGCCGATGACTTCTTCACGCTTCTCGGGCGCCAACATGCCGGACATGGCATTGCGTACATCGTCGATCGCATCGTAAATGATGTTGTAGTAGCGCAGGTCGATGCCGTTATGTTCGGCCAGTTTCTTGGCGCTTTGTTCGGCGCGCACGTTAAAGCCGATTACCACGGCACGCGAAGCAATTGCCAGGTTGACGTCGCTTTCCGAGATACCGCCCACCGCTGCGTGCACAACCTGCACACGGACTTCGTCGGTAGACAGCTTGACCAGTGAGGACACCAGCGCCTCTTGCGAGCCCTGGACGTCCGTCTTGACGATAAGGGCCAGGGTTTGCGTACCTTCGCCGATATTCTCGAACATCGATTCGAGCTTGGCTGCCTGTTGGCGGGCCAGCTTGACGTCGCGGAACTTCCCTTGGCGGAACAGCGCGATTTCACGCGCCTTGCGCTCGTCGACCATGGCGATGACTTCGTCGCCAGCGGCCGGCACTTCAGTGAGGCCCTGGATTTCGACAGGAATCGAAGGACCCGCGCTGTTGACCGGCTTGCCGTTTTCATTGAGCATGGCACGGACCCGGCCGAAGCTCGCACCGGCCAGGACGGCGTCGCCGCGATTCAAAGTACCGCTTAGCACCAGGATGGTTGCGACAGGACCGCGGCCCTTGTCCAGGCGCGCTTCGATCACAATACCCTTGGCAGGCGCCTCGACAGGAGCCTTGAGCTCGAGGATTTCGGCTTGAAGCAGTACGTTTTCCAGCAAGTCGTCAATGCCTTGGCCGGTTTTGGCCGAAACACCGATAAAGGGAACGTCGCCGCCGTACTCTTCGGGAACGACCTGCTCGGCCACGAGTTCCTGCTTGACCCGCTCAGGATTGCCATCGGGCTTGTCGATCTTGGTGATCGCCACAACCAGGGGTACGCCCGCGGCCTTGGCGTGATGGATGGCTTCTTTGGTCTGCGGCATGACGCCGTCGTCGGCGGCAACAACGAGAATGACGATATCGGTAGCCTTCGCTCCGCGGGCCCGCATGGCGGTAAACGCCTCATGGCCCGGGGTGTCGAGGAAGGTGACCATGCCACGCTCGGTCTTGACGTTGTAGGCGCCAATATGCTGGGTAATGCCGCCGGCTTCGCCCGAGGCAACCTTGGCGCGACGAATATAGTCGAGCAGCGAGGTCTTGCCGTGGTCGACGTGACCCATGACGGTGACCACAGGTGCGCGCGGCAAGGCGTCGGCCTCTTCGGCCGCTTCAGTCAGTTCGAGAAAGGCTTCAGGATCGTCGAGCTTCGCCGCGATGGCAACGTGACCGAGTTCTTCGACCACGATCATGGCGGTCTCCTGATCGAGGACCTGGTTGATGGTGACCATCTGGCCAAGCTTCATCAGGTGCTTGATGACTTCAGCAGCCTTGACAGACATTTTGTGCGCCAGATCGGCCACAGATATGGTCTCGGGCACATGGACTTCCCGGGCAATGAATTCGATGGCCTGAGGTTCTTTGCGCTCGGGTTGAGCATGCCTGTTGCGGCCGCCGCGGGCATTTCCACCCTTGCCAGCCTTGCCGCCTGCGCGCCAACCGTCGCGGCTGGGACTTGCCGGAGGCGCATCGGCCTTGGCAGCCGGCTTCTTGCGACCACTGTCGTCGGTCCAGGAAGTGGAGACTTCGGTAGCCTTGACCACTTTCTTGGTGTCGCCAGCCTTGCCGTCTTTTTTGGCACCCTTTACACCGGCCGGCTTATGCAGCGTACCGGATATGGCGCCCGGTTCGGGCTCGGGCGCCTTGAGAACCTTGCGTGGACGACTGAGCATCTCCCGCAGGGCGGCGGCTTCCGCTTCTGAAGCGCGACGGGCGCGTTCGCGGCCCTCGTCGACGACCGGAGCTGCGGGAGGAACCCGCTTGAATGCTGTCTTGCCAGGCCTGGCGCCAGCTGGTGCGGCTGCCTTGGCAGGCGTTGCTTCGGGAGCTGGTGTTTCGGAAGCCGAGGTTTTGGAAGTCGACGTTTCGGAAACGGCCGCGTCTGCAGCAGCTTCCGGCGCCGCTGCCTGATCAGGTGTTGTTTCCGCTGCTTTGGAATCGGCTGCCTTGGATTCAGCAGGCTGTTGCCCGGAACCTTTCTTGACCGGCTCGGCGGCAGGCGCGACAGGTTCTGCGGCCTTGGCGGAAGCATCCGCAGACGCTGCATCGTGGGCAGGCGCTTCGGTCTGAGCGGCCTCGGGAGCCGCGGCTTCCACCGCTGCTTGCTGGGATTTCCCGGCTGTTTGCTGTTTTGCTGCCGTATCGGCATCAGCCGCTTTCGTATCGGCAGCCTCGACCGGCGCGGCAGATTCGGCCGACTCGACGCTGGCGTCTACGCTGGAAGCTTGCTCGGACTTGCCGGCGTCATCCTGGTCGGTGGACGAATCCTGCGCTTCGGCCTGAAGCGGTGCGCTGTCTGTCAGAGCCGCCTGCGCATCTGGCGCCGCAACGGGCGCTTCAGTGTGCAACTGCTCCGGCACATCGTTTTCTGACTCGGCAGAGAGAGGAAGGTCTTCGCCCTTGATGGCTTCCGCGCCGGCTTCAGACGGGTCGCGCTTGACGAACACGCGCTTCTTGCGCACTTCCACCTGGATGGTGCGCGAGCGGCCGGAACCATCAGCCTGCCGGATCTCGGAGGTCTGGCGACGAGTCAGGGTGATTTTCTTGCCCTCGGACCCGCCGTGGGAGCGGCGCAACGACTCGAGAAGTTTCGCCTTATCCGCGTCGGTGACGGCATCGTCAACCGACTTGAGTTCAACACCTGCCGAACGCAGCTGATCCAGCAGTACGTTGGCGGGCATTTTCAGTTCAACAGCGAACTGGGCGACGGTGTTACTCAACATTCGACTCTCTCTTGCTTACTACAACTATTTTTCAATAAATACACCCTGACTCATTCAGCCTGGGTATCAGGCTTCGTCGTCGAACCAGTGAGCGCGAGCGTGCATAATCATCTGACTAGCCTCTTCGTCGGACAAACCGGTAATTTCCGACAGCTCATCGGTTGACAACTCAGCCAGATCATCGAGGGTGAGAACCTCTTTTTCAGCCAGCTTGGCAACCAGTTCCGGGGTAATCCCTTGCACTTCCAACAGATTTTGCGCCGTCTGCACGCGTTCTTCCTGAGCAATTGCCTCGGTCAGAAGAGCGTTGCGGGCGCGCGTACGGAGTTCGTTGATCGTATCTTCGTCGAACGCTTCGATTTCAAGCAATTCCTGCAAAGGCACGTAGGCAATTTCTTCGAGGCCGGTAAAGCCTTCATCAATAAGGATGTCGGCGACTTCTTCGTCGACATCGAGCCTGCTGGTAAATGTCTGGCGCAAACCGCTGCGCTCTTCTTCCTGGCGATTCTGGCTTTCTTCCGGCGTCATGATGTTGATCTGCCAGCCGGTAAGCTCGGAAGCAAGGCGAACGTTCTGGCCGCGGGCGCCGATGGCCTTGGGCAGGTTCTCGGCGTCGACCACGACATCCATGGCGTGCTTGTCTTCGTCGACGACAATGGATTCGACATGTGCCGGCGCCAGAGCGCCGATAACGAACTCGGCCGGATCTTCCGCCCATAATACGATATCAACCTGCTCGCCGCCAAGCTCGTTGCGCACTGCCGTAACGCGCGAACCGCGCATTCCGACACATGTGCCGATGGGATCGATACGCTTGTCGTAGGCGATGACCGCGATCTTGGCGCGCACGCCGGCATCGCGGGCAGCCGCCTTGATCTCGAGCAATCCTTGTTCGATTTCGGGAACTTCGTTCTCGAACAGCTGACGGATGAATTCGGGCGCCGTGCGGGAAAGAATGACCTGCTGGCCGCGAGCCGTGTGATCCACCTTCAGGACCCACGAACGGATACGATCGCCGACCCGGATATTTTCCTTGGGTATCATTTCCGAGCGCGGCAAACGGGCTTCGATCTTGCCCGTTTCGATAATGGCGTCGCCCTTGTCCATGCGCTTGACGGTGCCCGATATGATGTTTTCCCCGCGCTCGAGGAAATCGTTCAGTACCTGCTCGCGCTCGGCATCGCGGATTTTCTGCAGAATGGCCTGCTTGGCAGCTTGCGCGCCGATGCGGCCGAACTCGATGGGTTCGAGGGCGTCTTCGATGTAATCGCCGACTTCGATACCAGGGACGATTTCCTGGGCTTCGGAATAGAGTTCCTGCTGATCCGGCTCTTGCAGGCCCGCATCGTCGGGCACGACGAGCCAGCGACGGAATCCTTCGTGCTCGCCGGTAGCGCGATCGATGGACACACGTATGTCAGCGTCTTCCTTGAAGCGCTTTTTCATGGCAGACGCCAGAGCGTTTTCTAGCGCTTCGAAGACAACTTCGCGCGCTACGTTTTTTTCACGCGCTAAGGCGTCAACCAATAAAAGAATTTCGCGACTCATCGCTTCTTACCCTTGAAATCAATAATGGGATCCAGCTTGGCTCGGTCGACGTCGTCGAAAGTGAAGCTTAAAACCTGGGCTTCACCGGACTTGGTTTCGAGCTCGAGACCGAACACAGGAGCAGAGGATGCATCGGCGGCCGCATTCTCGGGAACGCGCAGCGTACCTGAGTACGTCTTGCGGTTATCGACGGCCTCGCGCAACTTGATTTCGATACGCTCGTTGGCAAACCGTATGAAATCGGCAAGCCGCTTCAATGGACGGTCGATGCCGGGCGAACCGACTTCCAGGCGCTTGTAGTCGACGTTCTCGACCTCGAAGACCCGGGACAACTGTTTTGAAACTTGTTCGCAGTCTTCGATTCGCACACCTTCGGGACGATCGATCGTAACGCGCAAAAGCCCCAAAGGGGCGCGTTCCACATCGACAAGCTCGATATCCATACCGGCCAGAGCCTCTTGTGTCAAAACGAATATATCTGCCATAAAATCCAAAAAAAATGGGCTGTATGCACCAGCCCACTGTTATCACGTATTGAGACGGCTCCAGGACCTAAGCCCGAACCAGCCCGACGCATTCGAAATGTGCCGCCACATTGTCAACACCCGCTACTGCCGGCGCTTAAAGCACTTTGCCGTAACAAAGTGCCCGCATAATCAAAAACAATATAGCTGTAAAGCCCTATATTCTAACAGAGAATTGCAAAATTTCCTGCTATCACTGGAACTTACAATAAAAAAGCAACATCAGCGCCGGCGGACGGCGCCGAGATGCCGGTATTGCGTGCGCCGCGATATGACCGCAACGCACCGCCGCTGCACCTGAGATGGCGCTCAGCGGTCCCGACCGCGCCCACCCAGTTTACCCAGATGAGACTCATGCGCCGAAGCCCCGCGCGGCTGCCAGTCGTCGCCACGCGCGGTTGCCGGTCCGCGAGAGCGACCGCCTCCCGGCTTTCCGTTACCGGACCTTGCGCGTGCGGGTGCCGCGGCACCCGCCTTGGCTTCACCGCGGGGCGGCCGGGGGCCCGCCGGGGAACCCGCCCGGGCTCCGGGGCCGCGACGGCGGGCATCAGGCGCGGCGCCCGCTTCCGCACGAGGACCTCGTCCGGGACCACTTGGTTTCTTGCCCTTTCCGCCGCTCTTGGAGCGACCGCCGCCCGCGGCGCCGCCAGGATGGCCGTTGGCCAGTCCGCCTGCGATCGTCAACCCGGTTCCGTAGGGATCCGAAGGATATGCCTGGTTGCCGGCGCTACGCTGAGGACGCCCTCCCGACAGGCGACCGCCGCGGCTGACTTTGGCGCCATTCATGCCGTTGCGCTCCATCGTGCCGTAGCCCGGGGGCAATGCACTGTCGTGCGAGATAGGCTGACGCTCGCCGCGCCCGCCCGCACCGGGCCGTCCGTCGGAGTCATCTTCGCGCAGCAGACCCAGCTGCAGCATCAAGGCCGTTACGATGGAGGCATCGAGCTCTTCCCAGCGGCCACGACGCAGATTGCGAGGCAGGACCACTTCGCCGAAACGCGTGCGTATCAAGCGGCTGACCGTGACTCCCGCCGCTTCAAACATGCGGCGAACTTCGCGGTTGCGCCCTTCTTTGAGCGTGACGCGATACCAGCGGTTGCTGCCCTCTCCCCCGAGGTATTCGAGCATGCCGAATTGAGCAATGCCGTCTTCAAGCTGGACACCCTTGAGGAGGCTGGCTTGCTGCTCTTCGCCGAGCTCGCCCAGCACCCTGACCGCATATTCGCGTTCGGCGCCATAGCGCGGGTGCGTGAGGCGATTGGCCAGGTCGCCCGATGTAGTAAGTATGAGCAGGCCTTCGGTATTCAGGTCCAGCCGGCCGACGGACAGCCATTTCCCTACGCGCATCTTGGGCAGGCGCGCGAAGACGGTCGCACGCCCTTCGGGATCGTCGTGACTGACAATTTCGCCGGCAGGCTTGTGATACAGGATGACGCGCGGCGGCTTTTGCGCATTGGGCCGGGTAACAGGCCGGCCGTTGACACGCACTTGATCGTTTGCGCCTACACGCTGGCCGATGTGAGCCGGCTCGCCATTGACCGAAACGCGACCGGCTACGATCAATTCTTCCATTTCACGACGGGACCCGACGCCCGCGTCGGCCAGTACCTTGTGCAACTTGGGCATCAGCGCGTCGCTACTGAGATACTTGCCCAGGCGTTGCGTCATCTTGGCGGCGCTGTCCAGATAGGACAATGCGCGTTCCGCTTCTTTTTCGCTTTCTGCATTGCTGGCCTGCTTACCGGCACGGGCCGGCGTCTTGCCCGAAACAGGGGCTTCCATGCCAACTTCGACAGCAGCCGCAACGGCTGCGGCCGAAGGCTTGCCGCGCCGTGGCGCGCGCCCTGCCGGGGCAGCAGCGGCGGTCGCCGGTACGCCGGCCGCCGGTACGCCGGCCGCCGGTACGCCGGCCGCCGCAACCGCGTCCGGCCCTGCGGCCTTGCCGCGACGGGCGGCACGGGGGGCCGGGACCGCAACCGCATCTGGCGCGGAGTCTGCCTGGGTTTTCTTGCTGCGCCGTGGAGCACGCGCCGGCGAAGAATTCTCGGACACGATGGCTGGTGCGACGGCGGCATCGGCCCCGACGACCACGCCCGCTTTACTGCGGCGCGGCGCGCGCGGCGGCTTGGCCGCGGCCGACTGGGGAGCAGCATCGCCTTCCGCCGCAGCCTCCGGCGCCGCAGTCGACTCGACACCCTCGGGCATGTCGGCTTGCGCATCACCCCGGCGACGGCGGAACGGAGTCCTTAACTTACGGCCTCGCCCGCGCTGAGACGCTGTCTTGTCATCAGTATTTGCTGCCTCTGCGGCAGCGGGGATGGCGGCCTCGCCCGCAGGCGAACCAAATTCGTTGGTGTCAGTCATTTTCTTTTAGGTACTCCATATGTATTTGTTCGTCTGACACGGACTCGCCGTTGCCAGGGTTATTCGTTGATTCAGTTGATGTGTAATCTTGTACTTCGTCGGCCGGTTGCTCAGACACCGCCAGCGCGTCGGGCACGACTTCCAGCTCCAGTCCGGCCAGTGCCGCAACGGCGTCCTGAGACTCCAGTTCCGGAAGCTCATCGAGCGCCCTCAAGCCCAAGTCATCAAGAAACTGGCGTGTCGTGCCCAGCAAGGCGGGCCGCCCCGGCGCATCGCGGTGGCCCAGCACTTCTATCCAGCCCCGATCTTCCAGCGTACGGACAATCTGCGAAGATACTGTCACGCCGCGTATGTCTTCGATATCGCCGCGGGTGACCGGCTGTCGCCAAGCAATGATCGCAAGGGTTTCGAGCACAGCGCGCGAATATCGAGGCGGTTTCTCGGGATTCAGCCGCGCAAGATAACGCTGCATTTCTGGACGGCTCTGGAACCGCCACCCGGTGGCAAGATTTACCAGCTCCAGCCCTCTTTCAGTCCAATCCAGCTGCAAAAGTGCCAGATGGCGACGCAAGTCGTCGTTGGAAAAGTCTTCGGCGGCAAACAGTTTACGCAATTCTGCCAGAGGCATAGGTTGGTCGGCGCATAAAAGTGCCGTTTCCAACACGCGGACGATTTCATTATCAGTCATCAATTACAGAATATCTGCCTAGTCGCTTGCATTAAGTCAAAGTATGGGGTACTATTCTTTTCTCAGACGCGGGGTGGAGCAGTCTGGCAGCTCGTCGGGCTCATAACCCGAAGGTCACAGGTTCAAATCCTGTCCCCGCAACCAGTTTTCCGAAAGGGCCTATCGTTACATTCGATAGGCCCTTTTTTGTTGCCCTGTCCAAAATAAATGAATTAGCGCGCGCGCCATTAACGGCGCTTACTGCGCCAGCCGAACGGGCAGCAAAACCTGCCCACGAGCCAAACCTGGCCGCAGCCCGGCGCCCGCCGCTTACACCGGTATTCAGTTGATCAGTTTTATACGGAATAGTAGCCATCGTTCCTATTTCAATGCATAGCGCTTAAGCCTTGCCTGCCCTGGCTTGAACCGCGAGCATGGCGTGGGAACCCCGTGGGGTGACGGCGGGCTGCTGTGAAATATTGTGGTTCAAGCGCTTTCGATGCGTCAAGGGAAGCTCGCCAATGATTGGACGACATCCTGACGTACGTACAGACGCCTGCTTAAAAATTATTCAATTTATATTGCGGTGGCCGGAGAATGGGATCATCGCGGACCAAAAAGCCAGCAGGAGACAGTCTGTTTGCGTTTAGTTTGATTAAAAACCGCAGCGGACGACGGGACAGCGGTGTTGATGATCAACGCGCCCCAACCTGTGGCATAACAGCCCCATTACACCACCAGGCCGCGGACAATGCAATACTTCACTACACAAAGTTGCCACCAGGCGACATCGGCACCCGTTGTCCACCGGGCAGAAGCTGCATAAGCATGCGCTCGAGCTCGGCGAGACCGGGATGGCGGAATATCAATACCAGTACCGATTTTCGATCGACGGCAAGCATGGAGTTCTCCATCGGCGCCAAGGGATACAACTGCCTGTGGACGCCATGGAAGACGCTGGCCTGGTCGTCCCCCAGCAACCACAGGACGCCCTTTGTTCGTAAAAGCTCGATACGGTCGTCTTCATGAAGAGCGCTCATGGCCTTGATGAAGGCCGGCCGTTCAATGGGCGTGTGCCACGACATAGTAAGTACTTGCACATCACCGTGGACCGATGCTGGATGCCTCGGTTTGCCGCCAGTCCATGAGAAAAACCGGGATCCCGTTCCGGCGACGTTCGCCCGCAGGGAATGCGCCTGCAACAGCTGGCGCAGGGGTGGCGCGTCCTGCGCCAGGTATTGCACGGCATCCGGGTTTACATGACGAAGTGCCTGCTGCAGCGGTTCGAGCGCTCCTGGCGGCGCCACATCCGTCTTGCTGATCACCAGTACATCGGCGAGCACCGCTTGCTGAACAGCCACCCGTTCGTGCTGGAGCTGTTGGACGCCAAGGACCGCATCGACCAGGGAGATGCATCCGTCGTATACATAACGGTCACTGAGAAAGCGTTCATACCGCAGGGTATAGCTGATCGGTGCCGGGTCGGCGATGCCGGTGGTCTCTATGATGACGCGTGAAAAAACCGGTATCTTTTTGTGCAGGGCCGCGAGAAATAAATCGCGCAAGGTATCGACCAATTGGCCTCGCACCGTGCAGCAAATACAACCGGAATCCAGCAGCACGACGCTGTCATCAACATGGCGTACCATGGCATGCTCAAGTTCGACGGTACCCAGCTCATTGACGAGCACGACGATGCGTGCAGCGGATTCGGTATCGGATACCTCGTCCAGCTGTGACGCCAGCAGGCGATTAAGGAAAGTGGTCTTTCCGCTTCCTAGGAAGCCGCTTACTACAGTCACGGGAATCTTGCGGGCTGTCATGCCGCGTCCTTTGCCCCATTACAATAGGAAAGCAGACGTGCAGCCGGCCGCATTGCCCTCGGCACTCCGTTCATCGAATTCAATAAAGCCATAACCTTGCCGCCCACCTTCACCCTCGCCCGCAATCTGCACGATATTAACGCCGAACGGTGGAACGAGCTGGCGGGCGGCCATCCCCTGGTAAGTCATGCATTTCTGCTGGCGCTGGAGCAAACAGGTTGCGCGGCTCCGGAAACGGGTTGGGCAGCGCATTATTTGCTGCTGCATCGGGGAGACCAGCTTGATGGCGCCATGCCTTTGTATCTGAAGTCGCACTCCCGCGGCGAATATGTATTCGATTATGCCTGGGCAAGAGCCTTCGAGCGCCACGGGCTCGCCTATTATCCAAAGCTGTTGTCGGCCATTCCGTTTACACCGGTACCCGGGCCCCGCCTGCTTGCCGCCACACATGAAGACCGCATCCTGCTGGCGCGCAAGGCCATAGAAGTCACCCAGGAAAACGGAATCTCGTCCTTGCATATCCTGTTTCCGTCCGATGACGACAGGTCGGCTCTGACGCAAGCCGGATTCGTGTTCAGGGAAAACATACAGTTCCACTGGTTCAACAAAGGCTACCGCGATCTGGACGATTTCCTGTCCACGCTCAGTCAACAAAAGCGCAAGAAGATCAAACAGGATAGAAAAAGGGCGACCCAGGCCAATATCAGCTTTCGCTGGCTGCAGGGAACGGAAATCGACGGGCCTACTCTGAACTTCTTTTACCGCTGTTACTACCAGACCTATATGGAACACGGCAATGCGCCGTATCTCAGCAAAGATTTCTTTGCCGAATTGCTGCGTAGCATGCCCGGGAGCCTGGTTCTCGTACTGGCTGAACAACAAGGCAGCCCCATTGCCTGCGCGCTCAATATCCGCAGCGAGACGCGACTGTTCGGAAGATATTGGGGTAGCGTGCAGTACGTGCCCGGCCTGCATTTTGAAACCTGCTATATGCAGGCCATCGAATTCTGCATAGAACACGGGGTGCAAGTGTTTGAAGGAGGGGCCCAGGGCGAACACAAGCTTTCCCGCGGCATGCTGCCGGTACAGACATCATCGGCGCACTGGATACGGGACCAGCGCTATGCGCAAGCCATCACCGACTTCCTGGCCGAGGAAACACCTGCTGTCATGGCCTACTTCAACGAGCTTCAGGATCACAGCCCTTTCAAGAAAGACCGGACGGACTCGTAATGCCTGTTACCAGACCGCGAAGAACAGCGCCCATGCCGCGCAATACGGAATTGTCCCCAGCGCAACAAGCAGCAAGGCGTTAAGGCGATATCCCCGGCTTGCGCTGCGGGAAGACGTGATGCGCCATACCAGGCGCAGGCTCCACAGCATAGCCACACCGAGCAGGCCGAACCGTACTGCGCTTGCCCAGGCCACCGAGACCCCTTCGTGCTGCAGCAAGGTCAGGGTTGTCGCCGACAGTCCCAGGAAGACTCCTGCGCCAGCCGCCGGCACAAGCCCCAGCGCCAGGTCATGGATGCCTCGGCTTGTTCCCGCGACCGGCCTGCCCGACGCATCTTTTACGCCCGCAGTCCGCGATCGCGGCAAGGCCCTGTCGGCAGCCCAGAGCCCCAGGAATATCGGACCACCTATGCATGCCGCCGCAGCAAATATGAACAATAAGATGACGCCTCCATCCAGCCAGCTGAAACTATCGTTGACTTCGGGATAATGCGTGAGCAGAAACCATGGCGCATTCTGCTCGAGCGGCCAGTAGACATCGTGGTTCACCAGCCATGTCGCCGCCGCCTGTTTTACCGTCACAAACCATGGGCTGGCGCTCCACAGAAAAGCGCCGACGGCCAGGCCCATCAGGCCGAAGACAATAAGCGCCGTTTGCCAGCCATCGCCGTTTGCCACGTGCACGATCTCCGCCTCGGGCGACCGTGGCGTCAATTGAATGGCGCCGCGGTAATCGCTGCAGCGGCCGCACATATGGCAATCCGATGCTCCCTGCATGTGCCGCAAGGGCACCAGCGGCGCGCAATTGATTGTTTCGGTACGGCGCTCGGGATGCCGCCAGGCGTCTTCGTTGACTTTATAGTGCCATGGCGCCAGCTTGGCGAGCAGATTGAAAACGCCATTGACGGGGCACAGATACTTGCACCATACGCGCTTGTTGCGTCCATATAGCCATCCCACCAGCATGGCCGCAACCGTCGACCCGCCCAGCACGGCAAGCGCTGCCCACGGATACTGATATACGCTTACCAACTGCCCGTAAATAGTGGTCAGGGAAAAAGCGACAAAAGGCCAGCCGCCCCATCGCATCCACTTCGGAATTGCCCTGCCCCGCCCGTAACCGCTGGTCCACTCGCTGAGCATGCCTTCCGGACAGAACCAGCCGCACCATGCCCGCCCCATCAAAGGCATGGACACCAGCACGAAGGGCCACCAGACTCCCCAGAAAGCAAACTGGGCGAAAACAGTGAGGTTGTTGAAAACGGAAGCTGTTCGCCCCGGCAAAGGCAATAGCGCGGGCACGATAAGCAGGAAGGCGTAGGCGGCCACGATCACCCACTGCATGCGCCGTAGCCACCTTGCATGGTCGCGCAAAAAATCCGCGAAACTGATCGCGCCGCTTTTCAGTATTGCCAGAGACATATACCCGCCTATGCCCTGGCCGCGGGCAGACGCGCTGCGCCGGCCGATGACGTCCCCGCGCGCCATAACAGGCGCCAGACGACTATCCAGTACATCACCCAGATCAACACCGCGGAAAGCGCCGGATATGCACGGTACCCTGCGAAGTCGGCCAGTATCTTGCCCAATCCTTGATTGGCGTCTAGCAGCCACGAGCTGTCCCAGGCCGGGTCCATGATGACGGGCAAGGCTTCAAGGGAAATCAGATGGTCCAACCCTGACACCAGCAGCGAGCTGGCCAGCAATAGCAGCAATATCTCGGTAAGCAGGAAGAAACGCTTCCAGGTGATCAATTTTCCGCCCAGCTGCAGCAACCAGAACGTAAGCAGCGCCGCTACGAAACCCATGGCGCCCGCCAGCGCCAGCTGCCAGGCCGCATGGCCCGCGCCGCCGCCGGCAATGGTTCCGTAGAGAAACACCACTGTCTCGCTGCCTTCGCGTGCGACAGCAATCATGACGAGAACCAACAGGCCCCACCAGTTTGAATCGTGCAATTGCCGTGTGGCGCCGCTTTCGAGTTCGCGCTTGAGCGAGCGCCCGTGCCGTTTCATCCAGCACACCATATGCACGACCAGAACGCAGGCAGTCAGCGCCATGATGGCCTGGAACCATTCCTGCCCGGTGTCCGACAACCAGGAGGCCACACCTAGTAATATCAATGCCAGCGCACCGGCCAACGCAAGCCCTGCTGCCACACCGCCCCACAGCCACGGGAGGCCGCGGCGCCCGGCCGGACTGGCGCGCAGCCAGGTGAACAATATGCCGACCACGAGCAATGCCTCGACGCTCTCGCGCCAGACGATAAAAATAACTTGTTCCATTCTGGATACCGTGATTTATGGCTTGGGCAGCACCACCAGAGTACCCCTGGCGTCTTGATGGAAATCATCAAAAAAGGGGTACTCGCCAGGTCGTGAAACGCTCAGTACAACGAAAGACTTCACGCCCGGGCCCAATACTTTTTCCTTGCGCAAGGGCAAGCTCTCGAATTCCACCGGCTCTTTGCTTTCGTTGACCAGCACAAGCTTGAAACGCCCCGCAGGAACCTCAAGCCGTTGCGGATCGAAATTGCCGTCGGGCTTGAAAGTGATGGTAAAGGTCGGAAGATCGGCGGCCAGCGCCGGAGCGGCCAGCCCTGCCATCAGCGCCAGTGCGGCAAGCCGATATCTGGCTGGCTTCATCAATAGCCACCCTTCTTGCCCGTGCCGGCATAGACAAACTCGTATTGCACCTCGAATGGTGCGAACCACGGCTCCACACCGGTTTCCTTGTCGACGTGGCGCCCGAAATGACTCATCTTATCGGCCCCGGGATTGCCGACGATGAAAGTAAGCTGGTATTTGCCGGGCCCATCCAGCTTGACGTTATCGCCGTAATGAGGCCCATCGTTGGCCACCATGGGCATCAACTCGCCCTTCTGGCTGGTGTCGCTGCCCTTCTTCTGCAAAACGTACTGGATGTTGAGGTATGGCGCCCAGGCACCTTCGGGCAAGCCGTTCTTGTTGTCGGCCGTAGCATGGATATCGGCTTCAAGGTGAATATCCGAATCTCGGGCATCGCGCATCATTCCCGGAGGATCCATTTCGATTGGCTGCAAATACACGGCGGCGACCTCCAGGCCATGGTGTACGGCAGGAACGCCGATGGGGTATTCGGCCGCGCTGGACGGCAAGGCGCATCCAGCCGCTAGTAATATGAAAAATAATTGCTTGATCATGGGCATCGACTTCTATAAATCCGTAATAAGGATGATTCTCATTATGAGCCATGTGATCTTACAAGCGTCTGAAATCGCGACGTTTGAGCAAAGGCAAACAAATGCGGTTTTTGAGCCGAATTGCTCCGTACCCGCAATACGGTGCCGCCGGCTGACGTAAAAAAACGGCCCTGTCATGGGCCGTCGTGGGAGTTTTTAAACCAGCGTCATTTCTTTTTGGTGTCTGGCGGGGGCGGCGAAAACGGGAACGCCGTAAAGATGTTTCGGGACTGATCCTGCATTTGGTCCTGCATCTGAACGAACAGATTCTTGCTTTGATCAATGTAGTTGCTCATCATGTTTTGCAGCACGGGCGTCTGCACATTCATGAACTGGGCCCAGGCTTCGGGCCCGAACTGCGTGCCGTATACGCCTTTGGACTGTTCGGCCATCCGGTTCTGGATATCCATGAAAGCCTGAATGTTCTTTTCAAGGAAAAGTCCCATGACGCCCTGGGTGGAGTGACCATAGAAGCGGATGATCTGCGATAGCGCTGTGGGCGAGAACATCGGCACACCGCCGCTTTCTTCTTCGAGAATGATCTGCAAAAGAATGCTGCGAGTGAGGTCTTCGCCCGATTTCGCGTCGATGACCTGAAAGCTTTCGTTGTCGAGCACCAATTGCTTCACATCGGACAAGGTAATATAAGTGCTGGTTTTCGTATCGTACAAGCGCCTGTTCGGATACTTCTTTATCAGACGGACCGAAGAAGCAGTTTGAGTTTGCGTCATAACCTAACCAAGTAAAAACATAACAGTGCTCGCCCGCCCTGCCGGCAAGCACTGTTAAGGAAGGATAAGCCCAAAGAGCTTAGCCCATATGCAAGCCGCCATTCAGCGAGAAATCTGCGCCGGTGGCGAATCCTGAGTCTCCGGAGGCCAGCCATGCCACCATAGCGCCAATTTCCTCGGGCGTACCGAGGCGCCTGACCGGAATCGTGGCGATGATTTTTTCGAGAACGTCAGGACGTATTGCCCTGACCATGTCGGTGCCGATATACCCAGGGGATATTGTATTGACCGTTATTCCCTTGTTGGCAACTTCCTGGGCCAGCGCCATGGTGAACCCGTGTATGCCGGCCTTTGCCGTGGAATAATTGGTTTGCCCGAACTGCCCTTTCTGGCCGTTTACCGAGCTTATGTTGATGATACGCCCCCATTGCTGGTCTATCATGCCTTCGATGACCTGCTTGGTCACGTTGAACAGACTGTTCAGATTGGTATCGATGACTGCACGCCAGTCTTCCTGGGTCATTTTGCGAAACAGCCCATCGCGCGTAATGCCCGCGTTATTGACCAGCACCGAAACGGGGCCGATTTCATCGCGCACTTTCTGAAACGCGGCAACTGTTGATTCCCAATCGGAAACATTGCCGACCGAAGCATGGAATTTGTATCCGAGCGCGGCCTGTTCGTCGACCCATTGGCCGAAATTGCGGCTTGGGCCGCAGCCGGCCACCACAGTGTAGCCTTCCTTGGCCAGACGCTGGCATATGGAAGTGCCTATTCCCCCCATCCCACCTGTTACATACGCAACTTTGCCGCTCATTGTGTGCTCCTTTTTAAAATCCGGACAGTTCTTGATTGCCGGCCTGCAGGCCTGCATTGCGGCGTTTTTATCGTGCCTTTACTTATAGTGCCTTTACTTTTACATAGTCGCCCGGGGCGGGCTGCAATGGCGCGTGACGCGCATTACCCAATTGAGTACGGGCGCGAACCATGTCGCCCGATTGCGATGCGAGCCAGCCGGACCAGTCGGGCCACCAACTGCCCGCATGCTGGGTAGCGGATTCGAGCCAGGCTTGTGGATCGGTGATTTTGCCGCCTGGCGAGGATTGGGCGTCGTGCGCCCAGTAATTGCGACGCTTCTTTTCCGGCGGGTTGATGACGCCCGCAATGTGCCCCGAAGCGCCGAGCACGAAACGCGTTGACCCCGACAGCAGCCGCGTTGCAGCATAAGACGCATGCCACGGCACGATGTGATCGTCGCGGGAGCCGTATATATAGGTGGGCATGGCGAGCCGGCCCAGATCGATGCCGTGTCCGTCTACCGTTACCCGGTTCGGCACCGCGAGGTTATTTTCTAGGTAGGCGTTGCGGAAATACCAGGCGAAGAATGGGCCGGGAAGATTGGTTCCGTCGGCGTTCCAGAACAAGAGGTCGAACGCCTGCGGTGATTCGCCCTTGAGATAGTTGTTGACGACGTAATTCCAGACCAGCTCGCTGGGGCGAAGAAAGGAAAATGTGGTGCCCAGTTCGCGCGCCGACATGAGGCCGCTGCGGCCCAATTGCTTTTCACGCGAGGCGGCGTGCAGTTCGTCGACGAATACATCGAGCACGCCCGTTTCTTCGAAATCGAGCAAGGTGGTGAGCAGTGTGAGCGATGCCACCGGATTGTGGCCTTCGGCCCGCGCCAGGGCCAATGCCGAGGCGAGCAAGGTGCCGCCCACGCAAAAGCCGAGGGCATTGATCTGTGCCTGTTTCGTTATGTCGCCGGCGATACCGACGGCCTTTAGCACGCCATGCTTGAGGTAGTCGCCCCACGTAGCTCCCTTGATGCCGTCGGTATCGCCCGGCAGCGGGTTGCGCCATGAGATCAGGAACACCGTGTGACCCTGTTCGACCGCATAGCGCACGAAGGAATTTTCGGGTTGAAGGTCGAGTATGTAGTATTTATTGATGCAGGGAGGCACGATAAGCAGCGGCTTCTGGTACACCTTGCCTGTAAGGGGTGCGTACTGAATGAGCTGCATGAGCTCGTTCTGGAATATGACCGAACCCTTGGTGATGCCGATGTTCTTGCCGAGCTCGAAGCGCGACTCGTCGGTTTGGGTAAGGCGCCCCTTTTGCATGTCGCCCAACAGATTCTGTATGCCCTGGCAAAGCGATTGCCCATTGCTTTCGACTAGCTTGCTCTGGACCTCGGGATTGGTAACCATGAAGTTCGAGGGCGACATGGCTTCGACCCACTGCATGATGGAGAAACGGAGGCGATTTCTGACCGGTTCGCTGACCTGGGCGGCGTCGACCATTTGATTCATGGCCCTGGCCGATAACAGGTAGGCGTGCGCGGCCACGAGATAGCCGGGATGAGCTTCCCATGCCGGGGCGGCAAAGCGCCGGTCTGCGGGTTTGTGGAGCGTGCCTTGCTGGGCTGACGTTACGATACGCAGCCATTCGCGCGAGAAATCGGCCTGGATCTGAGCCAGCTTTTCGGGCGCTACGCTTGCCGGACCGGGCCACTGGGATGGGGACGAAGCACTCACTTTTGACACCTTGCTTAGATCGACGCTCTGTACCATCTTGGATCGCATTCCACATGCTGTCAATCAGGGAAAGTCGCTACGCAATTTAGCCTGTTGTCATAGTGACGAGTGCTGATCCAGCCAGGCCAGGGTCACGAGCCGCCCCGTCCGGGATTCGCGCCGATATGAGTAAAACAATTCAGGCTGGGAATAAGTGCAATAGCCGCTCAGTTCGACACTTTCGACACCGGCAGCCTGGAGACGCCGTTGCGCAAGGGATGACAGGTCGGCCAGCCACTTCGTACCCGGGACTGTCTCGGCGAAAAAATGCGCCGCCTGTTCGTCATGGTCGACGAACGCGGCGTACACATCGGCGCCCACTTCGAAATGCGCCGGACCAATGGCGGGCCCTATCCAGGCGCGCCATGCTGTCGCTTGCGCATGACGGCCCCGCAATGCGCTCAAGGTGCGCTCGAGCACGCCGCCGGCAAGTCCACGCCATCCGGCATGAGCCACGCCCAAAGCGCGGCCATCGGCGCTGGCCAACACCACAGGCAGACAGTCCGCCGTCATGATGGCCAGCACCCGGCCGGGCTGCGTCGTAATCGCCGCATCCGCGGTCGGAACCAGAGCCGGGCCGCTTGCGGGTGCGGCCGGGTAGCGGTCAGTATCGTGGACCTCTGAGCCATGCACCTGATTCAGCCATACTGGATCGCCGGGCAAAAATCGGCGCAGCCTGTCGCGATTGGCCTGTACATGCGAACCGTCGTCGCCGGTATGCAGACCAACATTAAGCGACGACCAGGGGCCGTTGCTGACTCCGCCTTGGCGGGTGCTGCAGAAATAGTTGACTCCCGGCCATTTCCTGCCCGACACGGAAGGAAACCCGGAGCCGGGGGTCATGCCTCCCACGACACGCCCTCAAGGACTTGCCTGAAGTCGTCGGGTAGAGATGCTTCGAATGAGACCCGGCCGCCAGTGGCAAGATCGTCGAAACTGAGAACCTTCGCGTGCAGCATCTGCCGCGTCGCGCCGGCGATGAGCTTGCCCCCATACAGGACGTCGGCGACCAGTGGATGGCGCAAGCTGGTCATATGCACGCGTATCTGGTGCGTACGGCCGGTTTCCAGCCTGCATGACACTTCGGTCACGGGGATGTCGCCATTGACGCAGCCGGAACGCAGCGGAGAATAATGGGTGACGGCAGGCTTGGGAGCGATGGGGTTTTCGACCGCCATGCGCACCGGCACCCGCGGGTCGCGGCCGATTTCCGCCTTGACGATACCCGGCCGGCTCAAGCGGCCATGCACCAGCGCCAGGTATTCCCGGTTAACCGTCCGTGCCTGCAATTGCCTGATCAGGTGCGTCTGCGACTTTTCATGGCGGGCCACCACCAGCAAGCCCGATGTGTCCTTGTCCAGCCTGTGCACAATACCCGCGCGAGCCACCAGGCCCAGCTCGGGAAATCGGTACAGCAAACCGTTGAGCAAGGTGCCCTGCCAGTTGCCGGCGCCCGGATGGGTCACCAGACCGGCCGGCTTGTTCACGACAATCCAGTCGGCGCTTTCCGCGATGACGGCAAAATCGACAGGTTCGGGGCTGAAAGCCAGCGACTCGGGAGGCGACTGCTCGAACACGGCCAGCTTGTCGCCGGCATTGACCATCTGCTTTATGCGTCCGGGCTGGCCGTTGACCAGCACGTGCCCGCCTTCTATCCAGCCCTGGAGCCGGCTGCGGGAATGATCGGGGATAAGCCGGGCCAGCACTTTGTCCAGCCGTTCGGGTAGCGCCTTGAACGGAAGTTGAAACTCCAGGGGCTCGGCCGGCGATAAACTTTCTTTGGCGATATCTGTGTCAGGCATGGCGACAAATCATATAATCAGCCTGCAATGCTAACACCAAGGATGCTTTTGTGACTCGTCTCGACCTCAATCTATTTCGATTTCCCGGCCTGAAGCGCCTAAGTCAGGCTCTGCTGGTCTTTGCTGCCGCCGGCCTGATTGCCGGATGCGGCACCGTGAAGTCCGAACAGGATCCCACCGCAGGCTGGACAGCCGACCGCCTTTACCAGGATGCCCGCACCGAAATCAGCGCAGGCAACTGGAAAGACGCACGCACCCGGCTGGAAGCTGTCGAAGCGCGCTACCCATTTGGCGGCTATGCGCAACAAGCGCTCATCGATCAGGCCTACGTCAACTGGAAAGACGAAGAACCCGAACAGGCGCTGGCGGCCATCGATCGCTTTCAACAGCAGTATCCCAATCACCCCGGCACCGATTACATGCTGTATCTGAAGGGACTGATCACCTTCACTCCGCCCAGCGCGGCGTTCACGAAGTTCACACGGCAAGATCCCAGCGAGCGCGACCCAAAGGGCCTGCGCGAATCGTATGAATCGTTCAACGAGCTCATCGAGCGCTATCCCGACAGCCGTTATACGTCGGATGCCAAGAAGCGTGTAACCTGGCTGGTAGACACCATCGCCCGCAACGAAGTGCATGTGGCCGAATACTATTACACGCGCGGCGCCTATGTGGCCGCCATCAATCGCGCTCAAACAGTCATCACCGATTTCCAGGGCGTGCCCGTGGCAGAACGCGCGCTGTATCTTATTTACCTGTCTTACGACAAGCTGGGCATGACTGAACTGCGCGACGATGCCAAGCGTGTGCTCGATCAAAACTTCCCGGATACCCAGTACTACGAAAAAGGGCTGGAAGAATCCGTCAACAACTGGAACCCGATCAACTGGTTCTAGGGTGCCGCTTGGTCAATTAGCCAAGCAGCACACTGGTGCTGCCTGGCCCACCCCTACAGCGCTTGCGCGGCTTGCTTTTTCTCGATAAAGGCCGCAACCTGCGCGGGCTCGCGGGTACGGGCAAATGGCGGCAAGCCACGCCACAACAGCTTGCCATAGGGTTTTTCTACAATACGCGCATCGCCCACCATCAGCACTCCCCAATCCTTCTCTGACCGGATCAGGCGCCCGGCGCCCTGCTTCAGGGCGATGGCCGCTTCGGGCAGTTGATATTCCATGAAAGGATTGCCCCCCTGCGTGCGGCAAAGATTCAGGCGGGCTTCCAGTACCGGATCGTCGGGCGGCGCAAAAGGCAGCTTGTCGATGGCCACCAGCGTGAGGGCATCGCCCGGCACGTCGATGCCTTCCCAAAAGCTGGCGCTGCCGACCAGTACGGCGTTTTTTTCCGCCCGGAACCGCTCGAGCAGCGCACCGCGGGAGCTCTCGCCCTGACGCAACAAGACACGGTCGATGTCGTGGTCTTCAAAATGGTCTTCCAGCAACTCGGCGATACGATCCACCGCGCGCAGAGTGGTGCACAGGACCAGCACACCGCCGGTCGATGCGCGGATCAATGGGAGCAAGGCGGCCACGAATTTTTCGTTGAACTCGCGATCACTGGGCAAGGGCAGATTCTTGGGCACATACAGCACGCCCTGCCCCGCGTAGTCGAAAGGCGAATTCCAGCTTTCCGTGCGTGCGTCCCACAGACCCAGCTGACGCAGAAAGTGACCGAAATCGCCATGCACCGACAGCGTTGCGGAAGTGAGCACCCATGCCTGGTCCTTGCCGCGGTAGCGGGAGAAGATCTGGGCAACGGACAAGGGAGCGCTGTGCAGACGCATATGGTGAAGGCTGTGCTCCACCCATCGGACTGCGGGGGTAAGCTCTTTGCCGCCTGGCGTACCGTCGGCCATGGGCGGATTGAGTGCGTTGTGCCCCTGCCGGTCTGGCTGGCTCCATTGGTACAGCTTGGCGCGCAGATCGAGGCAAGTCTTGGCGACCGCGGCAAGGTCCGGGTGCTTTTCACTTACGACGCCCAGCAATGCGGCACTGCCGTCCAGCACCTGCAAGAGATCAAGCAGGGCGGCATCGAACTCTGCCGCATTGGGTATGGCCTGGAAAGTGGCCTTGCGGCCCGGCATCTTGTCGATGGGCGCCGCGGCAAGGCGGAGCTGACGCGCCGCATGTTCGATTTTCTTGCCGACTTCGCTCCAGTTGGTCGACTCGCGCGCGTGGGCAAGCCCCGCGGCTTCGGCGGCCCGGGATAGGTCCAGCAACTGGTGCGACGAAACACTGGAGCCCAGAAAACGCGTGGCGATATCGGGCAGTTGATGGGCTTCATCGAACACGACCAGTTCGACCGTAGGCAAGAGCTCGGTAATGCCTTCCTCGCGCAGTGCCAGGTCGGCCATGAACAAGGCATGGTTCACGACCACGAGATCAGCATCCTGCGCCTGGCGGCGCGCCTTGAGCACGAAACAGTCGCGTACATGGGGACATTCCTGGCCCAGACAGTTCTCGCGGGTGGACGTGACCCGGTTCCAGATGTCGGCATCTTCGGGGACCTGCACCAGATCGCTTCGGTCGCCCGTTTTGGTTTGCTGCGCAAACACCTGTATATGCCGCAGCTGACTTATTTCAGCGCGCGACTTCAGCGCGCGGTCATCGCCCGATAGACGTTCCAGGTGATACGGACAGACATAATTGCCGCGGCCCTTCAGGAGGGCAACGTTGATAGGCAAGGCCAGGGCCTTGCGCAAGCGCGGCAAATCGCGCCGGAACAGTTGGTCCTGCAAAGTACGGGTACCCGTGGATACCAGCACTTTGCTGCCGCTGAGGAAGGCAGGCACCAGATAGGCCCAGGTCTTCCCGGTACCGGTGCCCGCCTCGGCGATCAGTATCGAATGGTCACGCAAGGTTTCCTCGATTGCCTGGGCCAGTTCGAGTTGAGCCTGCCGCGGATGGTAGTCGGGCACAGCCTTGGCAATAGGCCCGTCGGGGGCGAAGATATCAGAAAGTTCTTGCAGGAGCATTGAGGGTAAATACGGAATCTATCCGCATGAATGGGGTACAGAAAAAGGGTAAAGTCCCCGGAGAGGAGCGCCACCTGTGATGATACCCGCGTATTTTCGGCTACGCTGTTGGCTTGTGGCAAAATTCGCCGCACGATTTATGTTTTTATTATGGACTCATGACTGATACCTCTGTTCAAGCCAAACCCGCCTCTGTTGTACAAGCAGCGGATCCCGCCCGCATTGTTGCCTTGCTGGCCAATGAACTCAATGTTCGGGCAGCGCAGGTTGCAGCCACGGTAGAGCTGCTAGACGACGGAGCGACAGTTCCATTCATTGCCCGTTACCGCAAGGAAGCCACCGGGGGGCTGGACGACACAGTACTGCGCAATCTTGAAATACGGTTATTGTATGTGCGCGAACTCGAATCACGGCGTTCTGCCATTCTGGAGTCCATCGAGCAGCAAGGCAAGCTGAGCGAGGCGCTGCACAAGGAAATCAATGCAGCCGAGACCAAGCAGCGTCTCGAAGATCTGTATGCGCCCTTCAAGCCCAAACGGCGTACCCGGGCGCAAATTGCCCGAGAGGCCGGCCTTGAACCGCTGGCCGATGCCATTATCGCCGATCCAGCCTGCGATCCCGCCGCGTTGGCCGCCGGCTATCTGAATGCCGAAGCCTCCATCAACGATGCCCGTGCCGCACTGGACGGCGCCCGCGATATCCTTGCAGAGCGCTATGCCGAGAACGCGGACCTGCTGGCCAATATGCGCGATTATTTGTGGAACACCGGGCTACTGTATTCCAAGGTGGTCGAAGGCAAGGAAAACGACGGCGACAACTTCCGGGACTGGTTCGACTTCAGCGAGCCGCTGCGCCTGCTGCCCTCTCATCGCATCCTGGCCTTGCTTCGCGGACGCCAGCAAGGCGCGCTGGATATCCGCCTTGGCCTGGAAGCGGAACTTGAATCGCAAACGCCTCACCCCTGCGTGGCCCGGATCGCAGAGTTCCTGAAGGTGCAAGCCAGCTTTACGCCCGAAGCAACTCCCCGGGCGCGCTGGCTGGGCGAGGTATGCCGCTGGACGTGGCGGGTCAAACTGCTGACGGCCTTCGAGTCCGAACTCATAGGCCGCTTGCGCGATAGCGCCGAACAAGAAGCAATACGCGTATTCGCCGCAAACCTGAAAGACTTGCTGCTGGCCGCCCCGGCCGGACCAAAGGCAGTACTGGGCCTTGATCCCGGCATACGCACGGGCGTCAAGGCCGCAGCTATCGACGCCACGGGCAAGGTGCTGGATACCGCCACTATCTATCCGTTCGAGCCGCGCCGCGACCGCGACGGCAGCATCAAGACACTGGCCGCCCTGGTGGCCAAGCACAAGATCGAACTTGTGGCCATAGGCAACGGTACCGCCTCGCGCGAAACCGAGAAACTCGTGATCGACATGATGGAACAATACCCAGCCATTGCGCTCACGCGCGTCATGGTTTCGGAAGCGGGCGCATCGGTGTATTCGGCTTCGGAATTGGCCGCGCACGAGTTCCCTGACCTGGACGTTACTTTGCGGGGTGCCGTCTCCATTGCCCGGCGTCTGCAGGATCCTCTTGCCGAACTGGTCAAGATCGAGCCCAAGGCAATCGGTGTCGGTCAATACCAGCACGACGTCAACCAACGCGAACTCGCACGGTCGCTGGACGCGGTCATCGAAGATTGCGTCAACGCCGTCGGCGTCGATGTCAATACGGCATCGGTGCCCTTGCTTACACGGGTCTCCGGCCTTAGCGCGCTGCTGGCCAAGAACATCGTCAGCTGGCGCGATGAAAACGGCGCCTTCCCCAACCGCAAAACACTACTCAAAGTACCGCGTTTCGGCGACAAGGCCTTCGAACAGGCGGCGGGATTCCTGCGCGTGCCCGACGGAGACAATCCGCTGGACGCTTCTTCGGTTCACCCGGAAGCCTATCCTGTCGTCGAGCGCATACTGGCAAAGATCAAGGCCGAGGCACGTCAGATCATGGGGCAGCAAGGCGCCCTCAAAGGCATCTCGCCTTCCGAGTTTACCGACGAACGCTTCGGGCTTCCCACAGTGAAAGACATTTTCGCCGAAATCGAAAAACCAGGCCGCGATCCCCGCCCTGAATTCAAGACAGCGCAATTCAAGGAAGGCGTCAATACCATCAACGATCTTCACGCCGGCATGATACTGGAAGGCGTGGTGACCAATGTGGCCAACTTCGGCGCATTCGTCGACATAGGCGTGCATCAAGACGGATTGGTCCATATTTCTGCCTTGTCCGATACTTTCATCAAAGATCCCCGAGATGTCGTCCGGGTCGGACAAACCGTAAAGGTCAAGGTCCAGGAAGTGGATGCGCCGCGCAAGCGCATCGGGCTCACCATGCGTCTGAATGACAATGCCGCGCCCGCGCGCCGTGCCGCGTCCGACCATCGTCCTGGCGCCGGTGCAGCGCCTCGCCATGCTCAAGCCAAGCGCGCGCCAGAACCGGCGGCTGCAGGCGCCATGGCCGCCGCTTTCGCCAAACTCAGAAAATAAGAATCTATGATCACCGAACCCGATTCACTTCCGCAAAAACTGGCCACACTTATCCGGCTGCTTTCTTGCGATGACCTCGATGAGCACGAAGTATCGCGCATCGTCAACATCTGCCTCCAGGCCAGAACCGATGCCGTCAAAACACTCAAGGACAATTACGGCGCCGACGCGGCCAAAGTGGCCGAATACGATTCCCAGGGCGTTACACCGTTCATCATCTTTGTTGAACTCGAGGACTACTTCGCCGTTGCCGATACCGTGGACGAGCTCTACGAACAAATCGTCGATGCCTTCGAACACCCTGCACTGCCCGAATATCCCTACGACAACAACAACTTCGAGACCCTGACCGACTTCTACCATTGGGTCGATCAGCAACTGCAGACGCATCATCAAAAATATTGCCTGATCAGTTTTGGCGAAAGTTACACGCACGACTTCCAGGTCATTCTGGTCCATCGGGACAAAGTGCCCGAGATTCTGTCGTTGTGCCGCGAACTCGGATTACAGGCGCAACGCTGCGAATAAAAACCACCCGGCCAAAAGGCCGGAATATATCGAACTCAGTCACCGGCGGCAGGTATGGACATGGCATCAAAGCTCGATCCCCTGGTCAGTTTCCGTAATGTACAAAAGTCGTACGACGGCGAGGCGCTGGTCGTCAGGGACTTGAATCTTGACATATACCCCGGGGAGTTTCTTTCTTTGCTTGGGCCTTCCGGCTCGGGCAAGACCACCTGCCTGATGATGCTGGCCGGGTTCGAGTTTCCCACCGGCGGGGAAATTTTCCTGGATGGCCAAAGTCTTAACCATGTGCCGCCGCATAAGCGCAATATCGGCATGGTGTTCCAGAATTACGCGCTTTTTCCCCATTTGACTGTTGAAAAGAACCTTGAATACCCGCTCAAAGTCAGGAAGATGCCGGCCGCACAGCGCCGCAAGCGTATCGCCGACGCACTGGAGATGGTGCAGATGGGCGGCTTTTCCAAGCGCTATCCCGGGCAGCTTTCGGGCGGGCAGCAACAGCGCATAGCGCTGGCTCGCGCCCTGGTCTTCGATCCCAAGCTGGTCTTGATGGATGAACCGCTAGGTGCGCTGGACAAGCAGCTGCGCGAACACATGCAACTGGAACTCAAGGCCCTGCATCGATCGCTGGGCATCACATTCGTATACGTCACCCACGATCAAAGCGAAGCCCTGACCATGTCGGACAGGGTCGCGGTATTCGACCAAGGCGTAATCCAGCAGGTATCGGCCGTGGACACGCTTTACGAGTCGCCCTGCAGTACCTTTGTGGCCGGATTCGTAGGCGACTGCAATCAATTGACGGCCGTCGTCGAATCCGTCGAGAGCGGCAACTGTGTCATACGGCTCCCGGATAACTCTCCCCTGACCGCCCTGAACGTTCACGACCTTGCGGCCGGCTCGTCCTGCATTGTGGCCATACGCCCCGAGCGACTGCACATCGCGGCCACCGGCGCGTCCAACGCCATCCCCGCAAGGGCGCTCGATACCGTGTACTTCGGCGATCACGTAAGGTTGCGCTGCCAGATAGGCGACCACGCATCCGTTTTCGTCAAACTGCCGCTGCGGGATGGAGCATCCATCAACACTATAGATCCCGGCAACACCATTTTTCTACAGGCTCTGCCGCAACACGTCAGGGCATTCCGCCCCTAGGCATTATCCGAAAGCACTATAAAACACGCCACGGAGACAAACATGAAAATTCGAAATATCCTGCAAAGCACCGGACTCGCCACCTGTTTGATGGCCACCGCAATCGGGTCGGCCACGGCCCGCGATCTTACTGTCGTCAACTTCGGCGGCGCCAATGGCGACGCGCAAAAAATCGCCTTCATCGAACCGCTGGAAAAAGAACTTGGCATCAATATCATCGGGGTGGCCTACAACGGTGAGCAGGCCAAGGTAAAAGCCATGGTCGAAACCAACAACGTGGTGTGGGATGCTGTCGAAGTGGAAACCGCCGACCTCGGGCGGGGCTGCGAAGAGGGCCTGTATGAGCAACTGGACTGGAGCAAAATAGGCGACAAGAATGATTTCATTCCCGAGGCTGTTCACGACTGCGGCGTAGGAACGTTCGTATGGTCGACCGTACTGGGTTACAACGGCAAGACACTGAAAACGGTGCCGCAAAACTGGGCCGATTTCTGGGACGTCAAGAAATTCCCCGGCAAGCGGGGCATGCGCAAAGGCGCCCGCTACAATCTCGAGTTCGCGCTGATGGCCGACGGCGTGGCCCCCAAAGACGTATACAAAGTCCTGGCCACACCCGAAGGCATAGACCGCGCCTTCAAGAAATTGGATGAGATCAAGCCTCACGTCCAGTGGTGGGAGGCGGGCGCCCAGCCCGTCCAGATGCTTGCGGCGGGCGATGTCGTCATGTCCACCGTATACAACGGCCGCATCGACGCGGCGAACCGCGAAGGACAGTCCCTGAAGATCGTATGGAACGAAAGCATCTATGATCTGGATTACTGGGTGATCCCAACCGGCTCTCCCAACAAGGAGCTGGCCGAAAAATTCATCAAGTATGCGTCCTCGGCCGGCCCGCAGTCCGTCTATGCGCAGCATATCGCTTACGGCCCCATCAACAAGCAGGCAATCGCCAAGCTCGATCCCAAGCTGCTGGCCGACATGCCGAATTCGCCCGACAACATCAAGAACGCGCTGCTGTCCAGCTACGATTACTGGGCTGACCACGGCGAAGAGCTGGACCAACGCTTTTCGGCCTGGTCCACGCGTTAAGCCGCGCGCATGACGCAATCAGGCCACGTTGACCGAGCCGCCATGGCGAAAACCATGGCGGCGACGGCCCGCAGGCAAAAATGGCGCGCATTTGCGCTTATCGCGCCGCTGGCCGTCTTTCTGCTTGTCATCTTTGTCATTCCGATCAGCGCGCTGCTGTATCGCGCGGTCGACAATCCGGAAGTGATAGAACGTCTGCCGCGGACACTCGCCGTACTGGAGAACTGGGATGGGCGGGATACGCCTGGCGCCACCGCTTATGCCGCGCTGATGAGTGACCTGCTTCAAGCCAAGGCGGATTCCGGCACGGGCAGCCTGGCGCGCAGATTGAATTACGAGATATCGGGCTACCGGTCGCTGATATTCAAGACCGTACGCCGTCTGCCCTTCGATGACGCAAACACGTTGGGCGAAGACCAGGTCAAGGCGCGTTTTCTTCAGCTTGACCCGCGCTGGGGCGAAGTGCGCTATTGGCAAGCCATCGCAAACAATGGCAAGCCATACTCGGCCTATTATCTCCTGGCTGCGCTCGACCTGAAGCAGGAAACCGACGGCAGCATCGCGCGCGTACCGCCCAGCACGTCGGCTTTCCTGGAGATTTTCGGACGGACCTTCCTGATCAGTGCGGTCGTCACCGTGGCAACGCTGCTCCTGGGCTTTCCCCTCGCCTATTGGATATCCACCTTGTCCAAGCGACGGGCCAACCTGGTCATGATATGCATCCTGATACCCTTCTGGACGTCGATTCTGGTGCGTATCGCCGCATGGGTCGTGCTGCTGCAACGCCAGGGGCTGGTAAACAAGACGCTGATGGGCGCCGGACTTACCGACGCGCCGGTAGATCTGCTGTTCAATCGCCTGGGCGTATATATCGCCATGACGCACATCCTGCTGCCGTTCATGATTCTTCCCATCTACAGCGTGATGCAGTCCATACCGCCGACCTATCAGCGCGCGGCCGTATCGCTGGGCAGCCATCCGTTCGCGGCTTTCTGGCGCGTCTACGTTCCGCAGACTTATCCCGGAATAGGCGCAGGCACATTACTGGTGTTCATCATTGCCGTGGGCTACTACATTACGCCGGCCTTGCTGGGCGGCGCCGGCGACCAGATGATCAGCTATTACGTCGCGTATTTCACCAACCAGACCATCAACTGGGGCATGGCCAGCGCGCTCGGGTTTATACTGCTAGTCGGCACGCTGATACTGTATTCCTTGTACCGGCGCCTGTCCGGACGTGAACTGGGGCTGGGCTGAAGCCCGGTTCATTCAGGAAAATCCGCCATGAGCATCAGCCACTTTCCGCCCTACACGTCCAGGCCTCAACGCGCCTGGTATTACGGCCACCGGATCCTGAGCATTCTTACGCTGCTGTTCTTGCTGCTGCCCATCCTGGTCATTGTTCCGCTTTCCTTCAGCGCAAGCAGCCTGCTGATGTATCCCATTCCGTCTTTTTCGATGAAGTGGTATGAAGCCCTCTTCGAGTCCGGCGACTGGATGCGCGCAGCCCGCAATAGTTTCATCGTGGCGCCATCGGCCACTGTGATTGCCACGGTGCTGGGCACACTGGCGGCCACAGGGCTGCACAACAGCAATTTTTTCGGTAAAAGCCTGTTGATGGCGGTGTTGATTTCACCCATGATCGTCCCGCTGGTCGTGGTCGGAGTCGGCATCTATCTGTTCTTTGCACCTTATGGCCTCACCAGCAGTTATACCGGCCTGATCCTGGCCCATGCCGCCCTGGGTGCGCCGTTCGTCGTGACGACCGTATTGGCTACGCTGCAAGGTTTTGACCGGAATTTGCTGCGCGCCGCCTACAGTCTGGGGGCCCATCCACTGCGGGCGTTCTTTACCGTCACCCTGCCCATTATCGCCCCTGGCGTCATTGCGGGCGCCTTGTTCGCCTTTGCCACCTCCTTCGATGAAGTAGTCATTACTCTGTTCCTGGCGGGCCCGGAACAAGTCACCCTGCCGCGGCAGATGTTCACCGGCATACGCGAAAACATCAGTCCCATCATTGCCGCTGTAGCAACCATACTTATTCTTTTTTCAACCGGCCTGCTTCTGACCCTTGAATGGCTAAGGGGCCGCAGCCAGGCCGCGGCAGCCAGCACACGGAAAACCTGAGCCCACAACAAGCAAGTCCCGACCAGCCTGCACGCCCATCATTATTGAACATCCCGATCCGAGGAAATGCGCGAATGGATACTTTCTTTCACCCAGAGCAGCTTTTGCATCATCCACAGACATATCTTTCACGCGGACAGATGCGGGTGCCCCAGGAAATACCCGAGCGAGCCACCCGCATGGTGCAGGCAGTAAAGAACCTGGGTTTTCCGATAGTCGAACCTCGCGATTACGGAATGCGGCCGCTGCTTGATGTGCATGGCATCAGCTACCTGCGCTTCCTGGAGGCAGCGCATCGACGCTGGAAGGAACTGCCGTCAGACTGGGGCGATGAAGTAATTTCCAACATTTATGTACGCGAGCCCAATGCGCTGCGCGGCATACTGGCCGAAGCCGCGCGCTACCTTGCCGACGGCAGCTGTCCCGTGGGCGAGTCCACATGGCGTTCGGCCTACTGGTCGGCACAAAGCGCCATAGCTGGAGCCCATGCGCTGCTCGATGGAAAAGACCAGGCCTATGCCTTGTGCCGCCCACCGGGCCACCATGCCAGGGCCGAGGCTGCCGGAGGTTTCTGCTATCTCAACAATGCAGCGATTGCGGCGCAGGTGCTGCGCCAGAAATATAAACGGATCGTCGTGCTGGACACCGATATGCATCATGGTCAGGGCATACAGGAAATATTCTATGACCGGGACGATATGTTCTACATCTCCATACACGGAGACCCGACCAATTTTTATCCGGCCGTGACCGGCTTCGACGATGAACGCGGTTCCGGCAAAGGCGAGGGCTACAACCTGAACCTGCCCATGCCGCATGGTTCGCCGGAAGATGTGTTCTTTGACCGGCTGAGCGAGTCCATTGCCGCCATCCACGGTTTTGAACCCGATGCACTCGTCCTGGCGCTGGGATTCGACATCTACAAAGAAGATCCCCAGGCCCAGGTAGCTGTATCGACCGAAGGGTTCCACCGCCTTGGCCGCGCGGTAAAGGACCTGGGCCTTCCCACCTTGGTGGTGCAGGAAGGCGGCTATCACATCGAGACGCTGGACATCAACCTGACCAGCTTCTTCAATGGCTTGACCGGGTCAGGCTGACTCGGTCTGGCGAGATGGCGAGACCCGGTCTGGCTGACCTGGTCAAGCTTGGTCTGCGCGCAAGCCTTCGATGGCTTGCGTTACAGATTCGAGCTGGGCAGACGGAAAGCGCACGGCCAGCGTTCCGTCTATATCGACAAGCACCGTTCCGCTTTCTTCCCGCATCAAGCTTGCAAGCGGCGCTTCCTGCAGCGCCCTGGTCAAGGCGCCGGTAGCCTTGGGGTTGTCAAATGGCTCGGACAACAGTAATTCCTGGCCATCCGGGGCCAGCAGGCGAAAACGGAATTTTCCTTGCTCATCGCGGAAACTGACAAAGCGCGCCTTCTTGACCGCCTGCTTTTTATCGACGACCGACAACGAAGCCCGCGGTGCCGATGCAGTACGCAGGCCCACGGCCTCGCGCAAGCGCGCCATGAGCGGTTGTGCAAGACTACGCGCCTTGCCGGCGCCGGCCTGCAGTATGTCTTCAATGCGTTCGGGATGTGCCATCAGGTCGACATAGCGGTCGCGCATGGGAGCCAGATCCTGCTCGATGCGGTCCGACAATAATTCCTTGGCATCGCCCCAGCCCAGCCCGCTTTCAAGCTGCTCCCGAAAGCTCCTGGCTTCGGCCGGCGTGGCAAATGCCCGGTATAGCGTATAAAGATGCGAGCCTTCGGCATCCTTGGGCTGGCCTGGTTCCAATGAATCGGTCACGATGCGTTTGACGGCGGTACGCAAAGCCTTGGCCCCGCCTTCGAACAGCGGTATGGTGTTGTCATAGCTCTTGGACATCTTGCGGCCATCCAGGCCGGGCAGCGTTGCCACGTCGTCGTCGATCTGCACTTCGGGCAGCACGAAGAAATCCGTGCCGCGCCCATACAGGCTGTTGAAGCGCTGAGCGATGTCGCGCGTCATTTCCAGATGCTGGATCTGGTCACGGCCCACCGGCACCTTGTGCGCATTGAACAACAGGATATCGGCCGCCATCAATATGGGATAGGAAAACAGTCCCATATTGATGCCGTCGTCGGGCTCGGCCTGCCTGGCAACATTCTGGTCCACGGACGCTTTATACGCGTGGGCGCGGTTCATCAAGCCCTTGGCCGTCACGCACGTAAGCATCCAGCACAGCTCGGGGATCTCCGGAATATCGGACTGTCGATAGAAAGTGACTTTCTCGGGATCGAGTCCCGCTGCAATCCACGTGGCCGCTATCTCGAGACGGGAGCGCGCAATACGCTGCGGGTCTTCGCACTTGATGAGCGCGTGGTAGTCTGCCATGAAATAGAACGCGTCTACCCCGGGCAGATTACTGGCTTGTATCGACGGCCGGATGGCGCCGGCATAGTTGCCCAGGTGGGGAGTTCCGGAAGTCGTAATGCCGGTTAATACGCGGGTATTCATAGATCTCTTGATTCGGACAGGTTGCGGGAAAAGAGCCGTGATTTTCAAATTGACGGCGTTCTACAGCGTAACGGCTTCGCGCCGGTCGGACTCGAGGTATTCGAGCGACTGCATCTCCATGATGCGTGACACCGTGCGGTGGAATTCGTTGGCCATCGGCCCTTCTGTATACAGTTCATCGGCCTCGCATTCGGCCGACATAATGAGCTTGATCTTGTGATCGTAGAACACATCTATCAGCCAGGTAAAGCGACGCGCCTCGGATGCATGACGCGCGCTCATACGCGGGACATCCGACAATATAACCGTATGGAAACGGCTCGCCAGATCCAGATAATCATTCTGCGATCGCGGGCCGCCACACAAGGTGGCGAAATCGAACCAGACTATGCTGCCGCCCAGTGCAATGGCCTTGAGCTGGCGATGTTCGACCGTAAGCACCGGCTTCATGGGCGCGGTGTCCAGGAGACGGTTGAAGTCAGCCTCAAGTTCTTTAGTGGTTTCGGCCGTGATGGGGGTGAGGTACATGCGCACTTGTTCCAGTGCACGGCGGCGATAGTCCACGCCTGTATCTACATTGAGGATATCCATTCTCTCGTGCAGCAGCTTGATCGCCGGCAGGATGCGATCGCGATGCAAACCGTCAGGGTACAGCGTGGACGGCTCGTAGTTCGAAGTCATGACAAACGACGTACCGTGCTCGAACAGCTTGAGCAACAGGCGGTAGAGAATCATGGCGTCGGCCACGTCCGAGACATGAAACTCGTCGAAGCAGATAAGGCGATAGCGCTTGGCAATACGCCTGGCAACTTCGTCCAGCGGATCTTGCTGGCCCCGCACCTCGCCCAATTCGTGGTGCACGCCGCGCATGAACTCATGGAAATGCACGCGCGCCTTGCGCTTGACCGGCACAGTAAGATAGAAAGCGTCCATCAGGAAGCTCTTGCCGCGGCCCACTCCTCCCCACAGGTAGACGCCCCGGGGCACATCCGGGCGCCGGAAAATCTTCTTGAACGATGAAGAACGCGCCTTCTTGAACTCTATCCATTCATCGAAATACACCTGCAGACGATCTATGGCAGCCAGCTGTGCTTCATCGCATTGGTAACCACGCTCGTTCAGAGCCTGGTGGTAATACTCAAGAACATTCATTGGACAGACTCGTATAACGATGAAGGGCAGGTCAAACGCCCGCCCTTCATCAACATCACGTTGCGCGCTAAATCGGTGATCAGAAGTTCAACGTGCGCTTGTCGACGGCCAGAGCCGCTTCTTTCATGGCTTCGGACAGTGTTGGATGAGCATGGCAGATACGTGCTATGTCTTCAGCCGCACCACGGAATTCCATGATGGTGACCGCTTCGGAAATCAATTCGGAGGCCATTGGACCGATAATGTGGACTCCCAGTACTTCGTCTGTCTTGGCATCCGCAAGTATCTTCACAAAACCCGTTGTGTCGCCCAAAGCGCGCGCGCGCCCGTTGGCCATGAAGGGGAAGCTGCCCGCCTTGTACTCGCGGCCTTCGGTCTTGAGCTGCTGCTCGTTCTTGCCCACCCAGGCAATTTCCGGCGAGGTGTAGATGACCGAAGGAATAGTGCCAAAGTTGACATGGCCGTGCTGTCCGGCAATGCGCTCGGCCACCGCGACGCCCTCTTCTTCGGCCTTGTGGGCCAGCATCGGGCCGCGCACGACGTCGCCTACCGCCCAGACATTGGGCAGATTGGTCTTGCAGTCATCGTCAACCAAAATGAATCCGCGCTCGTCCAGCTTGAGACCGACAGTTTCCACGCCAAGGCCGGAGACATTGGGAACACGGCCGATGGAAACGATGAGACGGTCGACCACCAGTTTCTGCTCGGCGCCCGAAGCGTCGGTATAGGGAACCGTAACCGATTTGGCTGTGGATTTGACTTCGCCGATCTTGACACCGGTATGGATGGCGAGACCCTGCTTGGCGAATGCCTTCTGGGCTTCCTTGGCCACTTGCTGATCGGCTACCGCGAGGAACTCGGGCATGGCTTCCAGTATGGTGACTTCAGCACCCAGGCGGCGCCATACACTGCCTAGCTCCAGGCCGATCACGCCCGCGCCGATCACGCCCAATTTCTTGGGCACGGCCGGTATGCGCAAGGCGCCGTCGTTGGACAAGACCTGGGCCTCGTCGAATGGCAAGCCGGGCAATGCACGGGGCGAGGAACCGGTCGCCACGACCACATGCTTGGCAACGAGCTCTTCGTCGGATGTGCCCGATACTTTGATGGACCAGCCGCCGTCAACGTGCGCCGCGAATGAGCCCGTGCCGTGGAAGAATGTGACCTTGTTCTTCTTGAAGAGATACAAAATGCCGTCGTTGTTCTGCTTGACGACCGTATCCTTGCGTCCGACCAGGGTGTCGAGCTTGAGTTCGACGCCCTTGATCTCGATGCCGTGCTCGGCGAAATGATGGTTGGCCTGCTCGTAGTGTTCGGAGGACTGCAGCAAGGCTTTGGAAGGAATGCAACCAACATTGGTGCACGTGCCGCCGGGTGCCGGCTTACCGTCCGCTGTGCTCCAGGCGTCGATACATGCGACGCTCTGGCCCAGTTGGGCAGCACGAATTGCTGCAATATAGCCGCCAGGGCCTGCACCGATGACTACCACGTCAAATTGTTTAGCCATTTTTTTCCCGATCTAGATAGTGTTGACGCGAACCACCCGAAGGTGACGCGAATAGCGAGGAAACGGCGGCGTTGCCACGGAGCGCCTCCCCGACGAAAACAGACGTTTAAAAAAAACCGGCCGGCTTTTCCTGCACAAGGAGCGCCAGCCGGGATTTTATTGCGCCGTAGCCCGCATGCTTAGACGTCCAGCAGCAGGCGCTGAGGATCTTCCAGCGCTTCCTTGATGGCAACCAGGGCCAGCACCGCCTCGCGTCCGTCGATGATGCGGTGATCGTAGGACATGGCCAGATAGTTCATGGGGCGCACCACAATCTGGCCGTTCTCGACTACCGCACGGTCTTTCGTGGCATGAATGCCCAGAATGGCCGATTGCGGAGGGTTGATGATGGGCGTGGAAAGCATGGAGCCAAAGACGCCGCCATTGGAGATGGAGAACGTACCGCCGGTGAGCTCTTCGAGGGTCAGTTTGCCATCGCGTGCCCGGTTGCCGAAATCGGCAATCTGCTTTTCAATGTCGGCAATCGACATCTGGTCGGCGTTGCGCAAAATAGGCACTACCAGACCACGCGGGCTGCCGACTGCTATGCCGATATCGAAGTAGCCGTGATAGATGATGTCTTTGCCATCGACCGAAGCGTTGACGACGGGGTACTTCTTGAGTGCGGCGACCGCAGCCTTGACGAAGAAAGAAGTGAAGCCCAGCTTGACCCCATGTTCTTTCTCGAACTGATCCTTGTATTTCTTGCGCAGATCGAGAATGCCCTGCATATTGACTTCGTTGAAAGTCGTGAGAATGGCATTGTCGGCTTGCGACTGCAGGAGGCGTTCGGCAACGCGGGCGCGCAGGCGGCTCATGGGTACGCGCTGTTCTGGGCGGCCGTCGAGCGACATCGTGGCAGGAGCGGCTGGCGCGGCGGCCTTCTTGGCAGGAGCGTTGTCGGCGGCTAGTGCATCACCCTTGGTAACGCGGCCACCACGTCCGGTGCCGTCGACCGAAGCAGGATCCACGCCCTTTTCGGCCAGTATCTTGTTTGCGGCGGGAGATGCGGCGGCCGAGGCGGACTGCGCACCAGCGGCGGGAGCGGCAGCCGTGGCTGCAGGAGCCGCCGCTGCGGGAGCTTCCGCGGCAGCGGGAGCAGGCGCAGCGGCCTTGCCTTCGCTGTCGATACGGGCCAGGACTTCGCCCGAAGCAACGGTGCTTCCGTCACCCTTGACGATTTCCTTGAGCACGCCGGACGATGGCGCAGGAACTTCCAGGACCACTTTGTCGGTTTCGACTTCTATCAGGATCTCGTCTGCTTCGACCGCTTCGCCGGGTTGCTTCTTCCATGTGAGCAGCGTCGCCTCGGAAACCGATTCGGAAAGCTGGGGAACGAGAACATCAGTAATAGCCATGGTATGTATTCCGTTTTGAAAGTATTCGTTATTTAGTCAGCATGAAGCTCTTGAACTTGGGCGCCAGCGCTTGCTCGAGCAGATTGCGTTGCTGCTCTTGGTGCTTGGCCAGATAGCCCACGGCCGGAGACGCCGACGCCGGACGCCCTGCATAGCCCAACTTCTGGCCGTCGGCCATGTTCTCATAGAGATGGTGCTGAATATAGAACCAGGGGCCTTGGTTCTGGGGCTCATCCTGGACCCAGACAATTTCCTTGGCATTGGCGTACTTCTGCAATTCGGCCTGGAAGGACTTGTGCGCGAACGGATACAGCTGTTCGACACGCAATACTGCCACGTCGGTACGACCGGCCTCTTTGCGGGCATGGACTATATCGTAGTAGACCTTGCCCGAGCAGACCAGCACCCGGTTGACAGCCGCTGGATCGATGCTGCCGTCTTGTTCGCCGATAACCGGAAGGAAATGACTATTGGCCAGATCGGACAGAGGCGAGGTGGCGTCCTTGTTGCGCAACAAGGATTTGGGCGTAAGGATGATCAGCGGCTTTCGGAACGGACGGATCATCTGGCGACGCAACACATGGAAAATCTGCGCGCCGTTGGTAGGCTGCACCACCTGGATATTGTTGTCTGCACACAGCTGCAGGAAGCGCTCGATGCGCGCCGACGAGTGCTCGGGACCTTGCCCTTCATAGCCGTGCGGCAGCATCATGGTAAGACCGCACTGACGGCCCCATTTGGCTTCGCCCGAGGTGATGAACTGGTCGATGACAACCTGCGCGCCATTGACGAAGTCGCCGAACTGGGCTTCCCAGATGGTAAGCGTGTTCGGCTCGGCCGTTGCATAACCGTACTCGAATGCCAGGACGGCTTCCTCGGACAATACCGAGTCGATGACAGTGAAAGGAGCCTGGTTTTCGGAAACGTTTTGCAGGGGGATATAGGTGCCGTCGTTCCAACGCTCGCGCTTCTGGTCATGCAGGACCGCGTGTCGGTGGGTAAACGTGCCGCGTCCGGAATCCTGCCCGGTGATGCGAATGGTATAGCCACTGGCCACGAGCGTAGCGAAGGCAAGATGCTCGCCCATGCCCCAGTCGACGTTCTGCTCGCCGCGCGCCATATTGCGGCGGTCATTCAACAGCTTGTTGACCAGCGAATGAGGCGTGAAATTCTCGGGCACGGTAGTGAGCTTTTCGCCGATGCGGGTAAGCTCGGCCAGCGGCACGCCGGTGTCGGCCTGGTCGGTCCATTTGGCACCCAGGAACGGGGACCAGTCGGTGGAATACTTATTCTTGTAGTCGGTCAGGACCGGTTCGATGGTGCGTTGACCGTCTTCCATGAGCTGACGGTAGTCCTTGACCAGCTGATCGGTTTCGGCCTCGGAGAGAATGCCTTGCGCCACCAGTTTCTCGGCATACACTTTGCGGGTGCCGGGATGCTTGCCTATGCTCTTGTACATGAGCGGCTGAGTGAGCGACGGTGTGTCTTGTTCGTTGTGGCCAAGCTTGCGGAAGCAGACGATGTCAATAACGACGTCGTGATGGAACTGCAGACGGTAGTCGAGAGCAAGCTGGGTAACGTAGACCACTGCTTCGGGATCATCGCCGTTCACGTGGAAGACCGGCGCCTGGATCATTTTGACCACGTCGGTGCAATACAGCGTGGAACGCGTATCGCGCGGATCGGAAGTGGTAAACCCGATCTGATTGTTGATGACGATATGCAGAGTGCCGCCGGTGCCGTAACCGCGCGTTTGCGCCAGGTTGAGGGTTTCCATGACGACGCCCTGGCCTGCAAAGGCGGCATCGCCGTGAACCAGCACAGGCAGTACCTGGGAACCGACTTCGTCGCCGCGGCGGTCCTGGCGGGCGCGTACACTGCCCTCGACCACGGGGTTGACGATTTCCAGATGCGAAGGGTTGAACGCCAGGGAAAGATGCAGCGGGCCGCCACGCGTGGAAAGATCGCTGGAGAAGCCGTTGTGATATTTCACGTCGCCATCGGTCAGCCCTTCGGCGTGCTTGCCTTCGAATTCGGCAAACAGGTCGCCGGGCATCTTGCCCATGATGTTCACGAGCATGTTCAGGCGGCCGCGGTGGGCCATGCCGACCACGAGTTCCTGCACGCCGTTTTCGCCCGCGTGTCCGACGACTTCGTCCATGCAGGCAATAAAGCTTTCGCCGCCTTCAAGCGAGAAACGCTTCTGCCCTACATATTTGGTATGCAGGAAGCGTTCGAGCCCTTCGGCTTCGGTGACTTGCTGCAGGATGTGGCGCTTGCGTTCCGCCGAGAACGACGGTACGCCAAGAGTGGATTCAAGGCGTTCCTGGATCCAGCGCTTGGCGGTCGGATCGGAGATATGCATGAACTCGGCACCGACACTTCGGCAATAGGTGTCCCGCAAAGCCTTGAGCATGTCGCGCATGGTCATGGTGTCGGCTTTGGTGAAATACGTATTGGTGGCCGAATAGACCTGATCGAGGTCGGCTTCGGTGAGGCCATAGAAGGTGGGATCGAGCTCGGGGATGACCGGGCGATCCTGGCGCTTCAGCGGATCGAGGTCGGCGAAGCGGGAGCCCAGCACGCGGTAGGCGGCAATGATGGACTGAACGTAGACTTGCTTGCTGGCGACCTTCAGGTCGGGTTCTTGGGCTCGCGCCACAAAGGCATTGGCCTTGGCGCGCTGCGCGAACGACTCGACAATAGGCGCGTGGGCCTGATCGCGCGTGACTTCCCGACCGTCGGTGGCAGGCTGATGCTGCAACTGGTCGAAATAATCGCGCCACTCGTTTGGCACAGACCCTGGATTGTCGAGGTAGGATTCGTATAGATCCTCGACATATGGGGCGTTGCTACCAAACAGGTAAGAATTGGATAAAAGTTCTATTTCCGATGACATAAATGCGCTTCACCTATCCGAGTGTCTCACTCGTTATGATGCAGGGAACAACCTTCCGCGACACGGCCAGACCGGTTAGCGGATAGCGGGGCAGAAGGCAACGTACGACGCCTTGATAAGCCGTATTCTTGCTAGTATACCTTCCAGCCAGAGAGGGACAACCCTGAGCTGGGGAAATGCCAGGCAAAAGCCATAAAGCGTTGGCATTAACAAACACCTTGGTCTTTTTAAGGCCTGAACCGGCACATTTTTTGCGTATCGCGCAATTGCAATTCCATCACCCAATGGATCCACGATGGCACTACACTTGTGGGTTTTCGTTCAATCTCTTCGCGACTCAGGAGTTCCATCAAATGGACGCTAATTCCGACCTTGAAAAACTTGCCCTGGACTACCACGCCTATCCGTCTCCCGGCAAGATTTCCGTCATGCCCACCAAGCCGCTTGCCAACCAGGACGATCTGTCGCTGGCGTATTCTCCCGGCGTCGCATTCGCCTGCATGAATATTCACGCCCAGGGCGAAGACGCTGCCGCCAAGTACACGTCGCGCTCGAATCTTGTCGGCGTCATCACCAATGGGACAGCGGTACTCGGGCTGGGCAACATTGGCCCGCTGGCCGCCAAACCAGTCATGGAAGGCAAAGGTTGTCTGTTCCGCAAATTTGCCGGCATCGACGTATTCGACATCGAGCTCGATGAAACCGATCCCGACAAGCTGGTCGATATTATTGCCGCGCTGGAGCCTACGCTGGGCGGCGTCAACCTCGAAGACATCAAGGCGCCCGAATGCTTCTATATCGAGAAGAAGCTTCGCGAACGCATGAAGATTCCGGTCTTCCACGACGACCAGCATGGCACGGCCATTATCTCGTCGGCCGCCATCATCAATGGACTCAAAGTAGTCAACAAGAAGATCGAAGAAGTCAAGCTGGTGTGCTCGGGCGCCGGTGCGGCGGCCATTGCCTGCCTGAACCTTCTCGTGCATCTGGGCATACAGCGTTCCAACATCTACGTCGTGGATTCGCGCGGCGTGATCTGGAACGGCCGCGAACAGAACATGGAGCCCAACAAGGCCCGCTATGCCCAGGACACCGACGCCCGCAGCCTTGCCGATGCCTGCGTTGACGCCGATGTATTCCTCGGCTGTTCGGCTCCGGGAGTACTGACGGCGGACATGGTAAAGACCATGGCGCCCAGCCCGCTCATTCTGGCGCTCGCTAATCCCGAGCCCGAGATCCGGCCCGAAGTCGCCAAGGCGGCCCGCCCGGACTGCATCATCGCGACCGGACGCTCCGACTACCCGAACCAGGTCAACAATGTATTGTGCTTCCCGTTCATCTTCCGCGGTGCGCTGGACGTAGGCGCCACCGTCATCAACGAAGAAATGAAGCTGGCTTGCGTCAAGGCCATTGCCGAACTGGCCGAAGCCGAGCAGAACGATGAGGTCGCAACCGCCTATGCCGGACAGGAACTGGCTTTCGGCCCCGATTACATTATTCCCAAGCCATTCGATCCACGGCTTATCGTCAAGATCGCTCCGGCGGTCGCCGAGGCCGCCATGGCTTCCGGAGTCGCCAGGCGCCCTATCGAAGACCTGGAAGCGTACCGGCAAAAACTGATGAGCCTGGTGTACCACACCGGCCAGCTGATGCGGCCTCTGTTCATGCAGGCCAAGAGCGCGCCCAAGCGTGTCATCTATGCCGACGGTGAAGACGAACGGGTATTGCGTGCGGCGCAGACCGTGGTCGACGAAAAATTCGCCCATCCCATACTGGTGGGCCGGCCCTCGGTTATCGAGATGCGCCTCAAGAAATACGGCTTGCGCCTGGAAGTGGGCCGCGACGTCGAAATAGTGAATCCTGAAGATGACGAACGTTTCAATGAGACATGGTCGGCCTATTACAAGCTGAAGGGCCGCGACGGCGTGACGCCCGATATCGCCAAGGCCATGGTGCGCAAGCACAATTCGCTGATCGCGGTCATGCTGCTGCAGCGCGGCGATGCGGATGCAATGATTTGCGGCGTCGCCAGCCGGTTCGACAATCAGCTGAAGTACGTGCAGGAAGTCATAGGCCTGAAGCCGGGCGCCGAGACATTTGCCGCCATGAATGTGCTGATGCTGCCCTCGCAGACGCTGTTTATTTGCGATACCCATGTGAATGAAAATCCCAGCGCGCAACAGATCGCCGACATGACGATACAGGCTGCCGACGAGATCTTGCGTTTTGGCGTCATCCCGAAAGTCGCCTTGTTGTCGCATTCCAACTTTGGCAGCCGGTCCACGGAATCGTCGCGCAAAATGGCCGAGGCCCGCCAACTTATTTCGGAGCGCGCGCCCACACTGGAAGTCGATGGCGAAATGCATGCCGACTCGGCGCTGTCGGAAAAGATCAGGCTCAAGGCCTTTCCCGACTCGACGCTGAAGGGCCCCGCCAATTTGCTCATCATGCCCAATCTGGATACCGGCAATATCACCTACAACATGCTGAAGATGACCGGCAGCAACGGGGTTGCCATGGGACCGGTGCTATTGGGCGCGGCACGCCCGGTGCATATACTCACGACCAGCTCCACAGTGCGCCGTATCGTCAACATGACGGCGCTGGCCGTGGTCGATGCCCAACAAGAGGCCGGCCAGGTCGAGCTGTAAATGCATTGCCCGGCAGAGCACGCCGGGCAATGCATGCGTGGTCATTTCACGCAAGGCAGTCGATGTCCCGCATGGAATGCCAGGCATTTCATGCGGGACATTTCATGCCGGATCATTCCACTTTGCCGATTTCCTGCACGGCTTTGCGAAGCACTTTGTCGTCGGCATCCCAATAAGCCTGAAACTCAGGCGCATCGAGATATTCGATGGGGCTGCCGGCGGCAAGCACCTTGGCCTTGACGTCCGGGTCGTTGGCGACCCGGCTCGCGCTTGCGCGTAGCGTATCGAGGACCTCTTGCGGCACGTCGGCCGGCACAAAAATGCCGGACCATTGCACAAACTTCGCGTCATAGCCCAGGGATTCCAGGCTGGGCACATCGGGCAGGGTTGCCAGGGGCTTGTCGCCCCAGTGCGCCAGGGGCCGCACAGTACCGGCCTTGATATGCTGGAGTATGCTGGAAGGCCCTGTGGAAATCGCATCGACCTGCCCGCCCAGCAACGCCGCCACGGCGGGCCCCGCCCCAGTGTAGGGTACGTGCGTCATCTTGGTGTCTGTGGCGTTTGTCAGCATTGCCATGGGCACATGCATAGAACCATAAATGCCTGAACTGCCATAGTCGATTTTGCCTGGCGACTGGCGGGCGTATTCGATGAAATCCTTCGCCGTCTTCCAGGGCGCATCCGCACGCACGACCAATACCGTCGGGTCTGCGGTAATGCGCGCAATGGCCTTGAAATCACTGGTATCGTAAGCCGGCTCGCGGCCCAGTATGCGATCGGCCTCGGGCAGGATGGAAATGGACGACAGCATCAGCATGATGGTGTAGCCGTCGGGCTTTGCCTTGGCCGCTGCACCGGCGCCTATGGCGCCGCCGGCGCCCGCCTTGTTCTCCACCACAACAGATTGACCCAGGTCTTTGCCCAGAGCGTCGGCAATGGGACGCGCCACCGTATCGGTAACGCCTCCCGGCGGGAAAGGCACGATCATGGTAATGGGTCGGTCGGGGTACTTTGCCATGACCGCGCCGGCTGCAAGCAGCGCGGCGGCCGCCGTGATGAACTTTGTGGGTATCGTGCTTTTCATCGCTGCCTCCTTGGTGAAGGACCGCCCCGCAATCAGACGAAGCGGTTTTCGATGCTGCCCAGACCGTCGATTTCGATGCGGACCGTGTCTTTGGATTTGAGATACTGCGGTGGATTCAAGCCCATGCCGACACCGGCCGGAGTGCCTGTGGCAATAATGTCGCCTGGAAAAAGCGTGATGCCGCGCGAGCAGGTTTCAATAAGCGCGGGAAGATCGAAAATGAAGTCGCGTGTGCTGGCGTCCTGGCGTAACTCGCCGTTTACCCAGCAACGCACTCGCGTATCGGTGCCGTCGAGTTCGTCGGCCGTGACGACCCATGGGCCCATGGGGCAAAAGGTGTCAAACGATTTGCCCAGATCCCACTGTTGATGACGCATCTGGACGTCGCGCGCGGTGACATCGTTGACGATGGTGTAGCCGAAGATATGATCCAGCGCACTTTGCCTGGAAATATTCTTGCCTTCTGTGCCGATGACGACGGCGAGTTCGGCTTCGTAGTCGATCTGGCTGGATACATTCGCTGGCAAAGTCACGTCGTCGCCTGGGCCCACGACGCACTCGGGCACTTTGGTGAAGACGATGGGCCAGGCCGTGGTGTCGGTATTGCTGGCCTTGAACACGGAGCCCGACAATTCTTTGGCGTGCGCATGGTAGTTGCGGCCCACACAAAAAATGTTGCGCCGTGGTAGCGGAATAGGTGCGAGCAGGCTTATGCCGCTCATGGCGACGGGCTCGCCGCGGGAGAGATGGGCCAGGTCCTGCCCTGCCGATGCCAGTTCGACCAGCGCCAGGACGCCGCGCCGGGCATCGTCGGGCCCGAGATTTAGGCGTTGCACGGACTGCCCATCGCTGGAAACGACGCCTACACAATGCTGTCCATTAAAAAGATAGGTAGCGAATCGCATGCGTGCAGTTCCCTGAGTTGGTTACCACCGCAGTATATGGGCGACCCGTCCACAAGACAACACAGTGTTATTCCGGATGTACGCCGGACAGCCGGGCGGGTGGTCCTCCCGCGCACGGCCGCGGGCGAAAAAAAAGCGCCTTGCATAAGCCATGCAAGGCGCCCTTCGCGATTCAGCCTGCTACTTGCGGCTGGCGGGAATGTCGCGTGGTACTGAACCCGTGTACAACTGACGAGGACGGCCGATTTTGTAATCGGGATCCGACAACATTTCGCTCCATTGGGCAATCCAGCCTACTGTACGCGCCAATGCGAAGATGGCGGTGAACAGGGAAGTTGGAATACCAATGGCGCGCTGAACGATGCCCGAGTAGAAGTCGACGTTCGGGTAGAGCTTGCGCTCGACGAAATACGGGTCTTCCAGAGCAATGCGTTCGAGCTCCATGGCCAGCTTGAACAAGGGATCGTTTTCCAGGCCCAGTGCTGCAAGCACTTCTTTGCAGGTTTCCTGCATGAGCTTGGCGCGCGGGTCGTAGTTCTTATAGACACGGTGGCCGAAGCCCATCAGGCGGACGCCCGAGTTCTTGTCCTTGACCTTTTCCATGAACTCGCCGACCTTGGCGACACCGCCATTGGCCTGGAGTTCTTCAAGCATTTGCAGGCATGCTTCGTTGGCGCCGCCATGAGCCGGGCCCCACAGGCAACCTACACCGGCCGCTATGGCCGCGAAGGGATTGGTGCCCGACGAACCGCAAAGACGAACCGTGGAGGTGGATGCGTTCTGCTCGTGGTCGGCATGCAGAATGAAGATGCGGTCCAGCGCGCGTTCGACTACATCATTGACTTTGTATTCTTCGCAAGGCGTGGCGAACATCATGCGCAGGAAATTGCCCGTGTAGGACAGATCGTTTTGCGGGTAGATGAAAGGCTGACCCTGGGAATACTTGTACGCCATGGCCACCAGCGTGGGCATTTTCGCGATAAGGCGAATGGCCGACACATGGCGATGATGCGGATTGGTGATGTCGGTGGAGTCGTGATAGAACGCCGACAGTGCACCCACCAGGCCGGTCAATACCGCCATGGGATGGGCGTCGCGGCGGAAGCCGCGCAGGAAGAAATGCAACTGCTCGTTGACCATCGTGTGATGGGTAACCAGCGAATCGAAATCAGTCTTTTCAGTGCCGTTGGGCAGATCGCCGTTCAGGATCAGATAGCAGATATCGAGGAAATCGCAGTTTTCGGCAAGTTGGTCGATGGGGTAGCCGCGGTACAACAGCTGACCTTTGTCGCCATCGATATAGGTAATGCCGGATTCGCAGGATGCCGTCGACAGAAATCCCGGATCGTAGGTGAACATGCCGGTCTGACCGTACAGCTTGCGGATATCGATTACGTCGGGACCGACCGTACCTTGGTACACCGGGAATTCAATCGGCGCACTGCCATCGGAAAACGATAGCGTGGCTTTGTTATCTGACAATTGCATCACATTTTTCCTTAAAAATTAGAGCTTTTGCATTTGCGCAACCAGACGCTGGATATCGGGTGTGTCATACACCCCATCCAGCTTTTCCCGGCCAAGCAATACATCAAGCAATTCGTTGTCATCCATCTCGAACAGCAGGGTCAGGGCAGACACGTCGGTGTCGGTCAGTTCTGTTTCGTATTGATCTAAAAATCGAGTGATGATCAGGTCATTTTCCAACAAGCCCCGTCGAGCGCGCCACCTGAGGCGGGCACGCTCCAGTTCTGACAACTTTCTCATCAATGATCCAAACCTTTATATAGTGCGTCGAACCAGAAGTTCCTTGATCTTGCCGATAGCAGCCGATGGATTCAGGCCCTTGGGACAGACGTCGGCACAGTTCATGATGGTGTGGCAGCGGAACAGACGGTATGGATCTTCCAGATTGTCGAGACGCTCGCCCGTGGCTTCGTCGCGGCTGTCCACAATAAAGCGGTAAGCCTGCAGCAAGCCGGCCGGACCGACGAACTTGTCGGGATTCCACCAGAACGACGGACATGCGGTGGAACAGCAGGCGCATAAGATGCATTCGTACAGGCCGTTGAGTTCGTCGCGCGCTTCCGGAGTCTGCAGGCGTTCTTTCTCGGGCGGCGGCTGGTCGTTGATCAGGAAAGGCTTGATCGAATGATATTGGTTGAAGAAGTGCGTCATGTCGACGATGAGGTCGCGCACCACCGGCAGGCCCGGCAAAGGCTTGAGAACGATGGGTTCTTTGAGCTCGCGCAGGTTGGTCGTGCACGCCAGCCCATTCTTGCCGTTGATGTTCATTGCGTCGGAACCGCACACGCCTTCGCGGCACGAACGGCGTATGGCGAGACTGTCGTCGACATCGCTCTTGATGCGGATGATGGCGTCCAGCAACATTTTGTCGGTAGGCTGCAGCTCGACCTCGAGCTTTTGCATGTAAGGCCGCTCGTCCTTGTCCGGATCGTAGCGGTATATTTCAAACTTGACGGTACGTTTTTGACTCATTTCGATATCCTGCTTAGAAGGTCCGCGATTTTGGCGGGAAGCTGTCTACGGTAAGCGGCTTCATTTGCACCGGCTTGTAGTCGAGACGGCTGCCTTCCGAGAACCACATTGTATGGCGCAACCAGTTTTCATCGTCGCGCTCTGGATGATCGTTCAGAGCGTGCGCGCCGCGGCTTTCAGTACGATTGGCGGCCGACTTCGTGGTGGCACGCGCCACTTCGATCATGTTGGTCACCTCGAGCGCTTCAATGCGCGCGGTATTGAACACCTTGGACTTGTCTTTGAAGTAGAGGCTGTCTACCTGGGGAACCAGGCTATCGATGGCGTCGACGCCCTTGTTCAGCAGGTCGAGCGTGCGGAACACGCCGCAGTGATGCTGCATGGCGACGCGAATGGCGTTGCCGACGTCTTGCGTCTTCTGACCATCGGTGCGCGATTCAAGCTTATTCACGCGATCGAGCGAGAAATCGATAGTGGACTCGGGTATGGACTGATGCGCACGCTGGCGTTCCGGATGCGACGCGACAATATGGTTGCCCGCCGAGCGCCCGAACACGATAAGGTCCAGCAAGGAATTGGTACCGAGGCGATTGGCGCCGTGCACCGATGTGGCCGCGCATTCGCCGATGGCGTAGAGGCCGTTGACCGCCGTGGTTTCGCCGTTGGCCACGCTGACCACCTGACCATAGATATTGGTGGGGATACCGCCCATTTGATAATGGATGGTAGGCACCACGGGAATGGGGTCCTTGATGGGGTCTACGTTGGCAAACTTGATGGCGATTTCACGGATCGAGGGCAAGCGCTTCTGTATGGTTTCAGCGCCCAGGTGATCGAGCTTGAGAACAACATAGCTGCCGTCTCCGCAACCCCGGCCTTCCTTGATTTCCTGGTCCATGGAACGCGAAACGAAGTCGCGCGGGGCCAGGTCCTTGAGCGTTGGAGCATAGCGCTCCATGAAGCGCTCGCCGTCTTTGTTCAACAGTATGCCGCCTTCGCCGCGCACACCTTCGGTGATCAGCACGCCGGCGCCGGCCACGCCGGTAGGATGGAATTGCCAGAATTCCATGTCCTGCAAGGGGAAGCCGGCACGCGCCGCCATGCCCAGTCCGTCGCCCGTATTGATGAAAGCGTTGGTCGAAGCAGCCCAGATACGGCCCGCGCCGCCAGTGGCCAGCACGGTCTGCTTGGCTTCGAGCACGTAGATTTCGCCGGTTTCCATTTCCAGGGCCGTGACGCCCAGCACATCGCCTGCATCGTTGCGCAGGAGATCAAGAGCCATCCACTCGACAAAGAATTGTGTGCGAGCGGCCACGTTGCGCTGATAAAGCGTATGCAGCATGGCGTGCCCGGTGCGATCGGCGGCCGCACAGGCGCGTTGCACGGGCTTCTCGCCGAAGTTGGCGGTATGGCCGCCAAAAGGCCGCTGATAAATCGTGCCATCGGGATTGCGGTCGAAGGGCATGCCGAAGTGTTCGAGTTCGTAGACGGCATTGGGCGCTTCGCGGCACATGAACTCGATAGCGTCCTGGTCGCCGAGCCAGTCGGAACCCTTGACGGTATCGTACATATGCCAGTACCAGTTGTCTTCGCTCATGTTGCCCAGCGAAGCACTGACGCCGCCCTGGGCAGCTACAGTATGCGAACGCGTCGGGAACACTTTGGACAGGACTGCGACGGACAAGCCGGCCTGCGCCAGTTGCAAGGAGCAACGCATACCGGCTCCGCCGGCGCCTACAACCACCACATCAAACTGGCGGCGCGGTAAGGAATTTTTGACAGCAGCCACGGCTTATAAGCTCCAGAGAATTTTTGCAAAGAATACGACAGAGCCGACCAGCCACAGGATGGTCAGCACTTGCAGGAACAAGCGCAGGCCCGCAGACCGGACGTAATCCATCCAGATGTCGCGCACGCCTATCCATGCATGCCAGGCCAGCGACAGGAATGCCAGCGTGGCCAGCAAGGCGCCTACGGGCATTCCGAACCATGCAAAGGTGAAAAGATGGCGCCAGCTTTCGAAATTCATTTCAGACGTGAAAACAATTCCGAAAAAAAGCACCAGCGTATAGATGGCCATTATGATGGCGGTAACGCGTTGGACGATGAAGTCCATGGTGCCGTAATGGGCACCAACCACCAGGCGTTTCGTGCCGAGACGTTCTTGAGTCATTACCACACCCCAAACAGTTTAAGACCAAAGACGACGGTCAGCGCCAGGCTGACTCCGATGACCACACCGGCTGTTTTCTGGGCCGAATGCTTGTCATTGGCAATATGCAGATCAATCACCAGATAGCGGATGCCGGCACAGAAGTGATGCAAGTAACCCCAGATGAGGGCCAGCAGGACCAGTTTGCACAATGGATTGGCGACCCAGGACTGGATGCTTGCATAGCTTTCGGGAGAGGTCACGCTGAGCGCGAAAAGCGGCAAGATGACCAATGGTAGACAGAGGAACAACAATGCGCCGCTGATGCGGTGCAAAATTGACGTTTTTCCTGCCAATGGCAGGCGATAGCTCATGATCTGCGGAATGCTTAGGTTGCGAAACTGCGGACGTGGCTTTGAAGCTGAATCGGACATGACGGCCTCGAGTTATAACAATTAATTTATTGCAAAGAGCTACTGGTATTTTCGCCTATTTGGAGACGCTCTACCAAATGGACAAAAAAACTTAATCAATTCAAACTGTTCTTGTAATGGAATCGTTCTGTTACGTACAACCCCCTGCGCACTTCCATGGGCCTATCCCCATAGGTATAAGACACTCGTTCGACTTGCAACAAAGGACTGGCGGCGGCAATCTGCAGCAAGCCGGCCTGATCTTCGGAGGCCGAGACGGCCCGTATTTTCTCTTCTGCCCGCACCATGCTTACACCGAATTCCGATTCGAACAGCGCATACAGAGGGCCGCGGTAACGGCCCAATGAATCGGCGGTAAGCCCGCGGAATACGGCACCCGGCAACCAGATGTCGTCGAGTATGGTCGGAATTTGGTCGAACGACAGTAAACGCCGGATATTGACCACGATGTCGGACGTGCGCAAATCGAGCAAGGCGGCGATGTCGGAGGGCGCCTTGACGCGACGGCAGTCGAGGACCTGACTACCGGATAGAGACTGTTTGGCGTCGTCGGGTGTGAGCCGCAGGAACCTGAACCGCACTTTGGCTTCGTGGTGCGTTGCCACGAAGGTGCCCTTGCCCTGTCGGCGCAGCAGCAGATTGTCGGCCGCGAGTTCGTCGATGGCTTTGCGCACCGTGCCCTGGCTGACCTGGAAACGGCCGGCGAGCTCGAGTTCGCTTGGTATGGCTTCGCCCGGCTTCCATTCGCCCCGGTCCAGGCTTTGCAGCAGCAAGCCCTTGATCTGCTGATACAAGGGACTGAAGGCCGCGCTGCTTGCAGAGCGATCAGCGTCTGAGGCTCGATCAGTTGGCGGACTATTGGACATAAGACAAGGGCAGGTTCGCGTGAGGTTTGGCGAGGCGTTGAAATCTTTCAAGGGGCGCCCGCTATTTTCGCATGCCTGGCGCTTTCTGTCTAACACTCTTCTGTCTTATATAAGATATAAGACAATTGACGGACCCATTGTTTTTAGATAATCTAGCATGCTGCCGCTGCGTGCGCGCCCGCTATAGTTGCGCTTGCATGCCATGCCTGTCATGCCTCGCGTACAGGCATCCGAAAGCACTACACTGTCATTGTCTGTACCTATTCATTCCTACTATCTACGGGAGATTGTTCATGTCCAAACCCGCCATGCGTGTCGCCGTCACCGGCGCTGCCGGCCAGATCGGTTACGCCCTGCTGTTCCGCATCGCCTCAGGCGAAATGCTCGGCAAAGACCAGCCCGTCATCCTTCAGCTGCTTGAGATTCCTGACGAGAAAGCCCAGAAGGCGCTCAAAGGCGTCATGATGGAGCTTGACGATTGCGCCTTTCCCTTGTTGGCAGGCATGAGCGCGCACAGCGATGCACGCGAAGCGTTCAAGGACGTCGATGTCGCCCTGCTGGTCGGCGCACGCCCCCGCGGGCCCGGCATGGAGCGCAAAGACTTGTTGCACGTCAATGCCCAGATATTCACGGCCCAGGGCAAGGCACTGAACGACGTCGCCAGCCGCAATGTAAAAGTGCTGGTTGTAGGCAATCCCGCCAATACCAACGCCTACATTGCCATGAAGTCGGCACCCGATCTTCCGGCCAAGAACTTTACCGCCATGCTGCGCCTGGACCACAACCGCGCGCTGTCGCAATTGGCCGCCAAGTCGGGCAAGCCGGTCGCCGACATCGAAAAGCTGATAGTCTGGGGCAACCATTCGCCCACCATGTATCCCGATACCCGCTTCGCCACGGTCGGCGGCGAAAGCCTGCAAGGCATCATCAACGACGAAGCCTGGAATCGCGACACATTCATTCCAACTGTCGGAAAACGCGGCGGCGCCATCATTGAAGCGCGCGGCCTGTCATCGGCTGCCTCGGCCGCCAATGCCGCCATCGACCACATCCGCGACTGGGTGCTGGGCTCGAACGGCAAGTGGGTCACCATGGGCATCCCTTCCGACGGATCCTACGGTATCCCCGAAGGCATCATCTACGGCGTGCCGGTAACCACGGCCAACGGCGAATACACACGCGTCGAAGGCCTGGAAATCGACGCTTTCTCGCGCGAACGCATGGACTTCACGCTGAACGAGCTGCTCGAAGAGCGCGACGGCGTGCAAGACCTGTTGAAGTAATGCGGCACAGACAAGGCTCGGCGATCCGGGCCTTGTTTTCGAGATATGCCCCGACGCGTATCCGGTACTTTGTCCCCACGAAGACAGTCTCGTGGCAGCCAATACATTAGAGTCTGGGCATCTGCCCACGACGCAGCCATTTTCGGAGATCCCGATGACCCGACCTGCCTCGCCCGGCGCCCTGTTTCGCCAGGCACTAAAAGAAGAACAGCCCTTGCAGATCATAGGTGCGATCAACGCCAATCATGCCTTGTTGGCCAAGCGCGCCGGCTACCGGGCCATCTACCTTTCCGGCGGCGGCGTTGCCGCCGGCTCGCTGGGCTTGCCCGATCTGGGCATCAACACGCTGGATGACGTGCTGACCGACGTGCGCCGCATTACCGATGTGTGCGACCTGCCCCTGCTCGTCGATATCGACACCGGCTTCGGGCCGTCCGCCTTCAACATTGGCCGCACCGTAAAAAGCCTGATCAAGTTCGGCGCAGCCGCCTGCCACATTGAAGACCAGGTCGGTGCAAAGCGTTGCGGCCACCGGCCAGGCAAGGAAATCGTCACAACGCAGGAAATGGCCGATCGCGTCAAGGCTGCCGTCGACGCCCGCACAGACAGCGACTTCTTCATTATTGCCAGAACCGACGCCATCGCGGTCGACGGCGTGGACGCCGCGCTGGAACGCGCCGTGGCTTGCGTTGAAGCCGGTGCCGATGCCATTTTCGCTGAAGCCTCGTACGACCTTGCCACCTATGAACGCTTTACCAAGGCATTGAACGTACCCGTGCTGGCCAATATCACTGAGTTCGGCCAGACGCCGCTGTTCAGCGTCGACGAGCTGGCCTCAGCGGGCGTGGGCATGGTGCTCTACCCGCTATCGGCATTCCGCGCGATGAACAAGGCCGCCGAATCGGTATACACGGCAATACGCAAGGACGGTCACCAGAAGAATGTCATCGACATCATGCAAACCCGCGAAGAACTCTATGACCGCATCGGCTATCACGAGTTCGAATCCCGACTAGACGCGCTATTTCAGCAAGGCAAATCGAAATAACCTTCCAGGAGTTGAGACATGGCTACAAACGAGATCAAAGATAACAAGCCCGGCCCTAAGCCCAAGAAATCCGTTGCCCTGTCGGGCGTGGTTGCAGGCAATACCGCCCTGTGCACGGTCGGACGCAGCGGCAACGATCTGCACTATCGCGGCTATGACATTCTCGATATCGCTGAAACCAGCGAGTTCGAAGAAGTTGCGCACTTGCTGATACACGGCAAGCTGCCCACGAAGGCTGAACTCAAAGCCTACAAGGAAAAACTGCGCAGCCTGCGTGGACTGCCCGCCGCGCTGCAAAGCGCGCTGGAAGCCCTGCCGGCGGCCAGCCATCCCATGGATGTCATGCGCACGGCTGTGTCGGTGCTTGGCTGCGTCCTGCCCGAGAAAGACGACCACAATGTCCCCGACGCGCGCGACATCGCGGACCGCCTGATCGCGAATCTGGGCTCCGCCCTTCTGTACTGGTATCACTTCAGCCATAACGGCCGCTTCATCGATGTGCAAACCGACGATGACAGCATCGGCGGGCATTTCCTGCACTTGCTGCACGGCACTGAGCCCAGCGCGGAATGGGTCCGGGCCATGCACACTTCCCTGAATCTGTACGCCGAGCACGAATTCAACGCATCCACCTTTGCCAGCCGCGTTATTGCCGGCACGGGCTCCGACATGTATTCCGCCATTGCCGGCGGTATCGGGGCGTTGCGCGGGCCCAAGCACGGGGGAGCCAATGAAGTCGCATTCGAAGTCCAGAAACGATACGACTCGCCTGATGAGGCCGAAGCCGACATCCGCCGCCGCGTCGAAAACAAAGAAGTCATTATCGGGTTTGGCCATCCGGTGTATACCGTTTCCGATCCGCGCAATAAAGTAATCAAGGAAGTATCGCGCAAGCTGTCCAAGAAACAAGGCAATATGAAGATGTTCGACATTGCCGAACGACTTGAAACAGTCATGTGGGATGCCAAGAAAATGTTCCCGAATCTGGACTGGTTCTCGGCCGTTTCCTATCACATGATGGGCGTGCCCACGGCGATGTTCACACCGCTGTTCGTGATTGCCCGCACCGCCGGCTGGTCTGCGCATATTCTTGAACAGCGCGCCGACAACAAGATCATCCGACCGACGGCCAACTACGTCGGACCCGAAGATCAAACCTTCGTCCCGCTCGCCAAGCGTTGATCGCGACAGAAGCATAAGCCGGGCATCATGCCCGGCTGTTCTCCGCCTCCGCACGCCCTCTGGACATCACATCTCATCTTCCGGATGCCATGAATACAGCAAATCGCAAACCCCTGCCCGGCACAAGACTCGACTACTTCGACGCAAAGGCGGCAGTCGACGCCATCGAACCCGGCGCTTATGACAAGCTCCCGTATACGTCGCGCGTACTGGCCGAAAACCTGGTGCGCCGTTGCGATCCTGCCACGCTGACTGCTTCCCTCAGGCAGCTTATCGAGCGCAAGCGCGATCTGGACTTTCCATGGTTTCCGGCGCGCGTGGTCTGCCATGACATCCTGGGCCAGACTGCGCTGGTCGACCTGGCAGGCCTGCGCGACGCCATTGCGGCAAAAGGCGGCGACCCCTCACTGGTCAACCCGGCAGTGCCCACGCAACTGATCGTCGACCATTCGCTGGCGGTCGAGCACGGCGGTTTCGAGAAAGATGCATTCGCCAAGAATCGGGCCATCGAAGATCGCCGCAATGACGATCGCTTCCATTTCATCAACTGGACCAAGAAGACATTCAAGAATGTAGACGTGATCCCGCCAGGCAACGGCATCATGCACCAGATCAACCTGGAGCGGATGTCGCCGGTGGTGCATGCACGCGACGGCGTCGCCTATCCGGATACCCTGGTCGGCACCGATAGCCACACCCCGCACGTCGATGCGCTGGGCGTGATCGCCATCGGCGTGGGCGGCCTGGAAGCGGAGAGCGTGATGCTCGGCCGCGCATCCTGGATGCGCCTGCCCGATATCATCGGCGTCGAACTGACAGGCAAGCTGCGGCCGGGCTCCACGGCCACCGACCTGGTGCTGGCGTTGACCGAATTTTTGCGTAACGAAAAAGTCGTCTCGTCATACCTGGAGTTCTATGGCGAAGGGGCTGCCCGCCTTACCCTGGGCGATCGGGCGACGATTTCCAACATGACGCCGGAATACGGCGCCACTGCCGCGATGTTCTACATCGACCAGCAGACCATCGATTACCTGAAACTCACCGGCCGCGACGATGAACAAGTCAAGCTCGTTGAAACCTATGCCAAGCAGGCCGGCCTGTGGGCCGACAGCCTGAAGAACGCCGAATACGAGCGCGTGCTCAGGTTCGACCTGTCGACCGTAGTACGCAATATCGCCGGCCCGTCGAATCCGCATCGGCGCGTACCGACTTCCGAACTCGCAGCGCGCGGCATATCGGGCAAAGTGGAAAACGAGCCTGGCCTGATGCCGGACGGCGCGGTCATCATTGCCGCGATCACCAGCTGTACCAACACCAGCAATCCGCGCAACGTGATTGCAGCCGGCCTGCTGGCCCGCAATGCGAACGCACGCGGCCTGACCCGCAAACCCTGGGTCAAGACCTCGCTGGCGCCGGGATCCAAGGCGGTCCAGCTTTACCTGGAAGACGCCAAGCTTCTGCCCGAACTGGAAAGCCTGGGTTTCGGCATTGTCGGCTTTGCCTGCACCACCTGTAACGGCATGAGCGGCGCGCTGGACCCAGTCATCCAGAAAGAAATCATCGACCGCGATTTGTATGCCACAGCCGTGCTGTCGGGCAACCGCAACTTCGACGGCCGCATCCACCCGTACGCCAAGCAGGCATTCCTGGCTTCGCCTCCACTGGTAGTGGCCTATGCCATCGCCGGGACGATACGCTTCGACATCGAAAAAGATGTGTTGGGCATCGACAAGGACGGCAAGCCGGTCACCCTGAAAGACCTCTGGCCATCCGATGAAGAAATCGATGCCATCGTGGCAGCGAGCGTCAAGCCTGAGCAATTCCGCCAGGTCTACGAGCCGATGTTCGCGCTCAGCGTCAACAGCCAGGAACAGCTCAGCCCGCTCTACGATTGGCGGCCGACCAGCACTTATATCCGCCGCCCACCCTACTGGGAAGGCGCGCTTGCCGGCGAGCGTACGCTAAAAGGCATGCGCCCGCTGGCCGTGCTGGGCGACAACATCACTACCGATCACCTGTCTCCGTCGAACGCCATCATGGCGAACAGCGCCGCCGGCGAATACCTGACCAAGATGGGCTTGCCGGAAGAAGACTTCAACTCTTACGCCACGCACCGCGGCGATCATCTCACCGCGCAGCGCGCCACCTTCGCAAACCCCAAGCTGCTGAATGAAATGGTCCAGGAAAACGGCCAGATCAAGCAGGGTTCGCTGGCGCGCATCGAGCCCGAAGGCAAGGTATCGCGCATGTGGGAGGCCATCGAAACCTACATGGAACGCAAGCAGCCGCTCATCATCGTTGCGGGCGCCGACTACGGCCAGGGCTCCTCGCGCGACTGGGCCGCCAAGGGCGTGCGCTTGGCGGGCGTCGAAGCCATCGTTGCCGAAGGCTTCGAACGCATCCACCGCACCAACCTCGTAGGCATGGGCGTACTGCCGCTTGAATTCAAGCGAGGCGAGAACCGCAAGACGTTGAATATCGACGGCACAGAGACCTTCGATGTCGTGGGCGAATGCACCCCGCTGGCGCCGCTTACGCTGGTCATCCATCGCAAGAACGGCGAGCGTACCGAGGTGCCTGTCACCTGTCGTCTGGACACCGCCGAAGAAGTGTCCATCTACGAGGCTGGCGGCGTATTGCAGCGTTTTGCGCAAGACTTCCTGGAATCCACTGCGACCGCTTGAGCATAGAGGAACCTTTCATGGCACACGCACCCCAGATCAAAGTCCCCGCCGTCTATATGCGGGGCGGCACCAGCAAAGGCGTGTTCTTTCGCCTGCAGGATCTGCCCGAGCCGGCGCAAGCACCTGGCCCGGCGCGCGATGCACTGCTGATGCGCGTCATTGGCAGCCCCGATCCCTACGGCAAGCAGACAGACGGCATGGGCGGCGCAACCTCCAGCACGAGCAAGACGGTCATCCTGTCCAAAAGCAGCAAACCGGACCACGACGTCGACTATCTGTTTGGCCAGGTCTCCATCGACAAGGCGTTCATCGACTGGAGCGGCAATTGCGGCAACCTCTCGGCCGCAGTGGGGCCCTTCGCGCTCAGCAACGGCCTGGTGGAGGCCAGCCGCATTCCGCAAGACGGCATGGCGACGGTACGCATCTGGCAGGCCAACATCGGCAAGACCATCGTTGCGCACGTCCCCATCGCCCAAGGCGCCGTGCAGGAAACAGGAGACTTCGAGCTTGACGGCGTCACCTTTCCAGCGGCGGAAGTGCAGCTTGAATTCATGGATCCGGCTGCGGATGAAGAAGGCGCGGGCGGCTCCATGTTCCCCACCGGCAACCTGGTCGACGACCTTGACGTACCCGGCATCGGCACATTGAAAGTCACTATGATCAACGCCGGCATCCCGACCATTTTCGTCAATGCGGAAGACATCGGCTATACCGGCGCCGAGCTGCAGGATGCCATCAACGGCGACCCCAAGGCGCTGGCGAAATTCGAAACCATACGCGCCCATGGCGCATTGCGCATGGGCCTGGTCAGGCATATCGACGAAGCGGCCCAGCGCCAGCACACCCCGAAAGTCGCCTTCGTCGCCAAGCCGGCTGCTTATGTCGCCTCCAGCGGCAAGCAGGTTGCCGCTGCCGATATCGACCTGCTGGTGCGCGCCCTGTCCATGGGCAAGCTGCACCATGCCATGATGGGAACAGCCGCCGTCGCCATTGGCGCCGCAGCCGCCATCCCCGGCACGCTGGTGAACCTGGCTGCTGGCGGCGGCGAGCGCGATGCGGTACGCTTTGGTCATCCCTCGGGAACCTTGCGGGTAGGCGCAAAAGCCAGCCAGCAGAACGGCGACTGGACGATCACAAAAGCGCTGATGAGCCGCAGCGCCCGTGTACTGATGGAGGGATGGATCCGCGTGCCTGGCGACGCGTTCTAGGCATCTTACCGACCGTTATCCGGAGGCCGAACCCAAATGAAAGTAGACTATCGTCCCAGCTGGGACCCAGTCCTGACCGACATTGTCAATTATGTTCAGCGCTACGAGATCGACTCTGCACTTGCCTACGACACCGCGCGCCTGTGCCTGATCGACACGCTGGGCTGCGGCCTGGAGGCCCTGGAGTATCCCGCCTGCACCAAACTGCTCGGGCCCATCGTTCCCGGCACGGCGGTGCCCAACGGCGCCAAAGTGCCCGGCACCCAATTCCAGCTGGATCCTGTGCAGGCAGCCTTCAACATCGGCGCGATGATACGCTGGCTCGATTTCAACGACACCTGGCTGGCCGCGGAATGGGGTCACCCGTCCGACAACCTGGGCGGCATCCTGGCTACGGCCGACTGGCTCTCGCGCAACGCCATTGCCGCAGGCAAGGCGCCGCTCACCATGCGCGACGTCCTGACCGCCATGATCAAGGCTCATGAGATCCAGGGCTGCATTGCACTCGAGAATTCATTCAACAAGGTCGGCCTGGACCACGTCGTACTGGTCAAGGTGGCTTCCACGGCGGTGGTGTCCCAGCTGCTGGGCTTGACGCAAGATGAAACCCTTAATGCGGTGTCGCTGGCCTGGGTCGACGGCCAAAGCCTGCGCACTTATCGCCATGCGCCCAACGCCGGCAGCCGCAAAAGCTGGGCCGCCGGAGACGCCACCAGCCGCGCCGTACGCCTGGCTCTTATCGCAAAAACCGGTGAAATGGGATATCCCTCGGTTCTATCGGCGAAAACCTGGGGCTTCTACGACGTACTGTTCAAAGGCCAGCCTTTCAAGTTCCAGCGGCCCTACGGCAGCTATGTCATGGAAAACGTGCTGTTCAAGATATCCTTCCCGGCCGAATTCCATGCGCAGACGGCGGTGGAATGCGCAATGGACATCCATCAGAAACTGCAAGCACGCGGCAAAACTGCTGGCGATATCAAGAGAGTCACGATACGGACGCACGAGGCCTGCATGCGCATTATCGACAAGAAGGGGCCGCTGGATAACCCGGCCGACCGGGATCATTGCATACAATATATGGTGGCGGTCCCTGTGCTGTTCGGACGCCTTACCGCCGGCGACTACGAAGACGCCATCGCTGCCGATCCGCGCATCGATACGCTGCGCGACAAAATGGTCTGCGTCGAAGACCCTGCCTTCACCGCCGATTACCACGATCCCGATAAGCGCTCGATCGCCAACGCATTGACCGTGGAGTTCAATGACGGCAGCACGCTGGATGAAATCGTGTGCGAGTACCCTATTGGCCACAAACGGCGCCGCAACGACGGCATGCCATTGCTGGAAGCAAAGTTCCGCACGAATCTCGCGCGCCGCTTCCCATCGAAACAGCAACAACAGATCTTGAACGTGTCGTTGGACCAAAAGGCGCTGGAAACCATGCCGGTGCACGAATACGTAGACCTCTACGTCATCTGACGCACAGGGTGGCGCTGCAGGCGGTATCATGCGCCTTCGGCGTTGCATTGCCTGCATCAGGCAGGCCAACCCCGGCAAGCGCGTTCCCTTTTACTTTCCAAATGCCATAGTCCTAAGCCTATATGTTTCAAACTTTTGTCCTGTATGCCCTTCCCTTCAGCTTCACATTGTTGGTGGCATGCGCACTGACCTCTCTTGTTTCAGCGTTCGTCCTGCTGCTGTTCCGGCTCAGAAAGACCAACGAAGTCCTGCGCCACCCCTATTTGAAGCACCAGCCCTGGGAGCGCTACCCCTTGTCGATACGCGCGGCCATCCTGCTCGACTACTTTCTGCGGCTTGCGTTTCCCAAAAGCAAATTCTGGGTTGCAGGCGAAGCGAACAGGCTACTTCCCCATGTTGACCCGGCCAACGTCCCGATCGGGATCAAATGGCCGGTGATCGGCCTGTGGGCCGGCTGCTTTATCGGTATGGGCGCCATGCTCGTGCTGTGGGCGCTGATCCTGCTTACAATGAATGCCTGATCACCTACAACACTGTCCAGGAGCCGCAATGAGCCGTAGCATCGAGAACAACTCCAGCCTGCAACGTTTTGAATGGGTGGAGGACGGCATCCTCAGCGTACTGGATTACCAACTGCAAGACGGAGTGATGGTCATCTCCCATACCGGCGTGCCCGAAGCTGTAGGCGGGCGCGGCATTGCCGCCGATCTCACGCGATATGCGCTTGATACTGCCCGGGAAAATGGCTGGAAGGTACGTGCGCTGTGCTCCTATGCCGCAGCGTATATAAAGCGGCATCCCGAATACGCCGACCTGCTGGGCTGATTCCACCGCGGTGTTGGCATCATCGCCAAAGATGGACTGATTCCACCGCGAATATTGGCTTCGTCGCCACAAACCCGCCTCTTATGTCTTATATAAGATATAAGACAATTGCTTCCGGCCGCCCTTCCTTCTACAATTGAGGGAAGCAATATTTCATTCATCATCGAATAAAAGGGCATGCATAATGCTGGACTCATACCGCCAACATGTTGCCGAGCGCGCCGCGTCAGGCATCCCTCCTCTTCCTCTTTCCCCACAGCAAACCGCCGATCTGATCGAGCTGCTCAAGGCCCCGCCAGCGGGCGAAGAAGCGTTCCTGGTCGACCTCATCACGCATCGCGTCCCTGCCGGTGTCGATGATGCCGCCAAAGTAAAGGCGTCCTACCTGGCCGCCATTGCCCTGGGCAAGGAAGTCTGTCCTCTCATCGACGCCAAGCACGCCACTGAGCTGCTGGGCACCATGCTTGGCGGCTATAACATCAGCCCGCTGGTCGATCTTCTCGACAACGATACGCTCGCCGACGTTGCCGCTGAAGGCCTGAAGAAGACCCTGCTGGTGTTCGATGCCTTCCATGACGTGAAAGACAAAGCCGACAAGGGCAACAAGTACGCCAGCGCCATCCTGCAGAGCTGGGCCGACGCCGAATGGTTCACCAGCCGTCCCGAAGTCCCCCAAAGCCTCACGCTTACTGTATTCAAGGTAAGCGGCGAAACCAATACCGATGACCTGTCTCCCGCTCCCGACGCATGGAGCCGCCCCGACATTCCACTGCATGCCCTGGCCATGCTCAAGAATCCGCGTCCCGGCATCGAGCCCGAGCAGCCCGGGAAAATCGGACCCATCAAGTTCATCGACAGCCTCAAGCAAAAGGGCAACCTCATCGCTTATGTGGGCGACGTGGTCGGCACGGGTTCATCGCGTAAATCAGCCACCAACTCGGTGCTCTGGCACACCGGCGAAGACATTCCCTTCGTCCCCAACAAACGCTTCGGCGGCGTCTGCCTGGGCGGCAAGATCGCACCCATCTTCTACAACACCATGGAAGACGCCGGCGCGCTGCCTATCGAGCTCGACGTAAGCAAGATGAACATGGGCGACGTCATCGAACTGCGCCCATACGACGGCGTAGCCCTGAAGAACGGCGAAATCATCGCTGAATTCAAGGTCAAGTCGGACGTACTGTTCGACGAAGCGCGCGCCGGTGGCCGTATTCCCCTGATCATCGGACGCGGCCTCACGGCCAAGGCCCGCGAAGCACTCGGCCTGCCAGTGTCGACGCTGTTCCGCCTGCCTCAGGTTCCCGCCGATACCGGCAAGGGCTACACTCTGGCACAGAAAATGGTCGGCCGTGCCTGCGGCCTGCCCGAAGGCCGCGGCATGCGTCCGGGCACCTACTGCGAGCCGAAGATGACGTCGGTGGGCAGCCAGGACACCACGGGCCCCATGACCCGCGACGAACTTAAAGACCTGGCCTGCCTGGGCTTCTCGGCCGACCTGGTCATGCAGTCGTTCTGCCATACCGCCGCCTATCCTAAACCGGTAGACGTAAAAACCCACCACGAACTGCCCGCCTTCATCAGCACCCGCGGCGGCATTTCGCTGCGTCCCGGCGACGGCATCATCCACTCGTGGCTGAACCGCATGCTGCTGCCCGACACCGTGGGCACAGGCGGCGATTCGCACACCCGTTTCCCCATCGGCATCAGCTTCCCGGCCGGCTCCGGCCTGGTGGCATTCGCGGCGGCCACGGGCGTCATGCCACTGGATATGCCCGAATCGGTCCTCGTGCGATTCAAGGGCGAACTGCGTCCCGGCGTTACCTTGCGCGATCTGGTCAACGCCATTCCCTTGTACGCCATCAAGCAGGGTCTGCTGACGATCGAAACTCAAGGCAAGAAAAACATTTTCTCGGGCCGTATTCTCGAAATCGAAGGCTTGCCCAACCTCAAGGTGGAACAGGCATTCGAGCTGTCGGACGCTTCGGCGGAACGCTCGGCCGCGGGCTGCACGGTGCACCTCAGCAAAGAACCCATCATCGAATACATCAACAGCAATATCACCCTGCTCAAATGGATGATTGCCAATGGATACGAAGATGAACGCACGCTGGGTCGCCGCATCAAGGCCATGCAGGCATGGCTGGACAACCCGCAACTGCTGGCGCCCGATGCAGACGCGGAATACGCAGCCGTCATCGAAATCGATCTTGCCGACGTGCACGAGCCCATTGTCGCCTGCCCGAACGACCCCGACGACGTAAAAACGCTGTCGGACGTTTCCGGCACAGTGATCGACGAAGTCTTCATCGGCAGCTGCATGACCAATATCGGGCACTTCCGCGCGGCGTCCAAGCTGCTGGAAGGCAAGCGCGATATGCCGACCAAGCTGTGGGTTGCGCCTCCGACCAAGATGGATCAAAAGCAACTTACCGAAGAAGGCCATTACGGCGTCCTGGGCAGTGCAGGCGCGCGCATGGAAATGCCGGGCTGCTCGCTGTGCATGGGCAACCAGGCACAGGTACGGGAAGGCGCTACCGTCATGTCGACCAGCACGCGCAATTTCCCGAATCGCCTGGGCAAGAACTCGTTTGTCTTCCTGGGTTCTGCCGAACTGGCTGCCATTTGCTCGCGCCTGGGCCGCATTCCGACCAAGGAAGAGTACATGGCCGACATGGGTGTGCTCAGTCAGAATGGCGCCGAGATCTACCGCTACATGAACTTCGACCAGATTGAAGATTTCAAGGAGATCGCCGACTCAGTCAGCGTATAGTCCGGCTGCAACACTGCCGGCACAAACAAAGCTCCCGGGGTTCTGCCCCGGGAGCTTTTTTATGAACGGCAGACCCGCCGCCGCGCCTGTCCCACAAAGACGAGGAGAGCGTTACACTAGTCTCCTAACCAACTTGTATTGTCTTATGCCTCGTATGCCTGCCGCCCCCGCCTCCCGTTTGTCTCGCGACGCGCAACGCCTTGTCACCCTGACGCTTGCCCTGGCACGTTCCGGTAGCCGTCTGGAAGACATCTATTGGGAAAACCTGATCGGTACGCAACTGAACAAGCTGCTGTCCGGCAAGAAAAACAAAACAATCGAAAGTGTCCTTGAACACTTGCTCGCCAACGACCTGAACGCTTACGAAATTCTGGTCGAGCAAGCCGAGACCATGTCCGAGTCGACCATCATCGTGCATCAAGGCACCGAATACGATGCGCTGTTGTTTTCAGCTCCCGTCGTGGCCTGGACCCGCTATCAGCTGCCCGAGGGCGACCTTACGGCTGCCCAGAGCCATGCCCTGGCCCGCCATCTGCAAGATCATATCGTCGCAGAAGGCGCACGCATGGCGCTCATACCGGCGCTAGTCAATTTCGACCAGATGCCGCAATCGTTCCAGGAAACCCATGCATGGACGCAGCGCCTGGCCCAGCTGGCGCTGGAGGCGTCCTCCGAGGTCTGCACCATCAACAAGCCTGCCGAACCCGAAGGCATGCTGGCCGATGCGCGCTTCGCCGTCGGCGTCATCGTCGTTCCTAAAGGCCAGGCCTTGTTCCGGTGGCAAACGCCGCAGGACGACGCCATAGCCGTGCGCCAGTCATGCCAGGAGGCCTGGGAGAAAGCCAGCGCGGAAGTCTTCACTCCCCTGTTCACCGGCTGCTACATGGAATTCCTGCAGCCCGATGCCTACTATATGAACAGCCGCGAAGCCGACCGCCGCATACGCCCTCTTGCGCTCAAGGCCGCGGTCACGTGGCTGCAAACGGCCGCCCACCTGCCGGGAGACGACTTGCGCGCCGTCATCACAGGCTGCGGCGCCACCACCATTGAAGAATACAGGGTCGGTTTCAGTACCCGCCACAGCAACGAGGTCATTTACGGATGCATCTGGCCTGTGCTGAGCAAAGAAGAAGCCGCAACCGACGACACGGAAGATGAAACCATAGACATACCCGACGAAATCGCCGCGTTGCTGAAGGAACAGGGCGTGGGCGACGTGCGGCGCTTGCCCGGCGTTCATCCGGCCGAATTCTGCGACGATTGCGGGGCGCCGTATTTCCCCAACGCACAAGGCGAAATGATGCACCCCGAACTCCCGGAAGAAACTGATCTGGCGCCCGTCCACTTTCATTGAATGCCCGCACTGAGCTTCGACATATTCTGCCGTGTCGTCGACAACTTTGGCGACATCGGCGTGTGTTGGCGCCTGGCCAGGCAATTGGCGAAGCAAGCGCAACAGCCCGAAGTCCGGCTGTGGGTCGATGATTTGCACAGTTTTTCGCGTATCGCACCCCTGCTACGCACGCAAGAAGTGTCGCAGTACATCGATGGCGTCCATATCGTGCACTGGACCGATCCAGCGCCCGAACTGCAACCGCACGCCGTCGTCATCGAAGCCTTCGCCTGCGATCCCCCGCGCTGCTTCGTCGCCTCCATGGCGCAGCGAAACAGCCTGTGGATCAACCTGGAATATTTGAGCGCCGAAAGCTGGGTGGAATCCTGCCACGGGCTTCCCTCCCTGCAGCCCAATGGCCTGCGCAAATATTTTTTCTTTCCTGGGTTTACGCCGCGAACCGGCGGCTTGCTGCGCGAGCCCGGTTTGTTGTCGGCGCGCGATCGGTGGATAGCGAATCCCAGGCAGCGCCTGGACCTGATGAAAGTGCTCAATGTGCCAGACGAGCAAATCCGCCGCCTGGAACAAGGGGCACGCCTAATCTTCCTGTTCTGCTATCCCGACGCGCCCGCCCAGGCGCTGCTTGGCGCCCTGAATAGCGAGGGTAGTCCAACCTTGCTGCTCGTGCCCAGGGGCATATACCCGTCGCTTTTGGCCAAGCAGAGCGAACATTTGCATATCCACGAAATACCGTTTATCGATCAAGCGCGCTTCGACCTGTTGCTCTGGAGCAGCGACCTGAACTTTGTACGGGGTGAAGATTCATTGGTTCGCGCTGTATGGGCGGGCAAACCCCTGGTCTGGCAGATATACGCTCAGGAAGCGGGCGTCCATATGGTGAAATTGCAAGCCTGGCTCGACCAGTCCGGCTACCCAGCCGTTGCACAGGCGCTGATGCAACACTGGAATGCCGGCAAAGAGCAGGAATTTTCGGCGAGCCTGCAGGAGGCACTGGCACCGCAAAACTGGCGAAATTGGCAATCCAGCTGCACAAAATTCAGTGAAAAACTGGCCGAATATCCCGATTTGGCCTACTCGCTTGTCGACTTTTGCACGCAAAAGCAGCGATCGGGTTAAAATAGTCGGTTTAGTAAGTAATGCTTCGGCCCGGCAGTGGCATCTGGCGGAGCAATCAAACCCCCGGAGTCTTTGGAATATATGAAAACCGCACAAGAATTGCGCGTTGGAAACGTCGTCAAAGTAGGTAACGACGCACTGGTAGTACAGAAAGCCGAATATAACAAGTCGGGCCGCAACTCGGCTGTCGTCAAGCTGAAGTTCAAGAACCTGCTTACCGGATCCGGCAGCGAATCCGTGTCCAAGGCCGACGAAAAATTCGAAGTCGTTCAGCTCGAGAACAAGGACTGCACCTATTCCTACTATGCTGATCCCATGTACGTCTTCATGGATGAAGAGTTCAACCAGCACGAAGTCGAATCGGACAGCATGGGCGATGCCCTGAACTACCTTGAAGAAGGCATGCAAGTACAGGTCGTGTTCTACGATGGCCGTGCCATTTCCGTCGAACTTCCCACAATAGTCGTACGTGAAATCATGTACACCGAGCCTGCCGTCAAAGGCGACACCTCGGGTAAAGTACTGAAGCCCGCCAAGACCAACACCGACATGACGATCAACGTGCCGCTGTTCTGCAATATCGGCGACAAGATCGAAATCGACACACGCACCAACGAATACCGTAGCCGCGTGATGTAATTTGCGACTGGTCCTGCGGATTTTTTCGCGGGACATTTAACGCAGATGGTGCCCCCAGGGCGCCATCCCGAAGCACCATTCAATGCAATGGTGCTTTTTTATTGCCGTAGCAGAGTGGTATGCATCGAGAATGGCCCTTATTGCAGCCGGTCGTCGTCCAGGAATTCGGGTATGGGCATGACAGTAATCCCTTCTTCGGCCAATTCCCGTCTTTCCTGCAGAGTGGCAGTTCCCCGGATGGCGCGTTCCTGGGTTTCACCCTCGTGCATGCGGCGGGCTTCCTCGGCGAACCGTAAGCCCACGTCTTCCGTGTTGCGCACCATCTGGCGAATATGGCGCATCACTTCGGCCTGCAACTGGGCCATCTGGGCCGCGGCAGGCGCGGCCACCTGAGTGCCGCCGACCGCCGGGGTGCCGGCCACCGGGGTGCCGGTAGTGGCAACGCCGCGTCCGCCGGCAGGAAGGGGAACGCCTTCGGGGGCGGCATCGGGGTTCTTCCCATGGCCAAGATTCAGGCGCGGCGCCGAAAGCTTCTTGGACACCTGGGAACTGTTGCAGACCGGGCAGCTCAGCAGTCCCCGCGATTGCTGGGACTCGTAGCTATCGGCCGAGGCGAACCAGCCTTCGAATACATGGCCGTGGTCGCACTGAAGATCAAATACTTTTAATGACATAAGACCAATATGTGGGCGTCTGCGCCAAATACAAGCCGAGGAAACTCGCCGTGCATGCGCAACGCCAGACAGCCATTATAGAGGGGCGCCGTTACAGGCGCGGAACAGCGGCGAGCAGGCGGCGTGTCTCACTGTGTTGCGGCGAGGAGAGAATGGATCCGGTGGCACCAGCCTCGACGATTTTCCCTTGATGCATGATGGCAATGCGATCGGACAAATATTCCACGACGCCGAAATTGTGCGTGATGAACAGATAGGCAATATTAAATTCCAGCTGCAGGGCACGCAGCAGATCGAGAATTTGGGCCTGTACCGATACATCGAGCGCCGAAGTGGGTTCGTCGCATATCAATACGGAAGGCTCCACCGCCAGAGCACGGGCGATGGCAATCCGCTGACGTTGTCCACCGGAGAATTCGTGCGGGTAGCGCTGCGCCGTATTTTCGGGCAGCCCTACCCGGTCAAGCAGGCTGCTGATCTGTGCCTTGCGATCTGCTCTGGAGCGATCGGGACGCAGGGCGGCTATGCCTTCATCCAGTATATCGCCGACCAGCATGCGGGGATCAAGCGATGCATAGGGGTCCTGGAACACGATTTGTATCGACTGGCGCAGTTCGCGCAAGCTGGCGCCGCGAGCCAATAGAAGATCTTCGCCATGCAGGCTGGCCTGGCCGCCGACCACGGCTTGTTTGTCCAACAGGCGCAGCAGCGCCTTGGCTGTCGTGGTCTTGCCGCAGCCTGATTCACCTAGCAGAGCCAGTGTTTCGCCGGCGCGTAAATCGAAGGACACATCATCGACGATTCTTATCGGCTCCGAACGCCTCCAGAAACTTCCCTTGGCCAAGTACGAAACCGAGAGATCCTTTACAGCCAGCACGATGTCATCGGTGAGAGAAGCATGGCCCTGGGGCGCACCGGCTTCTGGACTGGCGATAACTTGTGTGGAAGCAGAGTTATCTTCCGCAGCGTGCGATCGCGGTGCCGACAGCGGCTTGCCGCGCTTGGCGAAAGTGGGGATGGCCGCCAACAACTCACGGGCATAGGGATGCGTGGGGGCCGAGAAGAATGAGTGAGCATCCACGGTTTCCACAATCTGGCCGGCCCGCATCAACGCGACATGGTCGGCCACGTTCTTGACCACCGCCAGGTCATGGGTGATAAGCATGATGGCCAGACCCATTTCTTTCTGGATATCCGCCAAAAGGTCAAGGATTTGCGCCTGCACCGTGACGTCCAGTGCGGTGGTGGGCTCGTCGGCAATAAGCAGGCGCGGTTCGGCCGCGAGTGCAATCGCAATCATGATGCGCTGCTTCTGCCCGCCCGAGAACTGGAAGGGATAGTCATTCAGGCGTTTACCGGCATCCGGGATGCCAACTCGCTCGAGCCACCAGGCAGCGCGGTGCTGGAGTTCCTTGCCACGGTATGAGGTGTGCGCGCGCAATGTTTCGATCAGCTGTTCACCTATCGACATGACGGGATTCAGGCTGGTGGACGGCTCCTGGAATATGATGCCCACCTGTCCGCCGCGCACAGCGCGCATGCCCTGTTCCGCCAGCCCATTCAGTTCGACGTCTCCCAGGTGGATTTGGCCCGAGGTAATACGGCCGGCCTCGGGCAGCAGGCGCAACAAGGCAAGTGCCGTCATGCTTTTGCCGCATCCGGATTCCCCGACCAGGGCGAAGGTTTCGCCACGCGCTATGGTCAGGGCAAGGGACTGGACGGCGTCCTGCACACCGGCATCGCTGGCAATTTGCACCGACAGGTCGCGGATCGAGACCACCGTGTCGCGTGTACCGGTGCGCTCGCGCGTCGGCGTTGGCGCAATTTCGTTCATGGCGTGGTGTCCTTGAGGGCATAGCGGCGCGGCTTGTAGCGCCGTGTGCGCGGATCGAAAGCATCCTGGATCGCGTCGGCGAAGATATTGGCCGACAGCACCAGCGCCAGCAGAAACACGAAAGCCCCCAGCAGATTCCACCAGATCATGGGATCGCGCGACATTTCCAGCCGCGACATATCTATCATGGTGCCGAATGAAGGCGTGCTGGGATCGACCCCTATGCCCAGGTAGGACAATATTGCCTCGTAGAGAACCAGGCCGGAGAATTCGAGCACCATGGTGATGAGCACGATATGCATGAGATTGGGCAGCAAGTGGCGCCGCATGATGCGCCAATGCCCCACCCCGAAAGCGCGGGCCGCCTGGACATATTCCAGTTCGCGTAGTTTGAGGGTTTCCGCGCGCAGCAATCGGCACAATCCCGCCCATCCGGTCAGGCCCAGTATCAGGCAAAGCAGGAACAAACGCAGGTCGGCCCGGGCCGCCACCGTATCGAACAAGCCCGGATTATTATCGATATAAACCTGCATCATCAACACGCAAGCTGCGATGAGCAAAACGCCCGGGATGGATGTGAGAGTCGTATAAATATACTGAATGACGTCGTCGACCCGCCCCTTGAAATAACCTGCTGCAATACCGAATATAAGCGCCGGGGGCAGCATGGCAACCGTGGTGAGTGTGCCTATCACCAGCGCGGTGCGTATGCTTTTCAGGCACTGCCACAGCACATCGTTGCCCGTGCGGTCGGTACCCATTACGTGGTAGTCGCCGCCCAGGCTCAAGGCAACCGAGGCCAGCAGCAGACCGATTCCGAATGTGATCCACATGGGATGCCAGGGCACGCCCGATTCGCCGCGCCACCATATCTGCCAGGCACGTCTGAAGCCTGTTCCCGCACGCACATGCATCAGCGTCAACAGCATGGCCGCGATAAGGGATGCGCCCAGGCCGGTGGTTATTCCCCACGCCAAACGCCTGTAGATGTCTTGAAGGCGATCGTCCTCGTTCTGCAGATATTGGCCGGCATGCTTCAGGCGAGGATATTCACGTATGGCTTGGCCATTGTTGATCACGGTTTCCTTGGTGAACTGGCGTACCGCCAGCGGCGCAGAATAGGTGTTCTCGCGCTGGGACAATTGAGTGAGCGACAGCAGATCGTCCAGAGCCGAACGCAACCGGGGGGAATAGATGGGCGTTGTATCCTCCGCAGCGGGCGCAGCCGTATTGACCGGCGGCAGTAATGGCCGATAATGCACGGAATCGAGCAACCCTACCGATACAAAGCCCGCCAGGACAACTGCGGCACACATGGCCGAGGTCGTGCGGGCCACGCTACGCCATGCCGAGCGCAATGACGCGCTGCGCCGCACGCGCAAGGCATAAAACAGCACGGCAATAACCATGCAAAATACAAAGATATCGGTCCAGAGGAAAACGAATTTAGGCATGGCGCTACTCGAACCGGACGCGGGGATCAGCCAGCGTGTAGGAGATATCGGCCAGGATCAGTCCAACGATATACAGGGATGCGCCCAGGAAAACCATGGCGCGCACGATGGAGAAGTCTTGGGAGTTGATGGCATCTATCGTGTAGCTGCCCAGGCCGGGAATGCCAAAGAATGATTCGGAAATGAGACTGCCCATGAACAGCAACGGGATGGCCGAGACAGTGCCGGTGAGTATGGGCAGCATGGCGTTGCGAAGAACATGGCGAAACAGGACTACCCTTTCGGACAGACCTTTGGCCCGGGCGGTGCGTACATAGTCTTTGCCGGCCTCTTCCAGAAACAGCGTGCGGTAAAAGCGCGATTCGGCTCCCAGGCGCGACAGCACGGCGACAAATACCGGCAGGACCAGAAACCGTAAGCTGCCCCAGCCATCCACGTAGCCCGAATAAGGCACCCAGCGCAACACCTTGGCAAAAATCCATTGGCCGGCAATGATGTAGAACAGACCTGAAATCGACAGCAGTACCACGCACAACACGACGCCCGCGAAATCGAGCCGCGTGCCCTTGAAAAACACCAGCAACAAGGCGAACGACACGCAGGCGACAAGACCCAGAAAAAAGGTGGGCAGTGCCAGCGCCAGGCTTGGCCCCATGCGTTGTCCGATTTCGTGGCTGATATCGCGCCCTTCGTCGGAAAAGCCGAAATCGAAACGCAGCAGCGGAACCGATCGATCGAAAAAAATGGTGTCGGTCCATTGGTCGGTGCCAGCCGCCTTGCTGTTGAAGAACAGAGGCTTGTCGTAGCCTCTTTCGGCTTTCCATTTGTCGATGGCCGTCTGGCTGACACGCTGCCCGCCTATTGATAGACGGGCCATGTCATCGGGCGTATTCACCGCGAAGAACAGCACGAATGTAAGAATGTTCACTCCTATCAGAATGAGAATTCCGTACAGCAGGCGCCGTATTACATAGCGTGTCATGCTTGCCTCGTTGAGTCGTGGCCCGCCAGGGCTGTGGCGCGGTCCCGCTTGCGTGCCGTTTGCCAGGCCAGGAATCCCCCAACGGCAAGCAGGTCGGCGAGCAGCCATAGCGGCCACCAGACGGGTTGATTCCATTCCTTGATTTTGCGGGCACGCAGCGCCGGATCAATCCGGTAGAACTGCAGGGTATTGCGCACCATTTGCGTAGGCTTGGCGTTTCCCACCCACGCCTGATATGCCCCGCCCGATTTGGGGAAGTAACCGAACAGCCACGGCGCGTCGTGCTGGACCAGGTCGACCATTTTGTGGACCAGCGCTTCCTTTTCGGGGCCATCGTCGAGGAACCGCATTTGCTCGAACAGGCGATCGAATTCCGGATTCTGGTAGTTGGAGGCATTTTCGCCCCCGCCTTCCACCTTTGCATTCGGACCGTATAGCAGAAAAAGAAAGTTTTCGGCATCGGGATAATCGGCCACCCAACCCCACATGAACATCTGCGCGCTGCCATTGCGCATTTTGTCCTGGAAACGGTTGTAATCGGTGGCACGGACTTCAAGCTGTATGTTGATGGAAGCCAATTGGCGCCGCATCCAGTCCAGCATTGCGCTGGATCCCATGCCGCCGGCGGAGTCGAAATGCAAAATGAGCGGCCGGCCCGTATCCGCATGGCGGCCATCCGGATACCCTGCCTCTTTCAGCAGCTGCCGCGCATCGTCAAGTGGGCGCCGCAACGCGCGGCCGTTTTCCAGGGTGTAGATTTGCTCGTTCAGGCCTTCCGGGAGATCCTGGTAGCCCGGAATGCCGGGGGGCACCGGGCCATACGCGACCTGGGCTTCATCGTTCTGGAAAATGGAGACGAACTGTTCCCAGTTGAACGCTATGCCTATTGCCTGGCGCAGCTTGCGGTTTTTTTCCTGTTGCTCTGGCGTATCGCCCTGCCCTACGACCGGATCACGCCAGTTGAAGCCCAGGTAATACACTTGCGCTTCGGTCGAGCTGCGCAACTGTATGCCATGATCCCGATACAGGGACGCTTTTTCGGCGGAGTCGCCGGCGGCGACGCGCAAGGCCACGCCATAGTCGCCGCGGTCAATTTGGGGAATGTCGTAATAGCCCTGCATGAACTTGCCCATCAGGGGCACGCTTTCTTTTTCGAGCGAAAAAACCACCTTGTCGACGAAAGGCGTGAGTTTGCCGCAATCGGCCAGCAAGCCCGCCGCAACATCGGCCGGCTCGCCCTGGCATGGGTAGGGCTCGCCCCGGAAATTGGGATTGCGCGAAAGCACATGCCGCCGGTTTGGAATGGACTCGGTCAGCATATAGGGCCCGGTGCCCAGGGGCCAGGTATTCAGCGACAAGTCGTGCTGAGCCATGCCGGGCTGCGCGTAAAAGCGATCGACTTCCCATGGAACCGGGGCGGTGAAAGTCATGGCCAGCCAATACTTGAACTGCGGATACTTGCCCTTCACCTTGATGCGCAATGTGTGGGAGTCCAGTGCCTGCACCCCGTCGAATTGCGCCTCGCGCAGGTCCAGCCATGGCCTGGCATTCGGCGCCGACGAATCGGACTGCGCCTGGTCGAGTTTTTTCAGCTGCTCGCCGTAGTCGCGCAGGCCGACGACATGTTCCGCCATGACGCCATAGATGGGCGAAGCGACCCGGGGGCTTGCCAGCCGCCGGAAAGCGTAAACATAGTCGGCGGCCAGCAATTCGCGGGTTCCGGTTTCCGGGAAGTCGTCGATGCCGAATTTGCCTTCGAGTTCGCCGGGTTCCAGCGGCCAGTAGCGGTAATTGCCCGACGCATCGCGCGCCAGGGCGGGATGCGGCTGAAACTTGATGCCGGGCTTGATCTGGATATCGTAGATGCTCAGAGCGACCTGCTCGCCGGGAGCATCGTCGGGCAAGCGCCGGTCGGATGCATCGAAGTAAACCGGCTGCTGTATTGCCAGCGCCGTCTTGGGTACAAGCTTATAAGGCCGCGCCAGGTAATCATAGCCATACAAAGGCTCGTAGATGGAATAGGTGAACGGCGTTTCATCGGCCGAGTAGGAACGCGCCGGGTCCAGGTATTTTGGCGAACGCTGCACAAAGGCCGTATAGAGGACGTTTTCGTCTGTCTCGCCCTCGGCATATGGGCTGTTGACCGGCCCCGACGAGCACGCCGCCACCAGCGCCATGGCCAGAAGCGCGAGCGTGCGCAATGTTGAACCCCCTAGCATTGGCGTTGCTGCCAGCATTGATAGCGCCAGGCCCATGGGCTGACCGGCCTGGCTTGCTGCCAGATTCCCGCGCCGGCACGTTTCGCCTGCTGTTCGAGAACGGGGAGTTCCGGGTCGCGCATGAATTTTCCACGACCTTCCATATTGGCCCATGCCATGCCTGCGGCCACTTGCTTACGGTTGGCGGTGTCGCCGCCCGGTAGAGGGACGTCGCAGACATTGCGATCGTAGCGGTCGCGTTCGTAGCAACGAAGCGAAATGGTTTTGCCGGCTATCAGTGCCGAGAGCGCCTTCCTGGATGCCTGCCCATGCGCCTGGCCCGGCCGGTCTGGATCTTTGCCGATTTCGGGCGCGTCGATGCTGGCCATGCGTATCCGTTGTTGCTTCCCCTTGACCAGCAAGGTGAAGGTATCGCCATCGGCCACCTGTACCACGCGCCCGGCCAGGGTGTAGCTTCCGCCGGCCGACGGATTGCCGGTGGTTGAATCGGCCGCCGTGCCCGGCTTCAAGGCGGTAAACGAACCCAGTCCGGCTATGCCCAGCACCACGGCGACAGCCAGCACCCTGGCCCAGGGCTTTGCTGCCGGGCCGGAAAGCAGTCGGCTTATCAATGTATTCAAGACAGTATTCACTGGGTTCCCGGAAAAATACAGTACAGAGGCCGGCGACCATTGCAGGACGGGCCCTGGGATTATATGGGCTTGCCGCAAGGCGCAACAGACGGTTAATCCCTAGATGGACACCTCACTTTTTGCGCGGCAATCATTCCGGCCATGCCCGCTCAAGTACGCTGTACAGGGCCAGGGGTGTCGCACTTACGCCGTAGACCCGTCCGCCTGTGCCGACCAAGCGGCTTTGCACAAAGGCATCCGCCAGAACCGAAGGCGCATGCCGCCGAAGCAGGTTCGCCTGCGTCAATAGCACGAGCTCTTGCGCGACATAACGGGCCGCGGCTTCGAGCGTGGAGCCGGACGACGACAAAACCGCAAGCAGATCCTGCATCCGCTGTTCCAGCAGCGGCTCGCCGGCACAATCCTCCTGCAGCGCGGCCAACAAGGCCTGCGCCTGATCGGGATGCCTCTTCAGGCCGCGCAATACATCCAGGCACATCACATTGCCCGAACCTTCCCAGATGGAATTGACGGGCGCTTCACGAAACAGCCGCGCCATGGGCCCGTCTTCTATGTAGCCGTTGCCGCCCCATACCTCCATGCATTCCCCCGCCGCCTCGATGCTGCGTTTGCATATCCAGAACTTGGCGGCCGGCGTCAGGATGCGGCGATAAGCCTGATCGAGTAGGCTGTCCGACGAGTCAAAGGCCCGTGCAAGGCGCAAAGATAGCGTAGTGGCCGCCTCGCTTTCTAGCGCCAGGTCCATCAGTACGCTTTGCATCAAGGGGTGCCGGATCAAGGTTTGCCCGAAGGCCATGCGATGCCGCGCATGATGCATGGCCTGGACTAGCGCCTGCCTGAGCAGCGCCGTGCTACCGAGCACGCAATCAAGCCGCGTATACGAGGCCATTTCGACCAGCGTTGCAATACCCCGGCCTGCCTCGCCCAACATGACGCCCATCGCATCATCGAACTCGATCTCGACGCTCGCATTCGAGTTATTGCCCATCTTGTTCTTGATGCGCTGGATGTGCACGGCGTTCTTGCGGCCGTCATCGAGCCAGCGCGGCACATAAAAACAGGAAAAAACATCATCATGCCGCGCCAATACCAAATGGGCGTCCGAGGTGGGCGAAGAAAAAAACCACTTGTGGCCGACCAATCGATAAGCGGCCCCGGGACCGCCTGCATCGACGGGGACAGCCCGCGTTGTGTTGCTGCGCAAGTCCGAACCGCCCTGCTTTTCGGTCATACCCATGCCGACCATCATTGAGCTTTTTTCCGACAACGGAACGTCACGCTGATCGTACTCGCGCGAATAAAGCAAGCCGGCAAGGGAATCGAACCAGGATTCACGCTGCAGCACCGGGATGGACGCCGACGTCATCGTCGTAGGGCATAAGGACCCCGCCTCGATCTGCCCGTGCATGAGGTAGCCAGCCGCCCGCGCCACGTGGGCGCCCGGCTGTGGCGCGGACCAGGCACTGCAATGCATGCCCTGCCGGAACGCCATGCCCATGAATTGGTGCCAACCTGGATGAAAGTGGATGCGATCGACGCGATGGCCTTGTCGGTCGAACGCTTCGAGTTCTGGTTTATAACGGTTGACCTCGTGCGCCAGCGCAAAGACGCCTTTCTGGCCCAGTTGCTCACCATAGCGCTTCAAGGCCTCGTCATGCCACTGTGCGCCTTCGCGCCTGGCGCCCTCGCGCAAGGCGATATCGCCTTCATAAAGACTGTAGTCGCCCAATTCGGGGACCTGGTTAGTCACTTCATGTGTCGTAGTGCTCATGGTGCCACCCATATCGCCGCAGCGTTCACAACCAGTTGGACTTCTTGAATTTCCAGTACAGTATGGCGCATGCCGCGAATGTAACGCCCATCACCGCGGGGTAGCCATAGACCCAGTCGAGTTCCGGCATATACTTGAAGTTCATGCCATAGATCCCGGCCACCGCCGTGGGCACCGCCAATATGGCCGCCCACGCCGCCAGCTTTTTCGTCGTATCGGTCTGATGCGACTGCCCTATCATGAGACTGGCTTCGAACGCGAACGCCAGTGCCTCGCGAAGGCTGTTGATGAATTCATTGGCCCGCAATACGCGGTCGGCCACTTCGCCAAAATAAGCGCGGCTGTCCGCATCGATATTACGCATCTCGACCCGCGACAGGCGCCGGCAGATTTCCGTCATGGGCGAGATGGCGGTATGAATGCGCAGCAGGTCGCGACGCTGACGATACAGGCGGCGCACATCCGTTTCCCGGAATCCGCGCAACAGAAATTGTTGCTCGACCCCTTCGACGATGCTTTCCAGTTTGGTCAAGGCGATCATGTAGCGGTCCACCAGCAAATCCAGCAAAGCCGACGCCACGTAGTCGGCGCCGCGGCCAAGGAATTCAGGCGAGTTCTCGAGCTGATCGCGCAGCTCCTGGTGAGTGGCCATGGCGCCGCGCCGTATGGTCACAAGAAAGCCTCGCCCGATCAGGATCTGTGTTTCGCCGAAGCTGGGCCGCAAATTGTCGACTTCAACCGTAATCGCCACGATCAAGGTCAATTGCTCGTACTCGACGACTTTGGGCCGCCGGTGCGGGGACAGGATTTCTTCCATGGCTTTGCGCGAGAAGCCGAGGTCGGCGCCCAGTTGCTGCAACTGCGTTGGCAAAGGTTCTTTAAGGCCTATCCACAACAAGCCATTCGGCGAGCCATTCGGCGACGTCGCGTGAGTGGCCACCTGGTTCAGTTCCACATGCAGCGGATCAAGACCGGGTCGGTACAGAACCGACGCTACCACCCCTTGATTCGCCGGAGGCGTATCTGGACTATCAATGACCATACCGGGATTTTCCTTTGCTGACTCGTCGCCCAAAAAACAGTGAATTCATCATATCACCATGGGCCGCGTCCGCTGGATGAACGTCCGGGACGGCGGACGGCCGGAACGTGTTTGCACTGTTAAAGTATTGCTTTACAACGTCAGCCAAGAATTACTGGACTTACCATGATCCGAGATCCCGAAACCCAGACCCTGCTCGAAGAGGGCGTGCGCCGCTTCATAAAAGAAGTATTGATTCCCCGCGAAGAAGAGGTTGCCGAAACCGACCAGATTCCTGCCGACATCGTCACCCAGATGAAGGAAATCGGCTTGTTCGGCCTGTCGCTTCCGGAAGAGTACGGCGGCCTGGGCGTAACCATGGAAGAAGAAGTGCGTATCGCCTTCGAGCTGGGGCAGACCTCGCCTGCCTTTCGCTCGCTCATCGGCACGAACAACGGCATCGGCGCCATGGGCATATACCTGGACGGCACCGACGAACAGAAGCAGGCATATCTGCCCCGCCTGGCCAGCGGCGAATTGATCGGATCTTTCGCCTTGACCGAGCCTGAAGCCGGCTCCGACGCGGCGTCGCTGCGAACCACGGCGGTACGCGACGGCGACCACTATATTCTGAACGGAACCAAGCGCTTCATCACCAATGCGCCCGAAGCGGGGATTTTCACCGTCATGGCGCGCACCGACAGCAGCATCAAAGGCGCCGGCGGAATTTCCGCGTTCATTGTGGAAGCGGGAACGCCAGGGCTTTCATTGGGGAAGATTGACAAGAAGATGGGTCAGAAAGGCGCGCATACCTGCGATGTCATCTTTACCGACTGCAAAGTGCCAGCCGCCAATCTGATCGGCAATCGCGAAGGCGTGGGCTTCAAGACCGCCATGAAGGTGCTCGATAAAGGCCGCCTGCATATTGCTGCGGTGGCTATCGGCGCGGCCAAGCGCATGCTGGGCGATGCTCTGGACTTCGCCATGAACCGCAAGCAATTCGGCCACCCCATCAGCGACTTCCAGCTTGTGCAGGGCATGCTGGCCGACTCCAAGACCGAGATTTATGCAGCCGAATGCATGGTGCTCGATGCGGCCCGCCAGCGCGATGAAGGAAAAGACGTATCCATACAGGCGTCTTGCGCCAAATACTTCTCCACCGAAATGTGCGGTCGCGTTGCCGATCGGGCGGTGCAGATCCATGGCGGTTCGGGCTACGTCAGCGACTATGCCATTGAACGCTTTTATCGCGACGTGCGGCTGTTTCGCCTGTACGAAGGAACCTCGCAGGTGCAGCAGGTCATCATCGCGCGCGGCCTGATCCGCGGTGCGGCCATTTAAAAAAATGCCGGGACGATTGCCGGCATCGTCCCGGCCGCCCTTTTTCGGGATCACTCCATGAGCGACCGTCTACTCGTGATTTTGGCTGCCCTGACACTGCTCACTGGTGTCGGCGCAGGCGCATTCGGCGCGCATGGACTCAAGTCCGTCATCAGCGCCGACCTCATTTCGGTCTGGCAAACGGCCGTTCTATATCAACTGGTGCATGGGCTGGGCATGTTGCTGATTGCAAGCCTGGGGGCGCGCTTCGGCTCCCCCCTGATGAGCATCGCCGGCGGGCTGATGTTTGCCGGCGTCGTTGTTTTCAGCGGCAGCCTGTATGTGCTGGCGCTGACCGGGGTCAGGTGGCTGGGTGCCGTCACACCCCTTGGCGGCCTGGCATTTATTGCTGCCTGGGGCCTGGTGGCGGTGGCGGCTTATCGGTCGCCCCAGTGAAATGGCGGCCCTTAGTGAACCTGCCGGGCGAAACGCACGACGGTGACGCCGGGCAGAAGTTGCCGCAAGGAAGGCATGATCAGCACGCAGTTGTCGTAGGGTGTGACGATAGGAACGCCATCATCAAGCCCTATGGTCGTTCCGGCACGCTCGATGCACTCCATGCCTTGCCAGGGGCTGCTGAACGATAAATTCTTTGATTTCGCGACAACCGGCTCGGTGACTTTCAAGACCTGTTGGGCGACATCCTGGCCATCGCATTCTTCCCATTCTGCAGGCAACTGACCCGGCAAGACGACACCGGACTCGAGCAGGAACCGGGCGGTGGTCTGCCTGGCAATACGCACTGACGATGGATCGCCATGGAAGCCGCACTCCACCAGCAAGGCAAGCGCCCGGCCATCGGGATCGCCGAACTGGGCATAGTCGCGCATGCGCGTGCCGTCTTTGTGACCGGCATCGACGACAAGATGGCGAGGCACGCCAAGACGCAGGCCAAGGTCAATATTTCGCTGCAGCACGCCCGTGACCAACAATGGCGGCGAAGGCTCGTGCATGGAATGCAGATCCAGAAGGCGATCGGCCTGCTTCACCCACGGCAGCAGCTCGGTCGCCCGCCGGCGTTCGATGGTGGAGGCTTGCGCGAGTTTCTGTTGTGTCCACACCCGGTTCAGGTCTTCATCGGCAAAGCGCGATGCATCGTGTGCAAGCGGGTCGAAGCGATCGAACGCGGCGAGGTTGCAAAAGGCCAGCGTAAGCTTGCCTTTTGCAGGCTTCAATCCGCTGGCAAGGAGATCCTTCAGCGCCCATGCCCCGCAGAGTTCGTTCCCGTGTATCAACGCGGAAATGAGAACGCTGGGCCCGGGTTGGCCTGAATCAAAATGCCATACGCCAGGCGTGCCAGTGTTGCCGGCGCGTTCTTCGGTTAAATCGGGAGTATCAATCTCGAAGGTCATGGGAAGGTCTCACTTCAGGCCAATACCGGCAGTATCCACCATTTTCTTGAACTTCTCGCGCTCATCAACAAGAAAGCTTGCGAGATCGGGCTGCTCCGTCATGACAACACCACCCGTGCGCTTGTATTTTTCCTGGAACGCAGGATCTTTCAACACATCGGCCAATGTGGCCTGCAATTTCTTGATGACGGGCTCGGGCGTGTCTTTAGGGGCGAACAAGCCGAACCAGATATTGATGTCGACACCTTTGAATCCCGGGTTCTCGGACAGAGCAGGGATTTCAGGGGCCGTGGGAGCGCGCTTGGTCGACGTGACGCCTATGGGGACGATCTTGCCTGCGGCAACCTGCGGCAAACCGGACGACAACACAAACATGCCGAACTGCAACTGGCCGCCGACCATGTCGGTCAACAGCGGCGCGACGCCTTTATAAGGCACGTGCTGCACCTTGCCCTTTGTTGTGGTGTTGATCATTTCTCCCGCCAGATGCAAGGCGGTGCCCACACCGGACGAGCCGAAATTGGCGTCCTGCGACTTGCCGGCCTCCACCATCTTGAGGAAGTCGTCGGCTGTGCTCACGCCGCTCGTCTTGGATGCCGCGAGCAGCATGGGCTGCGAGCCGATAAAGCCTATGGGACGCAGATCGGCCACACCGTCGTACTTGACGTTGGGATTGATCAAGCCGGCAATAATGATTTCATTGACCGATCCGACCAGCAAAGAATAACCGTCGGGCTTCTGGTTGACGACCTTCTGCGCACCGATTGCACCGCCGGCGCCGCCCAGGTTTTCGACAACCACCGTGCTGCCCAGCTTTTGCTCGAATGCTTCAGCCAGCAGACGCCCGTTCAAGTCAACGCTGCCCCCAGCCGGATAGCCCACCACAATATTGATGGCCTTGTCGGTTGGATAGGCTTCCTCGGCATAGGCGCCGGCCGCCAGGCTGAACAACATGCCTGTTCCCAGTGCCGCATACGCCAGTGTGCTTATTTTTTTCATCATTTCGCGTGCTCCTTGTTTATTTGCTCCGGGTATCTATGGTAATAAGAAGTAAACATCACTCCGTGCCGTTACGGCACAACGATGTGCCAATCGAAGCAAATCAATGACTGAAACGAAACTACTGCAAGACTTCATCGCCCTATCCAGAACGGGAAGCTTCACCAAAGCTGCGGAACTCCGGCACGTGACCCACCCTGCGTTCAGCCGGCGCATCAAAGAGCTGGAGGAATGGGCCGGCACATCGTTGATCAACCGCAAGAAGATGCCCATCACATTGACCAACGCCGGCGTCGAGCTGCTTGTGGTCGCCGAGCATGTCATTGCGCGGCTCAATACCGTCCAGCAGCAAATCTGCAAACCGGAAAACCAGGCGGACCGCAAGTTGCGCATAGCCACCGGACGTACGCTTGCGCACTATCTGATCGCGGACTGGGCCAGCGAACTCGCGCGACAGGTGGAGCGCAATATGGGCTGTCCAATTCCCATTGAGATCCACACCGGCATTACGCAAGACATGATTACGCTGCTCAAGCAGGGCCAGGTCGATTTCCTGTGTTGCTACGAACATCGCGCCCTGTCCGTACCCATCAGCACCAAAGACTTCCAGTACGTCAGTCTGAGCTCGGACCGGCTGATTCCGGTAAGCCTTAACACCGGTGACGGCGGCGGCACGGCCTACAGGCTGGAAGACGAGATCACGCCACTGCCCCACATCAGTTTTTTCCCAAGCCTGGCTTTGCAGCACATCATTAACGATCATCTGCGATCCAGCAGCTATCACCTGCAGGAAGTGGCTCACTGCGACTCCGTCGACGTGGCTTACAGCCTGGTCAAAAAAAACCTCGGCATGGCCTGGCTGCCATGGTCCGCCGTCAAGCGGGATTGTGAATCGAACATCCTGTCCGTTCTGGGAAACCGGACAAACGAGATTCCCTACGAGGTCCGCCTGTACCGCCCGAAAAGCCCTTTGTCGACGGCCGCCGAACTGGCATGGAAGAAAACGATCGCCTGATTGTCGAACCGGCACAATATCGAAAATATAGCTAAATTACATAACAAAACAAAAATATGCCATTGTTTTCTATAAATCATTCCTTTAATATGTAGCTGAACTACATAATTGTATGGCTCCTCCTCGAGGTTTGATCATGGCACTGCATCCCGCCGTTCAGCTTGTATCTGAGCGCATCACCGAACGCAGCCGCGCTACCCGCGAACGGTATCTGGCCCGCACACGAGCCGCCTACGGAAAAAAAATTGAACGCGGCCACCTGGGTTGCACGAATCTGGCACATGCCATCGCCGCCATGCCGGCCCAGGAAAAACAGCGGCTGAAAGAAGCATCTCGTCCCAATCTGGCCATAGTCTCGTCCTATAACGACATGCTGTCGGCCCACCAGCCGCTGGCCGCCTACCCTGCCTTGATAAAACAGGCTGCTTTCGCAGCCGGGGGCACGGCGCAATTTGCCGGTGGAGTGCCGGCCATGTGCGACGGCGTGACGCAAGGCGAAACCGGCATGGAATTAAGCCTCTTTTCGCGCGATGTCATCGCCATGTCGACCGCCATCGCCCTTAGCCACCAGATGTTCGATGCGGCCGTATTCCTGGGCGTCTGCGACAAGATCGTGCCGGGCCTGCTGATAGGCGCCTTGAGCTTCGGCCACCTGCCTGCCGTGTTCATCCCGGCCGGTCCCATGGGCACCGGCATCGCCAACAGCGATAAAGCGCATACCCGCCAATTGTTTGCCCAGGGCAAAGTCGGGCGATCCGAACTGCTTGAATCCGAAATGCAGTCTTACCATGGCCCTGGCACCTGCACCTTTTACGGTACGGCCAACTCGAACCAGATGCTCATGGAAATCATGGGCCTGCATCTGCCCGGAGCGGCCTTCGTGCCGCCGAATACGGCACTGCGCGAGGCGCTCACCCGCTCCGCCGCGCAGCGCGCGCTGCTGCTGGGGGCACAGGGAAACCAGTTCACGCCCGTCGCCGAAGTGATCAGCGAAAAGGCGATTGTGAACGGCATTGTGGGCCTGCTTGCAACCGGCGGCTCGACAAACCACACCCTGCATTTGGTCGCCATCGCCCGCGCGGCAGGCATAGCCATCAACTGGGACGATTTCTCGGATCTTTCGGCTGTCGTGCCGCTGCTCGCGCGCGTGTACCCAAATGGCGGCGCCGATGTGAACCATTTTCACGCCGCGGGCGGGATCGGACTGGTCATTTCTGAACTATTGAATGCCGGGCTATTGCACGCGGATGTCAAGACAGTCGCCGGCGACGGCCTGCAGCATTACACGCGGGAGCCCTATCTGGCCGACGGCAAGCTGGACTGGCGGCCCGTTGCATCCGCAACCCTGGACCAGGACGTGGTCCGCCCCGCAAGCCAACCCTTCAGCGCGGACGGGGGACTCAAGCTGCTCCAGGGAAATCTGGGGCGGGCCATGATCAAAGTGTCGGCGGTCAAAACCGAACACCGACTGGTTCAGGCACCTGCCGTGGTGTTCGATAGCCAGGACGACTTGCTGGCGGCCTACGCCAAAGGCGAGCTGGCTCGCGATTTTGTCGCTATTGTGCGCTATCAGGGGCCATCGGCGAACGGCATGCCTGAACTGCACAAACTCACCCCGGCCTTATCGGTACTGCAGGACCAGGGGTTCCAGGTCGCTCTGGTTACCGATGGACGCATGTCCGGCGCGTCGGGCAAGGTACCCGCCGCCATACACGTCAGCCCGGAAGCCATTGCTGGCGGACCGCTGGCCTTGCTGCGCAATGGTGATATCGTAAGGCTGGACGCCGACGCCGGCGTGCTGAGCGTCGTGGAACCCGCCGATTGGCTGGAACGTTGCGCAGTACCGGTAAATATCCAAGCGCACAGCACCGGCTTCGGGCGCGAGCTTTTCGCGTCGGCGCGCGAACATGCCGGCACGGCGGAGTCCGGCGCCACCATTTTCCAACACCCCGACTGGGCTGCACCTTAGCGCGCCCACTATTGCGAGAAATCCATGAATGCCCTTGAACTGCTCGAACAAAGTCCTGTAATGCCGGTGATGGTCATCAAAGACCTCGATACCGCCGTAGAGCTGGCGCGTGCGCTGGTGGCAGGCGGCGTATGCAGCCTGGAAATCACCTTGCGCTCGGACGCGGCGCTGCAGGCCATTGCCCTGATCGCACAGGCGGTTCCGGAGGCACTGGTCGGCGTAGGCACGGTACGCAGTGCGCAGCAGCTCGATGCCGCCGTCAGGGCTGGTGCGCGTTTCGCCGTAAGCCCGGGTTTGACGCCCGACATCGCGCAGGCAGCGCGCCAGGCCGGAATCCCTTTTCTTCCGGGCATTGCCACGCCTTCGGAATCCATGTTCGCGGCGGACCACGGCTTTATCGTACAGAAATTGTTTCCCGCCGAGGCTGTCGGCGGCGTGGCCTTGCTCAAGGCCTTGCACGGCCCGCTGCCCGACATCGTATTCTGCCCGACAGGCGGCATCAATGCAGCCAATGCCGCCCAATACCTGGAACTGCCCAATGTGAAGTGTGTCGGCGGTTCGTGGCTTACGCCAGACGCCGCCGTGGCGGCCAAAGATTGGGACGCCATCACACGCCTGGCTCAGCAGGCCTGCCTGTTGCGCAAGGCCTGATCGGCGCCTTGCAGCCGCCGCACTTACGACAGCGGCTGGGGAGTATAAGCAGCCAGCGGCGGCCGGCCCTGCAAGGCAAGCAGTAGATTGCTGGTCGCCATCTCGCACATAGCCTGGCGCGTCTCATGCGTCGCCGAGCCTATATGCGGCAGCGCCAGCACCCTGGAATGGGTGCGCAATGGCGAATCCAGTGGCAAAGGTTCGGTGTCGAACACGTCCAGGCCTGCGGCCCGCAATTGCCCATGGTCCAGCGCATGCAACAGGGCGGCCTCCTGAACAATAGGGCCCCGAGCGCCATTGATCAGAATGGCGCCGGGCTTCATCAGCGCAAATTCTTCAGGCCCGATCAGGCCGCGCGTCTGTTCGGTCAGCGGAAGCACCAGCACAATGAAATCCGACTCAGTCAGCACTTCGCGCAGTGTGGCCGCACGCGCCCGGCCCGCGGGCAAACCGCTGGGCACCGGTGTACGCGTTTGATAGAGCACCGGCATATTGAATCCCAGCGCCGCGCGCTGGGCCAAGGCCTGCCCAATACGCCCATAGCCGACGATGCCCATGGTCTTGCCGTGCACGTCCCAGCCGTAGAGGTCTTCGCCTACACTGCGATTCCATTTTCCGTCCCGCACATAAGCGGCCAATTCCGCGACGCGGCGGCTGGTGGCCAGCACCATGGCAAAAAGCAGGTCGGCGACCGTCTCTGTGAGTACCCCGGGCGTATGGCACAAGGTAATGCCGCGACGATGCAGGGCGTCGGGGGAAAATTTATCCAGGCCCACAGAAATACTGGAGATGACCTTCAGCCGGGGAGCTTGCGCCAGCAAGTCGTCGCCTATCGGGTAACTGGATCCTATCATTCCGTCGGCGCCGGGCAATGCCTTCAGGAAAGCATCTTTCTGTCCGGCTACGCGCGGGTTCGCGATCACGACATCATGCTCTTGCTGGATGCGTGCCAATTGATCCGGCGGAAGCTGCCTGTAAACCAATACCTGTTTGCGGCTCATTATCGGGTCTCCATTATTTGCAGGGCTGACTGGAAGTCAACGGCCGGCCTGCTCGAGCTCGTCGCGGGTGGGCAAGCCTTCGGTATCGCCCAGTACCTGCACGGCCCGCGCTCCTATCCATGCTCCGCGTTCGACAGCCTTGCGCAGAGGCAACCCCGCCAACAGGGCACTGATGACGCCCACTGCGAATCCGTCGCCGGCGCCTACCGTATCGAGCACCGTGTCGACGGGAAATCCGGGAACGTAGCCACGTTCATCGCCGTTGTCGAAATAGGCTCCGTCCGCGCCCAGCTTGATCACAACCAGTGTAGGACCGTGCTCGCTGGGGCCGCCCCTGCGGTAAAAACCGGCGATGTCCTCCGGAGTTTCCCGGCCCGTCAGCAGACGGCCCTCTTCGATTCCCGGGAAGACCCAGTCGGCTGAACTCGCCAGTTCATTGATGCCTGCACGCATCGCGTCGGTCGACGACCATAGCGTCGGCCGCAGGTTGGGATCGAATGAAACAGTCTTGCCTGCCTGGCGCATCAAAGCCATGGTCTTGCGCTGGACTTCAAAGCAGTTGTCGGAGATGGCCGCAAAAACGCCAGTACTGTGCAAATGCCGAGCCCCGCACAACCATGGCTCGTCGACGTCGGAAACCTGCATCTGGCTTGCGGCGGAACCCTTGCGGTGATATTCGATCGGTGGATCGCTGCCGTCGGTGACGCGGCCCTTGAATTGCATGGCGGTGCGCTGTGCGGGATCGCTGACGACATGGGAGCAATCGATGCCTTCGCGCTGCATCTCGGCAAGCAGATAGCGGCCCATCGAATCAGCACCCAGGCGGCTTGCCCAGCCGACTTTCAGGCCCAGCCGCGCCAGGCCGATCGCGACATTGGTCTCTGCCCCTGCCGTGCGTTTGTGAAAGACTTTGGCATGCTCCAGCGGCCCGGGCTGGTCGGCCACAAGCATCATCATTGCTTCGCCAAAAGTCACGACATCCAGTTCGCCGCTCACGGGTTTCTCTCCAGATTGCGCAAGCCATCGATGGCGTCGCGGGTAACAGACAGCAAGTCCTCGCCGATCAGAGGATACTCAATGGCTCGCGGCGTATCGCGGGGCAGCGCCCGGAGTATCGCCCGCCATGGCGCGCACGACTCGGCAAGGGGAACCGCCACCCAGCGCGCAGGTTGACGCTGCACGCCCTTGCAATGCACATAGCGCACGCGCGTGGAAAACAGGTCGGCTGCCTGCACGGCGCATTCCCCCACCCAGTGCCAGTTGCCCATGTCGAAGGTCATGCCCAGATCCAGCCCGAAAGCATCGGCAGCCCCGAAGAAGTGCTGCAAGGCTTCCAGGGAACCCGCACCCGCCGTCTGGTCGTTTTCGATAAGCAGCCGGACCTTCTGCTGTGCCAGGTTTTGCTTGAGCACATCGAGCGTGTCCGTACTGGCCCGTGTGAAATGACCTATGGACATCTTCAGGACTGGCGCGTTCAAGGTCGCCGCGCTGGCGAGGCTTTGTTGCAGCGCCGGGATATTCAATACGCCGGAGGGCGTCCACAGCATCTCGGGGCAGGAATAAACGCAGGATAATCCTGCCTGGCTGATGGCGGCGGCAAGCTCGTCCAGTTCTCCTGCATGGCCCTGGAGCAGTTCGCCGCGGACTTCAACGCCGTCGGCTCCGGCGGAATGGCACAATTCAACAAACCAACGCTGCCCATGGCGCCGCACTTCGCTTGCGCCAAAGGATGTCAGTGAAATAATAATCTGCTTGGACGAGGTCATGGTTCCATAGGCGCCGCGCTAACGGGGCGCGCAAGTGAGGGGACGCGGCAATGTACCCGCGGCTGCCGGTACCGCTGCAATAAAGACCTAGGAGTTCAGGATCTGACCGAGAAAGCTTCGGGTCTTTTCGTTCTCGGGATTGCTGAAGAACTTCTCCGGTGCGGCCTGCTCGACTATCTTGCCGTCGGCCATGAAAATGACCCGGTCTGCGACGCTGCGGGCGAAACCCATTTCATGCGTCACGCACAACATCGTCATGCCGTCTTCGGCCAATCCTATCATGGTGTCGAGCACTTCCTTGACCATTTCAGGATCGAGGGCGGAGGTCGGCTCATCGAACAACATGATCTTCGGCGTCATGCACAAGGCGCGTGCAATGGCCACACGCTGCTGCTGCCCGCCGGACAACTGGCTGGGATACTTGCGGGCCTGGTCGGCGATACGCACCCGGGTCAGGTACTTCATGGCCATTGTTTCGGCTTCCTGCGAGCTGATGCCACGCGAGCGCATGGGAGCCAGCATGCAGTTCTGCAGCACCGTCATGTGCGGGAACAGATTGAACTGCTGGAATACCATCCCTACTTCCTGACGTATCGCATCGATATTGCGCACGTTGGCGGTCAGGTCGATGCCGTCCACCACGATACGGCCTTGCTGAATTTTTTCAAGGCCGTTGATGCAGCGGATCAGCGTCGATTTGCCCGAACCCGAAGGCCCGCAGATGACGATACGTTCGCCCGATGCAACCGTAAGGTCAATATCCGTAAGCGCATGGAACTTGTCGTACCATTTATTGAGGGCTTCGATCTCGATAATGGTCCCGCCCTGCTCGGCGGGACTATTCGATGCATCGACAGCCATAGTGGTCTGTCTGTCAGTCATGATGAATCGCTAAGTTGATCAGGAGGCTTTCAGTTCGGGAAGCGGCGTACCCAGCCACTTCTGGAACAGCTTGCTGAATTCGCCGTTTTCGATGTTCTTGTCGACCAGTCCGTTGATGGTTTCAAGCGTCTTGGGCTCGCCCGGACGCATGGCTACCGCCATCTCCTGCTGGAGCAGGACGAATTTGTTTTCAAAACGGTCCGGGGCGCGCTTGGCGATCTGGCCGGCGACGGTAGTCGAGCAACCTATGGCATCGACCTGGCCCGACAGCAATGCCTGCATGGCGGACGCGTCGTCATCGAAGCGGCGAATGTTGGCGTCTTTCGGGGCAATCTTGCTTACGGCGATATCCTGGGTGCTGGCACGGGCTACGCCTATGCGCAGACCGGACAGGTCTTCGGCTTTGGCAATCTTGGTTTCTTTACCGCCGAACACGACGATCTGGGCAGCCGAATACGGATGCGAGAACTGCACCTGCTTTGCGCGATCCGGCGTAATCGCCAGCGAAGCAATCAGCATGTCGACTTTATTGGTCAGCAGGTAGGGAATGCGGTTGGGGCCGGTAACGGGAACGAGGTTGAGCTTTACGCCCAAGTCTTTGGCCAGTTGCCGCGCCACATCGGCATCGTAGCCGTCGGGCTTGTTTTCGGTGTTCAGGATGCCGTAGGGAGGAAAGTCGACCAGCATGCCCACGGTGAGCTCGCCTTTCTCCTTGATCTGGTCTATGGTTTCGGCCTTGGCCGCGGTGGCGCCCAGCGCCAGCGCAGTACAACTGGCCAGCAAAGTCGCACCCACAAAGCTGCGCATTTTCTTGATTACGAACATTTCATGTCTCCAGGATTGAACTAAACGTCAACAAAGCAAAGGCGCGGGGATATCCCTGCGCCCTGTTCTAGCGGGAAAGCGACACGGCCAAGCGCCGTTCCATGTGCGCAGCCAGCAGGGACAAAGGCCAGCACAGCAGGAAGTAGATGGCTGCCACCACCGAAAACACCACCATAGGTTGAAAAGTAGCGTTATTGATGATCTGGCCCGCCCGGGTAAGCTCGGTGAAGCCGATTATGGCGGCCAGCGACGTGCCTTTCACGATTTGCACCATATAACCCACCGTGGGCGGCACGGCAATCTTCAGCGCCTGGGGCAGGACGACATCGCGCATCTTGTGGCGGTACGACAGGCCCAGCGCTTCGGCCGCTTCCCATTGGCCGCGCGGAATTGCCTGGATGCAGCCCCGCCATATTTCACCGAGAAAGGCGCCGCTGTTGAGCGTAAGCGCGACGGCCGCCGCGATCCAGGGGTTCACGTCCAGCCCCAGGACCGGTGCGCCAAAAAACACCAGGAATAACTGCAACAGCAGGGGCGTGCCCTGGAACAGCTTTATGAATCCCATGGACGCACCGCGTGCAATCGAGTTGTCGGAGGCGCGCGACAGCGCAATGATCAGTCCGACGATGCCGCCGCCGATAAAGGCCATGATGGACAAGGCGATGGTCCACTGGGCGGCTTCGACAATGAACCAGAAATCGGAATAGCCAAAAGTACGCATTATCGACGGTCCGGATAATTGAGGCCCCACTGGTAGATCAGTCGGAACAGGTAAGAAAAGGCCAGGGTAAGCAATAGATAGATACCCGTGACGACGATATAGATTTCGAAGCTTCGGAAGGTTTCGGACTGCAGATTGGCCGCCACAGAAGTGAGATCATCGGCTGAAATCACCGAGACCACGCTCGATGCCAGCATCAGCAGGATGAACTGGCTGGTCAGCGCCGGATATATCGCCTTCAGCGCCGGCTTGAGCACCACGAAACGGAAGATTTCGACTCGCGACAGGCTCAAGGCCGTGCCTGCTTCGATCTGCCCCTTGGGTATGGACTCGATACCGGCGCGCACGATCTCGGTTGCGTAGGCCCCCAGATTGAACACCATGGCGACCAGCGCGGCCGTATACGGCGACCACCGCACTCCCGCCGCGGGAAGCGCGAAGAAAAAGAAGAACAATTGCACCAGGAACGGTGTATTGCGTATGACTTCAATATACGCGTTGATGATCCAGCGCAGCGGCGCCGGGCCGGCTGTCTTGCCCCATGCGCAGAAAATCGCGACCAGGGATCCGAGCACCATCGCCATGAATGACAGCTGAATAGTCATCCAGGTGCCGTGAAGCAATAAAGGCCAGGCGTCGAAGACCGGGCCAAATTGGAAAGAATAATTCACGTTATCTCAGACATTAGGTATCGCCGACGGATCGAACTTACCGAGTTGTTTACTGTGAAACCGGTTTCAAGTCAGGGCGACAAGACTGAAAATTATATCAGCACTTTCGAACAGGCGGTCGCGGGGCGCGATGACCCTCTGGCCATCAGGGTACCCGGCAACAAGGTCTGGCGCGCCGGAACATGGGATCCCGCCACCCTTTGCATGAGGCATTGCGCGGCCTTGCGTCCAAGCTCGTAGGTAGGTTGGGAAACCGTGCTGATGCCTGGCCCCACATAGGGCGCCCATTCAGTATCGTCGATGCCGACCAGTCCCAGATCCTTGCCCAGCTGCCATCCCAGGCGGTCGACGGCGGCAACGATGCGCAGGGTCACGACAGCGTTGTTGGCGATGATCGCCGGCATTGTTCCCCGTGCCTGCGCCCGCTCGCGGCATGCGAGCAGCGCGGCAGCCAGGCCGTCATGATCATGTTCGAGGCTTTCAGTACAACGCCCCGCAACGGCGGCATGTCCGGCGACGAAAGAATCGAAGGCTTGAACGCGTTCGACGCGCGAGCTGACTTCTCCCAGCGGCTCTGTAACCAGCAACAATTCATGGTAGTCCGCGTCCAGCAAGTGCTGCGCGCTCAGGTAGATGGCCTGTCGATTGTCCAGCGAGACGAAGTCCACATCCAGGCCTTTGTGCAGGCGATCGACCAATACCATAGGCTTTCCTTGCCTTGCGGTTTCCAGCAGCGCGCCCGCGTCGTGCCCCATGGTATTGAGAATGAAGCCTTCGACCCGGTACGATGACAATGCATGAATACCCGCACTTTCGCGCTCGACTTCGTTGCCCAGGTTGAACAGCATAAGCAAGTAGCCTGCTTCGCGGCACGCCTGTTCGGCGCCGCGCAAAACGGCCACTGAATAAGGGTTCGTAATATCGGCCACGACCAGACCTATGAGGCGCGACCGGCCGCGCTTCAAGGATTGTGCCATTGGGCTGGGCGTATATCCCAACTGTGCAATAGCCGTTTCGACGCGGCTTGCGATTTCGGGAGACAGCAAGGTTTCGCGATGATTGAGGAAACGCGATACGGTGGCTTTGGAAACGCCCGCGTGACGGGCCACGTCGGCGATCGTGTTGCGGGCCGGATTTTTGATCATGATGCGTTCAACAGATGGAATGGGTGAATCGATGCCGCGCCGGCTTGCGCGCGATGCTATAGCCTAACCCATGCCGCGTTCGAATGGTGGCTCTTCAATACCGTTTCGATAAACCGGTGACCGGATACGCCATCGTCGACTCCGGTGAGAAAGCCCGCACCAGTCGCGGGCGACTGACCCGCTTCCAGGGCGGCAATCTGGTCGGCCGCGTCACGGTACAGTTGGGCGAAGGCTTCGATATAACCTTCTGGATGGCCCGCAGGGATGCGCGTAGCCTTCATGGCGGCGTCGCCCGTCACACGTCCGCGCGTAAGCCGTTGCGCCTGCCCGCCTTGCGGAATCAGCCACAGCACATTCGGTTCTTCCTGGTTGAAACGCAGTTGCGCGGCCGTTCCGTACACCCGCAGGGTAAGCGCGTTTTCGCAGCCTGTGGCCACCTGGCTGGCCCAAAGCGTGCCGCGCGCGCCGTTGGCATAGCGCATCATGACCTGGACGTGGTCGTCCAGCACCCTGCCCGGTCCGAATGAATGCAGCTCGGCGGCAATTTCATCGGGCTCATGACCGCTGACGTAGCTTGCCAGCTGATACGCATGTATGCCCACGTCGCCCAGTGTGCCGGCGGGTCCGGCCACTGCCGGATTCTCGCGCCAGCCGCCTTCGCCGGTCAGGGCTGAGGCATCGGCCCACCAGTCTTGCGAATACTCGACCTGCAGCAACCTCAGTTCACCTATGGCGCCTTCCGCCACCAGGGAGCGCGCATGACGTATCATGGGATAACCGGTGTATGTATGCGTCAGCACAAACAGCAGGCCGCTTTGGCGCGCGAGCTTCTGCAGTTCCAGCGCCTCATCCAGCGATATCGCCATGGGCTTGTCGCAGATGACATGTATGCCCTCTTGCAGAAATGCCTTGGCAATGGGCGCATGCAAATGATTGGGGGTAACAATGGAAACCGCGGTAATCCCATCCTGCCCGCTACGGCGCAATTCACCTTCGCGCGCCGCCATTTCACGCCAGTCGACATAGCTGCGCGCAGGGCATATTCCGACGTCGGCGGCGCTTGCCGCGGCCCGTTCCGCATCGCTGGACATGGCGCCCGCCACCAGATCGTAACGGTCATCCAGGCGAGCCGCCATGCGGTGCACGGCGCCTATGAACGCGCCACGGCCGCCTCCTACCATGCCAAGTTTTATGCGCCTATGCATCACAGTTTTCCTCAAGTGATTCCCAGCAGGGCTTTATGCTGATCTTTCGACGTTCCGGTTTTCACAAAGTCGTCGAAAGCGTGCTCGGCCACCTGGATGATATGCCGGGCGATGAAGGGTGCGCCTTCCGCCGCGCCCTGCTCCGGATGCTTGATGCAGCACTCCCACTCCAGCACCGCCCAGCCGGGATAATCGTACTGCGCCATCTTGGAGAAAATGGATCCGAAGTCCACCTGCCCGTCTCCCAGGGAACGGAAGCGTCCGGCGCGGTTTATCCAGTCAGCGTAACCACCGTATACGCCCTGGCGGCCGTCGGGCCGGAATTCCGCGTCCTTCACATGAAAAGAACGGATGCGCTCGTGGTAGATATCGATGAAAGCCAGGTAATCCAGTTGTTGCAACATGAAGTGGCTCGGGTCGTACAGGATATTGGCCCGCGCATGTCCGCCCACGGCGTCGAGAAAGCGCTCGAAAGTCAGCCCGTCGTGCAAGTCTTCGCCGGGATGAAGCTCGTAGCTTATGTCCACGCCTGCCTCGTCGAAGGCATGCAGCACCGGCATCCAGCGGCGGGCCAGCTCGGCGAAGGCTTCGTCGACCAAACCAGCCGGCCGCTGGGGCCAGGGGTACAGGTAGGGCCAGGCCAGCGCCCCCGAAAACGTCGCATGCGCCTTCAGGCCCAATCGCTGCGATGCCCGCGCCGCCAGCAACAACTGTTCGTGTGCCCATTGCCGGCGAGCGGCCGGATTGCCCCGCACCTCAGGCGCCGCAAATCCGTCGAACAAGGCATCGTAGGCGGGATGTACAGCCAGCAACTGCCCTTGCAAGTGCGTTGACAACTCAGTAATTTCCAGCCCGTGTCCGGCCAGCATTCCGCGTATGTCGTCGCAGTATCCCTGACTGTCCGCCGCTTGTTGAAGATCGAACAAGGCCGGATTGCCAGTGGGTATTTGCACACCCTTGTAGCCCAGGCCTCCGGCCCACCGGGCCAGGCCATCAAGGCTGTCGAATGGCGGCTGATCGCCTGCGAATTGCGCCAGGAAAATTCCCGGACCCTTGATCGTCTTCATGTCAGCGCCTAGAACGGGGAATCAGGAAAATAAAAGTCTTTAGCATTTTCCTTGGTGATCAGCACCGACGGAATAATCGTGGTCGCGGGCAGGTTCTCGCCCTTGAGCCTGGCCTCGGCAGTCAATTTTATGGCGTCGTAGATGAACTTGGGCGAGTACGAGACGTCGGCCTGGATCAAGGGGTTGCTGCCGTCAATAATAGTCTTGACCATGCCCTTGGCGCCCGCGCCGCCGAACACCTCTTTGATGTCGGTGCGCTTGGACTGCTCTATGGCCCTTAGCACGCCGAACGCCATGTCGTCGTCGGCGGCCCAGACCGCGTCGATATGCTTGAAGCGCGTCAGGTAATCCTGCATGACCTTGAAGGCATCGTCCCGATTCCAGTTGGCGTAGCGAGCATCGAGCAGCTTGATATCCGGATACTTCTTTATGACTGCGTTGAAGGCATCCATGCGTTCGTTGTCGAGCGTCGTGGCAATGCCGCGCAATGCCACGATATTGCCTTTGCCGCCCAGCTTCTTCACCAGGTACTCGGCGGGAAGGCGGCCGAATGCCGTGTTATCGCCCGACACGTAAGCATCCTGAGCGCTCGTATCGGTCAAGCCGCGGTCCACCACCGTGACATACACGCCCTTCTTCTTGACCTGCGCAACGGGCTGGGTAAGCGAGGCGGACTCAAAAGGCATGATCACCAGGGCATTGATGCGATTCACGGTCAGGAGGTCCTGGAGCTGGTTGGCCTGTTGCGGCGCACCGCTGGAGGTCTTGACCGTTACCTGCAAGTTGGGATGCGCCTTTTCGAGCTCGGCTTTTGCCTTGTTGGACCACCAGACGACGCCGGCGGTAAAGCTGTGCGTCGCGGCCGGTATGGACACGCCGAGATTGACCTTTTCCTGAGCGAGGGCGCCTGAGCCCAGGCCGGCGGCTGCCACCGCCGACACGGCAATAACCAGCTTTCGTATCGAGAATTTCATGTTGGTCTCCAGTTTTTATACTTCAAAGGTCGCAACCGTCTGTTGCGATGAACATCAGGAACGCCGACGCTGCAGAAAAGCGACGACAATGATGACAAAGCCCTGCACTGCTGCGTTCAAGTAAACGCTGATAATGCTCGTAAGATTCAGGATATTGCCGATGACAGACAGCAATATGGCGCCAACGACGGTACCGGTCATGGTTCCCGCGCCGCCCTTCAACGCGGTTCCGCCCACGATCACCGCGGCGATGGCCTCGAGTTCCCAAAGCAGGCCTGTGGTCGGGCTGGCCGATCCCAGGCGGGGCACATACAGCACGGTCGCAATGCCGACACATACGCCCAGCAGCACATACGTAAGCGTCTTGGTCTTATCGACATTGACCGCCGCATATCGCGCCACCTGCTCGTTTGAACCTATGGCTTGAACATAGCGGCCGAAGGCTGTGCGGTTGAGCAGCAAGCCGCCCAACAACGCGATCGCAATAAAGACCCAGACGGGTATCGGGACGCCCAGCAGGCTGCCGTAATAGACCGGGCTATAAGCGTCGGAAATACTCATGTCCAGCGTGATGGCGCCGCCGTCCGACAGGTAAGTGAGGTAGGCCCGGAAAATACCCAGCGTACCCAGCGTCACGATGAAAGGCTCGATACGGCCCCGCGTGACAAGCAGGCCATGAGCCAGGCCGAGCAGCGCTCCCAGCACCAGGGCGAAAGCCATGCCCAGCACAATGACCCATAGCGGCGAGGCAATGGCGCCCATCAGCGCATTCATGACGAGTATCATGCTTCCCGCGATCAGTGCCGCCATCGATCCAACGGAAAGATCAATGCCGCCCGATATGATGACAAAGCACATGCCCACCGAAATGATGCCGATGAACGCGGTGCGCGTAAGCACGTTCATGATGTTGTCGATATCGGCGAAATTGCTGTTGAGCATCGTACCGGCGATGCACAAGAGCACGAGGCCGGCGACAGGACCCAGCCCGTGCAGCCGGCTGGCCCATGTCGGGGCATCCCGCCGCGCCATGGGCCTGGCCGGGGACGGCGCTTCAGGCGGCTTGGTGTGTTCCGGTTGCATGGGCAATCAGTTCCTTTTCGTTGAGGTTTTCGGTCGCGAGGAGGGCTTGCAGGCGTCCGGAACGCATGACGGCGACGCGGTGGCATAAGCCTATGAGTTCCATCAGTTCCGATGAAATGACGATGACCGCCAGACCCTGTTGCGCCAGGCCATGGATCAGGAAGTAGATGTCGCGTTTGGCCCCAACATCGACGCCCCGCGTAGGCTCGTCGAGAATGACCACGCGCGGATCGGGATGCAGCACCTTTGCGAGCGCAAGCTTCTGCTGGTTTCCGCCGGACAGGGCCGAGGCCAGATTATCGGCATTGCCGCTGCGTATGCCGAACTGATGTATGGCCGTGTCCAGGGCCCGCCGCTCGGCCTGTTCGTTCAACAAAGGACGTGCGTAGCGCTCCAGGGCCATCAGAGTCACGTTCTGGCGCATTCCGAAGGCCAGCAAAATGCCTTTGCCTTTTCTGTCCTCGCTAAGATAGGTGACACCATGCCGGGCCGCCTGCCGGGGACTGCGCAACGGTGTTTCCTTCCCCTGCAGGAAGATTCGTCCCTCGGTACGTGGCCGCAATCCCAGCAAACCCTCGAAAAGCTCGGTTCGCCCCGCACCGACCAGGCCTGCAAAGCCAAGTATTTCGCCGGGGCGAACGTCGAAGCTCACGTCGGCGGCCCACCCCGGCACAATCAGGCCACGGACTTCGAGTATGGGTGCGAGGCTGGATTGCATCGGCGTCCGGGGCGGAAACAGATCGGCCAGTTCGCGCCCCACCATAAGATTGGCCATCTCCTGGCGCGACACGCTGGACGTGGGCGCGCGGGTAATGTACTGGCCATCTCGCATCACCACGATTTCATCGGTAATGCGCTTTACCTCGTCCAGCTTGTGCGAAATATAGACTATGGTGACGCCGGCCTTGCGGAATTGTTCGATAAGGGCAAACAGCCTTTCCGTTTCGCCAGGAGTCAAGGTGGCCGTCGGTTCATCCATGACGAGCAGGCGCGCATCCTTGGCCAGCGCCTTGGCAATCTCAACAAGCTGCTTTTCCGCGACGATAAGGCGGCTCACCCGCGTGGCGGGATCCGCATTCAGGCCTACTTTTTCCAGCAGTCGCGCCGCCTCGCGGCTCATGGCCTTATTGTCCAGGAAGCAACCCTGCTTTTTTTCGTGGCCCAGGAAAATGTTTTCAGCGATGGTGAGATCGTCGGCCAGGTTGATTTCCTGGTGAATCAAGACAATGCCCTCGCGTTCGGCGTCGCGCAAGGATGCGAAATCACGCGGTTGAGCATTGATAAGCAAGCGTCCTTCGGACGGCTTCTCGTAGCCGCACAGGATTTTCATCAGCGTGGATTTGCCGGCGCCGTTCTCGCCCAGCAAACCGTAGACGCGGCCGCGGTCCATGTCGAAACTGACCTTGTGCAGAACCCGCACGGAACCGAAATCCTTGCTGATGGCTTCGAACTTGACGGCAAGACTCATCAGGCGCTCTCCCGCAGCACTAAATGATGCGGCAGCACCACGCCGGCGGCGGGTGTGGCGCGGTCATCCAGCTGTTTGAGCAACAGATTTGCCGCCTGCTCGCCCAGCGCCCTCATCGGCTGTCTTACCGTACTGAGGGCCGGGCAAGTTTGTTCAGCCAAGGCAATGTCATCAAACCCCATGACGGCCATGTCTTCCGGCACGCGTAGCCTGGCATCGTGCAGTCCCCTTAGAACGCCTATCGCGAGCGTGTCGGCAACGGCGAACACGGCGGTCGGCCGCCGCGGCAAGGCCAAGAGCCGCGTCACCGCCTTCTTGCCGGCCGAGAAATCCAGGGTTTCCAGCGCGATGCAATAATCGGGATCCATTGCAATACCGGCTTGCTCCATGGCTTCAATATACCCATGCAGGCGCTCCCGGGCGTACATGAAACGTGTATCCGAATTAAGGAATGCGATGCGCGTATGGCCTTTTTCGATAAGGCATGTTGTCGCTTCGCGGGCCGCGGCCCGGTTGTCGATGCCGACATAAGGAACCGCCGCCTGTGGATCGAACTCGCAACAGGCGACCCAGGGAAAGTTCATGGTTTGCTCATGCAGAACCTGCTGCACCGTGTCGGCATCCAGGCAGATCGCGCCGTCCGCCCGGCGCGATTCAAGAAGGTCGAAGTATTTGCGCTCACGCCCGGCATCGCCCCCTGTTTCACACAGCAAAAGCGAGTAGCCCCGCTGCTGCATTGCCCCATCGATTCCCTGGACGATTTGCGCGTAAAAAGGATTGCCGATATCGGGAACCATGGCCAGCAACAAGCGGCTTTCATCGGTGCGCAAGCTGCGCGCCAGATGATTCACACGGTAGCCCATGGCGTGAATGGAAGCTGCCACCCGCGCCCTCGTCGCTTCCTTGACCACCAGATTGCCATTAAGGACGCGCGACACAGTTGCTACGGATACACCCGCATGTTCGGCGACTTTGGCAATTGACACACTGCGCATGAGCGCTCCGTCTTCAATAATGTAATCGATTACATTATTGCACCGCCCCCCGCGCCACTCAATTAAGGGCTTACCCCTAATTTTGCGCACTTTACATTGTCCGCCACATGTAGCTTAATTACATTTTCAGTTACGGAGCTTGCCATGGCCACCACGCCGGCATTCGATATTGTCTTTTTCGGCGGCACCGGCGACCTGGCTCTGCGCAAACTGCTTCCGGCGCTATACCAGGCCCACAAGGCCGGCGCCTTGCATGCGGACGGCCGCATTTTTGCGCTTGGGCGAGAGGCTCTCGGCCTTGAGGGCTATCTGGAGCTGCTGCAGCGAAGGGTCCGACCCAAATTGGGCAGTGACTACGATGAAGGCATATGGGAAAGCTTCGCCAGCCGCCTGCACTTCCACACGCTGGACGCAAACAATGCGCAAGACTACCGGAATCTGGTTCAGGCCATGAGCAGCCCGGGCGAGCGCATCACCGTATGCTATTTGGCTACCGCTCCCCATCTGTTCATATCGATCTGCCAGAATCTAGCCGCGGTAGGACTGAACCATCCGCATGTGCGGGTGGTGCTGGAAAAGCCTCTTGGCCACGACCTGAAATCGTCGGACACCATCAGCGAGGCGGTGGGACGGTGCTTCACGGAAAACCAGATCTATCGTATCGATCACTACCTGGGCAAGGAATCGGTACAGAACCTGATGGCAATCCGCTTTGGCAACACACTGTTCGAACCCCTGTGGCGCCGCGAGTGGATAGACAATATACAGATCACCATTGCCGAAGACCTGGGCGTGGAAGGGCGTGGCGAATTTTATGATCGCACCGGAGCGCTGAGAGACATGCTGCAGAGCCATCTTCTGCAGCTTTTGTGCATCGTGGCCATGGAGCCTCCTCCCAGTCTTTCAGAAGATGCCATACGGGACGAAAAGCTGAAGGTGCTCAGGTCGCTGAAACCCTTCAGTACTGAAGACGTGCTGTCCAAAAGCGTGCGGGGCCAGTACCGCAGCGGCGCTATCAACGGCAAGCCGGTGGCCGGATACCGTGAAGAACAACACGTTGCCGCAGACAGCAATACCGAAACCTTTGTCGCCCTGCAGGCGGAAATCGTCAACTGGCGCTGGGCGGGCATACCGTTCTTTCTGCGTACCGGCAAACGCCTGCAAGAGCGTGTAGCGGAGATCGTCATCAACTTCCGCGACGTTCCGCATGCGCTGTTTCCCTCGCCCATGGGCCTGCATTCGGCCAACCGGATGGTCATAGGCTTGCAGCCCAAAGAAAGCGTGCGCCTGTATTTCCTGGCCAAGGAGCCGGGCGACGCCATGAATCTGCAGTCGACTTACCTCAACCTGGATTTTCCCACCATGTTCAAGGCGCGCCGCGCCGACGCCTATGAACGACTGTTGCTGGAAGTCATACGCGGACAGTTGTCGCTCTTCATGCGCCGCGACGAACAGGCACAGGCCTGGGCCTGGGTCGAACCCATACTGGAGTGCTGGAGCAAGTATTCCATTCCACCGAAAACCTACACGGCAGGCAGTTGGGGGCCGGCGGCTTCAAGCGCCCTGGCTTCGCGTGCCGGCGTCTTGTGGCACGAGGAGACCTGAAATGCGACATGATTTCGACACGCAGCAAGACTGCCTGGATGCCATCGTGGGCCACATATCCACATTGCTGCGCAATGCCATCGAGCGGACGGGCAATGCCGGGCTGGCCGTCTCCGGCGGACGGTCGCCCGTGCCACTGTTCGAGCAACTGAGCCTGGAAGACCTACCCTGGGAAAAAATTCATGTCACGCTGGTCGATGAACGCTTTGTTCCTCCAGACCATCCAGACAGCAACGAATTGCTGGTGCGCAGCCATTTATTGAAGAACCGCGCCGAGCATGCGCGCTTCACCGGCTTGGTCAGCCACCCGGACGACCTGGAACGGAGTCTGCAGGACGCCAACCGGCAAACTCATGCCATAACCGTGACTGTGCTGGGCATGGGCGATGATGGCCACACCGCGTCTTTATTTCCTGATGCGCCGCAGCTTGCACAGGCACTTGATCCGCAGACAAGCCAACGTTATATCCACATCAGCCCATTGCACGCGGCGCATGAAAGAATCAGCATGACGCTGGCGGCAATATTAGAGACAGAGCACCTCATGCTTCCCATCAGCGGCTCCCACAAGCTGCGCATTTTCGAACAGGCCGCGCTTCAGGCGACACCACGCCTGCCAGTAAGCTACCTTATCAAGCAGACCGGAGCACCTCTCGATGTCTATTGGCACCACTGAACAAAAGCCGTCCCGTCTTATTGCGGACATAGGCGGCACGCATGCGCGATTCGCCCTGTCGGCGTCGGTCGATGACATACGGGAAGTCAGCGTGGTCAACGTGGCCGACTATCCCGGCATCGAAGAGGCCATCAATGACTATCTGCGCCGCGTCGGTCATCACACAGTCAAGCACGCCGCGCTCGGAATCGCCAATCCCATCGTCGGCGATCACGTAAAAATGACCAACTTCCCGTGGGAATTTTCGATCGAAGCCACGCGACTGGCCTGCGGCTTCGACAAGCTGCATTTCCTCAACGACTTCACCGCGCTGGCACTGGCCCTGCCGCATCTGCCGCAAAACCAATTGCGTCCGGTCGGCTCCGGACAGGCCGTGGCCGGAACACCGCTGGGCGTCGTCGGCCCAGGCACCGGACTGGGCGTCTCTGCGCTTATCCCGACATCGCAAGGATGGGTGCCCCTGGCCGCCGAAGGCGGACATGTCAGTTTCGCGCCCGCCGACGAACAAGAACTCGCACTTTGGCAAGACGCGCATGCGGAATTCGGGCATGTCTCCATGGAGCGCCTGGTCTCGGGATCCGGCCTGCAATTCATTTATCAGCAGCTGTGCCGGCGCGCGGGCATCCGGGGGCAAGATTATTCGGCTGCCGACATCAGCCGGCACGCGATTGCCGACAGCTGCCGCTATTGCCGCCAGGCACTGAACACCTTCTGCGCCATTCTGGGCACGGTAGCCAGCAATCTTGCGCTCATGCTTGGCGCGCGCGGCGGCATTTATATCGGCGGCGGCATCATCCCCAAGCTGGGCGACTATTTCGTTAATTCCCCGTTTCGCCAGCGCTTCAACGACAAGGGGCGCTTCTCGGACTACATGGCGGCCATACCGGTCTTCGTCATCACCAGCGATAACCCGGCACTGACCGGGGCCGCCGCCTATCTGGATTCCTGCATCGATGAATGAGTCCGTACTCGTACAAATAGAACGGCAGCTTCCCGACCTCAGTACGGCCGAAAGCAGAGTGGCGCGCCTCATTCTTGATCAAACCCAGGCCGTTGCCCGGTCGGCATTGGCGGAGGTCGCACAACTGGCGGCCGTCAGCGAGCCTACCGTGATCCGATTCTGCAGATCGATAGGCTACGACGGCTGGCCGGACTTCAAGATCAAACTGGCCGCCAGCCTCATGGTGGGCGTGCCCTACGTGCATTCCTCGCTGAGTGCCGGGGACGGCACCGCCGTGCTGGCCGCCAAAGTACTGGACAATGCCGTATCGGCCTTGCTGCGCGTGCGCAATGACATCAACGCCGACCGCCTGGACACTGCAATAGGTCTGCTGGCGGGTGCTCGGCGCATCGAGTTCTACGGCGTCGGAAATTCGGGCATTGTCGCCGCCGACGCTCAGCACAAATTCTTTCGCTTCGATCTGTCTACGGTTGCCTATTCGGATACGCACACGCAGCTCATGGCAGCTTCTCTGCTGAGCCCGGCGGATGTGCTCGTGGCCATTTCGCATTCTGGGCGCTCTCGAGAACTGCTGGATGCGGTCAAAATCGCGCTGAAAAATGGTTGTCCGGTCGTGGCCGTTACGGCGTCGAATACGCCATTGGCGCAAATGGCCACCGTGTTGTTGCGGGCCGATACGCAGGAAGACACTGATATCTACAGCCCCATGATCTCACGCCTGGTCCACCTCGCCCTGATCGATGTACTGGCTTTGGGGGTTGCCATCAAGTACGGCAACAATGTCAGCAGAGTGCTGGAGAAAACCAAGCAGAGCCTGCGCGACCGCCGTGCATGATGCGCCTACATGCTTGACGACAAGCCTCCGTCGACGACCAGGACTTGCCCGGTCATGAAACGGGATTCGCGTGCAGCAAGAAAGACCAGGGCCGACGCGATATCGTCGGGCTCGCCCCATTTCTTTACCGGAACCCGGTTCTCCAGCCACGAGGTGAATTCGGGATCGGTCCATAGCTTGGTGGTGAGTTCAGTTTTTATATAGCCCGGCGCAACGGCGTTGACGGTAATACCCGAACCCGACAATTCGGCAGCCCACTGCCGCACGATACCGTGCATGGCCGCTTTGGCCGCCGTATAGGCTGTCACTTCCCGCCGACCCAGCAAGGCGGTGATAGACCCCGTGAAAATAATGCGCCCGTATCCTCGCTCATGCATGCCGGCCGCCACATGTCGGCCCAGCGCCCATTGGGCGGTCAGGTTGGCAAATACCACACGCTCAAAGTCCGACAGCGGAAAGTCGAGGAGCTTTTCCCTATGCTGTATGCCCGCGTTCGAAAAAAATATGTCTATCTTGCCCACCGTCTTCAGCACCGTGTCGACCGCCTGGGTGGACTGCTCGATATCAGTAATGTCGAAAGGCAGGACGAATGTGTCGACGCCCTCGACGGCAAGGCTTTCCCGGGCCCGTTCCAGCGCGTCCGCATCCCGGCCATTGATGATTACTGTGGCGCCCTGGCGGCCCAAGGCGCGTGCGGCGGCCAAGCCGATTCCGCGGGATGAGCCCGTGATCAGGGCGACCTGACCTGACAAGTTAAACATAGACGACTCGAGTAGATGGTCAAATTGGCCTGGCCGCTGCAAGTGTGCAGCCAGGGATGCAATAGTCAGAATGCGACCTTGTCGGCGCCCTTCAGGTGCAAAATGGCGCGGGCTTCATCCGGCGTCGCCACGTCCAGATTCAGGGCCTCCAGAATAATGCGTATGCGCCCTACCTGCTCCGCGTTGGACGAAGCTAGCTTCCCGGGGCCTATCCATAAGGAATCCTCCAGGCCGACGCGTACATTCGAGCCCATGGCCGCGCCCATGGTTGCAAGCGGAATCTGGTTGCGGCCCGCCCCCAGGATGGACCATTCGTAGTTATCCCCGAACAGCCGGTCCGCGGTGCGGCGCATATGCATCAAGTCTTCCGGATTCGGGCCGATGCCCCCAAGAATGCCGAATACCGATTGTATGAACGGCGGGCTCTGAACCAGGCCGCGATCCATGAAATGCGCCAGGTTGTACAGGTGGCTGATGTCGTAGCATTCGAACTCGAAACGCGTGCCGTTCTCGGTACCCTTCCTAAGTATGGCTTCAATATCCTTATACGTGTTCTTGAAGATGAGATCCCGGCTGTTCTCCAGATGCTCGCGCTCCCATTCATGCTCGAAAGTCTTGAAGCGTTCAAGCATGGGAAACAGTCCGAAATTCATCGATCCCATATTCAGCGAAGCCAGCTCGGGCTTGAACGTCATGGCGGGACGCATGCGTTCTTCGACCGTCATGTGGGGGCTGCCACCGGTGGTGATGTTGACGACTGCGTCGGTGCTTGCCTTGATACGCTCCAGGAACGGCCGGAATAGATCCGGCTCTTGCGACGGCTTGCCATTTGCCGGATCGCGCGCATGCAAATGCAGCACGGCTGCGCCGGCCTCGGCCGCGGCAATTGCCGCATCGGCGATTTCATCCGCCGTGACGGGCAGGTATTCGGACATGCTGGGCGTATGGATGGCCCCGGTTACTGCGCAGGTGATGACAACTTTCTTCTTGCTGGCCATTGTTGGTTTCCTTGATGATGCGATATGAGTCAGTTGGATACGCCGGCGTCCGGCACGCTTTTAAGCCTTAGTAATTCCATCAGGCGCGCGTCGCGCCACAGGCGCCGATCCAGAAGTTCGGTACTGGGCAACAAAGAGCGCCGCTGCTGCTCGATGCGGGCCACGACTTCGGCATCCCATGCGTCGATCGAAGTCTGCTCCCGGGCGATGGACTGGTACATGCCGCCGTAGCGATTGCAATAGTCCTGGAGACCATCCGGCGCGTTCAGGTCTATGGTCTCGAACGGACCCATGAAGGCCCAGCGCAGGCCCAGCCCGTCCTTGACCGTGGTGTCCAGATCCTCGACCGAAATGCAGCCGTTCTGGACCAGGCGAAATGCTTCGCGCAACAGCGCGCCTTGTAGCCGGTTCAGCACAAAGCCTTCCAGCTCCTTGTGCACGACTACCGGCTTCTGCCCCACCGATTCGTGGATGGCTCGCGCATTTTCAACGACGGACTCGTCGGTCCATGGCGCGCCGCACAGCTCGACGACCGGAATGAGATACGGCGGATTGACCGGATGTGCAACCAGGCAGCGGCGCCGTCCGGCCAGATGCTCGGTAAAGGCCGATGCGGGAATGCTGGACGTGGAGCTGGCCAGCACAGCGCGCGGGTCGCTCAAGGTATCCAGTTTGCCGAAGATTTCCTTCTTTACGTCCAGTCTTTCGGGCAAGTTTTCCTGAACGTACTCGGCGCCGCTTAATGCAATTTCCAGACTGGCCGATGTCTTTATGCGCGACATGACGCCGGCGGCATCTTGAAGCAAGCGCTGGCTCTCGAGCTCGGAAACTTGCCTGGAAACAAGCGCCAGTGCATTGTCCAAAGCCTGTTGGTCGCCATCCCACAGTTGCACATCGCAGCCTCCCCGTGCGAACACGATGGCCCACGCCTGGCCTATCAGTCCTGCTCCTATCACCGCAATTTTCATCATTGTCTCGCTATTGTCAGGTTAAACCAGCGCCTGGGTATGTCCGTCGACCACCAGGGCTTGCCCGCTCACGCTGCCCGCCGCCGCGCTTGCCGTGAACAAGGCCATGTTTGCAATATCGCGCGCCGTGACCATCCGGCCCAGCGATGCCTGCTGCTCGTACGCCCCGGCCACTTCCTGCACAGGCTTGCCGAGCGTTTTGGCTTTGGCCGCTATGACTGCCCGGATACGCGGGCCCTCGACGGCTCCCGGCAAAATCGCATTGACGCGCACGCCATGCTTGCCCAGTTCTATCGCCAGGCTTTTCGTGAAGCCCACAACTGCCCATTTTGACGCGGCATAAGCGGCGCGGCCGGCAAATCCGAGATGCCCGGCCGCTGACGACATATTGATCATGACGCCGGCGTCCGACTTCTTGAGCAAGGGGATGGCCAGCCGTGCACAAAGAAATTGCCCCGTGATGTTGACCGCCAGGGTCTTGTCCCAATCGGCCTTTTCGAGTGTCTCGACATAGCCGGTTGGACCGGCTACGCCGGCGTTATTCACCAGCACATCCAGAACGCCGAATACGCTGGCGACCTGATCGAACAAGGTCGCAACACTGGCTTCATCGGATACATCGGCGACCGCGGCATGAAGCTGCGGAAGTTCCGCCTTGGCCTGCTGAAGAAGCTCCTGATCCACATCGCAAATAAAGACCTTGGATCCGGCCGCAATAAACACGCGCGCCATCTCCAGACCCAGGCCGCTGGCCCCCGCTGTAATCAGGACCTTCCTGCCTTTCATGCTCACATCTTCAAACATAGACACCTCTCTTTAGACCCATAATTTTTCTTTGCGGAAATCCAGATTCAGCAGCAGTTCCCGCGCTTCGCCATGATGAGACACCTTGCCGCGATCCAGCACCAGGGCCGTGTCGGAAATGGCCAGCGCCAGATCGAGATTGTGGTCGACGATCAATATGGTCAAGCGGGACTTCAGTTGAAGAATGGCATTGAAGACCTCTTCGATCATGGCGGGCGACAGACCTTCGAAAGGCTCGTCAAGAAGCAGGACTTCGGTATGGCCGACCAGGGCGCGGGCAATGGCCACCATCTGCTGCTCGCCACCGGACAGCAAAGTGGCATCGACATCGTAGCGTTCCCTCAACCGGGGGAAAACGGTAAATATTTCCTCGTCCGTCCATCCGTTGGACCCCTGCCCCGAACGCTTCAGGCGGCCCAGCATAAGGTTGTCTTTCACAGTAAGCCCCGAGAACAGTCGGCGCCCCTGCGGCACGAAAGCCACGCCCAACCGGGCCATGACTTCCGGTATCGGCGAGGAAAGATGCCGGCCCGCAATATCGATGCTGCCGGCGCCCATGGACGCCAGGCCCAGCAGACTTTTCAACAGCGTGGATTTTCCGGCCCCGTTCCTGCCCAGCACGGCAATGACTTCACCCTTGCGAGCCTTGAATGAAATATCCGAAAGAATATGGCTTTTGCCGTAGTAGGCATCCAGATTGTTGACGCTCAGAGCGATCTCATCCTGAATGATTCCCGCCTGCACTTTCGCGGCAAGCGCCTCGCTGCCCGAGCCTATGTAGATCTCCCGCACCTTGGCGTCGCCGCGTACCGCATCGGCACCGCCTTCGATCAGCACACTGCCCTGGTTCATCACCGTAATCATGTCGGCCATGGAAAAAACACGGTCCACGTCGTGCTCGACCAGCAGTACGCCAATACGGTCGCCCAGCCGGCGTATCAGCCGCCCTATCCGGTCGCGTTCGGCGGCCGCCAGGCCGGCCAGCGGCTCGTCAAGCAGCAGGATACGCGGGGCCACACCCAATGCGAGTCCCATGTCCACCACACGCTGCCCGCCATACGACAGATCTTCGGCCAGCGCTTCTTCCATCCCCTGCACGCCCAGGTACTCCACCAGCTCGTCCGTCTGGGACTGTGTACCGGCCAGGGCATCGAGACGCTTCAAGATGGAGAATCGTTGCGGGTCGCGGCTCAGCACAGACAGGCACAAGTTCTCCCGTACAGTCAGGCCCTTGAACAGATTGGTGATCTGGAAAGAGCGGGAAAGCCCGTTAGCGCAAATGCGGTCGGGGCTCAAGCCGTTCAGCCTTGTAGCACCCAGCAAAATTTTTCCGTCGTCCGCCTGGAAGAGTCCCGATATCAGGTTGAACAGCGAGGTCTTGCCCGCCCCGTTCGGTCCGATCAGGGCATGGACGCCCTTGCCGTTGACCTCCAGGTCGACAGCGTCCACAGCCTTGATGCCGCCGAAATGCTTATCGATACCAGTGCAGCGCAGAACCGCCGCATCCTGATGAGCAAGAAAGGATGGGAAAAAATCGGAGCCGGCCGCAACCACACGCTTGCCCATGGCAGCGTCCGTGGTTTTTTCCGGAATGACCATGCGCTTGACGCGCGACCAGGTCCCGGTCAGTCCCGAGGGTGTGAAAAGAATGAAGAAAATGAAGATCAGGCCGAAGTAGAGCAACCAGTTGGAGGTGTACATCGACAAATATTCACGGAACAGAACATAAAACAGCGCGCCGAATATGGGGCCCGTGAAGCTGCGCATGCCGCCTATCAGCACGATCGCCAGCAGTTCGCCGGAAAAGGCCAATGACATACTTTCGGCCGAGGCGATCCGGTGGCTCAATACCGACAATCCGCCGGCCAGGCCGGTGATGACGGCCGACAGGACAAAGGCCAACAGCTTGTAGGAATCGATATTGAAGCCTATGAACTTGCAACGCAATTCGTTTTCACGGATGGCGGTAAGCACCTTGCCGAATGGAGACTGCGTGAGCCGCAACAGGAACGCCACGACGGCGAAGGCAATGACTGCCACGAAAACGTAGAAGCTGAAGGAAGAATCAAGGCTGATGCCCAGCACCGAGAACCGCTCGATTCCCCCCAGGCCATTCTCGCCCCCCGTCAGCGCCGTCCAGCGATAAGCCACGGTAAAGCACAAGGCGCCAAAGGCCAGGGTGAGCAAGGAAAAATACACGCCTCGCCGCCGCAATACCAGCAGCCCGACAATGACCGCCACGAATGCCACCAGAGCAATGGAGGCCGCCAGAGGCAACAGCGAAGACGCCGGAAACAGGCGCAGCTGCAATATTCCAACCGCATAGCCGCCTATGCCGAACCACGCGCCGTGGCCAAAAGACACCAACCCGGTATAACCCAGCAGAATATTCACCGCCAGGCCGGCCAGAGCCAGCACCACGCATTCAACCGCCGTACTATAGGTAAGCCCACCGTACTGCAGGATAATGGGCAGAAGTATCAAACCCAACGCTATCGGGCCCAATGTTTTCATTTCTTGCTTAGACATGAGGCCTTACTCCAGACGTTCGAATTTTTCGCCCAGCAGGCCTCGCGGACGCAGGATCAGGATAAGAATCATAAGCAGATATAGCGAGGCTTCCGATGCGGGCGGATAGAAGTAGGAAGTCAATCCGCGGATCACGCCCACCAGCATGGCGGCAACCACCACTCCCCAGAAGCTGCCCAGCCCGCCGATCACCACAACCACGAACGCGGCGGTAAGGATTTCCTGCCCCATGGCCGGCTGCACGCCGGTGATAGGCGCAAGCAATACGCCGGAGAGTCCGGCCAGGCCTATGCCCAGACCGCAGATGGCCGTCATGACGGGCGTCAGGGAAATGCCCATGGCCCTGACCATGTCCGGATCATTGATACCGGCCTTGACGATTTTCCCGAACGCCGTCTTGTTCAACAGCACCCACGTACCCGCCACGGCGGCGATGGCGACCGCCAGCATGCCCACGCGGTACACCGGATAAAAGAAGTCGCCGATGATGACCTGGCCGTGGGCGAATTCCGGCACCGAGAACGACAGCGGAGATGCGCCGAAAATCATGCGCAAGCCTTGTTCTATAACCATGGACAAGGCAAATGTGAACAACAGGCTGAGCACCGGATCGGACCGGTAGAAGCGCTTGAGAAATACGCGCTCGACCAGCATGCCCAGCATGGCGACCAGAATGGGCGATGCGACGAAAGCCCAGCCGTAACCCAATTGATCGGTCAGAAATACGACAAGGTAGGCGCCGATGGCGTAGAACGCCCCATGAGCCAGGTTCACCACGCCGCCCAGACTGAATATGATGGACAAGCCAAGTGCGATAAGCAGGTAATAGAAGCCGAGCAGCAGGCCGTTGGCGACCTGCTGGACTATGAAAATCAATTCCGTGGGCAAAACACGTTCTCCAGGCCGGACAAACGCGCTGGAGAGCCCAGCGCGCAATAGGCTTCATTCAGGCAAACTTGCACATATTTTCTTGCTGAGTCGGTGCCAGGGTTTCCAGGCTGTCGTCAGCGCCCGGCACGGGCTTGCTGGTCGTCATGAAATCGAATTTGCCCGCATCCTTGTCGGTGCTGGGCGTGACGATATACATCTCGTACATCAGCTGGTGATCCCAGGGGCGGAAATACCCCTGCCTGTCACGCAGGACATCAAATTTGATGTCCGATTCGAGATAAGCAATAAGCTTTTCGGTGTCGACGGACTTTGTCTTGCTCATGGCCTCTGCAAGAATCTTGATGGCCAGGTAGTCGTTGACCGCCTGGTTCTCGGGCAGCTTGTTCCAGCGTTTTTCGAATTTCGCTACGAAGTCTTGCGCTGATGCCGCCTGCACCTGGTGAGTCCAGATAATGGGCCAGATCCCGCTGAATCCCGACTTGCCGGCGCCCCAGATACTGGTCATGTTCATGTCGGCGCCCGCGAAAGGGATGCCGATGTCGAACTCGTTGTATTGCTTGGTGAAGTTGGTGGTCTGGTTGCCCGCCAGATTACTGATCACGAGATCCGGCTTTTGCTGGCGTATCTTCAGCAACGATGCGCTGAATTCGGTGGCGTCGGTAGGCAGATTATCGTTGGAGATGAAGATCCCGCCATTTTCGTCCATGAACTTCTTGGTCTGCTTGAACAAATCGTGGCCGAAGGCGTAGTCGGCGGTGAAAGCCATCCATTTCTTGCCTTTCACCATACCGTCACGCAACAGCGCCTGGCCTATTGTGCGAACGTACATGGTATTGCAGGCCTCCAGATGGAACATGTAGCGGCTGCAGCTCTTGCCGCGCAGCTCGTCGGAGTTGCACCCGGTTTGAAGAAATATGGTCTTGGCCCTTGCGGCCACTTGGGAAATCGCCAGCCCGGATGCTGAACTGATTTCGCCGACGATCGCGTCGACCTTGTCGCGTTCCACCATGCGCTGGGCCTTGGTGGAGGCAGTCTGCGGATTGACGCTGTCTTCCGTCAGCAGCTCGATCTTGCGGCCCATGACGCCGCCCGCAGCATTGACTTCTTCGACGGCCAGCGTAGCGCCCAGCACTGCGTATTCGCCCATGGGTCCCAGGAAACCGGTGCGCGGCGTCAAATGACCGATACGGATGGGACCGGTGTCCTGTGCACGTACGAATGCCGGTGCCACCAGTCCTGCCGCCATGGCCGCGGAACCTTGAAGCAACAAACGCCGACGGGATGCCGATACTGCGGTTTTTTTCTCAGTCATGTCTCTCTCCTGGGTTTTGGGCTGCCGTTTTCCCGCTATACTAGCAACTGAGATCACAGATCACAGTAAGTAATAACCCTTGTCGAGCCCGCATGCAGACGCTACTCCAGCCCGCTCCCCGCAGAGAAACCCTCGGTGCTAACGTGTTGTTTCAAATTAAAGACCTGCTTTTGAGTGGGCGCCTTATGCCGGGCGAACAACTTTCGCTGCGCTCGACTGCCGAGGCGCTGGGAGTCAGCGTAATGCCGGTGCGCGAGGCCGTATATCAGCTGGTTGCCGACCAGGCACTGGAAGTCGCGCCGAATCGCTCGGTCCGGGTGCCCACCTTAACCGCGGAGCAATTCAAGGAAATCACCGATATCCGCCTGCAGATTGAAGGCTATGCTGTGGAACAGGCCACCTTGCACGTCACACCGGCACTCATCCAGTCGCTTAAAAACCTGAACGAAACGCTCGCGCGAGAAATGGATTCCGCCGACAGCGATAAGGCGTCGATCGTGATGCTTAACAAAGAAATTCATTTCTCGATATACGAGGCGGCAGCCATGCCTATGCTGCAGAAGATCATCGAAACACTGTGGCTGAGGATAGGCCCCATTTTGAATTACGATTTGCGCGCCGGTTCGGAAAGAACACAGAAAAAAACCGCTGTCGGACATCACGACAAAATGATCGCGGCGCTCGAACATGGCAATCCGGCGCAAGCCCGGCAGGCTCTGCACAGCGACATAAAAGGCGCGTTCGACTATATTTACGCCAAGCAATTTTCTTGAAGCAGCAATAATGTCCGAATCAGCCCCCCAGCCCGGCCTGCACGCATTTGTACGCAGCCTTCCCAAGGCCGAACTCCATCTCCACATCGAGGGATCGCTCGAGCCCGAACTGATGTTCAAATTGGCCAACCGCAATGGCATCGAACTTCCCTATGCCAGTGTCGACGAACTGCGCCAGGCCTATGCTTTCGACAGCCTGCAGTCATTCCTTAATCTGTATTACGCCGGTGCCGGCGTATTGATTACGGAGCGCGATTTCTACGATATGACCATGGCCTATATGAAAAAGGCGGAAGCCGATGGCGTGGTGCACGCAGAGATCATGTTCGACCCGCAAACGCATACCGAGCGTGGCGTGGCCATGGAAACCGTTTTCGCGGGCATTGCGCGGGCGCTGCGCGAAACCCAGGCGTCCACCGGCATCAGCAGTTACCTGATATTGAGCTTTCTGCGCCACTTGTCCGAGGATGACGCCATAGCGACGCTGGAGGCCGCCCTGCCCTTGCGGGAGCAATACAAGGATCTCTGGACCGGTATCGGGCTGGATTCAGCCGAAAAAGGCAATCCCCCCGAGAAATTCGCCCGTCTCTTTGCCCGCTGCAAAGACCTGGGCTTCCGCCTGGTGGCTCACGCCGGCGAGGAAGGCCCGGCGGACTATGTGCGCGACGCGCTGGATATGCTTCATGTCGAACGCATAGACCACGGCGTACGCAGCGAGGAAGACCCCATGCTGCTGCAGCGGCTGATCGACCAGCAAATTCCCCTGACCGTGTGTCCGCTTTCCAACCTGAAGCTGCAGGTGGTGGACAGCATGCCGCAACATAATCTGGCGCGCATGCTGCGACAGGGAGTGATGACCACCATCAACTCAGACGATCCGGCCTACTTTGGGGGCTACGTCGCCGACAATTACATTGCTTGCGCCGAACACCTGGGACTGACCCGGCGCGAGCTTGTCACGCTGGCGCAAAACAGCATAACAGCGTCGTTTTTGCCTCCGGCGCTGAAGCAGAAGCATATGCAGGCTTTGTCCGCGTTTGCGTAGAACAGTACAGCGTCAAGAATTTTGAGCCCATAAAAAAACCCACCTCGCGGTGGGTTTTTTCTGAATCGGACTAAGCTTAGGCAGCTTCGATCGATTTGGCTTGTGGGCCCTTTTGGCCTTCGGCAGCGACGAAAGAAACACGTTGGTTTTCTTCCAGCGACTTGAAGCCCGTACCGACGATGTCGGTGTGGTGCGCGAACAAGTCCTTGCCGCCCGAGTCAGGCTTGATGAAACCAAAGCCCTTTTCGTTGTTGAACCACTTTACAATACCAGTTTCTGTTTGCATTTTTTTGCAATCCCTAAAAAGACGAGCGATATGCCCTATAGAAGACTGTCAAGGTGTAGAGATTGGAACAAAAAAATACTGGTTTCCTGGTACTTCACTTGTACTAACTTCAACGAACTTGAAAATCTAACCCACAATGCTACCACCGGGAATCAAAATAGTCAAACATAAAGACGAGATGCAGCCGCTGCCGCGAGATTTTTACAACAGGGACACCACCCTGGTCGCCCGCGATCTGCTCGGAAAATTATTGGTCCGCCAAGTCGGCGATATCAAGCGCATAGGAAAAATTGTCGAGGTAGAGGCCTATCTTGGACCACATGACCTTGCCGCGCATACGTCCAAGGGAATCACTCCGCGCACAAAAGTAATGTATGGGCCGCCGGGGTTCGCCTATGTGTACTTGATATACGGGATGCACCATTGCATGAATGTCGTCACGGAACCCGACGGAACGGGCGCGGCCGTGCTGCTGCGCGCATTGGAGCCCATAGCCAATCTCTCGGATAACACCAAGGGTCCAGGCCGGCTCTGCAAAGCCATGGGCATAGACCGCGGCCATTACGGCCACGACTTGATCAGCGAAGATTTCTACATTGCCGACGCGCCCATGCCTGAAACCATACAAATCGTGCAACGCCCCCGGATCGGAGTGGACTATGCTGGCGAATGGGCGGAAAAACTATTGCGCTTCTATATAGAAGGCAATCCTTATATTTCCAGGAAATAGGCGCTCAATCCGGGAATACCTGCACCTCGCGTTGGTCGATGCAACTGAACGCCCAGCAAACAATTGGCCATGCGAGCCGGCGCAACACACACCAGCCCAGCATTTTCACCAAGGAACATCAACGCAATACGAAGCTCGGCCTAAGCCGTAAGGACAAATGCCGTGTCATTCTATGGTCGATAGACTTAGAAGCCTTTCCTTACCAAATGCATCAGGGAGGCTTCATGTCCTACTTCGGCGAGTTCGATGACATTACCGAACCATCCCGGCAACATCTTATAAGCTTTCTGCAGCGGTCGAGAAGCTTTCTTTTCGATGTGATCCGAAACAGGCTTGTAGGCTATGGAAAAGTTAATGATCTAGACTTTTTTGGAGCAGAAATGAGGGAGCAAGGCGAGGCCTTCATCCATGCCCGCGACTGCGACTTCGAAAAAATAATAGTAGCGATCAATCATCTTCCGAACAACAGCAAAGCCCTGGCCCAGCATGGCCTTGTAGGTCCACCACAAAGATCCCGGCTTTTGGCCATGATACGCGTCGAAAACCGCGTCGGATTCTTCCGCACCGAGGAAATAATAAAGAAAATTCTTGAGGACATAGACAACATCCTCGACTCGACGCGCAAGGCTTTAGAAGCCGCAACGAATGAATCCCGCCCCGATGCATCGGAATACCAATCGGCCGTCATAGACGCCGAAATGTGGACAAGCATCCAGGAAATCAAAAAGATGATTGAAGTCCTGCTGCATAGCGCCCGGCAGCCTGCCGGCACTACTGGGGCGAGAAAAGGAATACCGTCGCGTCGCTGGGGTTACGCTGGAGCGGCAGTAGACGGCCAGCAGGCATATTGATGTCGTAGTCGGCTGACCCTGCGCATACAGCAGCACGGTCAGATCACCCACATCACCCACCCAAAACCCCCAGACGAAAAAAACCGCCTAGAGAGTTGGAGCTCTAGGCGGTTTTAACCAATTGACTTCATTGGTAAATTCTGGCGCGGCTGGCAGGATTCGAACCCACGACCCCTTGGTTCGTAGCCAAGTACTCTATCCAACTGAGCTACAGCCGCTTTGGAAGAGGCGTAACTATAACACAGATTTTTTTTCGTGTCGCGCGGACCATCTGACGATGGTGGGTAGAATGGGGTTTTCGCCAAGGATCACGGCATGAGCACACCCCGCGCTGCTTACTCTTATGACTACTCGCGCATCGAAACCGTCATTTCAGGTTTTGTCCCCGCATGGCGGCTGATGGACTTCGATGCCGTTGTGGCGATCGCGCGCGGTGCGCTGACCCCGGGCGCCATGGCGGCCACAAGTCTGGGCATCCCACTGCATGCGTTGTCCTATTCACGCCCTGAGCGGCAGGTCTCCTGGTATACAGTCGATCAGCCTCGCCCGAACAGCCGCATACTCCTGGTCGAAGACGTTGCCGGACGCGGCACCACCTTGCTGGACAGTGTGGATTATTTGCGCTCGCAAGGGCATGACGTTACCGTCTTTGCCTTGGCCTATGACAGCGAATCCCGTGTCAAGCCCGACTACGGACTGGAGATTCCGCCGGGTTTCCGGGCCTGGTTCCCCTGGGAACGCGAATCCATTACCCCAACGTTCGATGCCACCATGAACTGCCCTGACCGGCCTGACTACGAATACGCGTCCTGGGCTATTGACCTGGACGGCGTGCTGCTCATGGATTTGCCCGAGGACCAATACGCGCAAGCGCTGCACGAAACCCTGGCGCGCCGCGATGTGCTGCCTCCCAGCACCAGCCTGCCCCAGGTCGACCTGAGCAACATCACCATTATCACTGGACGTCCGGAGCAAGATCGCAAGCGCACACAGCGCTGGCTGGATCAGCATGGCTTTCACGGGCCTCTGATCATGCGCGACGAGACACGTCACAGCGCCGAACAGAGCGCCGCACACAAGGCTGAGGCGATTCTCGCAAGATGCCACACACACTTTATCGAAAGCGACCCCAGGCAGGCGCTTGATATTGCCAGCCGGGCGCAGGTCGCGCGCGTGGTGTGGTGGAATGGCTGCAAGGCGCTGATGGTCTATGCCAATGCCGTGGAACAGCTCGATATGGTCTGATAAATCTGCATCACTGCATGCTGACCGGCATCAATCCCTCGATGATTTTGGTTAAGATGCGATATTCGATAAAAAGCCGGTCCAGATGCCGCCGCGACAGACAAAAATCCAAGGAGATGTTTCTTGTTCAGCCCAACCAAAATCACCTGCATGGAGGACTTTCGCCGGCTAGCCGAGCGCCGGGTACCTCGAATGTTCTACGACTATGCCGATTCCGGCTCCTGGACAGAAGGCACCTACCGCTCCAACGAAAGCGATTTCCAAAAACTCAAGTTTCGCCAGCGCGTCGCAGTCGACATCGAGACGCGCACCCACCGCAGCTCAATGATAGGCATTGACGTTGCCATGCCCGTGGCCATCGCACCCACCGGCCTGACCGGCATGCAGCATGCCGATGGGGAAATCCTGGGCGCCAAGGCGGCCGAAAAATTCGGCATTCCATTCACATTGTCGACCATGAGCATCTGCTCCATCGAAGATGTCGCGGCCCATACCCACAAACCATTCTGGTTCCAGCTCTATGTCATGCGCGACCGGGACTTCATCGAACGCCTCATCAACCGCGCCAAGGCCGCCAATTGTTCAGCCCTGGTGCTGACGCTGGACCTGCAGGTATTGGGACAGCGCCACAAAGACATCAGAAATGGCCTGTCCACGCCGCCGCGCCCTACTTTTGCGAACCTGGTCAATCTGGCTACCAAGCCCAGCTGGTGCATGGGCATGCTGGGAACCAAACGCCGCAGCTTCGGCAATATCGTCGGACATGCCAAGGGCGTGGGCGATCTGTCTTCTTTGTCGTCGTGGACGGCCGAGCAATTTGATCCCGCGCTCAGCTGGAAGGATATCGAATGGATCAAGAAATGCTGGGGCGGAAAACTGATACTCAAGGGCATCATGGACGCGGAAGACGCGCGCCTGGCAGTCGATAGCGGCGCCGACGCCCTGGTCGTATCCAATCATGGCGGCCGCCAGCTCGACGGCGCACCGTCCTCCATCTCCGCCCTGCCGGCAATTGCTCATGCCGTAGGCAAGGAAATTGAAGTATGGATGGATGGCGGCATCCGTTCCGGCCAGGACGTACTCAAGGCAATAGCCCTGGGCGCCAAGGGCACGATGATAGGACGCTCTTTCCTGTATTCACTGGGCGCCATGGGAGAAGCCGGCGTTTCGCGCTGCCTGCAAATGATCGCCAATGAACTGGATATCACCATGGGTTTTTGCGGCCATACCGACATCCGCAATATCGACCGTTCCATTTTGCTGAACGGCGATATATTCGATCGTCCCTGAATCCGGCGCGCCGCTTGCACGCCTAGGTTGACGGATTGACCTGCTCGGGCGTGAGGCGCGCCCTGTCTGGTTCTACGGAAGTAAGGGGCTCTACCGCCTGCATGGACTGCAGGCAGCGGCGCGTAAGCCTTTGGTATTGCCGGGTTCCAAACGACTTGCCCGCCACCTCGGCATCGGTCAGCTCGCGCAGGACACGCGCCGGCGCGCCCACCACCAGGCTGCGCGGCGGCACGACCAGACCCGTCTTTACAAAGGCCATGGCCGCGACAATGCTGGAATGGCCGATGACGGCCTGGTCCATGACCACCGCGTTCATGCCCACCATGGCGTTGCGTTCGATGGTACAGCCGTGAAGAACCGCCCCATGGCCTATGTGCCCGTCGATATCTACAATGGTGTCATTGACGCCCACGCCGTGGATCACACAGGTGTCCTGGACGTTAGAACCTTCCTTCAGCTCGATACGTCCGAAGTCGCCCCTCAAGCTGGCCAGCGGGCCGATATACACGCCGGGGCCGACAATCACATCGCCGATCAGGACCGCAGTGGGATGGACGTAGGCCGAAGGATGGACCACGGGAACGATGCCGTCGATGGCATAAACTTTGAACATGCAGTATGTCTCCAGGACTTTTATAGCTATTGACGCGAACTGCTGTTCAATTTACAGCGAGCGCGCCGTGTGGACAAGGCTTTCCGGCCGAAGTGCACGACCCACTAATCCCTTCTGTGGACGGAGCGCCGTAGTCGGCGCGACACATAGCCCGCGATCCATGCGACGAGCACCACAGCAATGGCGGGCAAAAAAAGATCAAGCTGAGCATCGACGCTCCAGTTCCAGATATCAAACGCTTCCCATGGACTAAGCTTCGATGAGCCGTCGATCTTGTACTCGCGTTGAGCGTGTTCGCGCCCGATGAACAAGCCGATCGTCAGCATTGCTCCCAGCCACCAGCTACGGGTAGGCAGCCACACCGCCGCTTGAATCACCAGTGCGTAGAAAACGTGTTCAAAGTTGGAAATATTCATAGGAAGGCAAAGGCCAGTGGAGATATGGTGATTGCAGCAACATTGCAGCACAGTACATATCGATGAGCAGCCGCTATCTGCATTTAGTAACTTGGGGGTACAGTGGACCGACGATGGAATATGCTGAAGACCCTAAATCGTGCCATAGGGATCGCGGTCAAGCACTACGCCAAAGGCCTGCAGAAAACTGTTATTCCACGCCAAATAGATCTGGCACAGGCCCAACAACAGGATACTTATTGATAGCGCGACGTATGCTTTATGATTTGCATAGCGACATTCCTCGTATGATCGACATATCCGAAACGCCTGCCCTGGAAACAGCAGCAAAGTCCTCCACCTTAAGGAAAACAACAAATGAAATTCAAACGGGAAGCTTGGCGAGCCCTGCGACCGTCGCCCGTGCATGAGGGCGAGTATGAGGTCGAACTAGACAATGGCGAAGTCATCCGCGCCAGCTACCAGCAAGATCAATGGACACAGGATGCCAGCCGCTTTACCCGGTGGCGTGGGCAACGACTCAAAGGGCTGAACAAACCCAAACTGCCCCGCCGTGCCTTCGATGAATATCGTGCCGATACGCCCAGGACCCACGCCCCTGCAGCGGCCGCAGCCCACTTCCTGGCGCGCCGCGCGGTCTCGCTGGACAAGCCACTGTCCGCCTACCAGCTTTACCTTATCGTGCAGGCCCTCGAACCTGTGCGGCTGGACAAGATCGATACGCAATGGGTCGAGCGCTTCCTGGCCCTTCCCTCGCTGCCGAAAGAAAAGGTTGCGGCCCGGCGCCACAAGGCGGACGTGTTTTTCACCAAGCGTGGTGGCCGTCCCGCACAAGACTGACGCGGTTAGCCAGCCTAACGCCTGGCCCTGCATCGAACAAACTTCATGGCCATTTCCGACACGCTGCGCGCCTGGGCACGCCGCCTCAAGCGCGACGGCGTGACACTCTGGTTTGCCTACCGACATCCCGACACGCCTTGGCTTGCCAAGGGGCTATGCGTGCTAGTTGTAGCGTATGCCCTCAGCCCTGTCGACCTGATCCCGGACTTCATCCCCGTCCTGGGCTATCTGGACGACGTCATCCTGCTGCCAGTCCTGATCTGGCTCGCCATCCAGCTTGTTCCAGAACAGGTGCTGGCCGGGTGCCGGCTCAAAGCCGCCGAGTGGATGGAACGCGAGGGACGCAAGCCTCGCAGCCGGTGGGGGATTCTTTTCGTCGTCGTGGTGTGGACAGTGGTCGCGTGGGCGGTGTGGCACTACGCATTGGCTCCGGCGCACTGACATCCTTGGGAACGTGCCCTGAAAGCACCTGTATCAAGTTATCGGCAGCCCGATGCTCAATCGCCAAACGCACCCTGGCAACGGCCGATCCGATATGCGGGGTCAGTACAGTTCTTTCCGGCGAGCAAACGCCAAAGAGCCCGGCCCTGATGTCAGAGGATATTGCCCTACAAGACTCGAGCCGGCCGGGCCTTCAGAAAAGTTCGTAGCAAAGTTGAAATCTGCGTATGTAATCATGGCTTCTTCCTAGCTGACGTGTTCATTCGGAGTCTGGCATGCTTGCAAACAAACAAACCCCGTCCCCCTACCGCAACTGGAAAGTCAAACAGTACGTCGTTCCCCTGGAAACACGACTAGCGCAAGAACGCGCTCGTCTTTACCAACCGCCCATGATGTCGCTGCATGCGAAGGACGAAAATCAGTTTGAAGACGATGAAGGCGTGCGCGGCTAACGCTCGCGCCTTCATCACCAACACGAACGTTACGCTTTCCCTGCCGGAGATACCGAGGGAGTCGAACCCCCGATGCGCGTATTCGTGTGCGTCAACGCGTTAAAAGTGGAGAACCGGATATAGGTGCACGCGCCCATATGCGCAATCAAGTTCCAAAATCCTCTCGAAACCGATCGATCTGATGCATTCGCTCATGCAGGATCGTCACGATACCAATGTCACCGTTCGACAGCCTACGCCAGTAGACGACATGCTTTTTATAGCGAAAGAAGAAACCGTCCACCCCGAACTCAGCCGGCACTGGCCTTGATGCCACTTCGCGAGATTCGATCTTGGCGAATGCGTCGAACAAGCCGGTGATGTAGTGGTCCGCCTGCTGAGTGCCCCATTGATCACGCGTGTAGCGGTAGATTTCATCAAGGCGGTAAGATGCAGCCTCCTGTATACGGAGCTTGGCCATGCGATCAAACTTTGTTGCGCTTGATGATGTCGGCCGCAGTCAGCGGCTGATAAGAAGACTCCGGCGCCGTGAACGCATGGGACAATTCGGCCTTGAGCCTCTCGAACGCCTCTGCCTCCACCCGTTCCTTGTCACGGCGGATCAAATCCCTGACATACTCGCTGACGTTATCGTAGGCACCGTGTTCACCCACGTTTTCGGCCACAAATCTGCTCAGGGCCCCTTTGAGGCGGACGGTCATCGTTGTGGTTTGGGACATGGCGTACTTCTATTGCGTGAAACGTGTATTAAATATAATCAAAAAACAATACACACACAACAACGCTGCTGAACTTCCAGCGAGTGAGGCAAATCTGGCTGCGCGGGAAGAGATATAGGCGGCGACTTACTTGCCGTCTGTTTGGACACGCTTGCGATTGAATCCAACGACCAGCATCGGTATTCCCGCAGCAAGAAACCCGGCGCTCAAGCTAAGAAAAGTTGTGTTTCCCATAGTCATGCCAATAATCGAAAACGACACGGCGCAGCAAAGAAACGGGATGGCGACGGTATAGTATGCATTCATTGGCAGGTCCAGATTGAGTTTCGCTCACAAATTATGCCATTGGGATTTGATACGGAATTAAAAATTTCTTCTAACGGTAGTCGAGGAGCCATTCAACATGTTCAACGGATTTGAGTCATTTCAGATTCAAACAAGTGACCCGGAAGTCCAAATAGTTGGAAAGCACGGCGGATCCGGCCCACCTCTTCTACTCATACACGGAAATCCGCTGTCTCATATGAGCTGGGCGAAAGTGGCCGGGCCGCTTTCCGAACACTATACGGTGGTGGCCGCCGACATTCGCGGCTATGGGCATAGTAGTAAGCCTAGGGGCTTGCCTGATCACAGCAACTACACTTTTCGACGAATGGCCCAGGATCATGTCGAAGTGATGAACCATTTTGGATTCAAGAGCTTTTCCGTCGCCGGCCATGACCGCGGGGCACGTGTCGCCCACAGAATGTGCCTGGACCACGAAAATGCAATCACTAAAGCTGCATTCCTGGATATCCTTCCGACCGAATTCGTATGGAAGGAGCTGGGCGACCTTGACGTTGGACTCAGCCTATATCACTGGAGCTTCCTTTCGCAGCCGTCTGGATTTCCCGAGGCGCTGCTCAAGAACAACGAGCCGCTTTATATTCGGAGCAAGCTGATGAGCCAGGGGCTTGGCAAAGGAGGATTCACTGAGGAGCAGATTCAGTATTACACCGAGCTGTGCACTCCCGAGAATATTCACGGGGTATGCGAGGATTATCGCGCTTCCGCTACATTGGATCTGGAATTTGACGGCGAAGATCGACTGGCGGGCAAAAAGGTGAAGTGCCCTGTCATGCTGCTATGGGGCGAAACAAGTCACACAGCTCGTCACGAAGGTGGACCCGCCAAAATCTGGGAAGCCTATGCGGCCAACATCGCGCATGCTCAAGCCTTGCCATGTGGACACTATCCGCTAGAGCAGGCGCCGGAGCAAACCCTCGAGGCTATGGTGAAGTTCTTTTAGAAAGACATGGGTCACTAAGCCAGCGACCGATAGCTATTCGCCCCTATTCACGCCCGATGCCTATCCTGATTACCGGGTCAATGATGATGGCGGGGCTGCCTGAGCGATACACCGGCTCGCATTCATAGCGCCTATATCTCGGTGCCTCGCATTTTCGTTCTTCTTTGTATTCACCGTAATGTGCGAGTCAAAATGCTTATGATCGCCCGTAAGCCCTTTGGTCAAAATCGGAGGAGTCGATTATCCCGATCTTGGAAAGCCGCCCTGGTGAATCGTCCAGCTCTTGGGGGGCAGTTCAATCCTGGGGCGGTTCAAATGCCTTTTATAAGTGATCACTACGCACATCCAGCGCGTCACGCAGTCCATCGCCGATGAAATTGAAGCTGGTCACAGCAATGGTGATCGTGATGCCCGGTACGATGGCCAGCCATGGCGCGGTCGCCAAATATTGCTGCGCGCCGTTCAGCATGTTGCCCCAGCTTGGCAGCGGCGGCTGGATTCCGTACCCAAGGAAGCTGACATAAGCTTCGAGCAGGATAGCGCGTGCCACAGTGAGGGTGGCGGCCACAATGATCGGGCCCATGACATTCGGCAGAATCTCGCGAAACATAATGTGGCTGCTGCTGAGCCCCAGCATCAGTCCTGCCTGGACGAATTCCCGCTCGCGCAGGGAGCTCACTTCGGCCTCGACGATACGGGCGACCTCCATCCAGCTTGTGATGGCGATGATCACGGTGATCATTGTCGGACTGGGCTTTAGCAGTGCGGCAAGTGCCAGCACCAGGAAAATCGAGGGAAACGCCAGAAAGGCATCGACCATCCGCATCAGCGTAGCTCTCAGCCAACCGCCGCGATAGCCCGCAATCATGCCTACTGCGGTACCGATGATCGTCGAGAGGACCATGGCCGAGAAACCGACCAGAAGCGAGATATTTCCGGCCTCCAGCAAACGCACAGCCTGGTCGCGGCCCAGAGGGTCGGTGCCCAGGTAATGTTGCCCGGTAAGGGGGGGCGCGAAGCGCGCGCGCAGGTCGATGTAAAGCGAGTCGTAAGGCAAAAGCCAGGGGCCCACGATACAAGCCAGCGTCAGTGCAGTAATCATGAAGATCCCGACCAGGGCCAGGCGATGGCGGGCGAACCGGCGCACGGCCCGGCTCTGCCACCAGCGACTGTGGCCAGACGATGTTGCGATAGCGGTCATAACAGTCTCCTGATTAAGGGGTCAGGCAAGGCGGATGCGTGGATCGACCGTCGCGACGATGACGTCGGCGATGAGGTTTCCAAGCAGGGTCAAAATGGCGGAGAGCATCAGGAGCCCCATCACCACCGGATAGTCGCTGTAACCGAGGCTGTCGAGAAACAGCCGTCCCATTCCAGGCCAGGTGAAAACCGTCTCGGTTACCAGCGCGCCGCCAAGAATGGTAGGCAGTTGCATTCCCGCCAGCGTAATCATGGGAAGCAGAGCATTGCCCACCACATGCTTCATCACGACCCGGCGCTCTCGCACCCCCTTGGCCCGGGCAGTCTTGATGAAGTCTTGATTGATCACGTCAAGCGTGGCCGAGCGCATGTAGCGGCTCCAGGTAGCAATGCTCACCAGGGACAGTACGAGGCTCGGCAGAATAAGGTGATGCAGATAGTTCAGTACCGACTGATCGCCGATCGTGTACATATTGCCAGCAGGCACCCAGCCGAGCTTTAGCGAGAATACATAGATACCGACAAGGCCAAACCAGAAGGTCGGGATCGAAAGCGCGATCATGGCGCCGATGGTAGCGGTGTAGTCGAAACCCGAATAACGGTGCGTCGCGCCACGGATACCTATCCATGTACCGATGGCGATGGAAATGGCCGTCGATGATCCCATCAGCAACAGCGTCGCGAACAGGTGTCGACCGATTACTTGCAGGACCGGGACACCGTCGCGAAAAGAGGTGCCCCAGTCTCCTCGCAGCATTCGCCAGGCCCAGTCGAAATATCGCAGCAGCAGCGGTTTGTCGAGGCCAAGCTGGCGGGTCAAGCGGTCGATGTCCGCCTGCGTCATGCTGGCATCCAGCGCGAATTGCGATAACGGACCGCCCGGTATCATGTTTAGCACCGTGAAACCGATGATAGACACGATCACCAGCAGGATAATGCTCTGCCACAAGCGATTGAACAGAAATCCGACCATTCAGCCCCCGTCGGGATTACAGGACTTTGAAAAGATACCCGGGCGCTGCGCCTGCCCGGGCCGCGTATTACGATCAGGCTTTACGGGACCAGCCTGCCGCATGCCAGGACTCGCTGCGCGTGTTGCTGTTGCTGACTACGCCCTTGATGTCCGACTTCCAGCCTTGGACGGAATTCTCCGAAAAGAGGGGCAGAAAGGGTAGATCGGCACGCACTATCGCCTGAATTTCCTTGTAGATCTCGATCCGGCGTGCTTGGTCGAAGCTGCGGGCACCTTCTTCCAGCAGCTTATCCACTCGCGGATTGCGGTATTGCGCGGTGTTCGAGCCCCGCCCGCCTTGGGCGCGAATTGCACCGCTATGGAAGCGGTTGAATACGTCGGGGTCCGCCCCAACCAGATAATTGATGCCCACCACGACCGAGTCGAACTGCGACAATGTCCAGAAATCCCCCCAGATCACAGCTGCGGGCAGGTTCGAGATGGTCATCTCGATGCCGATGCTCTTGAGTGTCTGCTGGATAAACTGCTGCAGCTGTTCGCGCAGATGGTTGCCCGTAGTGGTCGAATTGGTGAACGAAAGCCGCACGCCATCCTTGGCGCGGATGCCGTCACGCCCCTTCACCCAACCTGCGTCATCAAGCAACTTCTCTGCCCTCTCAAGGCTGAACTCGTGCTTGGGTAGGTCTTTGTTGTAGTAGATCGAGCCGCGCGGCATGTAGGATTCGACCGGCTCGGGCAGGCCATAGTAGAGCGCCTCGATAATCGCCTGCTTGTCAATGGCTGCATAGATTGCCTCGCGCACTGCCAGATCCTTGAAGACCGGGCGTTCCAGATTGAGGTAGATCTGTTCGACGGCAGGCGCCGGTTGCAACTGGACCACCCGATTTTTCAGAGTCTTCGCCTCGGCATAATTGTCGGGGGTGATATATTGGCGCCCCACCAGGTCAATGTCGCCGCTCTTGAACTGGGTATAAAGTACCGTCAGGTCGGGGATATATTTGAAGACCAGCTGCTCGATATAAGGGCCTTCGCCGTGGTAGTTGGTATTGGCGACCAAATTGATATGGTCGCCGGCGACGCGGTTACCCCATTTAAACGCGCCGGTACCAATCGGCGCTTGATTGAAGGCGGCGGCGTTCTTGTCTGCCTCGGGCTCGAGCACGTGCTTGGGAACAATGAAAGTCTCGGTCAGGAAGGACAGATAAGGCGCAAAGGGCTCTTTCATTCGCCAAGTCAGCTCAGTCGGCGAGACCACGGTAATGTCGGATACAAGGTTATGCCCTGCGGTGCGCCAGCTGCGGAAGTCTGGATCGACAATTAATTCAAGCGTAAACTTTACATCTTCGGCGGTCAGCGGGGCACCATCATGCCATTTCACATCGTCACGCAGCTTCACGCGCCATTCCAGACCATCAGCGGAAAGCCCGCCATTCTCCTGGTTCGGCACTTCCGTGGCGAGATTTGGCACGATGGAACCGTCCGGCATGGTCCGGAACAACGCGTCGAAAACCGAAAAGTGGATACCATCATCAACTTCGATCTTCAGCATCAGTGGGTTGAATACAGTCGGCTCCTGCGAGAGACCGACGATAACCCGGCCAGAAGGCGCTGCCGGAGGAGTTTGGGCCAAGGCGGGCTTGCCCAGCAAATACGGGGCAAACACACTGGCTGCACCGGCAATACCCATAATCTTCAGGGCTGAACGGCGGGTAGTCTTCGAGATAATTGGGTCAGTCATGAGACGATCTCCTTGATACGGCCTTGTTGATACTGCAATTACTCAGTCACGCGGCTCTTCTGGCCTGCTCCTTGCCCGGTATGGCGGCGACCAGCTCCCGGGTATATGAGGACTTCGGTGCGAGGAAAATCTGCGAGGGCGGTCCTATCTCGACAAACTTACCCTTTTGCATCACGGCAATCTCGTCGCAGATCTGGCTGGCAACGCGCAGGTCATGGGTGATGAAGACCATCGACACACCCGTCTCGCGCTGCACTTGGTCAAGCAGCTTCAGAATCTGTGCCTGAATCGAGACATCGAGCGCCGAGACGCACTCATCGGCCACAAGTAACTTCGGCTTGAACATCAGCGCACGGGCTATGCCAATGCGTTGGCGCTGCCCCCCCGAGAATTCGTGCGGATAGCGCCGGAAGGCTCCGGCATCGAGGCCGACATGCGATAGGAGAGCCATCGCTTCTTCGCGGGCCTGAGGGTAGGCCGTACCGTGCGCCACCGGACCGACGGTCATGATATGGCCGACGGTCGAGCGCGGATTGAGCGAGGCAAAGGGATCCTGAAAGATCATTTGGATCTTCGGGCGCAGGGCGCGGAAAGTACCTTCCGCCATCTGGGCGATATCGATGCCCTCGAACAGGATGCTGCCACTATCGCTTTTCATTAGCTTGATCAGCAGCCGCCCCAGCGAAGTTTTCCCCGAACCGCTCTCGCCCACCACGCCAAGAGTTCGGCCGGGCTTCAATTCAAAGGAGACGCCGTCGACTGCCCTGGTCAACCGCTCGCTGCGTAGAAGACGGCTGCCGCTGCTATAGGTCTTGACCAGATGGTCAACCTTGAGGATCGGCGCCGTTGAAGTCTCGGGCAGCACCCGGTCCGTGCCGGTCAGCTCCGGCACCGATGCGATCAAGCGCTTGGTGTAGGGATGGTCAGGGTTATTCAGCACCTTGTCGGCGGGTCCCTGCTCGACGATATTGCCCTTTTCCATCACCACGACGCTGTCTGCGATCTCCGCGACCACGCCGAAGTCATGAGTGATGAACATGACGCTCATCCCCTTGCGACGCTGGATATCCCGGATCAAATCCAGGATTTGTGCCTGCGTGGTCACGTCGAGAGCAGTGGTTGGCTCATCTGCAATGAGGACGGCGGGCTCCATTGCCAGCGCCATCGCGATCATTACCCGTTGTCGTTGTCCGCCTGACAGGCGAAACGGATACTGGTGATACATCAATGAGGGCTCCGGCAAACCCACCTCGGCCAGAAGCTCGAGACTGCGGTCCTTGCGGCTATCCGCTGTGCCCTCACCGTGGGCCGCCATTGCCTCGGCAATTTGCGCTCCGACAGTCATCAAGGGGTTCAATGCCGAAAGCGGGTCCTGAAAGATCATGGAGACCACCCGTCCACGCAGGCCGCGCAGGTGTTCAGGGTCGGCATCAAGGATTTCGTTATCGAGCAGTCTTATCGAACCTTCGGTGACGCGGATCACCTTAGGCAGCAGACCCATGATCGCATTCGCCGTCACCGATTTTCCGGAGCCCGATTCTCCGATGATGCAGAGTATCTGCCCTTTCAGAAGATCGAAAGAAATTCCGCTGACGGCATGAGCGCGCTCCATACCGGGAGGCAGGCTGACGGATAGATTACGCACCGAAAGCATCGCTTCAGAGGCTGTCACTATATTTGCCGGTATAGGCGCCACAGCCCTCTCCTATTGTGTCATGGTGACTAAAAATTCAATATATATTAAAAATCACTGCTAGGTCTAATTAAATCGACTAACTCGAAAATATGACACTGCGGTACATTTTCTGCATTAATATTGCCGTTGGGTGGGCTTTTCGACGGATGGGCGCTCAAGAGACGGATGCGATTTCTTGCGAGCATCGACAGTTCTAGTTGAAAATTCCTCAAGACTATTTCATTATATTGTTTGATCGCCATTTTCTGTCAATAGGGAATTCCAGTACCAACATGCGAAGAGACAAGGAACCGCGCTTCACCCCTACCTCACCCTCGGGGGTGTCCGAATTTCAGCTTGGCGCCAATCTTCGGAAGCTGCGCAAACAGAAGGGCCTGTCGCTCCAGAGCCTTGCGCAGGCCTCGGGCGTCTCGGTGGGGATGATCAGCCAGGTCGAGCGGGGCATCGCCAATCCATCGATGCGGCTTCTGACCTCTTTGCGGCGGGCGCTGAACATCTCTATGCAAGAATTGTTCGGCGAGACCGGGAATGAAATTCCCGTGGCCAGTGACCCGCAATTCGTGCGCCGCCGCGCACAGCGCCCCGTGATCGATTTGGGCATCCTGCACAAGGAGCTTCTGACACCGCCAGGCCGCCAAAATCTGCAAATCATGATCCTGCGGCTGGAGCCGGGCGGCGAATCCGGGGGCAAGGCACTCAGCTATCCGGCGGAAAAAGGCGGGCTCGTCCTGTCCGGTAAGGTGGTCCTGAGCGTCGATGATGTAGCGGCCGAACTGGAAGCGGGCGACAGTTTCGTCTTCGACAGTACCCAACCGCACTCCTTGCGCAACACCAGCGACACATCGACAGAAGTCCTCTGGATCATCGGGGCGGTACAGTTCGACCGCCACCTTTAGCACCCTCACCGCAACAAGGAAAATCCGTCATGCAATCATCCCGAATTGCCGAAAAAAGTACCCCCTACTGGTGGGAAGCCGCACCGGTTCAGCCGCTGACGGAACAGCCGCTAGCCAAACAGGTGGATGTTGTCATCGTTGGTGCGGGTTATGCCGGGCTGACTGCAGGGCTGACGCTCGCACGGGCGGGCCGTTCGGTCGTTGTACTGGACAAGATGAACCCTGGCGAGGGTGCCTCGTCGCGAAATGGCGGCATTACCAGCGGCAACATCAGGCTGGATTATGCTCAGCTGGTACGGAAATTCGGCGAAGAGCGCGCCATCGCCATCGAGGCCGAAGGCAAGGCCGCGCGCGAATTTATCTATGACTTCATCCGCAGCGAAGGCCTGGACTGCGATTTCAGCCTGACTGGCCGCTTCTACGGCGCCATCGGCAAGGAGCAGTACGAAACGATGGCCCGCAGCGCCGAGAAGCTGCAAAGGACACTCGGCGTCGAATCCTATGCTGTCCCCCATGCCGAACAACGCCAGTATCTCGGCACAGATTACTATCGCGGCGGCACCGTACGCATGGACATCGGCGGCTTGCATCCGGCGAAGTACCATGCCGAGATCCTGCGCATCACGCTGGCGGCAGGCGTCACTGTGCACTCCAATACAGCGGTGACATCCATCACGAAGGACGCCACGGGCTTTCGGGTCGAAACGGCGGTGGGCACGATTACCGGCCGACAGGTGCTGATCTGCACAAATGGCTATACCGATGGAGCCGATCCCTGGCTACGCCGTCGTCTGGTGCCGGTGCGCAGCCGTATCATTGCTACCGAGGAGCTGTCACCCGAGCTCATGATGAAGCTGATGCCGCGCAAGATGATGTGTGGTGAGAGCAAAGTCCTTGGCTATTACTACCGCCCATCGCCAGACGGAAAGCGCATTCTGCTGGGTGGCCGCGATGCCTCGCAAAGCGGCGATCCGGCGGCACCGACTGTCGCGCTGCGAGATGGACTGATCAATCTTTTCCCAGAGCTAGCAGATGTGAAGATCAGTCACAGCTGGTTCGGCAATGTTGCCATGCACCGCGACATGCTGCCACGCATCTTCGAGCACGAGGGCCTGACCTATGCCACGGGCTTTTGTGGTTCCGGCGTCGTCTGGGCGCCCTGGATCGGCAGCCGCGCCGCACACAAGCTCTTGGACGACGATCAGCGGAAGTCGGCGTTCGATTTCCGGCCAATGTCTTCCATCCCCTTCTATGCTGGCAAGCCTTATTTCATGCCAGCCTTCATCCAGGTGTATCGGTTGCAGGACCGTATCGCGCTGGCACGCGCCACGCGCTAAGCCTTTTTCGGCCGCCGGTCCTCGCAAGAGTTCGGTAGCCTCCATCTAGCAAGGATATCTGATGGCCCTCCTCATGCTTTCCTACCCCGAGCGCGTCGAGGTCTTTCGTCGCGCCTTCGCCCGTCACCTGCCGGAAGTGCCCTTCGTCAGCGATGCTGCACAGGTCGACCCGCGCGAGGTCCGCTACCTGATAACCTGGAATTATCCCGACAACCTGGCCGAACGCTACCCAAACCTCGACGCGATTTTCTCGGTCGGGGCGGGAGTCGATCAGATGATCCAGGCGCCGATCCCGCCAAAGGTCAAACTGGTCCGCATGATTGAAAGCGGCCTGACCAGCCTGGTGCGGGACTATGTGGTGATGAGCGTGTTGGCCCTGCATCGCCGCCTGCCTGCCTATATCGAGCAGCAGCGGCGCCGGGAATGGATCAATCTCGAATTCACATGGGCTGACCAGCGCCGCGTCTCGGTTCTGGGTCTTGGAGAACTCGGACAGGCGTCGCTCGAAGCGCTCAAGCCTTTCGGCTTCTGTCTTGCGGGATGGAGCCGCAGCCCAAAAGAGATCGAGGGCATCCGCGCATATCACGGTCCCGAAGGGCTGATGGCGATGCTGGCTGAAACCGATATCCTGATCTGCTTGCTGCCGCTCACCCCAGAGACCCGGCATATCCTGAATGCCGACCTCTTTGCGCAGTTACCGCAAGGGGCCTCGCTGGTTCAGGTGGGCCGGGGCGGGCACCTGGATCAGGAGGCGTTGCTGGCGACGCTCCATACCGGACATTTGGAAGCGGCATTCATTGATGTGACTGATCCCGAGCCGCTACCGGCCGACCACCCGCTCTGGTCGCACCCAAAGGTGGTGCTGACACCACACGTAGCCGGCCATACCCGCGCCGAAAGCTCGGCCGAAGCAACCATAGAGAATCTGCGCCGCATTCTTGCGGGTGAAACGCCGAACGGACTCGTCGATCGCCAACGCGGATATTGAGGCTTAGTCACGCCCGATACCAATCCTGATTACCGGGTCAATGATGATGGCAGGGCTGCCCGAGCGATACACTGGCTCGCGTTCATAGTGCCTATATCTCGGTGCCCTGCATTTTCGCTCTTCTTTGTATTCTCCGTCTTTCTTGTATTCGCGCTTCACCTTGCAATCGCCATCCCAGTACTCCTCTTTATATTCGCGTTGATCCCGATAGCCGTGACCGCTTTCATCCTTCCATGAATCCGCGCTCACGGAAAACGGCATAGCTAGCAGGCTGCCGACGATAAAAAGTTGCTGAAGGTTCATGGCCTGTCCTATGAATGAAGGACTTTGAGTGTACAGAGATCACTCCTGCGAAAAACGCTCATTTATGACCAACTGTGTCTATGCCCTGCTTTCCGCGCTCGTTTGTAACGCGGAGCAATAAATTTCGCGCTCTGTGTCCCTATCATCCGAAGGAATCACACAGGCTCACCCTTTGAATCCGTCCGGCCGCCAGACGGCCATGCGGGGCATGGAATGAATTGGCCAGCTATAGGGGACGATTCAGCAATAGAATCGCAGTAAAAAAATCGCCAAAAAAGAAAAAGCCCTGGATTAACAGGGCTTCAACTTACCAATCACTGGCGGAGACGGAGGGATTCGAACCCTCGATGCGGGTATAAGCCGCATGCTCCCTTAGCAGGGGAGTACCTTCAACCACTCGGCCACGTCTCCGAACAGGCCGCCATTCTAGCACGATAAAACCTCATTTTTTCTGATGCCCCGCTCGCGGGGCAAAATCACAAGAAATTTCGGTAAAGAATGACGGTTTGAAACTCTAAAAATCAACGATACGACAGACGTGGACTCAGGGGTTTGCAGCCTGGCCGCTGTCCGTATCCAGACCGAAAGCCTTGTGCAGCGCGCGCACGGCCAACTCCATGTACTTGTCGTTGATGATGACCGAGGTCTTGATCTCGCTGGTGCTGATCATCTGAATATTGATGCCCTCTTCCGACAAGGTGCGGAACATCAGGCTTGCGACGCCTACGTGGCTGCGCATGCCGATACCCACGATGGAGACCTTGCAGACCTTGTCGTCGGAAACGATCTGCCCTGCGCCGACTGCTGGTCCAATCTGATTATTCAGAAGGTCCAGCGTGCGCGCGAAGTCGTTGCGGTTCACGGTGAAGGAAAAGTCTGTGGTGCCCTGCACGGACTGGTTCTGCAGGATCATGTCGACATCGATATTGGCCGCGGCAACCGGACCAAGAATTGAATAGGCCACACCCGGGGTATCGGGTACGGCTAGCAGGGTAACTTTGGCCTCGTCACGGCTGAAGGCGATGCCCGATACAACGGCGGCTTCCATTTTTTGATCTTCCTCGAAAGTGATAAGGGTGCCCGAAGTCATTTCTTCTTCGAGCGGAATCAGGGGGTCTGTCAGCGACGACAGGACGCGCACGGGCACGCGGTACTTGCCGGCGAACTCGACAGAACGGATCTGGAGGACCTTGGACCCAAGGGACGCCATTTCCATCATTTCTTCGAACGAGATGACTGCCATGCGCCGCGCCTCGGGCACGACGCGCGGATCGGTCGTATAAACGCCGTCGACATCGGTAAAGATAAGGCATTCAGCAGCGCCCATGGCAGCCGCCACGGCGACCGCCGATGTATCGGAACCGCCGCGTCCAAGAGTCGTAATGTTGCCATCGTCGTCGATGCCCTGGAACCCCGTCACAATAACCACGCGACCCGAGTCCAACTCGCTGCGTATCCGAGCGTCGTCAATGGACTTGATACGAGCCTTGGTGAACGAGGAGTCGGTACGTACGGGTACTTGCCAGCCGGTATAGCTGCGTGCCGGAACTCCCTGCGACATCAGCGCCATGGCCAACAGCGAGCTGCTTGCCTGTTCGCCGGTGGAGGCAAGCATATCAAGTTCGCGGGAATCGGGTTGCGGGGAAATTTCCTTGGCAAGCCCAAGCAGCCGGTTGGTTTCACCCGACATCGCGGAGGGCACCACCACAACCTGGTGGCCGGCCGCGTGCCATTTGGCAACGCGCCGGGCCACGTTCTGGATGCGCTCGACCGAGCCCATGGACGTGCCGCCGTATTTGTGAACAATCAGGGACATCTTCTACTCTGCATTAAGGAGATACTGTCAGATAGACAAAGTTGATTAGTTTAACGTTTTTCAACAACGCTGTTTTCCGCGGGCCTAGGCGCCGGGCCGGCAGCCGCATCGAGCAGCACCCTGCCCTTGATGCAGCGTATCCACACGGGGCCGTGCTTTACCTGCATCTGTCTGTCGTGCCCCATGGCGTGCAGCCCGCGCAATTGGCGCATGATGTCTTGCAACCGCGCATCGGTAGGCATGCGCACGCCATGTCGCGTCAGCCAATAGCGCAATACCAGCGCCTGGCGGGCGATCGTCAGCCCGCGCCATGATGCCAGCGAAAAACTGGCGTCATCGTCTGCGGGCGACAAACCGGCAAAGTCCTGGGCAGCCACCTCGTCCAGCACTTCCTGCATTTCGGCGCTTTGGCGGGCATGGCGCACCAGGATACCTTGCCAGCCTGGCCAGCGCTCGTTCAATGCCGGCACGAGCCGTTCGCGTACGGCGGCGCGCGTGTACTTGTCGTTGGCGTTGCTGGGATCATCCACCGGCGCCCAGCCAGCGACATTGAAGAACTTATGCGCTTGCTCGAGTATGACGGCGCGATCTACATCAAGCCAGGGACGCAGATAAGTCAGGCCCTGCCGTTCCATGGCGGACGCCATGGCGGCCAGGCCGGCCGGCCCCGACCCGCGCAGCAGGCGAAGCACCACGGTTTCTGCCTGGTCGTTGCGATGATGCGCCAGCAATATGTGCGCGACACCGGTCAGGGTCGCCATCGAACGCAAGGCCTCGTAACGGGCATCGCGGGCTGCCGCCTCCATGCCCGCGCCGCCGGATATGTCTACGCTTACCATCAGGCTGTGGCACGGCACGCCCAGCCAGTGCGCGAGATCGTGGACGCGCGACTGCCATTGCGCGGCAGCCTCTTGCAGTCCGTGGTGCACATGAAAAAAATGCAACGCCAGCTTGTTGCGACGGGCAAAAATGGCTGCATGGACGGCCAACATTGCCGAATCGGCACCGCCGCTAAGCGCCACGGCGATACGATCGGGCGGCTGGGGCAAGGCAGCCAGCGCATCGCCTATGGCTTGCAGCAGGCCAGCCGAACCAAAGCCCATCCAGAAGTCATCGGTGGGCATGGCGAGCGTCAGGCGGTTTCCTGGAATCGGCCGTAAGACATCAAGCGCTGCAGGCGGTGTTCGATCAGTTGATCGGGGGTCATGCCCGACAACTGGCGCAGTGAGTCGGACAACGCCCGGCTAAGCTGGCGGGCCATGACGACGGGGTCGCGATGGGCGCCGCCTACCGGCTCGTTGACAACGCGATCGATCAAGCCCAGGTCTTTAAGCCGCGGCGCTGTGATGGCCAGGGCTTCGGCGGCAGTGGACGCCTTGTCGGCGCTGCGCCAGAGGATGGACGCGCAGCCTTCCGGGGAAATAACGGCATAAGTGGCGTATTGCAACATCATGACGACGTTGCCAACGGCGATGGCCAGTGCGCCGCCCGACCCGCCTTCACCGATGATGGTGGCAATGATAGGCACTTTGAGCTCGGCCATCGCGTACAGGTTGTGGCCTATGGCCTCGGACTGGCCGCGCTCTTCGGCACCGATACCGGGATAAGCACCAGGAGTGTCGACGAAAGTGAAAATAGGCAGCCGGAATTTCTCGGCCACGCGCATCAGGCGCAGTGCCTTTCTGTAGCCTTCGGGGCGCGGCATACCGAAATTGCGCATGGCGCGCTCTTTGGTATCGCGTCCTTTCTGATGGCCGATCACCATGCAGGGCGTACCGTTGAAACGGGCCAGCCCGCCGACTATGGCCTGGTCGTCGGCATACATGCGATCGCCATGCAATTCGTGGAAGTCGGTGAAGATCTCACGCACGTAGTCCATGGTGTAGGGCCGCTGCGGATGACGGGCCACCAGCGCCGTCTGCCACGGCGTGAGCTTGGAATAAATACTTTTGGCGAGCGTCTGGTTCTTTTGTTGCAACCGGCCGACTTCCTCCGATATATCGACGGCGGAATCGGTTTGAACAAAACGCAATTGCTCGATTTTGTTTTCGAGTTCGGCCAGAGGCTGTTCGAATTCCAGGAAAGTATTACGCATAAGAGCTTGGTATCCAGATTAGAGCATTCGCTTTTGTTAGTACTGTATGGCGGCCGGGTCGAGGCTGCGCCACAAGTACCAGGTAGCTACCGTGCGCCACGGCGCCCAAGCCTGGGCGACTTCCCGGGCTTCGAAACGTGAAACAGGTTCGCCACTAAAGTAGTGTAGCGAAATTGCCTTGAGCAGGCTGGAATCGTCCAAAGGAAGAATGTCCGGGCGCTGCAGGTTGAAGATAAGAAACATCTCGGCCGTCCAGCGCCCAATTCCCCTGATGGCGCACAGATCGGCGATGACAGCTTCATCGTCCATCGAGCCCCATGTAGCGGGTTTGACCTTTTTTTCGGCAAAATGCGTGGCAAGGTCGAGTATGTATACAGACTTTCGTTTGGACAAGCCGGCCAGGCCGCTATCGGTTTCAGCCACCTTGAGTACCGAACGCGGCGTAGGCTGGCGCCCGCAAGCGTCGGTAAAACGCTGCCACATGGCATCGGCGGCGGCAACGGACAGTTGATGCCCAATGATGGCCCGGGCCAGCGTGACAAAAGGGGTGGCCGAAGGCGCCAGCCATTCGGACTTATGCCGGGGAATCAATTTCTTCAGAATCCGGTCGCGTCCCATAAGGTGGGTAGACGCTTCATCCCAGAATTCAGGCTTGTCTTTGATGATTATCGTGCTTTCTGGCATGGCATTTCCTAGGCGCGACGCCATTGGGTCACGCCGCCAGCCTTGTCTTCAAGCTCGATCCCGCCGTCCTGAAGCTCGTTGCGCAAGCGGTCCGCCTCGGCAAAATCGCGTTCGCGCTTTGCCGCGGTTCTGGCTGCGATCAGCGCCTCGATTTGCTCGCTGGACAAGGCGTCGCCCTGTTTGGCGCTGCCGCGCTGGTAGCGGCTGGGAGATTGCAGGTATTGGGCTGGATCAGCCTGCAGTATGCCCAGCAAGCCGCCCAGTTTACGCATCAGGCCCGACACCTCGGCCGAGCTGCTGCGATTTGCCTCGGACGACAGCTCAAACAGGGCGGCTATGGCGCCCGATGTATTGAAATCATCGTCCATGGCCGCGCGAAATGCCTGCGCGCCGGGATGAGCCCAGTCGATATCCACGACTGCGGGCGGGACGTTATGCAAGGTTTGATACAACCTGTCGAGCGCGTTCTGCGCATCCAGCAAGTTGTCGGGCGCATAGTTCTGGGGGCTGCGGTAGTGATTACGAACGATGAAGAAACGCAGCATTTCGGCTTCGCGAAGATTGGGCTGATAGCTGGCCTGCTCTTCCGCCAGCTCAGCATCCGCGGCGATCGTGGCGCGAATTGTGCGGAAATTGCCCAGGGACTTGGACATTTTGTCGGCGTCGACCATGAGCGGACCGCAATGCATCCAGATAGAAGCCAGCGTGCCGCCAAAGGCGCCCTCGGTCTGGGCAATTTCGTTTTCGTGATGGGGGAATTTAAGATCGGGGCCGCCGCCATGTATGTCCAGGGGCAAACCCAGTAAAGATTTGCTCATAGCCGAACATTCTATATGCCAGCCCGGGCGGCCCATGCCGTACGGCGATTCCCACTGGGATTCGGACGGTTCGTCGGCCTTCGCCGCTTTCCATAGCACGAAGTCCAGCGGATCGCGCTTGCCGGACGATACCGCGACCCGTTCGCCGGCCCGCAGATCATCGAGCGACTTGCCCGAGAGTTTGCCGTAGCCTGGAAAGTCGCGTACTGCGTAATTGACGTCGCCGTCTTCCGACTGATAGGCGAGCCCCTTATCTTCAAGATGCTTGATGATGCCAAGCATGTCGCCGACGTGGTCGGTGGCGCGCGGTTCGAAGTCGGGCGCGGCGACGCCCAGGGCGCGCTCGTCGGCGTGCATGGCGTCGATGTAGAACGAAGTGACCTCGCTCATGCGGCGGCCGCTTTGCACGGCGCGGCGAATGATCTTGTCGTCGATATCGGTAATGTTGCGGACATACTTGACCTTGTAACCGCTTTCGCGCAACCAGCGCTGCACAACGTCGAAACTGACCAGCATGCGTGCATGCCCCAGATGGCAGAAATCGTACACCGTCATGCCACAAACATACATGCGAACCTCGCCTGGCTCTACAGTTTTCAGTGGCTCTTTGCCCCGGGAAAGGGTGTTATAAATGTGCAGCATGTACGGTTTTGTCTATAAATAAATACGGTTGCGGGCCCGTTCAATGCAGATCAGCTTGCAGTAAACTGGGTGCTACGCGCAAAGCATGGCTAAAATGGCGGTCGATAAGTATAGCAAGCGTTGACGCTATACCACCCTCCCACCCTAACGTATAGGTGCATAACCTGTGTTTCGAATTTCTGGTTCTGTATTAGCGATCGCCCTGTTTACGGGCGGGCTGTCGGTACAAACAGCCGGTGCCCAGACGCCCGTGCCCGGCCTCGAGCCACATGTCGATCTTAACGCCACGCTGAACCCGGGTCCAGACGCCCCTGTTTTCGATCCGGCATCGGGCGGTATCAGGTTGGAGATGGGGCGTCAGCCCGTAAGCGCCAATGATAAGCTTTTCAACGATGCGCCCCCCGAAGAAGGCGGCTGGAAAGGCCTGGCCCGGCTGCTCGAAGCCCTCACACCCAGCGTCGACACCGAGATTCCACTAACCTCCTCGGAAATCACCGCGCGCATCTCGTCCATGATAGACCAGGGCGACACGCAAGCGGCCCTTAATGTCATCGACAAGCGCCAGGCGCAGCTCGACGCTCAGGGCGGCCTGGGAACCGACGTTCAACTCATGTTTCTGCGCGCGCGCGCGCTGGCCGAACTGGGCCGCCAAGGCGAAGCCATCGACCTCTATCTGAAGATGACCACCCTGTATCCCGAGCTTCCCGAGCCGTGGAACAATCTGGCCGCCGAATATGTTAAACAGGGCAAGCTGGAAATGGCGCAAGATGCGCTGACCATGTCGCTGTCGGCCAATCCAAATTATGGAACCGCCCGGGCCAATATGGGCGAAGTGCAACTCATGCTTGCGCGCCAGTCGTTTCAGGGCGCCGCCCAGTTGGGTGTTGGCAGCGCACGTGGCAAAGCTCAGGCAACAGCCGAACTCCTGAAAAAATAACCTACTAGGGATTTACTCCGCACATGATGCTTTCTCTTTCGTTTCTTACAGGCATGTCGCGTCCGACGCTGCGTGCCGTCAGCCTTGCTTGCGCAACATCGCTCGCCCTGTGCATGGGTAGTATCGCGCAAGCAGCCTCTTCAACTTCCAATCAAGGTAAGCCCATGAGCACAACCACAACTCCACGCGTCAAGCTTCAAACCAACCACGGCGACCTGCTTATCGAACTGAACGCCGAAAAAGCGCCAAAAACGGTTGAAAGTTTTCTGACCTACGTCAACGAAGGCTTTTACGATGGCACGATTTTCCACCGCATCATCAACAACTTCATGGTCCAGGGCGGCGGTTTCGATGCCGACATGAAGCAAAAACAAACGCACGCGCCCGTGGAAAACGAAGCCAACAATGGCTTGAAGAATGACCGCTATACGCTGGCCATGGCACGCACCTCCGATCCACATTCGGCAACGGCCCAGTTTTTCATCAACGTGGCCGATAACGACTTTCTCAACTTCACTTCGCCTACACCCAACGGCTGGGGCTATACCGTTTTCGGCAAGGTCATCGAAGGCACCGAGGTGGTCGACAAGCTCAAGGGCGTAAAGACCGGCAACAAGGGCTTCCATCAAGACGTCCCTGTTGAAGACGTTATCATCGAGAAAGCGACGGTCGTTGAATAAAATACCGTTGGCGGGCACTGTATGGGTCGCCTCGGATATTCATCTGGGGCCCGACACACCCAATACAGCCCGCGCTTTCCATCTTTTTCTGGACAAGGCATGCGCTCAGGCGGATGCCTTGATTTTATGCGGCGACATCTTCGACGCATGGATAGGCGACGACTTTGCGCTAGCGGCTCCTCCTGAATGGCTGGCGCATACGCTGGACAAGCTGGTTGGCGTATCGGCGTCACTGCCGCTGTGGCTGGGTCGCGGCAATCGCGACTTCCTGCTCGGCCATGCTCTTGCGCGACGCGTGGGCGCGCAGTTGCTGCCTGACAAGGCCTGCCTCGTCACCGATTATGGCCGCATCCTCCTTTCGCATGGCGATGAATATTGCACGGCCGATCCCGGCTATCAGCGTTTTCGCCGTATCGTGCGCAATCCCGTCGTGCAGAAAATATTCTTGGCGCTAAGCCTTAAAGCACGGCGGGGCATTGCCGACTGGGCCAGGCAACGCAGCACCGCTGCAAATCGTTATAAATCATCCCGCATCATGGATGTCGAACCTCAGGCGATCGAACAGGCCTTCATGGAAAGCGATGTCGATACGATGGTGCACGGCCATACCCATAGACCCGCCACGCACCAGTACATGATGAACGGCCGGTCGCGCAAGCGCATTGTGCTGCCCGACTGGGACTACGACCACAGCCCGGTTCCCCGGTCCGGCTGGCTGGCGATAGACCGCAACGGCCCCGTACTGCATCAGCAGACCTGAAACCTCACGCCTCGAAGTCCAGCTGCAATTGCGCGATTGCGTCGCGCTGCCGCACTTGTACGCGCTTGGCAAGACGGCTGAGCAAATAGGCAGTAAGGTGCGCCGTGGCTTGCGGATCATCCAGCAAGGCATCCGGCGTGGGGGCTGTATCGCGCGCCACGGGCAAAGCCGCACCGGAATAGGTGAACGTGACGCGCAAGCCATATTCATCAAAACGGGTCCGCACTTCCAGCCACGGCTGGTCGGGCGAAATCCGGCCACAGTGAGCAAGCATATCGAAGGCCTGCCACACTGCCTGCTCCGCGCGCTGCACTGCATCGCGCCGGGCACCCCACAGGCGACCCTGATTCTCCATGAACCGGTTAAGATCATCGGCAGTCGTCGCATCCAGCGAGAAGCGCTGCTTTGTACGACGGGACGCGCCCAGACGAAACAGCACGGTGAGCACCAGCGCGATCAGCGTACCGTTGGTGACCCCCGCCAGATTCATGAATCCGGCCAGGGGCAGGTGCTCCAGGCCCCTGACAATGTATTGATGGGACACGCCTACGATCAGCCCCATGCCCAGGGCAAGGGAGCGCCGGTCGTCGAGCATGCGCGAGGCAATCAGCTTCAACCCGGCCATGATGAGGAAAGCGGACAAGAACAGCAGCAACGCGCCAATGACCGGACCCGGCACGGCCAGCCAGAGCACGATCAGCTTGGAGCATAGGGCAGTGATGAGCAGGAAAGCAGCGACCCAATAGCCGAGATAGCGGCTCGCGCTGCCCGAAGTGGCGGCCAGGCCGACGGCTCCCCCGCTGGAAGACTGGGGCATTGCATTGATGAACGACGCCAGCACATGCGTCAGGCCCTCGGCGCGCAGGCCCCGGCCATAGGCGTGCAGATCCGGCTTGTGCCAGTCGGCGTCGGCGATGCGCTGCGCCACCGTTTGCGTACCGATGGACATCAAGGACAAGGCCAGCCCCATGAGCATGTAGGGCCAGACCAGGTTCCAATCGAAGGACCAGCCGAATACCGGCAGATTGGGCAGGCGCAGCCACGGAGTCGAGGCAATATAGTCCACGCTTTCCACCGGCATCAGGCCCAGCAATGCCGCCATCGTGCTGCCGGCCAGCAAGCCCAGCAAGGTGGCGAACAGGCGTAGCCGCGACTTCACCCAGATATTGCAGAACACCATGACAAAGAAAGTGAACGCGGCCACCATCAGTTCGAGATTCGTCGCGCCCTGGCCGACTTCCGCATCAAACAGAATCTTGACGCCGATCTGCCCCGTGGCAACTCCGGTAAGCATTACCGCGAGGCCCGCGATCTCTACCGTGAAGACGCTGCGCAGGCGCACGATGCAGGCGCTGAACACAAGCTGGGTGAGACCGGTCACGAACACCATGCCATAAGCCAGCGGCATGCCGCCGGAACTGCTGCCTGCCAGGAACATGACGGCAAACACGGTTGGGGTTGCTTGCAGAGGGTAGTAGTAGCCCGAGCCTATGCCCCAACGGTTCATGGTTTGCAACAGGATGGACAACGCGCTGGCAATAAGCGAAGCGCTGGCGATGTCCAGGTAGACACCGCTGCCCAGGTTGACAGAGCTTTCGTGCACAAACAGGTTGGGTACGACCAGCAGCGCACCCAGGAAGGCGATTTGCTGCAAGGCCAGGCCCATTGCGGTGGGAACCGGCAGCCTGTCATTGATCCAGTAAACAATCGATTCCGGCTTACGCATGCGTCAGGACCCAGCCCTTACACGACAGGCATCAGGCGAAAATCATCCTGGCTGGATTTCCACAAGTCGCCTGTTTCGATATCGAACCACCATCCATGCAGGAAAAGTTTGCCGCTATCGAAACGTTCTTTTACCCATGGGTAGGTCAAAAGATTATGCAGCGAACCGGTGACGGCCGCGCGTTCGACCAGACCCGGGTTTTCTTTCAGAAGTTCCAAGGACACCTTGTGCCGCACGCCCGACTCGTCGGGATTCAGATAGAGTTCAGTCGCATTCATGGCCATGGCGACCCAATCGCCCACGAACTCACGGTCCAGCGGTTTGCCGTCTGCGGCCGCCAGCATGCCCTTGATTCCGCCGCAACTGGCATGACCCAGCACAATGATGTGGTCCACGTCAACGTCGCGGACCGCGTATTCGATGGCCGCCCCCGTGCCGTGCAAGCCGGCGCCCTGCTGGTATGGCGGCACAAGATTGGCAATATTGCGAACGGTGAACAGTTCGCCAGGCTGCGCGCCCAGCAAGACGCCGGTATCCACACGGGAATCGCTGCACGCGATGATGAGCGTTGCGGGGGCCTGCCCCTTGGACAGCCGCTGCATCATTTCAGGATCGCGCTCGTAGTACTGGCTGCGAAACTGCCGGACGGCCGCTTCGAAATGTGAAATGTCACGAAGATCGTGCGGGCAACATTCGGCAGTCATAAATGCTATCTCTTGTAGGATGGGCGGATACAAGCGAGCAATTATAGCGGGATGTTTCCAGATTTAACGCATCAGCAGCCAGGCGAGCACAACAAAACCCAAGGCAATGCGGTACCACGCAAAGGGGCGGTAAGTTCTTTTCGATACGAAGCGCAGCACCGCGCGCACAATGATCAAGGCGCTGACAAAGGCCGCCACAAAACCTACTGCAATGGCTTCCATCTGGGTGGCGGACAATGCGCTGGCGTTGCGGTACAGATCGTAGACCGTCGCCGCCAGCATGGTCGGCATCGCAAGAAAAAAAGAAAACTCTGTCGCCGTCTTGCGTTGTATGCCTGCCATCATGCCGCTGATGATTGTGGCCCCCGACCGCGACGTACCCGGCACCATGGCCAGGCACTGCGCAAACCCCACGACCAGCGCCTGCCGCCAGGTGATTTGTTCGAGGGTGACCGCGGTGGCGTGTTGCGAGGCAACGCTATCGCCCTTGGCCAATATGGGGCCGCCCTTTCCATGCTTGGAATATTGCGGCTTGCGTTCTACCCACAGCATGATCAGGCCACCGAGAATCAAGGTCACGACAAACACCCCGGGGCTGTGAAACAAAGCCTTGATGTATTTGATCATGAGCGCCCCGATTACCGCGGCGGGCAGGAATGCAATCAGCAGATTGCGCATGAACAGCATCTCTCTGCGATCGCCAGTGAGTGTTCCCCGTATCAGTTGCCAGACGCGCGCGCGGAATATCCAGATGACCGCCATGATGGAGCCAAACTGGATCACAACTTCGAATACCTTGTCGCTACCGGATGAAAAATTGATCCAGTCGCCGATAAGCAGCAAGTGGGCCGTGCTGGATACCGGAATGAATTCGGTGAGGCCTTCCATCAGCCCCAGAAACAGAGCCTTGATCAGAAACAATGTATTGTCAGTCATACTCACCCATGTCGTTTGCATCGTCCGTCTGATGATATGTGCGTTCGATCTGAACCGTCGCTATGCGGCGTCCGTCCAGACGCAATATCGTGAATTTAAAAGTAGCGTGCTCCTGGCGCAGTTCGCAGCTGTCGCCCGGCGCCGGCAAGTGGCCGAAGCGTTCGAGCAGATAGCCGGCCAGCGTCGAATACCCTTCGTCGTCGTCCACCAGGTCGTCTGTGTTCAGGAGAAGTTCGAGATGGTGCAGGTCGGCTGCCCCATCAACACGCCAGCGACCCTCGCCCTCGACGACAATATCGGGGGTTTCGTCTTCGTCGGGAAATTCGCCGGCTATGGCTTCGAACACATCAATAGGAGTGACCACGCCTTCTATGGCTCCGAATTCGTCGGTGACCAGTACCAGTTGCCCTCTTGAACGCTTCAGCGTATCCATCAGTCGCAACACCCCGATCGACTCGTGCACGATGACCGGATCACGCAAGCGTGAAAGCCTGACGTGCCCAAGCGTGATCAGGTCGGCGATCATTTCTTTTGCCCGGCCTATGCCTATGACCTCGTCGAGCGACCCCCGACACACCGGGAAGAAGCTATGCGGGGCCTTGGCAATCTGCTCGCGCAGCTCCGCGGGGTCATCGTTCAGGTCTATCCATGACACGTCCGTGCGAGGGGTCATGATGGAATTGATGGATCGATCAGCCAGGGTCAGTACCCCGCTGACCATGTAGCGTTCTTCGTCGCCGAAGACTTGAACGGACTCCTCGGATCCGGCTTGCTCTTGCTCAGGACCAACAAGGGGACGTTTGCCCAGCATGCGCAACACCCCTTCGGCCGTGCGCTCGCGCAAGGGTCGCCGTGTCTCGATGCGGCGCATATTGCGTCTTGCCACCTGATTGAGCATTTCGATTGCGACTGAAAAAGTGATCGCGGCGTACAAATAACCTTTAGGCACCGTAAAACCAAAGCCTTCGGCCAATAGCGAAAAACCGATGGTAAGCAGAAAGCCCAGGCACAGGATCACGACTGTGGGGTGTGCATTGACAAATCGCGTCAGAGGCTTGGATGCGACCAGCATCAGGCCGATGGCAATGATCACCGCGATCATCATGATGGATAAATGATCCACCATGCCCACGGCGGTAATGACGGCATCTATGGAGAAAACGGCGTCGAGAATGACAATTTGCGTGACGATGACCCAGAAGCTCGAATGCATGCGCGCACCCGAGGCGTGTACGGCCCGGCCTTCCACCCTTTCGTGGAGTTCGAGCGTACCTTTGAAAAGCAGAAAAAATCCACCGACGATCAGAATCAGATCGCGCCCCGAAAAACTCATGGGCCCAAGCGCGACAAGGGGATCCGTCAGTTTTATCAACCATGACATGACCGACAGCAAAACCAGCCGCATTACCAGGGCCAGCGACAATCCCAGCACCCGCGCCCGGTCGCGCAGGGCTGGCGGCAGCTTTTCGACAAGAATGGCGATAAAAATCAGATTGTCTATACCCAGGACAATCTCGAGAATGACCAAGGTAAGCAAGCCGACCCAAGCCGATGGGTCCAGCATCCATTCCATCAAGAAAGCTCCGTAAGACAAGCAGTGATGAAAAAAACGAGGGCCGGCGGAAACTGCCCGGCCCCTGCTGCGGTGTATCAGGCCTGCACGTGGCCCAGCATCTGTGTGAAGATCTTGGGTGTAGCGGCCAGCACGCTTCCGCTTTTCAGCCAGTCTTGTTCACCATCGAAGTCGGAAATCAGGCCGCCCGCTTCCAGTATCAGCAGGCCGCCTGCGGCGAGATCCCATGGCTTCAGGTTTACGCCGCAATAACCATCCAGGCGTCCGTTGGCCACATAGGCCAGATCGAGCACCGTGGAACCAAGCCGCCGTGCGGCAGCGCATTCCGACAACATGCTGCCATAGCGCGTATTGGCGGCGATAACGCCGGCAGAACCGGGCACGTGGGCACCCAGCAATGCGTCGTGATAACGCGTCTGGCCCGACACACGGACCCGCCTGTCATTCATGAAGGCGCCGCCGCCACGCGTTGCGGTGAACAGCTCATTGCGCGACGGATCATAGATGACCGCCTGGGTGACTTGTCCGCGCTGCGCCAGCGCAATCGATACGGCGTAAATCGGCAGGCCGTGGATGAAATTGGTCGTGCCATCGAGCGGATCGATGATCCATTGGAATTCTGCCTGCGCATCGACGGCCTGGCCGCTGGCCAGATGCGTGCCGGATTCTTCGCCGAGAAAACCGTGATCTGGATAAGCTGTGCGTAAAATATCGATTATGGCCTCTTCAGCGGCATGATCGACTTCCGTGACATAATCTTTGGGCCCTTTGCGTGCCACTTGCAGGCGTTCCAGGTCGAGGCTGGCGCGGTTGATAATGGCGCCAGCACGGCGAGCCGCCTTGATGGCGGTGTTGAGCATCGGGTGCATAAAATTCCGTATTAAACAAAAAGACTGTCAGTGCCTGGCACAGCCGAATCAGACCGCCTGGAAAGGCAAAAAATCAGGCAATAAACATTAAAAACCATCTATTTTAAATGACTCAGACGTTTTCTTCCGAAACGGCCAATGCATTCGCCCGCGTTCGTTTCATTATGGTACATCCCAGCCACCCCGGAAATGTCGGCGCGGCCGCCCGCGCGATCAAGACGATGGGGTTTCACGACTTGTGCCTGGTAGCTCCGCGCTTCCCCGATGTGCAAGACTTGCCGGAGGCCCAATCCCTGGCCAGCGGTGCAACCGACGTCCTGGCTGCCGTGACTATCGTTCCGACTCTGGAAGAAGCGTTGGCGCCCGTGACCATGGCTTTTGCCCTTACCGCGCGAGCCCGTATGATAGGCCCTCCACCCTGCGATATCCGTGTGGCAGCCGATATAAGTTGCAACCACCTTCAACAAAGCAACAACAAGGTGGCTATCGTACTTGGCACTGAAAGGTCGGGGCTGACCAATGACGATATCGCCTTATGTCAGCGCATCTGCCACATCCCCGCCAATCCGGAATACAGTTCTCTCAATGTTGCCCAGGCCTTGCAGCTTGCGGCCTGGGAACTGCGTTACGCCCTGGCGGTCGCCGCGTCACTCCCCTTGCTGCCGGTAACCGACGGCCAGCACGAGACCGGCAACGAGCCGGCGACCGGTGAAAAAGTGCAGGCGCTCATGACCCACTGGGAACAAGCCATGGTGGAAGTCGGCTTTCTCGACCCCCTGCATCCCAAAAAACTGATGCCGCGCATGCGCCATATGTTCGGGCGCAATGCGCTTACGCGGGACGAAGTCGATATGCTGCGCGGCCTGTGCACCGCCATGATAAAGACGGCAAGGCGGAAGTGATCAGCCTGCAACCAGCGCCATGCCGGTCAGTCGCGAGAGTTCAGCAATACCTGCACCGGCCAGATCATCGATAAGGATGACCTGGCCATCTCTGAGCTCGAACGCGGCCAAATCGGTATAGACGCGCGATACGCAGCCCAGCCCGGTAAGCGGATAAGTGCAGCGTTCCACAAGCTTGCTTTCGCCCTGGCGCGTCAAGAGCTCCATCAACACATACACCGACCGTGCACCGATCGCCAGATCCATGGCCCCGCCTACGGCCGGTATATCGTCCGGTCCGCCTGTGTGCCAGTTGGCCAGGTCGCCGGATCGCGAGACCTGGAAGGCCCCCAGCACGCAGATATCCAGATGGCCGCCGCGCATCATGGCAAACGAGTCGGCATGATGGAAGAACGCGCCGCCGGGCAGCAATGTTACCGGTTGCTTGCCCGCATTGATCATGTCGGGATCCTCGGCGCCCGCTTCCGGGGCCGGACCCATGCCGATTACGCCGTTTTCGCTGTGCAGAATAATTTCGCGATCGGCCGGAAGATAGTTGCCCACCTTGGTGGGCAAACCTATGCCCAGGTTGACGACGCTGCCTTCAGGTATGTCCTGCGCCACGCGGGCGGCCATTTGCTCACGGTTGAAAGGCTTCATTTTGTCGCTCCCACAGCTACCACACGTTGAACGAAAAGACCCGGAGTCACAATGGCTTCGGGGTCCAGCGCACCAAGCTCGACAATCTCGTCGACCTGCGCAACAGCGATGCGCGAAGCGGTTGCCATAATGGGACCGAAGTTGCGGGCGGTCTTGCGATACACCAGGTTGCCCCACCTGTCGCCGCGCAAGGCCTTGATCAATGCGTAGTCGGCGTGCAGAGGATACTCGAGCACATATTTCCGACCGTTGATCGTGCGTTGTTCCTTGCCCTCGGCCAGCAGCGTACCTGCACCGGTGGGTGTATAAAAGCCGCCAATGCCGGCCCCGCCGGCGCGTATGCGTTCGGCCAGGTTGCCTTGCGGCACCAGTTCGAGCTCGACCTTGCCGGCACGATACAAGGCATCGAACACGTGTGAATCGGCTTGCCGGGGAAAGGAGCAGATCACTTTGCGTACGCGTCCGGCCGCCAGCAGAGCTGCCAGCCCGGTATCGCCGTTACCGGCATTATTGTTGATGATGGTCAGGTCTTTTGCGCCTTGATCCAGCAGTGCATCGATCAACTCCCGGGGCTGTCCGGCCAGGCCGAATCCGCCCACCATAATAATGGCACCGTCGGGAACGTCGGAAAGAGCCTCCCGCAAGCTTTCAGTAATTTTGGAAATCATGCTGCATCCGCGTAATAAAGAAGAACCCGTTCATAAAAATGGCCGGCCACAGGCCGGCCGGTACACCTATGACTATATATCAGTCGACGGTGGCGCCAGAAGCCTTGACGACCTTGGCCCAGCTGTCTACTTCAGACTTGATGAAAGCGCCAAACTCGGCAGGCGTGGTCTTGGCCGGAACGGCACCCAGGCCAGCCATGCGTTCCTGGACTTCGGGCTTGGCCAAAGCCTCTTGAATGGCGGCGTTGAGCTTGTTCACAACGTCATCGGGGGTGCCCTTGGGCGCGATCACGCCAAACCATGACGACACATCATAGGAAGGAAAGCCCGACTCTTGCATGGTAGGCAGATCGGGAGCGGTCTGCGTGCGGTCTGCCGTGGTCACGGCCAGAGCGCGAAGCTTGCCGGACTCGACGTGAGGCCATGCTGAAGGCATGTTGTCGAACATGTATTGAACCTGGCCGCCGATAAGGTCGGTCAGTGCCGGCGAGCTGCCCTTGTAAGGGATATGGGCTGCATCGATGTCGGTCAATTGCTTGAACAATTCGCCCGCCATGTGAATGGAAGTGCCGCTGCCCGACGACGCGAAATTCAGTTTGCCGGGGTTGGCCTTGGCATATTCGACCAATTCTTTCACCGACTTGACGGGAACTTCAGGGTTGACCACCAGGACGTTGGGAACGCGCACGCCCAGTGCCACCGGAGTAAAGTCTTCGACAAGGTCAAAACGCAGGTTCTTGTATAGCGTCTGGTTGATTGCGGCAGTGACGGCGACCATATACAAGGTGTAGCCGTCGGGTTTCGCCCGTGAAACCATCTCAGTAGCGATATTGCTGCCGGCTCCGGGACGATTTTCGACCACGACGGGCTGACCCAGCGCCTCGCTCATTTCCTTGCCCAGAATACGCGCCACCACATCGGTTGTGCCGCCTGCGGAAAAACCGACGATCATGCGGATAGCGTGATCAGGATAGGCTGCCGACGCACTGCCGGCGAATCCTACTGTGCTGGCAAACAGCATGCTGGCCGCAATAGCCTTGGCGCCTAGCTTGAATCTGGAATGAATCTTCAAAGTGTCCTCCGGGTAAATAGTGTCCATGTTGCGGACAGTTCTATAATGGTGGTGGCATTTTCTCTCATTTCTCGCTTTCCTCCAACCGAGACGTACATTCTGTGGACACATTAGCCGACACCGAGACCTCCGCTACCGGGCCACGCACCTTGCGACGGGGCTTGCAGGTGCTGCGCACGCTGCAGGAGGGGCCGGATAGCGGCTTGAGCGTAACCAGCCTTGCACGCCTTACAGGTTTGCAACGACCTACTATATACAGGCTGCTCGCCGCACTCGTGGAGGGCGGCTTTGCCAAAAGCATCGGAGGCAGCAAGCGTTTCACGGCCTGCCAGGATATTTCAATCGCCGGCCACGGGCTGGATCCACGCATCGAAGTGGCCCTGCCGGTACTGAAGAAGTTGGCCTCCATCACGGGGGATGCGGTTTTTCTCGTCGTACGGGACGGCTACGAGTCGGTCAGCCTGTGGCGCGAGATCGGCGCCTATCCGGTCCAGATCCTTGCTACCTTCGCCGGCAAACGCCAGCCGCTGGGCGTGGGTTCGGGCGGCATGGCTTTGCTGGCCGGACTCGATGATGAAACAGTAGAGGAAATCATTGCGCACAATAGCGACCGCCTCGAGCAGTATGGCGGCATGACCGAGCGTGAAATGCGCCAGCTTGTGCAAAACACCCGAACGCGGGGTTATTCGGTGGTCGGCAACTACGCCGTGCGCGGGGCACTGGGCGTTGGATGCGCACTGTATGACTCAAACAAACAGCCTTATCTGGCAATCAGCGCGACAGCCATTACAGAACGCATGCCGTCCCCTCGCCAGCGCGAAATCGCCAGGCTTATCCAGGACGGCTTGAAGACACTTGCCGGCAAAATCTAACGCCCGACGAACTTATCCACCTCGACTGTGGATAACCGCGAGGACAACATGGGCACTATTGCTATAAATGCAGTTAAATCAGGCTATTACTTCCATTGGATGAAAATACGCCAAAAAACCTAATTTTTGGGCCACTTATCCCCGCATTATGTGGATAAGCCCGAGGACAACCTGGGGCTTATTCCGAATTAGCAATGAAAAACAATGGCTTGCATGGATTGCGCCATCAATGTCCATAAAAACGCCAGCCACATACCGGCGCCTGTCTCCGACATTTAGCCTATAGAACTCTGATCAGGGAGATCTTCCGCTAATCAAGCGCACCAGCACCATGACAATAGCGACCACGATAAGAATGTGAATGAAGCCGCCTATCGTGTATGACGTGACCAGGCCTAACAGCCATAGGACAAGCAGGATTACGGCGATGGTATAGAGCATGGGCATTCCCCCTGTTAAGTTCTTCGTTGGCATATCGCCTTCAATCAAAAGGCGACTGAACGCTCCTTCAGCAACCACCATGCCTGATCTCCAGCGAAGAAGCATGGCATGCCACTTGCTGAAAGCGGGGACCAATCGACTTTCAAGGAGCTACTATGAAACGCCTATTCGCCATCGCGGCATGTTCACTACCCTTCATCATCTCTCCAGTACTTCATGCACAAACCACTCCGGCCGCCGAAAGCGGTAGTTCGGCGGCCGGGGGCGCCGCCGCGCCCGCTCCGGCCACACCGCCTTCGACGTCCTCCCCCGCCGGCACGCCAACCGCACCCACGAACAGCACCGCCCCAGCCGCCGGAATGGGTGCAACCGGCGCGGGAGACAGTGCCGAAGCGACCCAGGCGATCTCCGGCTGGAGCGTGAAGAAAAAGATCATGGGCAAGGACGTGCATAACGAGAACGATGAAAAAGTAGGTGAAATTACGGACGTCATTCTTGCGGACGACGGCAAAGCCGTCTACTACGTCATCGGTGCCGGCGGCTTCCTGGGCATGGGCTCGCACGACGTTGCCATCCCCTTCGACAAAGTGACCCAGGGCGACGATAAACTGACACTGACCGGCTACACGAAAGACCAGCTCAAGGCTCTTCCGAAGGTAGAAGTTGCCAAATAAGACAACGGCAAGCGGCGGGCGGCGTACGTCCGCCCGCTTGTTTTCTATCAGAGCAAGGAACGGTCATGACCAATAAAGCCCAACGTCCCTTTCCATCCCAGGATCCGTCCGGAATCACGCCGGGGCATGGCGATCCAGTCGCACGGCCACCAGATCCACACACCGATGCAGGCGATGCCTCAAAAATAGAGGGAACAGAAACGCCGACGCGCGTCGCCGACGACACACGGAAAAAAGGCGTGCCGGCCAGCGACCTGGTTTCCATAGGAACCGGCCCGTCGAATCAGCCGGCGAATGAATAAATGGGTGTAAATCGAAAATTACCCGGAACGGCCGGTGGAACTGTGCTGGTGTACGCGGTACGCGAGCATGAACCCGAGCACGATAAAGCGGTGCATTTCGAGCTGGGCAAGCGCATTGCGGGCCTGTTGGGAGGACAGTTTGAAGGGGAGTACGACAAGACAAAGAGGTATGCCGGCCGCCTGTACTTCCTTCCCAGCGACACTCTTATCGGCATGGCGGAGGCACGCGGACTCGGCATAAAAACCGAAACCGATTTGTTTGGCGGGGTTGCACCCTATGCGTTCATTCCAACCAAAGCCATTACTCATCCTTTGCGGGCAGATCGGGCATACGCACCGCAAGGTTGGTCGCGCGACTTTGGTCTCCGGATAAAGGATGCAGTTTTAAGGGGATACACCAGCTTCACCCTGGAAGATGCACGCGAGGCGGGGATAGAGCTGCTGCAACATGGCGTGCTGCGCCTGAAACCCGTGCACGCGACCGCAGGCCGCGGCCAGGTATTGGTCTCGAACATCGGCGAACTCGATCAGGCGCTGCAAGAACTCAATACAGATCGCCTGTCCGACTGCGGCGTAGTGCTGGAAGAGCATCTGGACAAGGTAAAGACGTACAGCGTCGGCCAGGTTCGCGTAGCCAATCTGATTGCCAGCTATGTAGGCACTCAGCGGCTGACAAAGGACAACCATGGCGAGCTGGTATATGGCGGTTCGGACCTCATTGTCACGCGCGGCGGCTTCGATGCCCTGCACAAAATGGACCTTCCCGATGATTTCCGCGAGGCCATCGCCAAGGCTCAGACTTACGACCAGGCTGCCACGGATTGCTTTACCGAGCTGTTCGCCTCGCGACGCAACTACGATATTGCCGGCGGCGTCGATACCCAGGGCAAATGGCGTGTCGGCGTGCTGGAGCAATCCTGGCGCTCGGGCGGTGCGAGCAGTGCGGAAATCGCCGCGCTTGAGGTCTTCCAGGCGCACGAAGATGTGCAGCAGGTTCGTGCCAGCACGATAGAGATCTTTGGCCAGGAGATCGATCCGCCCGCCTCTGCGACAGAAGTGTTTCGGGGCGAAGACAAGGACCTGGGTTTGATAAGGAAATATGTAACGGTGGAGCCCTATGGGAACTAGCAGCACTTCTGTAGAGATAGTGGTCCAGGACGAGCATATCGCCGGCACATTCCTGGCCCCGCAATCCAAAGTACCGGGCGTACTGTTTGTGCACGGCTGGGGTGGCAGCCAGGAGCGCGACCTGGACCGCGCACGCGGCATCGCCGGCTTGGGATGCGTGTGCCTGACCTTCGACCTGCGCGGTCATGAAAAAGGTTCGGCGCGCCAGCAGACCGTCACACGCGAAGAGAATCTGCACGACATCATTGCCGCCTACGATCTGCTGGCACAGCACCCCGCAATCGATACATCGTCGATCGCGGTAGTCAGCACCAGCTACGGCGGCTATCTGTCCACCATACTGACGACGATGCGCCCGGTAAAGTGGCTGTCATTGCGGGTTCCTTCCTTGTACCGAGATGCCGAATGGTCCTTGCCCAAGCGTCAACTGAACCGCGAAGATCTGGCGGTGTACCGCGGAGCGCCCGTTACACCCGAAGAAAACCGCGCGCTGGCGGCCTGCGCAGGCTTCAAGGGCGACGTCTTGCTGGTGGAATCGGAACACGATCACCTCGTCCCGCACGCCACCATCATGAGCTACCGCGCCGCCTTTCGAAATTCCCACTCACTCACGCACCGCGTGGTCGACGGCGCCGATCATGCCCTCACCGAGAAGGCATGCCAGCAGGCCTACACGTCCATACTGATAGGCTGGATCACCGAAATGGTAGTGGGCGCGCGGGTTGGCGCCAGATCGGGAAGGTTTTGAATGCCGCCCATTGATTTCCTGCGGGGCAGCCCCATCTGTCCATAATGACTCCATTCTCCATACTCGACCTCTCCCCCATCACCGAAGGCAGCAACGCCGCCGAATCGTTCCGCAATACGCTGGATATCGCCCAGCATGGCGAGCGCTGGGGCTACAACCGCTACTGGATGGCCGAACACCACGGCATGCCGGGTATTGCCAGCGCGGCCACCTCTGTGCTCATCGGGCATGTAGCCGCCGGCACGTCCACCATACGTGTGGGTGCCGGCGGCATCATGCTGCCCAATCACTCGCCGCTGGTCATCGCAGAGCAATTCGGCACGCTCGAAGCGCTTTTCCCCGGGCGCATCGACCTGGGTCTGGGTCGGGCTCCCGGCTCGGACCAGACTACCGCGCGCGCGCTACGCCGCAACCTGGCTACGGATGCCGACGAGTTTCCGCGCGATGTGGTCGAGCTGATGGACTACTTATCGGATGAGCCCCGGCAATCCGTCCAGGCGGTGCCGGGTAAAGGCTTGAATGTTCCCATCTGGATACTCGGTTCCAGCCTGTTCGGCGCCCAGCTTGCCGCGGCGCTAGGGCTGCCCTATGCCTTTGCCTCGCATTTCGCGCCTCAGCAAATGATGCAGGCCATTCAGCTGTATCGCAGCACGTTCCAGCCGTCGGATCGTTTGCAAAAGCCTTATGTGATGCTGGGTTTCAATGTATTCGCGGCCGACACTGACGAACAAGCCCAGTTTCTGGCGACATCGTGGCAGCAGTCGTTTGTCAATCTGCGCAGCGGCCGCCCTTCCCGCCTGCCTCCTCCCCAAAAAGGGTATCTGGACCAGATAGGACCGCAGGCCCAGGAACTCTTGCAACACGTCCTGTCGTGCTCTGCGATAGGCGCGCCCGAAACCGTCGCGGCCCAACTCAAGGCCTTTCTGGACAAGACCGGCGCCGATGAATTGATGATTACCTCGAACATGTTCGATCACACGGCGCGGCTGCGCTCCTACGAGATCACGGCGCAGGTCCACCAGTCGCTCATGTCGCCTGCCTAGGAGCCCACCCTCCTGGCGGTCTACAATGGCATCTGCAGCTTATTCGCCGCCCTGGCCTACAGGGCGGCAATCATTTTCAGGGTATGCCGACATGACCGACGAAAGTTCTATCGCCCAGCGCCTTGCTCAAATCAAAGACCGTATCAGCGCCGCTGCACTTCGCGCCGGTCGGCCGCCCGATTCGGTTGCGCTGCTGCCGGTAAGCAAGACCTTTGGCGAAGAAGCAATACGTGAAGCCGTGCGTCTTGGCGTGCACCGGTTCGGCGAGAACAAGGTGCAGGAAATCCGGTCCAAATACGATGGCCTGGCCGATTGCAATATCGACTGGATCATGATCGGCCATCTGCAAACCAACAAGGCTAAAGACGTCGCGCGCCTGGCCGCAGAGGTACAGTCGCTGGACCGCATGGAACTGGCCATCGCCCTGGACAAGCGATTGCAGCAGGAAGGCCGCGCCATCGACGTGCTGGTGCAAGTCAAGACATCGACCGAACCTAGCAAGTATGGCTTGCCGCCGGCCGAACTGCCGGCATTTCTGCGCAGCATTGCCCGTGACACGCCCACCCTGCGCGTACGCGGCCTGATGACCATGGCAATCAATGTCGAGAGCCAGGACGCTGTCCGTGCATGTTTCCGTACCCTGCGTGAGCTGCGCGACCGTACTCGGCAGGAAGCCATTCCCGGTGTCGAACTGGATCGGCTGTCCATGGGAATGAGCGGCGATTTCGAGATTGCCATTGAAGAAGGGTCGACCGAGGTGCGCATAGGCACGGCCATATTCGGCGGACGCATCTATGGCGACGCCTACTACTGGCCCGAAAACGCGCCCTAGTATTGACGCACAAGCTGCCACAGCCGGCCATCGATAATGGCCATTCCGACACCGATCAGGGCCAGGCCGAACAGGTGCTTGGGCAGCAGGCTTTCACCAAGGAACAAAACGCCGAGCATGATCGCGCTGGCAGGAATCAGGAATGTGACCAACAACAGGTTTGTTGCGCCAGCCGTAGCGAGAATTCGAAAATAAAGCACATAAGCCAGTGCAGTCGAGATTGCCGCTAAGCCGATCAAAGCGCCCACCGCAGCCATGCTGGGTGTATCCAGTGTCCAAGGCCGGTCGACGACGGCCATGAGAGGAAGAAGCAGAATGCTGGAAGCAATCACTTGCCCCGTGGCGGTCGCCATCGGGGTAATGCCCATGGCACGGAATCGGCGCCCGAAGATTCCTGCCAAGGCATAGGACACCGCCCCGGCAAGACACATTATTTGCGCCACAACCGTTGTGCCGAGCGTATCGAGAACGTCAAAACCAATCATGATGACAACACCGGCAAACCCGGCCACCACGCCAAGCAACTTGTTGACGCTTATCTTCTCATCGCTGGTCAGGAAGTGGGCAAAGATCACCCCGAACAATGGCGTGGAGGCGTTCAGGATAGAGGCAACGGCCGAGGCGATATGCTGCTGCCCCCACACGATCAGGGAAAAGGGAATGACGTTGTTCAGCAATCCCATGCCGAAGAACGCCATCCAGACCCGATGGTCCGCCGGCATCCTCTCGCCCTTGAGTCTCAAGATCACGAGAAGCAGAATTGCGGCAAACGCCACGCGGGAAACCACAACCGTAAAAACCGGAAGCTCATTCACCGCCACACGGTTAAAGAAGAACGACGCGCCCCACACCGCCGCAAGAGCGATGAGCATCATCCATTCCAGAACGGCCATCGGTCTATCAGAATAGTTAGGCTGGGACATGGCTTGGTGTACATCGCTGGAAAGTTGCGAGCCTGAAGTATTCAGCAGATTACACGGAAATGACCATCCGGATCTTGTGCTTGAATTGCCCAGAGCAGGCTCTGTATTGCCATTTGCTACCCCTACCGACGCCCCCAACGGCCACGTCACTCAAACAAAATAGCTTCGATTCTGGCCAAGGCCTCATCGACAACAGACTGCGGTACGGTCTCCTTGAGGCGTACTTTACGTGCCCGCCAATCCAGCGACTTCAACTGGTGGCAATGCACCGCACCTTGAGTGTCAGTACCCACCCCCATCAGCGTGACCACCGTTCCATAAGTTCGGGCCGCCGCAGCAGGTCCCTGCGAAATCGGACAAATCATCGCCAACCCCTGTTGGTTGAAGACCTTGCCGCTCAGGACAAGACCAAAGTGCGGACCCTGCATCTCTCGACCGGAGGACGGGTCGAAATCCAGATGCACGATGTCACCACGGCTGGGCACATACGCCATCAGCCGTTCTCCAGTCCAACAGAAGGCATTTCCTCCCAACCCTCGACACGAGGCAACCCTTCATGCATTTCAGCCATCAGGTCGGTCAGCTTATAGCGCGGACGGATTGGTGCCTCGACGGTCATCTTCTTTCCTAGAAGATGGAGCTCAACCTGGGAGCCTTCGCTTAGACCGTTCTGCTCGACAAATGCCTTAGGTACCGTCATCACAAGCGAGCCACCGGCTTTGCGTAGAGTTTGAAGCATAGGTTCCTCCTGTTTACCTGGGATCCAATAAGTCCTATTTTAGTAGAACAATTTATTCTACTCAAGTAGGATAATTTTAGGTCAGGTATTGTTTATGGCACATCCACTACGGCGGCTTTGGGAGGTGCATAGCGTAATATGTCGCCTGGCGTTGAACTTGCAGGCAGCCATAGCGTTCAGTCCCGAATCCTGATTCGCTAGCGTAATCTTTCAACTCGGTTTTTATATGAAAATCGAACAACTTACGGAAACATTGTCTAAAAAATGAGCAGTTCCGGAAAGGTAGAAAACCACACCCCCATGATGCAGCAATACCATCGTCTCAAAGCCGAGGCCGGTTCGCATCTGCTGTTCTATCGCATGGGCGACTTCTACGAGATGTTCTACAGCGATGCCGAGCGCGGCGCGCGGCTGCTCAATCTCACCTTGACCAAACGCGGCTCATCCAACGGCGCGCCCATACCCATGGCGGGGGTTCCCTTCCATGCCATGGAGGGCTATCTGGCCCGGCTCGTCGCCCAGGGCGTATCCGTCGCCATCTGCGAACAGGTTGGCGATCCGGCCGCCAGCAAAGGTCCGGTAGAGCGCAAGATCGTGCGCATCGTCACACCCGGCACCCTGACCGATGAAGCGCTGCTGCCCGCGAAGGCCGACCGCATGATAGCGGCCGTCTGGACCGCAAGAGTGAACAAGGCTGAACGCGCAGGGCTGGCCTGGATGAATCTGGCCAATGGCGAATTCAAGGTCAGCGAATGCGCGCGCGACATGCTGGACACCGAGCTGCACCGTATCGCTCCGGCCGAACTGGTATGTGCCGAAAATGCACGCATCGAAGCTGGCGGCGGCATTGCGATCAGCGCCATCCCAGACTGGCATTTCGAGGCGGACGGCGCGCGCGATGTGCTTCAAAGGCACTTCGCGGTCGATTCACTGGCCAGCTTCGGCCTGTCCGACCTGCCCACGGCCAGTTGCGCCGCCGGAGCTTTGCTGCGTTATGTCAGCCGCACCCAGTCGCAATCGCTCTCGCACATACAAGCCATACAGGTGGATCACGGGGGGGAATACGTCGTACTGGACCCGGTTACGCGCAAGAATCTGGAAATCACCGAAACCATTAGCGGCGAGCCCGGCCCTACACTTTTCTCGACGCTGGACCATTGCGAGACACCCATGGGCAGCCGGCTGCTGCGGCGCTGGCTGCACAATCCGCTGCGCGACAATCATGCCGCCCTGGCGCGCCAACAGGTCATCTCCGTGTTCCTGTCGGCCCCCAGGCAGGACAGGCTCAATGCCGAAGCGCCGCTCTCCACGCTGCGCCAGATGCTGGATCGCTACCCCGATCTGGAACGCATAGCCACTCGTATCGCATTGCGATCGGTCCGTCCGCGAGAATTGGCCAGCCTTCGTGAAGCATTGGCGCTGCTGCCGGCCGTCGTGGACCACCTGAAGCTCTGCTTCAACGCTGAGTCGACTCTGACCCCGTTTAGTCAACGTATAGACATCGATCCCGCCATCGCGGCGCTATTGCACCATGCCGTCGATCCGGAACCTGCCTTGATGATACGCGAGGGCGGCGTCATTGCCGCCGGCTACGACGATGAGCTCGACGAGTTGCGGCGCCTTGCCAGCGACAGCGGCGAGTTTTTGCTTGAACTTGAGGCCCGCGAACGCGAGCGCACCGGCATCAGCAATCTGCGTGTTGAATTCAACCGGGTTCACGGCTTTTACATCGAGGTGTCGCGCGGGCAATCCGACAAAGTGCCGGCCGAATATCGCCGTCGCCAAACCCTGAAAAGCGCCGAACGCTACATTACCCCCGAATTAAAAACCTGGGAAGACAAAGTGCTCTCGGCCAAGGACCGCAGCCTGTCGCGCGAAAAATGGCTGTTCGAAAATCTGCTGGACGAGCTCATGGCTCATGCGCCGGCCCTGTCCCGCTGCGCCTCTGCTCTTGCAGAAATCGATGCCCTCGCGGCACTGGCCGAACATGCCGCGCTCAACGACTGGATCGCGCCCGAGCTCACGCAAGACAATGAAATCGTCATCGAGGCCGGCCGCCATCCAGTGGTCGAGCATTCCATAGAGCGGTTCACACCCAACGACTGCGAGCTGGGGCCGCAAAGGCGGATGTTGCTGATTACAGGTCCCAACATGGGCGGCAAGTCTACCTATATGCGCCAAACCGCCCTGATTGTCCTGCTGGCCAGGACCGGCAGTTTCGTGCCGGCCACCGCCGCGCGCATCGGCCAGATCGACAGGATATTCACGCGCATCGGAGCTGCGGACGATCTGGCCGGCGGCCGCTCCACCTTCATGATGGAAATGACGGAAGCCGCGGCCATTCTTTCGGCCAGCACACCGCAAAGCCTGGTACTGATGGATGAAATCGGCCGCGGCACGTCGACTTATGACGGTCTGGCATTGGCCTGGTCCATTGCCCATCGGCTGTTGAGTCACAACCAGGCCCTGACTCTTTTCGCCACCCATTATTTCGAAATCACGCGCTTGCCCGGCGAGGCGCCGGCGGCGGCCAATGTACATCTGGCAGCGGCGGAATCATCGTCGGGCATCGTGTTCCTGCACGAGGTCCAGGCCGGACCGGCCAGCCGCAGTTACGGCATCCAGGTCGCACAGCGCGCCGGAATCCCCGCTGCCGTGATCCGGCATGCCAGCCGTGAACTGTCCCGCCTGGAAGCGCAAGGGGCGCCTACACCCCAGCTGGACCTGTTTTCCGCTGCCGCCGACCGTGACGACACACCGGAAGAAGAATTGCACCAGGCAAACGCCGGCGACGTCATGCGGGCAGACTCGGCACTACAATCGGCACTGGCTGCGATCGACCCCGATCAACTCACTCCCCGTGAAGCCCTGGACATCCTCTACAGCCTGCGCAAAGAACATCTATGAATCCCCACCAGCCACTCGCTCTTCTGGGCGGACTCACGCCTCATGACTTCATGAAGCATTATTGGCAACGCAAGCCCCTGCTGATACGCCAGGCCATTCCAGGGTTCAAACCTTCTCTGTCCATTGCCGACATCAAGCAATTGGTCAAGCGCGAAGAAGTTGAATCGCGGCTGATCTGGCAGGACGGGAACGGCTGGAACATGAAGACCGGGCCCTTCCAGCGCTTGCCGGCGGCCCGCAAGCCCAACTGGTCATTGCTGGCGCAAAGCGTGGATCTGCACGACGACGCGACCGCGGCCCTGATGCGCCAGTTCCGCTTCATTTCCGATGCGCGCCTGGACGATGCAATGATAAGCATAGCGACTGACGGCGGCGGCGTAGGCCCCCACTTCGACAGCTACGACGTCTTCCTGCTGCAGGGCCACGGCCGGCGCCGCTGGCGCATCAGCCAGCAGAAGGACCTCACGCTGCAAGCCGGCCTTCCATTGAAAATCCTTCAGAACTTCGTCGCGGAAGAGGAATTCGTTCTGGAGCCGGGCGATATGCTTTACTTGCCTCCGCACGCCGCGCATGACGGTGTTGCCATGGGCGACTGCATGACTATTTCAATCGGCTTTCGCGCGCCCACTGAGGCGACTTTGGCCTGCGGCATGCTGGAAGCGGCCAATGACCAAATCTTGGCCAATCTGGGCGACACAGGCGGCCTGTACGCCAATCCCGTCATTCCGGGCCCGGCATTGTCGGGCACGTTCAAGGACAAGGGCATCGCTGCAAGCGCCACACCCTCGGAACTGCCCGACACCCTGGTCCAGGCGGCCGTCAAGGCGATTCAGAAAGTACGCTTCGACGAAGCGCTCGCTGCGCGCTTCCTGGGGCAATGGCTTACCGACATCCCGGCCAATGCCTATTTCGAATCCAGCGGCGACGCGCTCGATCTATCGGTCGAGCTGCCTTCTTCCGGAAAACTCGTTCTCGATCGCTGCAGCCGCGTCATGTATCGCGACAAGCAGCTGTTCATCAATGGTGAAGTCGCTGCCGTTCCCGCTTCATCGCTGCTGCGGCGGCTGGCCGACGAGCGCGAGCTTCTGTGTACCGGCGACCAGGCCGGCAAGCTCAAGCAGAAGGAAAGGCGAATCCTGACCGAGTGGCTCGAAGAGGGTTGGCTGCACTATGTTGACAGCCCAGCGCCGTGACGCACGCCATATGCTTCAAAGAACTTTAGACTGCGACTGTATTAGCTTATAAGTAATTAAGAAATAAGAACCGAGTCGTTTGGCGTACGGCTTGGGGTGCTTAGAATGGAAGCACATGCATTCTCCGAGCACGCCATGCTGGCCCCTTCTTATATTCCCGAAGCAAAACATAAACTCCTTACCGAGCTGTCCGACGGCCTGGAATCCAATGCACTGAGCTGGCTTTCCGGTTATTTCGCCGGAGTCGCCCAAGGCAAACAGCAGTCGGGCCGCAGCGCGCCCCCCTCTATCGCAGCTGTTGCCGAAACGCAGGCCGCAAGGCGGCTCACTATTGTATATGGCAGCCAGACGGGCAACGCCAAGCGCATTGCCGAGTCCATCGCCGAGCGAACCGGCGCGCTGGGGCTGACTACGCGTTTGCTGCGCGCAGATCGCTATCCAACGCGCGAACTGAAAGACGAACACTTGTTGTATATCGTCATGAGTACGCAGGGGGAAGGCGAGCCACCGGATGACTCCCTGGCTTTTGTCGAATTCCTGAGCAGTCGGCGCGCCCCCAAGCTTCCTGCGCTGAAATACGCGGTGCTGGGTCTGGGCGACTCCAGTTACCCCTTGTTCTGCGGCATCGCACAGAACCTGGACGCCAGGCTGGCCGAACTTGGCGCCCACCGGGTGCATGACCTGGGTACCGCCGACCTCGATATCGAAACGGTGGCGGCGCCTTGGCAGGAGGCGACCATCGCCCTGGCACAGAAAACCCTTAAACAGGCAGAACCGGCCGGGGCCAGCATTATCCCGCTGCACCCCAAGACCTCTCCTGTATCGCGCGATCAGCCTTTTCTTGCCGAACTGTTGCTCAACCAGTCCATAACGGGACGCGACAGCGGAAAAGATGTGCGTCATCTGGAAATATCGCTGGAAGGCGGGCAGTTGAACTACCTGCCGGGCGACGCGCTGGGTGTATGGCCCACGCAATCCCAGACACTGGTCGACGCGGTGCTTGCCACGCTGGGCCTCGATCCCAATGAGGTCATCGAGTTCAACAAAGTATCGCGCAGCCTTAACGAATGGTTGAAACACCACCGCGAACTGACTCAGTTGACCAAGCCGTTTCTGCTGGCCCATGCCGAGCTGGCGCAAAGCAATGAATTGCAAGGCCTGCTCCAGGCGGACGCGGTCGAGGCCCTGCGGGAATTCCTCGGCACGCGGCAAGTCATCGATGTGCTCAAGACCTATCCAGCCAAATGGACTGCACAGGCCCTGGTCAAGGCACTGCGGCCCCTGACGCCCCGCATGTATTCCATTGCGTCGAGCCAAACCGCCGTCGATGCGGAAGTCCATCTCACACTGGCCAACGTCGAATACGAACACGAGGGCGAAACGCGCTGGGGCGTGGCGTCGCGGTTTCTCTGCGAACTGGACGAGGGCGACAAGCTCCCGATTTTCGTAGAAGAAAACCCACGCTTCCGGCTGCCCGCCGATGCCTCGCGCGATGTCATTATGATAGGGCCTGGTACAGGCATAGCGCCATTTCGCGCTTTTGTGCAGGAGCGCAGCGCCAGCGACGCCAGCGGTCGCAACTGGCTGTTTTTCGGCAATCCGAATTTCGCGTCCGACTTTCTCTATCAGACAGAATGGCAGCGTGCATTGCAGGATGGCGACCTGGACCGCCTGGACCTGGCATTCTCCCGGGACCAGGCTGAGAAAGTCTACGTCCAGCACAAATTGCTCGAGCGCGCCACCGATCTGTACGAATGGATACAGGGCGGCGCCCACGTCTATGTGTGCGGTGATGCCACGCGTATGGCCAAGGACGTGCACCAGGCCTTGCTGCGCATCGCCCGGGACGAAGGCGGACTGGACGATGCACAAGCCAAGCAATGGCTCGACGACCTGGCCGCGCAAGGCCGTTACGCCCGCGACGTTTACTAATCAGGATTTTCATGAGCAACACCCTCTCGCACCTCGAACAGGTCAAAGCCGTCAGCCGTCATTTGCGCGGGACGATTCAAGAAGGCCTCGATGACCCAATCACCGGCGCCATCGGCGATGACGACAACAAGCTGCTGAAGTTCCACGGCAGCTACCAGCAAGACGACCGCGACATCCGCGATGAACGGCGCAAGCAAAAACTGGAGCCCGCCTACGCGTTCATGATACGGGCGCGCCTGCCGGGCGGCGTCGTCACGCCGGCCCAGTGGCTGGCCTTCGATGACATTGCCAATACATATGCCGGGCGCGGCCTGCGCATCACCACCCGGCAAACCTTCCAATGGCACGGCATTGTCAAGCACGATCTGAAGCCCACCATGCAGGCCATCCACCAGGCCATGGCAACCACCATCGCCGCCTGCGGCGATGTGAATCGCCAGGATCCCGAGGTCGGTGGCAGGCCCGGGCGACTGCGTCGAAAGCGGCGGATAGAGCGTCCAGCCGGCGCCGG
>JAKFFG010000012.1:0-70887 GCA_036675275.1 Pseudomonas sp. | reverse complement strand
TGCCTCGTCCAGCCGGGCGTCGGGCCAAACTCGCTACGCCGCTGGCGCGGCTCCGCTCAAACATGGCCCGCCGACATCCCCCGGCTTCCCTACGTCAGCCCGCGGCGCACGCCTACACGCCGGCCTGCCCCCACCCACCCCGGACAACTGCGCAATAGGAAATTTGCCGGCCTTACGGCCTGATTTCTGGTCTTTTCTGTCTGACAACAGCAGCATGTCAGGCACCGAGCGCTTTTACATCAACGCAATCGACGTGCACGGTGGCTAGTAGACTGATCCAAACTACGCTCATGCAAAAAGGCGGGTGTGTCGGGGGCTGTGCAGGCGCCTCGCGCACGCCGTTACGCCCAGTCCCTTCGAGGGTTCAAGGCCGCTGCTGTGTGAGCCCGACGATTGTCGGGCCAAAGGCCCGACCGGGCGAGTTCAGCGGCCGCCTCGAAGGGACTGGGCGTAACGGTTACCCTGGCAACGCCAGGGGCGTAGCGCGTGAAGCCGGAACAGCCCCCGACACGCCCGCCTTTCGCAAGAACGAAAAGCCGTCCCAAGCAGCTCCGCTCTGCAACAAGCCTCGTAGCTGCAACGAGCCTTGTAACTGCAGCGTGCCTTGTAAACACATCGACCAAAAATGCTCCATCCGTTCTAACGCAGCGGCACGCATTTCCGGGCGTGCACGATGTCGGCGCAAGCCCGGTTTGCTTGGATGGTGGCTACATCAGAAAAATGGTCGCCAGGCCCAGAAAAATCAGAAAGCCCAGCGTATCGGTGGCGAAGGTGAGAAGCACCGACGAACCCATGGCCGGGTCTTTGCCGAAGCGGTCCCGCAAAATGGGAATGAGCACGCCAAGCGCCGCGCCGATCAGCATGTTGCAGACCATGGCCGTCATCATGACCGCGGCAATGGCCAGCGAGCCTGATATAGCCCATGCGAAGGTCGCGGCGACCAAGCTGCCACAGGCGCCGACCATAAGCGTGACCATCAGTTCGCGCTTGACCAGCCGCCAGGCGTTGGAGCTGGTGACACGGCCCACCGCCAGGGCACGGATGATCATGGTCATCGTTTGATTGCCGGAATTGCCTCCTATGCCCGCAACAATAGACATCAGGAAAGCCAGGATAACAATCTGGCTGACGGTGTCTTCGAAGCGGGAGGCGACCAGCGACGCTATCGATGCCGTGCACAGGTTGACGAACAGCCAGGGAGCGCGGTTGCGCAAGGCATTGAGCACCGGCGCGAATATGTCTTCTTCCTGCAGACCGGCGCGGGAAAGCGCTTGCTCCTGGGAGTCTTCCTGAATCACGTCCACCACTTCGGCAATGGTGACGCGCCCGATCAGGCGCCCCTGGTCGTCGACCACGCCAGCCGAGACCAGATCGTAGCGTTCGAATGCGCCCGCTGCGTCGGCGTCGGAGTCCAGCGGATTGAGCGTAAGATATTCCGTGACCATGACGTCGGACACCAGCATGTCGGGTTCACGTACCAGCAGAGTGGATAGCGAGAGCGTCCCCTGCAGCTTGTCCTGGCGGTCGACGACGAAGATCTGGTCGGTATGGTCGGGCAGTTCGTGCAGGCGGCGCAAGTACCGCAGCACGACTTCCAACGACACGTCCTCACGCACCCGAACCATTTCGAAGTCCATGATGGCGCCGACCGTGTCTTCCGGATAGCCCATGGCTTCGATGAGCTGGGCTCGTTCTTCGTCGGTAAGTCCTTTTTGCACTTCTGCAATGACATCGGCGGGCAGATCGGCTGCCAGATCCGCGATTTCGTCGGCGTCCATGTTGCCGGTTGCCGCGATCAGGTCCTGGTGGTCCATGGACTGGATCAACGACTCGCGGGCCCAGTCGTCGACCTCGAGGAGCACATCGGCGTCGTGTTCTGCGCTGACCAGCTGCCATACGGCCTGGCGCTCGTTTACAGGCAGCGATTCCAGAATGAAGGCGATATCCGAGGGATGCAAATCGTTGATGATCGATTTGATCTCGTTTTCGTGCTGTCGGTGCAGCAGGCCTTCAAGGAGGTTGGAACGGTCGTCTTCCTCGTACTGGCGGTGTGCCAGCGCTTCGACGACCTCTTGCCGTTTTAGTATCGACTGCAGTTGCTGCAATGCCAGTTGCGCATCTTCGGGGTCAAGGCGGCGAGGTATGGTTATGGCCTGGCTCTCTTCCGGCTTGACTGGGGTATCCGACATGGGCAAACCTTGCTTTAGACAGGAGGAAGAGGGCGCCGCTTGCGCTGGTCGTCGGTGGCAACGTAAGTGAGTACGGCTTCCGTAACCTTGACCACTTCGAGCTCCAGCCGCTGACGCTCGGCGTAGACCTCTACGGAAACCGTAACGGAAGTGGTGCCGACTTTAGTGATTTCGGCATAGAAGCTGAGCAGGTCGCCCACGAATACCGGCTGTTTGAACGTGAATGCGTTGACGGCAATGGTCGCGACCCGGCCCGCGGCGCGGCGCGTGGCGGGGATAGAGCCGGCGATATCGACTTGCGACATGATCCAGCCGCCGAAGACGTCGCCATGGATGTTTGCATCGGAAGGCTGCGGCATGACGCGCAATACCGCATGCGTTTCTGGAGGAGGTAAAACGGTACGATTGTTATCGGTACTCAAGGCTGCGGGCTCCAGATTCATGAGCGGCCTGCGGGTCGGAACGCGCAGGCCGTTAAGCGTTGTTGACGGACGATCAGTGCCGGGGGATCAGCGCGCGGGCGTTGCAAGCCATTGCGTTGCGAGTTCTGCCCAATATGTGGCACCCAGCGGGATAAGATCGTCATTGAAATCGTAGCTGCCATTATGCAGCATGCAGGGGCCCATTCCGTGTCCCGCGCTGCGGTGATCGCCCTGACCGTTGCCTATCCACACATAGCAGCCGGGTTTTTCCTTGAGCATGAAGGCAAAGTCTTCGGCGCCCATGGATGGCTGCACCGCCTGGTCGACCTGATCCGCACCGACAATACCAGTCAGTACCTGGGCGCAGAAGGCTGCTTCGCGCTCATGATTGACCGTAGGCGGATACTTGCGGACAAAATCGAATTCGGCTGAGCAGTTCAGTGCCCGGCTGGTGTGCTCGGTGATTTCCGCCATGCGCTTTTCGATAAGGTCGAGCGTCTGCTCGGAGAAGGTGCGCACTGTACCGCGCAAGATGGCGTCATTCGGAATGACATTGTCGGCGGATCCCGAGTGGATTTGCGTAACGCTCAGCACGGCGGGATCCAGGGGATTGCGATCCCGGCTGATGATGGTCTGGAGACTTTGTGCCAGTTGGACGGCTGCCATGACTGGATCAACCCCCAGATGAGGCATGGCGCCATGCGCGCCCTTGCCCTCCAGGCGGATGGTGAATGTGTTGCTCGAGGCCATGATAGGCCCGGAAACAACGCCGAAGGTGCCTACATCCATGCCGGGCCAGTTATGCATGCCGAACACCGCGTCCATGGGGAATAAATCAAACAGGCCGTCGTCTATCATGGCTTTTGCACCGCTGAACCCTTCTTCGGCGGGCTGGAATATAACGTACACCGTGCCGTCGAAATTGCGGTTTTCCGCAAGATAGCGCGCTGCCCCCAACAGCATGGCGGTGTGCCCATCGTGCCCGCAGGCATGCATTTTTCCTGCGTTCTTGCTGGCGTGCTCGAAGGTATTGAGTTCTTGCATGGGCAATGCGTCCATGTCGGCGCGCAGGCCAAGCGCGCGGCCGTTCTGGCTTTTACCCTGTATGGTGCCCACCACGCCGGTCACCCCTAGCCCCCGGTGTACCGGTATTCCCCAGGATTCAAGTTTGCCGGCGACCACATCGGCTGTTCTGACCTCTTCGTAGGCCAGTTCGGGATGGGCGTGGATATCACGACGGATTGCAGCGATTTCGGATTTCCATCCGACGATAGGCTCAGATAATTTCATGATTTGGGGTCCCTGTAGAGTGCGTCGGCAAACTTTACGCCAGTCACAGCGTATCATCAAATTCTCGAAACAAAAAAGGGCGGATAGCCCATCAAGCGTATGGATAAGGCTCGCGTGCAATTGGCTCACGAAGGCCCCATCGAGGAAATCGATGTGGGCGCTTATACCTCATTGGTGGACATGCTGGATCAGGCATGTCGCAAGCATGGTTCTCGCCGCGCTCTCACCCTGATGGGACAAGACCTCAGTTACAGTCAGCTTGACCGCAAGGCCGCGGCCATCGCCGCCTGGCTACAGCACCAGGGCCTGCCGCAGGGCAGCCGTGTCGCACTGATGATGCCCAATGTCATGCCTTACATGGTGGCGTTCCTGGGGGCGCTGCGCGCGGGAATGGTGGTCGTGAACATCAACCCCTTGTATACCGAACGCGAGCTCGAATATCAGCTGCGCGATAGCGGCGCCCAGGCCATTTTCATACTCGAGAATTTTGCGCCCACGCTTGCCGGGGTGCCCATGGACGTCAGGCCGTCATGTGTGGTCAAGGTCATGGCAGGCGATATGCTGGGCTGGAAGGGCTGGGCCATCAACTTCGCCCTGCGCCATATCAAAAAGGCCATTCCGCCCTGCGAGCTGCCCGGCGCCGTGCGATTCGGCACTGCATTGGCGCAAGGCGCCGGCTTGCAATTGAAGAGGCCGGAAATCGCCATGGATGACGTCGCGTTGCTGCAGTACACCGGCGGCACGACGGGCGTGCCCAAAGGGGCGATGCTTACGCACCGCAATCTGGTCGCCAATGTGCTGCAGGTCGAGGCCGTCGCGCGACCCGCCCTGGGCGAGTTGGCGGAACAGCCACTGACCATACTCAGCGCCTTGCCGCTTTATCATATATTTGCGTTGACTCTATGCGGGTTGTTTGCCGCTCATGCGGGAATGTGCAGCGTGCTCATTCCCAATCCTCGCGACCTGCCCAGCATCCTGAAGGCGTGGCGCCGCGATCCCGTCAACATATTTCCCGGCGTCAATACGCTGTTCAATAGCCTGGTGAATCGCGCGGAATACGCGGCACTGGACTTTTCGGGGCTGCGCTTGTGCCTGGGCGGGGGCTCGGCGGTACTCAGGCCGGTTGCCGACAAGTGGCAAGCCGTTACAGGCGTTCCCCTGATTGAAGGTTATGGCCTGTCCGAGACCTCACCGGTGGTTTCGGCCAATCCGACCAATGCCACGGAGTATTCCGGCGATATCGGATTCCCGGTGCCTTCTACCGAGGTCATGCTGCTGGACCATCAAGACCGGGAGGTCCCCAGCGGCGAGCCGGGCGAACTTGCGGTGCGCGGCCCGCAAGTCATGCCGGGGTACTGGCAGCGACCCGACGAGACCAGGAAGGCCTTCACCGCTCTCGGCTTTTTCAAGACGGGCGATATCGCAACAATGAGTCCCGAAGGAAGGTTGCGGATAGTCGACCGCAAGAAAGACATGATTCTCGTCTCAGGTTTCAATGTCTATCCCACCGAGATAGAAGAGGTCGTAGCCGAACATCCGGGCGTGCTGGAATGCGCGGCAATAGGCGTGCCGGATGATCGCACCGGCGAGGTGGTCAAGCTTTTTGTCGTCAGGAAAGATCCCGGCCTGGATGACCACGCGCTGCGGGCGTGGTGCAGGGAGCGGCTGACTGCCTACAAGCGTCCACGCCTGTTCGAGTACCGCAGCGAGCTGCCCAAGAGCAATGTAGGAAAGATTTTGCGCAGGACTTTGCGCGATGAAGTACCGGCCGGCCCGGCGCCCGCGGTTTGATAGGGGCGGGCCGGCTGCCGGACTGTTCTATTTTTTATCGAGATGAGGTTGGATCATGGCGTCGAGCGCGGGGGCGGTATGCAGGTTGCCGGCATAGACATAGCCCTTGATGGGCCACGGATCGCGATGATGGATGTCTTCGCAGATGCCGCCTGCTTCGCGTACGATGACAGTGCCCGCTGCGACGTCCCACGGCGCGAGCCCCATTTCCCAATAGCCGTCGTATCGGCCGCAAGCAACCCATGCGAGGTCCAGGGCGGCTGAGCCAAGCCGGCGCACGCCGCGGGTGTTGTTGATGGCGTAGTCGAGGGTGGGCATGTATTGCTCGGCGAACGAGAAGTCCCGGAAGGGGAAGCCTGTGGCCACGACGGATTCGTCCAGCGATTCGGCCTGCGAGCAGTTGATGCGCCGCTCGTTGAGCCATGCGCCGACCTCATGCATGGCGGTGAAAAGTTCTTCGCGGTTCGGATCGTAAATGACGCCGATGACCGGTGTGTCGTGTTCCAGCGGCGTGTCGCCCGTAATGACCGCGCCGGCGTGCGCAATGAGTGCAATCGATACGGCGTATTGTGGGATGCCGTGCAGGAAGTTGGTCGTGCCGTCCAGGGGGTCTATATACCAGGTCGCGATTCCGGAGGTTTGGCCTCCGCTTTCTTCGGCGACGATGCCAAGCTGGGGTGTGCGTTCGCGCAGGATTTCGATAACCGCTTCTTCGGCTTCGCGGTCGGCCTGGGATACCAGGTCGTTGCGCATTTTTTTATCGATGACCAATTCGGCCCGGTTATGGGCGTACGATTGTAAAATAGCGGCGCCGGCGTGGGCGGCCGTGACGGCGGCGTCCAGGCAGTCACTAAGCGGAAGTCGGAGAGATTGCATACATGCGTCCAGGTCAACAAAAGTGTGTCGTGTGCTCCAGCAGGCATCATTGTACGTGACGATTGTTTTTTTTATAGGGTTGCGGCAAGCGATGTATGTCCGATAACTACGAAGCGCTGGTTCCCGCCAGGGTCGCGTTCAACGACCAGGGTGTTCCTCTCAGCTCGGTATATGGCGACGTATACCATCCTGAATGGGGAGCATTGGAGCAGGCCGCAAGAGTCTTTCTTCACGGCAATCGCCTTCCCGATCGATGGCAAGGCAAAGACACGTTCACCGTATGCGAGACGGGATTCGGATTGGGCAATAATTTTCTGGCGCTGTGGAAGACGTGGCGTAGTGATCCGCGCCGAAGCAAGCGGCTGCATGTCATCTCCTTCGAAGCCCATCCCTTTACGCGCCAAGACCTCCAGGATGTGCTCCTGGATCGCGTGCCGGAGCCGGAAAAAGCGCTTGGAATGCAGCTCGTTGATGCCTGGCCCCCCTTGTTGCCGGGGCTGCACAGACTTGAATTCGAAGGCGGCAGCGTCACGCTCACCTTGGCCTTTGGATCGGTCGCGCGGCTTGCGCGGCAGGTCAGTGCCTGTGTCGACGCCTTCTTTCTTGATGGCTTCGCGCCCAAAGTGAATCCCGATATGTGGACGCGCGCGCTGTTCGGCCAGTTGGTTCGCATGGCCAATGCCGGCGCCACGGCGGCGACTTGGTGCTGTACCGGCGACGTGCGGCGGGGACTGCGGGATGCGGGATTCCTGGTCTCTAAAATGCCCGGTTACGGGGGCAAGCGCGAGATTACCGTCGCGACGCTGCGCCCGGGCATGGGCCGACACCGCAGCGTCCACCTTGAGCCGGCTGGCGTGCTCGTTGTCGGGGGAGGCCTGGCGGGCGCCTGCGCCGCGCATGCCCTGGCGATCCGCGGGCACGAGGTAACGGTGCTGGATCCGGTCTTTGCGCAAGGCCTGGGAGCCAGCCACCAAGGACACATTGCGGCCGCGATAACGCCAGTCATCAGCCGGGATGACGACATTCGTGCGCGGCTGAGCCGTGCCGGCGTGGCGCGCGCCCTGCATCGATGGCAGGGCCTGGCGGATGAAGCGCGTCCGCAGCGCTGCGGCACCATCGAACTGGTGCCCGATATGGCGGACGCCGCGTTGCGGCGCGAATCGCTGGCGCGACTGGGCTTTCCAAGTGATTGGGTGCGGTGGGTGGATACCGTTGAGGCCTCGCAGCGCGCGGGGATAGCACTGGGCAGCGGAGGCCTGTGGTTTGCCGATGGTCAGCGGGTCCGGCCGCAGGCGCTGATTGAAGCGCTGTTGTCTCATCCCGGCATACGCTGTATGGTGGGCGAAGTGGGGACATTGAAACGCGATGATGCCGATTGCTGGCTCGCCCTTGATACGCGAGGCAAAGCGCTGGCCTCTGCCGGCCAGGTGATAGTGGCCAACGCCGCGCGGGCGGTCGATTTGCTGGCCACTGTGTCAGGGGTTGCGCCGCGCGCCAAGCTTGACGCCATGTACCGGCTGGCAGGGCAGGTCACCTTTTACTCCGCAGCCGGTATCAAGCCGCCGCGTGTAATACTGGCGGGTGACGGCTATTGCCTGCCGCCTGATCATGGCCTTTTCGTCGGCGGCAGTACTTATTTGCCCGACGCCGAGATCAGCGAAGTAAGCGAAGAAGGCAACGTCGAAGTCGATAGAAAAGTGGCGGGCTTGTTAAATGTGGTACCTTCCCGGCTTGCCCGTTCGTCGGGCGCTGCCGATGGCTGGGCGGGGTGGCGAGCCGCGGTCGGCGACCGCTTGCCGGTAATTGGCCGTATTGACGAAGCTCCTGGATTGTGGCTTGCTTGCGCATATGGATCCAGGGGGCTGAGTTGGGCACCTCTGGCCGGTGACATAATTGGCGCCACGCTGGATGAGGAACCTTTGCCGCTGGAACGAGAGTTGTTACGCCGGATTTCCCCGAGATGATCTGTTTTTGCGGTTTTGAAAGGCGCATAAAGCCACGCCATTTTATTTTATAGCGTAAATCCGTCAAAATAGTGGCCTTTAAATGCTTTTTGGGCGTATGCCCCAAGGATTGCGCTGTGCCGCCCAAGTCTGACCTTGCTCACGTGACGCAACTTACTACTCTGAATTTTCTGACCGCAAAATCGACGCGAGCCGATTTCGCATTTCTGGATACCGAGCTGCAGCTTCAAGTGGAAGCTCACGCTCCGGGCGTCTACAGATTGCGTTGCGCTGCCGGCGAGTCGCTTCAAAGCGAGAAGCCCAGCGCGCGTGCCCGTGCGCATGCCGAAATGTTGCTGGCCCGGCAGGAACCCGTGGGCGAATTGGCGGTAAGTTCGATTGCCGAAGCGGCGGGGCTGGGCTGGCGCCTCGAACAGGGTGATGTGGTATTGGAAGTCCTTAGCTCGCCGTTTCAGCTCGCCTTGTACCGCGGCAGTGAATGCATTCTTCGTACACGGCAAGGCATGGCGCTGTCGTGCGATCGGGCCAACGATGCCGTTGCATGGAACCTCGGCCTCGAGCTGGACGGCGACGATGCCTTGCATGGCTTGGGCGAATCCAGCGGCGACCAGGACCGCCGCGGCAGTTCCCTGGTTTCCGACGACCCGGTGGCCAGAGCGCTGCCGCTGGTATGGAGCCCCAAGGGCTGGGGGCTTTATATCAATACGCTGCAGCGCGTCGAGCACGATCTGGGGCGCAACGATGCCGATCTGTACCAAGCGCATGTCCACGATGTAATTTTCGACCTGTTCCTGTTTGCCGGCGAACCCGCGGAAATCATCAATCAATATACGGCGCTCACTGGTCGTTCCGGACAGCCGGGGCTGCGGCCTATGGGCGTGTGGCTCGATCAGGCGCCCGGCCAGTCCATCGAAGAAACGCTCAGGGTCGTACAGGAGTTCCGCGATAATCAGTGGGGCCTCGATGTATTGCGCCTTGCGCCGCCGGCCGTATACGGCTTTCAGGCCGACAAGCCGGCATTCGAATGGGCCTCCGACCGCATTGCAGATGCGCGCGACATCTTCGCTCGTGCGCAGGAACTTAACGTACAGCTTGCGGCGCCTTCTTTCCCGGGCGTCCTTCGCGACACGAATTTGTTCGCTGAATGGGAAGACCGCGGCTGGCTGCTCATCGACGAAGACGGCAACGCGCAGGTTTTCCCCGGCAATGACTTTACAGGCGGACAGGAATTCGGCCTGCTCGACCTGACCAATAAAGACGTTTACAAGCTCTGGTCCGAGCGGCAGCGGCAATTGCTGGATGAGGGCTCCGCCTCGCCCGTCTGCAATGCGCAGTTCGATATTCCCGACGGTATAACGGCGCGCGGGGGCGAATCCGGCGCAGTCCTGCGCACCATATATCCCTTGTTGGCGCGGCAGGCCTTGTTCGGCGCCGTCGCGGGGCATAAAACTCCGCAGGAAGGTGTAATTTGCAGTGCAGATTTGTTTCCCGCGGTTCAGCGTTTTGCGTGGCAAACCGGGCCGCAGGTCAGCAACGATTGGGAGGGCCTGGAACATACCCTGCGCACTGCCTTGTCGCTGGCCGACAGCGGCGTTCCGGTACAGACCCATAATCTGGGTTCAGTTCAGCATTCCGTTGTCGGCATGACGCCGGAGCTTTATCTGCGCTGGCTGGCCATGAGCGTGTTCTCAGGCAACTTTACATTCCAGGGTATACCGGCGCTGCTGCCCACCGCGTTCGATTCCGCGACGCGTGAACTTGTCCAGCATTGGCTGCAGTGGCGCTACAGGCTTATTCCATACGTCCTGGGTATCGTCGAAGACGCTGTCCGTACGGGCCTGCCAGTGCAACGTTCGATGGCACTTGCTTTTCCGGGGGATCCCGTGGCTCAGGTATGGGATACCCAGTATTTGCTTGGACCGGCATTGCTCGTGGCGCCGGCAGTCAAACCTGGAACACAGATCGAAGTGTATCTGCCCAAGGGCGATGCCTGGTGGGACCTCAATACGGGTTGGCGTTACGAAGGCGGCACTACCTGGACAGTAGAAGCGGGGCTCGACACCCTGCCGGTATTCGGCCGCGAAGGACATATGCTGTGCCTGGGCCCCGCCGCGCAGCATACGGGCGATTTCAACTCGGCACGCATCCTCGATGAAGTCTGGATGTTCGGCATGCCCGAACATAGCCCTGTCGTCATGCGCAACAAGATACGCGTGATGCAAATGCAGGGCTCCAGTTACATCAAGGGCCTGGAAGGCTTGCGCATTTTGCCGGCTGAAGGCCTGGAAGTGAAACGCCGCGGCGCGGAAGTGCGGATTTCCAGGGCCCGATGACACCCGGCGGTGTTATCGGCTTGTCGTAGCGGAAAAAAAGGGGAGGCGATGCCTCCCCTTTTTCAATATCGGGAACGCGGGCCGCGGAGAAGGCATCTAATGTCGTAACTGACTCACTTTCTGACTGGGTATTATGCCTCTTGCTCTTGTAAAGCCTGCCGCGGGCTCGTGCACCGACGCGCAACTGGCGCAGCGGCTTGCAATGGAAGACATCGCGGCGCTGCAGGTCTTGATGCGGCGCTATAACCAGCGTCTTTATCGGGTGGCGCGCAGTATTCTGCGCAACGACGCCGATGCGGAAGAGGCGGTGCAAGAGGCGTTTTACAAAGCCTATCGCGCCATTTCAAACTTTCGGGGGGATTCCGGTTTATCGACCTGGCTGGTGCGTATTGTGGTCAACGAATCCAACCAGCGTCTGCGTAAGATAAATCGGCTCGCTACGTGGCTGGAGTTCAATAATGACGCTGAGCGTGGCGATGTCACGACGACTATGACAGTAGACGAACTTTCTTCGGGGCAACCTGAATCGGCACTTGTGCGCACCCAGACGCGGCATGCACTTGAGGCCGGTATCGACCAGTTGCCCGATCTGTTTCGTGCCGTGTTCATATTGCGGGCGGTGGAGGATCTCACGGTGGAGGAAACTGCGACCTGCCTGGGAATTCCGCCTGCCACAGTGCGTACCCGCTATTTTCGGGCGCGAAAGTTGTTGCGTAAGTCATTGGGCGCGGACATGGGCGAGATGGTGGATACCGCCTTCGCATTTGCCGGCGCCCGTTGCGACCGGATGGTGGCATCGGTGATGGCCCGGGTAGAGGCAACGATAAACAGGCATTGATTTTTATACCTGCCTGCAAGGCCGGCTGCCGTGTCATTCAAGGCACAGGCACCTCTATTACCAGGTTTGCATCGAAATCGGGATTTTCATTGATGCCGTCGCGGACATAGCCTCGCGGATTGCATACGACGCGGGTGCCGTTGACCTGATAATCGAAACTGTCGTGGGTATGTCCGTGTATCCACAACACAGCCCTGTCCGCACCCATCAGTTGTTCGCTGTTGGAGACAAAGCAGTTGTTGATCAGCGAGCCGTCGAATCGGGAGTGGATGCTTTTGGGCGAGGGCGAGTGGTGGGTAATGACCACAGTGGGAGCCTGGCAGTCCTGACCCAGTTTTTCATCCAGCCATGCGATATTGGCATTGAACAGCTCTTCCATATCGGACGGCGAGAATGTCTTGTCTGACGACATGCTTGACTTGATCCGCGAGAAGTCCCGTATAAAGGCCACGGACTCGGCGATCGCCTGTTCGCGGGATGCCGTCCCGTACAAGTTGAAATCGCTCCATAGCGTGGAACCCAGGAAGCGTATGCCTTCCAGCATGATTTCTGTGTTGTGCAGGATATGGATATTGGTGCCGCGGGCATACGTTTTGAGGTCTTCGATCGTGGTATCGAGGTTGCCTCCGTAGAATTCGTGGTTTCCTGCTACGTACAGCACGGGCTTGCTGAAACCTCGCGCCCAATGCAGGGCTTCTTTCGGGCGCGCAACATCCCCGGCCAGGATGACGATGTCGGCGTCGGTACGGGGAAGGGGCAGGCCGGCACTGCCAAGATGAAGATCGGACAGTATATTGAGGCGTACGGATCTTGGTGGACTGTTCATGGGGTTCTTTGTGTTGTTGCAGTAGTCATTTGACAGGTTTTTTAAATGGCGTCATAATCTCGTTCTTCGGTCGGGTCGTTAGCTCAGTTGGTAGAGCACCGGACTTTTAATCCGATGGTCGCGCGTTCGAGTCGCGCACGACCCACCACCGATCTTTTTTAAAAACAACCAGTCCTTTGGGCTGGTTTTTTTTTGCCATAAGACACTGTCGGCTTATGCTAAATTGTAATGCTATGGTCGGAAACCGGTAGCCTTATTCTTTTTTAGAAGCCTGTATCTTGATCCTCCTGGAAAACATCCATAAAACCTATGCCTCACCGGGTCGTATCTCGCACGCATTGGCGGGGGTCGACCTGCACGTGCGCAAAGGAGAAATCTTTGGCATTATCGGCCGGTCGGGCGCAGGGAAAAGTACGCTGATACGCATGCTTAATCTTCTGGAGAGGCCGACGCAGGGTACGGTTACAGTCAACGGCAGAGACATCACGCAGCTTGACGAGCCGCAACTCAGGGAATTCCGGCATGGTGTGGGCATGGTCTTCCAGCATTTCAATCTGCTGCGTTCGCGCACCGTGCTCGATAACGTGTGCTTTCCCTTGCGACTGGCGGGTTTACCGCGTACGCAGCAGGTGCAGCGGGCGCACGAAGTACTCGCGCTGGTCGGACTCACTGACCACGCCCGCAAGTATCCAAGGCAATTGTCGGGCGGCCAGCAGCAGCGGGTGGGCATAGCGCGCGCGCTGGCCAATCGTCCGGAGCTCCTGTTGTGCGATGAGGCAACGTCCGCCCTGGACCCGGAAACGACGCAGTCAATCTTGCGCCTGCTGCTCGACATCAACAAACGCCTGGGGCTGACGATAGTTCTGATCACGCATGGCATGGACGTCATTCGCAACGTCTGCGACCGCGTCGCGGTCATCGATGCCGGCGTCATCGTGGAAAGCGGCGCGGTACTGGATGTCTTTCTGCATCCCGGCCACCCTGTGACGCAATCCCTGTTGTCTGAAAGCGGCGTCGATGCAGAAGGCTGGCGCGAGATGGCGCAGGGCATAGAAGGGCAGTTGTTGCGCCTGAGTTTTCGGGGCGAGGCCACAGTCAGGCCCATACTCAGTCATGTCAGCCGCGAACTGGGCCTGGATGTGAGCATCCTCCAGGGCTCGGTTGGCCGCATCAAGGACACGCCCTATGGACAGCTTGTCATCGCTGTGCAGGGAGACGCGTCGGAACAAGGGAAATTGGCCGGCGTACTGGCGGATGCAGGCATTGAATGCGAGGTGCTGCGGCCATGATGTTCACGAATCTCGATTGGGCCTTGATCGGCGAAGCAACCATCGACACCTTGTTGATGACGGGTTTCTCGCTTGTATTCACAGTCATCATCGGCCTGCCGCTGGGCGTTATCCTCTTCCTGACCAGCAAGCACCAGATGCTCCAGAATGGGCCTGTCTATCAGGTGCTCTCGTTTGTCGTGAACGTGCTGCGTTCCGTGCCGTTTCTGATCCTGCTCATTGTGATGATTCCGCTGACGCGCGTTCTGGCAGGCACGTCGCTGGGCGTGGAAGGTGCGGTGCCGCCCCTGGTGGCCAGCGCCGCACCGTTTTTTGCGCGGCTCGTGGAAAATGTATTGCGCGAGCTCGATCCCGGAGTTTCCGAAGCGTGCAGGGCGATGGGCGCCGACTCGCGCCAGACCGTCCTGATGGCCCTCATTCCCGAAGCCACCACAGGCATCGTGGCTGCAATCATCGTCACCGCTATTGCGTTGGTAGGCTATTCGGCCATGTCGGGTGTCATAGGCGGCGGCGGCCTGGGCGACCTGGCATTGCGTTTCGGTTATCAGCGCTACCAGACGGATGTCATGGTGGTGACGGTAGCCATTCTGGTTGTGATGGTTCAGCTTTTGCAAGTATTTGGGGATCGCTTGGTGGCGAGCCTCAACCGCAAATAACACTCTATGGAGAATACCCATGTTTTTTAGAAAGATTGCGCCAACCCTGGCCTTTTCCATCGCCGCGCTGTTTGCCGGTGCAACGGCGCAGGCTGAAACGCTCAGTGTTGCCGCTACGCCCGTGCCGCATGCCGAGCTGCTTGAACTGGTCAAGCCGGTATTGGCCAAGGACGGCATCGAGCTGGATATCAAAGTATTCACGGACTATGTCCAGCCCAATCAGCAAGTGGCCGAAGGCCATATCGATGTCAATTTCTTCCAGCACAAGCCCTATCTCGATTCATTCAACAAAGAGCACAAGACTGGTCTGGTTTCTGTCGGCCTGGTTCATGTGGAGCCCTTCGGTGCGTATTCGCAGAAGATCAAGGACATCAAAGAGCTGGAGGACGGCGCGCTGATCGCTTTGCCCAACGACCCGTCCAATGGCGCGCGGGCCTTGCTTTTGCTGCAAAAGCAGGGGCTGATCAAGCTGAAGGATCCCTCCAATATCCTGGCGACATCGCGCGATATTGCCGAGAATCCGAAAAACCTGAAGTTCCGCGAGCTTGAGGCCGCCACCCTGCCGCGGATTCTGCCGGATGTCGACCTGGCTTTGATCAATACCAACTATGCACTCGAAGCTGGTTTGAATCCTGTCAAGGATGCCTTGTTCATCGAGGGCGCCGACTCGCCCTACGCCAATTTGCTGGCGACCACCGAAGCCAAGAAAGATTCGCCGGCCATCAAGAAGCTGGTCGATGCTTTGCAAAGCCCGGCAACGCGCCAATTCATCGAGGAAAAATACAAGGGCGCCATCGTTCCTGCCTTCTGACGGCTGAGCGCCCGCATCGGGCGCTTTCGGTTACCATACAATTTTTGACGATGTCGCCCACATTCAAGGAGTCGTATATGTTCAAGAACAAAATCAAAGTCGCGTTGGCCGGGTTGGCAATGGCCTTGGTACTGCCTGCCACTCACGCCGCACAAGACAAAGAACTGCTCGTTGCCACCGACACGGCATTCGTTCCTTTTGAGTTCAAGCAGGACGGTAAATACACAGGCTTCGATATTGAGCTGTGGGATGCCATCGCCAAGGAAGCCGGCCTTAAATATTCACTGCGCCCCATGGACTTCAATGGCATTATTCCGGGGCTTCAAACCCGCAATATCGATGCCGCGCTGGCCGGCATCACCATACGCGACGATCGCAAGAAAGTCATTGATTTCTCAGACCCGTATTATGAAAGCGGCCTGGCCATTCTGGTCGGCAAAGACAATACCAGCATCAAGTCTGCCAAAGACCTCGAAGGCAAGAACGTTGCGGTAAAAATAGGCACGGCCACGGTCGACTACCTGAAGGCCAACGTACCGAACGCAACGCTCAAGTTGTTCCCGAACATTGACAATGCGTTTCTCGAGCTCGCCACAGGGCGGGTCGATGCCGTGGTGCACGACACTCCCAATCTTCAGTATTTCGCCAAGACCGGCGGACAGGGCAAGGTCAAAGTAGTCGGCTCGCTGAAAAGCGGCGATTTCTACGGTATTGGCTTCCCCAAGGGCAGCGAACTGGTTCCAGTCGTGAACAAGGCGCTCAAGGCCATACAGGCTAACGGCACCTACGACGCCCTGTATTCAAAATGGTTCGGCGAAAAAGCCGCACAAGTCAACTAAGTAGGCTGACCTGACCGGCGACGGCGATCGGGCGTAGAGCGCTACCCCCTGATCGCCGTTTTTATTTGACGATGCCAGGCCCGCCATGACGGGCGTGCATTTTTCAAGGCAAACATCGTGACTTTTGAATGGTCTGCCATCTGGGACGCATTACCCAGCCTTCTCGAAGGCGCAAAAATGACGATACAGATCACATTGCTGGGCCTGATTGGCGGGACCATCATCGGATTTCTCTCGGGTGTCGTGACCACCTACGTCAAGGTGCTGGTTACCTGGAAAACAACTACCATCGCCGTCATCAGCGTGGTCCTGATCGCTGTGCTGGTCAGATTGGCGTCCTGGATAGGCAGCACTTTCCTGGCCGGCGTACCCGATTGGGTATGGCTGGTGCTGCAAGCGGCGATTGTACTGGCGGTGTTGTGGCGGTTTGCAAGATACATACCCGTCGCGCTTTCATTTCTGGCCCAGGTATATATCCTGTTGATACGCGGCACGCCTATTGTGGTGCAGGTCATGTTCATCTACTTTGCCTTGCCGCTGATCTCCGGCTGGCGCATCGATGCGCTGCTGGCCGCCATTTTTACGCTGGTCATCAATTCCGGCGCCTATATTGCAGAGATCGTGCGTGGCGCCCTGCAGTCGGTTCCCAAGGGGCTCAAGGAAGCCGGCCAGGCCATGGGGCTTCCTTTCCACAAAATACTCACCTACATCATCGGCCCAGTCGCATTGCGGCGCATGATTCCCGCCATGGGCAATCAGTGCATCATCAGCCTCAAGGATTCATCGCTTTTCATTGTCATTGGCGTGGCCGAACTGACGCGCCAGGGGCAGGAGATCATCGCCAGCAATTTCCGGTCGGTTGAAATCTGGGGTGCCGTGGCGGTTATTTACCTGATTCTTACCGGCATCATTGCGCTGACCCTCAAGTTTATCGAACACAGGACGCAAATCGTATGAGCATTGTCGAGTTCAAGAATGTCGTCAAGCGTTTCGGCCCGACCACGGTGCTCAACGGCATTGACCTGACCATCGAGAAGGGTGAGGTCGTGGTGGTGGTCGGCCCCTCCGGTTCCGGTAAGTCGACCCTTCTGCGTTGCATCAATGTGCTGGAGACCATCGAGGAAGGCGACATTACCGTCAATGGGCTGAGCGTGCGCGGCAGCGGCGCGCAGGTCCGCGAGTTGCGCCGGGAGGCCGGAATGGTGTTCCAGCAGTTCAATCTTTTCCCGCAACTCACGGCGCTTGAAAACGTAATGTTCGGTCCCGTCCACACGCGGGGCAGCGCGCGCAGGCAAGCCAGGGACGAGGCGGTCGCGCTGCTTGGCAAGGTGGGGCTGGAAGAGAAAATCAATCATTATCCCGGTGAGCTCTCGGGCGGCCAGCAACAGCGGGTCGCCATTGCACGCGCGCTCGCCATCCGGCCGCAGCTCATGCTGTTCGATGAGCCGACCTCCGCCCTCGATCCCGAATTGCGCCATGAAGTGCTGAAGGTCATGCAGGACGTTGCGGAAGAGGGCATGACGATGGTCGTGGTCACCCATGAAATGGAGTTCGCGCGCAAAGTGGGCAGCCGGCTGATCTTCATCGACGGCGGAAAAATAGCCGAAGATGGCGCGCCGGCCGAACTGCTGAGCAATCCGCCCAGCCAGCGGCTGAAGGATTTCCTGCAGCACGTTACCTAGGACCTTTGATACTGCTCAAGGAGTGTGTCAAAGGCCCTAATGTGTATTGCTTAACCGGCGCCTTTCGGCGCCCCGGCGATGTTTAACGCGCAACCCGTATCGTGCGTGTCGCACTCAGTTTTTTTGATCCCTGCTCGGTTACTTTTATGGTCACCTGGCGCGGCTTGAAGCCTTCGGGCAATGGAGCGGTGCCGCCCACATGGCTGTATTGCTGCAGTTCGATGGCAAACGGAGGCAGATCGATGCTGCCGGACTTGCGGTTGGCATAGCGCCCCGCCACCACCAGTTCCATTTCGCCGGTAAACGTTTCTGTCTTGCCTTCGTCTTGCATGACCAGTATCTGATACTGGAGCTGGCCGTCTTCGTTGGTGAACGACGCGGCGCGGATGCCGGGCGATGTGCCTCTTGGGTCCGGTGGCATGGCATCGGCAAAAAGCTGGATCTCCGTTGTGAGCTTGGCCACTTGTTCCTGGGCTTTTTTCAGCTGGCCCGCTTGCTCTTGAACGGTAGCGGTGCTTTGTTTGAGATCGTGCGCCTGTTGATTGAACTGCGATTGCAGCCGCTGCTTGTCCATATTGCTGCTGTTCAGATCGTAGTGCAACTGTTCGGACTGCTCGACGGTCAGTCGGGTGGGGCCGTAGCTTTTTTGAAGGAACAGCAGGCCGCCGGCTCCGAGCACAATGCCAGAAAGCATCAGTACCAGCCATCGGGGTATGCGGCGCGCACGCCGGGTGCTGCCGTAAGCCGTAGGTTGGAAGACGCGGCGCTTGGACGATCCGAACATGGAGATTTATTCCTGTATTGCGGGGCAATGGCAAACGAGTGTCCATTGCCAAAAACCCTAAAGCATAAACGGACCGGCCTGTCTGCGGCAACATATGCCAGCCTTGGTTTCATGTTGACAGATGCGGATACACATCTACTGGCTGATCCAGGATCAGTGTAACGTGCGGTGCCGCTTGCGGCTAGCGCAGTGCGGTGTCGAGTTGCATCAGACGCTGCGGGGTGCCCACGTCTGTCCATCGGCCATTGTAATGGCAACCGGCTACTTTGCGAGCTGCCATCGCTTGCCTTAGCAGCGGCGCCAGAGGCGCTGCCTGGCCGGGAGCAATGCCATGAAACAGCGCCGGACGGTAGACGCCTATGCCTGAAAAGGTGAGGGTTCCGGGCGCATCCGGCGCGGGTATGTTGGTGACGAGGCCGGAATCATGCAGTTGAAAATCGCCGCCGGGATGCTGGGCGGGATTATCGACGAGCACCAACCATGCCAACATACTGCTGTCCATGCTGGCTGCCGCACCTATGGCCCCGGCGGGATTCCAATCACACCAGACATCGCCGTTTACCACAAGAAAGGGCTGTTCTTCGAAATAAGGAAGGGCCTGCGCGATGCCCCCGGCCGTTTCCAGAGCCTGCGGTTCGAAGGAATAGTGGAGCCGCGCGCCGTATTGCCTGCCGTCGCCCAGCGCCTGTTCTATCTGCTCGCCCAGCCAGCACAGATTGACGATTATTTCTGTAATACCGGCGGCGACCAGTCTTTCGATATGCCAGACAATCAAAGGTTTGCCGCCGGCCTGCAGCAAAGGCTTGGGCGTGCTGTCGGTGAGCGGGCGCATGCGTTCGCCGCGGCCGGCGGCCAAAATCATGGCCCGCATCAGAATGTGTACCCGGTGGTGACTTGCCGGTTGTCGAGCTTGTCGAGCAGTCGGACGAGAGGCCGAAAGACGTTGTAGCGTCCTGCGACCTGGCGTACGTAAGCATTCACGCGAGGGATGTGATCAAGGTAATGATGCTTGCCGTCGCGGTAGGAAAGCCGGGCGAATACGCCCAGGATGCGCAGGTTGCGCTGCAGTCCCATCCATTCGTAGGCACGATGGAAATCGGCGAAGTCGGCATGCACCGGCAGCCCTGCGGCTCGGGCGGCTTCCCAATAGCGTATTGCCCAGTCCAGTTGCTGGGGTTCTTCCCAGGTGGTGCGCGCGTCCATGACCAGCGAGGCAATGTCGTAGGTCAGAGGACCGACAAGCGCGTCCTGGTAATCGATGATGCCCGGATTTTGTTCCGCCTGTCCCACCATCAGGTTGGGGGAATGGAAATCGCGGTGCACCAGTACACTGGGCTGTCTGGTATTGTCTTCGATCAGGGCTGCGAACGCGTCGTGCAATACGGATTGGTCGGTTTCGCCAAGCTGGACCTGGCAATGACGTTGCGCATACCATTCCGGGAAGACGGTGAGTTCCTGCGACAGGCGTTCAGCATTGTAGTGCGGGAGGCCTTGCGTACTGGCATGCTGCATGCGAACCAGCGCTGCAATCGAATCGCGATAGAGCTTTTGCAGGCGCGCATCGTCCAGTCCGGCCTGTATTGCCTGGTAATAAGTTTGTTCGCCCAGGTCGGTCAGCAGAAGAAAACCTTGCTGCAGGTCTTGGGCCAGAATGGCCGGTACATTCAGGCCTGCTTGTGCGAGCAGGTTTGTTACGTGGATGAAGGGCCTGCAGTCTTCTTGTTGTGGCGGAGCATCCATGACGATGGCGGTGCCGCTGGCGGCGTCGAGCCGATAATAGCGCCGAAAGCTTGCGTCGCTGGAGGCGGGTTTCAAGCTTGCGAGATCCAGTTGGTGGTCGCCCGCGATGCCTTGCAGCCAGTTTTTCAGTATAGGCAATCGGGATTCTGCGCTGAAGTTCAAGATTGAGATTCCATGGTAAGAGAATGAATACGCATAGCCAGGCGGCATTGTGGAACATGTACACGCCGGCTTCTCTATAATACCGGGTTGCCGGTCAATACGGGCCGGCAGCTGTGCCAAAATATAGTCAGTTTTCTTCAAGGACGAAATACGCGTGCGTTTGGTTTGGTGGGCAATTCTTCTGGCTATGGGCGGCGTATCGACGGCGCAGGCAAAGCAGCCTGGGCAGGATGCCGGCACCTCGCCTCTGCAAGAGTTGCGTGTGGCTCCGAATCTGCAAGTCCACGGGAATATCGAAGACAACGAAATCACATCGTTCCTGATCGGCGACAAAATGGAGTCCGACGAGGACGGTCTGGTCAAGCTTACCGGCAATGCCGAGGTTCGCCGTATCGACTCCATCGTGAAGGGCGACTACATCGATTACCAGCGGTCTACCGGCCAGGTACGCGTGCGCGGCAACGGACTGGTCATGCGCGATGCGAGCATCGTCAAAGGCCCGGAGATCAACTACAACATCAATAGCGAAACGGGCGAAGTCAACGATCCCAATTTCTGGCTTGGGGCAACAGGCGGCGCGGGTAAGGCAGTGAAGGCCGATATTCTCAGCCGCAACCATATGCGTCTCGAGAAGGTCACGTATTCTGGCTGCCCGTGTCCGGATCCGTCCTGGTTCATCAAGTCCTCGCGCGTCGATCTTCTTTTTGAGGAGAATGAAGGCACGGCGCGCCACGGCGTGCTCTATTTCAAGGGCGTGCCCATTCTTTATTCGCCGTTCCTGACTTTCCCCATACGCAAAGAACGCAAGTCCGGTTTTCTGGTTCCAACGTACGGCACGTCCAGTAGCGGCGGGCTGGAACTCTCGCTCCCGTATTACTTCAACATTGCGCCCAACTACGATGCAACACTGACACCGCGCTATATGGCCAAGCGCGGCCTGCAATTGGGCGGCGAGTTCCGATATTTGGGGAAAAGGTATAACGGCCAGCTGGCGGGCACTTACCTGGCCGACGACAAACAGGCCGATCGGGATCGCTGGTATTACTCCTGGCAGCATCGTCACAGTCTGGGCGGTGGACTGAGCGCCTCATTCGACGTGCGCCGCGTATCCGATGACGATTATTTTCGGGACTTTTCCTCGCTGGGGCTCAATGAGGCGACCAATACGTATTTGCCCAGCAGCGCCGGGTTGAACTGGAGCGGCTATAAGTATTTCAACGCATCGTTGTACGCCTATACGTATCAGACACTGCAGGACAGTACGGCCAACTATCTGGCACCCCAGTACAACAAGCTGCCCGAGCTCTATGTGCGCGGCGCGCGCTATAACTGGGGCGGCTTTGATGTACAGTCGGAAAACTATGCAACGCGCTTTGTGATGCCCTTCTACAAGGGCGACATCGAACGATTCGATTTCTTCAAAGACCATCGCATCGCGCCGAACGGAACCCGCTTTTCTTCGTACACCACGGTGTCCTATCCCGTGGTGCGCGCCGGCTGGTACGTAACGCCCAAGGTCGGGCTGCATCTCAGCCAGTACAGTACCGACTGGTACCCGGACCAGTTGCCCCAGTACGCGGGCCGGCCCAATACCCAATCCCGGGTTCTACCCATCATGTCTATCGATTCGGGCATGACCTTCGAGCGCGAGACCACTCTGTTTGGCAACGACTCCATACAGACGCTCGAGCCCCGTTTGTATTATTTGCGTGTGCCGTATCGCGACCAGTCGCAGATTCCCGTCTTCGACACATATTATGCCGACTTCAATTTTGCGCAGGCCTTCGACGAGAACATATTCACTGGCGGCTGGGACCGTATTGCCGATGCCGACCAGATAACGCTTGGTCTCACCACGCGCTGGCTCGATGCGGAGTCCGGATTCGAACGCCTGTCGTTGTCGGCCGCGCAGCGTATTTACTTCCGGGACCAACTGGTCACCCTGAATGCCTTCGACAAGGAGCGCACCGAGACCAAGTCCGATTATCTCTTCGGTGTCAATGCCGCACTTACCGATACGCTGGATGTGCGGTTCGACGCGCAGTACAATCCCGAATCCAGGGAGCGCAACCGCATGACTGCAGGTTTCCGCTGGGAACCGAAGCGTCTTGCAATGTTGGCGGCCTCGTACCGCTATCAGCGTGATCCGGCACAGGTAGACGATCCCGAAATCAGGGCGCTGCCCGGATACATCGATAACAGTAAAGAGCAGGTCAGCTTTACCGGTCAGTGGCCCATCACCAACAAAGTGTACGCATTGGGGCGCTTTGACTATTCTTTGCAGGAAAAGCGCAGCACCCAGTCCATCTTCGGGCTCGAATACAAGGGCGACTGCTGTTGGGTAGGCCGGGTGGTCATGCAGCGTTATGCGGTTTCCAGAGAGGAAGTCAATACCGCCCTGTTCTTGCAGCTGGAGCTCTCCGGCCTCGGTTCGCTGGGTACAGACCCCATGCGTCTGCTGAGCGAGCGGATTGCCGGTTATAGAACCATAGCTCCACCAATACCTGAAAAAACCACCTTTGAGAGGTATGAATAATGCGTAGTGTGCATGCTAAGCGCCGGCTAGCGTCCATTTTGATTCCAGTCCTGGGCGTGACGTCGTCGGGCATTGCTGTCGCTGCCGAACAGGCGGGCAACAAAGCCGAACCCGCCGCCGCGCAACAGTCGCAACAGTTTGTCGACGGCATTGCCGCTGTCGTCAATCAAAAAGTCATTACCCTGCAGCAGGTCAATGCCGAGGCGCGAATGGCGCAAGAGCAGCTGAAGCGACAGAAGATTCCAGTGCCCGATTTCGCCATTCTGCAGAAGCAGGTGCTCCAGCGCATGATTACCGAAGAGGTAGAGCGCCAGGAGGCCGACCGGCTGGGAATCAACGTTACCGACGCTCAGACGGAACAGGCTGTCCAGACGGTGGCCAATCGCAACAAGATCAGTGTTGCGCAGCTGCGCCAGGAAATCGAGAAATCCGGTGTGTCATGGGAAGCCTACATGAACAACCTGCGCAAAGAAGTGCGCATGGATCTCCTGCGCCAGCGCGCGGTCGACAGCACCATCGTCATATCGGATGCCGAAATCGACGCCTTCCTGAAGATTCAGGGCAATCAGTTGCCTGCGGCCCGACAGGGCCAGCAGGCGCAGCAACCTGCGCAGGAAGCGCCGGTACAGCAAAGCGGCCCGCAAGTCCTCGGGCTGGCCCAGATATTGGTGGCCGTGCCTGAAGGCGCTTCGCCTTCACAAGTACAGGAACTTCGCAAGAAAGCCGAGGGGCTTCTGGCCCGCGTGCGCGCCGGTGACGATTTTGGCGGAATCGCGGCCTCGTCGTCAGACGGCCCCGAGGCCCTCAGCGGCGGTGAACTTGGCCTGCGGCCTGTCAACGGTTGGCCTGATCTGTTCATACAGGCTACCGAGAATCTGAAGTCAGGCGAAACCAGCGCCATCATCCAAAGCGGCAACGGATTCCACATCCTCAAGGTCCTCACACGGGGCCAGGCCTCACAGGGCGCCGGCCAGGCAGCGCGTGCGCCGGCTCCCGGGCCCGCTCCTGTCGCTCCGGCGGCACAACAGCAGTCCCAGGGGCCGATGATGGTCACTCAGACGCATGCGCGCCACATCCTTATCAAGAGCTCCAAGGTCATGTCGGACGAAAAGGCCGAGACGCGTCTGGCGCAATTGCGCCAGCGTATCGTCAACGGCGAGAAGTTCGAGGATCTGGCCAAGCGTTCGTCGGAAGACGTAACGGCTCCGCAGGGCGGCGACCTAGGTTGGCTCACTCCGGGCGAAACGGTACCCGCATTCGAACGAGCCATGAACGCGCTGGAGCCCGGTCAGATCAGCGAGCCTGTGAAGTCCCAATTCGGCTGGCATCTCATCCAGGTGCTGGAACGCCGCACGAAGAATATGGAAGAAGAGTTCAAGCGCATGCAAGCTCGCCAGATCCTGTTTCAGCGCCGCGTGGAACCGGCCTTCGAAGATTGGCTAAGCCAGTTGCGCAGCCAGGCTTATATCGATAATCGCCTTGATCCTCAATCGAACCGGAACCGTCGTTAAGTATTTATGGTTCATCAAGCACGCAAACGTTTTGGACAGAACTTTCTGGTTGACGAAGGAATCATCGAATCGATAGTGCGGGGCATTGCTCCGCAACGCAGCGATACGGTCATTGAAATTGGGCCTGGGCTGTCCGCCTTGACCAAACCTCTGTTGCAGTCGCTGGATCATTTGACGGTGGTGGAAATCGATCGCGATCTGGCAGCGCGATTGCGCCGCCAATATCCGGATGACAGGCTTACCGTAATGGAAGGCGACGCCTTGCAGGTGGATTTCGCCGCGCTCGGGCCCGACCTGCGTATCGTCGGCAATCTGCCGTACAACATTTCCAGCCCCTTGCTGTTTCACCTGATCGCATATGCCGACGACGTCGTGGATCAGCATTTCATGCTGCAGCGCGAAGTCATCGACCGCATGGTGGCTGCTCCCGGGTCGAGCGAATACGGGCGCCTGTCCGTCATGCTGCAGTCGCGATATAGCATGACCAAGTTGTTCGATGTTCCGCCCGAGGCGTTTGATCCGCCGCCACGCGTGGTGTCCGCGGTGGTGCGCATGATGCCCTTGCCGGCATCACGCCTCAGGCCGCAGAGCCAGAATGCTTTCGAGAAGCTGGTCGTCCGGGCGTTCACGCAGCGGCGCAAGATGTTGCGCCGATCCTTGAATGACTGGTCTGAACTGATCGATTGGGAAGCGCTGGGAATTCTGCCTACCTCGCGTGCCGAAGAGCTTTCGGTCGGGCAGTTTATTGCGCTGTCCGACACCTTGCTGGCCGCAGGGGCGCTCAAAGCCTGATCGGCATCATCCGAAAAACCAGTAGCATACGGCTATTGATGCCAATACTCCGGCCAGGTCGGCGATAAGCGCGCATCCCACAGCATGGCGTGCCCGCTGTATGCCGACCGCGCCAAAATACACCGCCAGGACATAGAAAGTCGTCTCCGTGCTGCCCTGAACGGTGGCGGCCAGCAGCGCTGGAAAGCTGTCGACGCCGAAATGCTGCATGGTCTCGATCAGCATGCCGCGCGCAGCACTTCCGGAAAAGGGCTTGACGATGGCGGTAGGCAGCGCATCGACAAAACGGCCGTCCATTCCGGCAGCCTGTACCAGCCACTTGATGCTGTCGAGCAGTGCATCGAGAGCCCCCGAGGCCCGTAACACGCCGATGGCGCACAACATTGCGACAAGATAGGGCAGCAGGTTCTTCGAAATCTCGAAGCCTTCTTTGGCGCCCTCGACAAAGCATTCGTACACTGGCACTTTCTTCCAGGCGCCCGCCAGTAAAAAGATCATGATGATGCCGAACAAGGTGAGATTGCCCATGAGCGACGATGTGGCGCCGAGTGCCGCACTGCTCAGGCTGCCCAGCAGGGCCATCAAGCTGCCGATGGCAAGCGCCAGGCCGGCGCCCCAGGCAAGTACGACGGGATCATATAACTTCAGCCTTTGCATGAAGGCCACGGCAAGTAGACCGGTCAGCGACGATGCCGTTGTCGCCAGCAATATCGGCAGAAAGACCATGGTGGGGTCTGCCGCCCCTTGCTGGGCCCGATACATGAAGATGGTTACAGGGAGCAGCGTCAATGATGACGCATTCAGCACCAGAAAAAGGATTTGTGCGTTGGTCGCCGATCTGGGATCGGGATTCAGTGACTGGAGTTCGCGCATGGCGCGCAGGCCGATGGGCGTCGCGGCATTATCCAGCCCCAGTCCATTGGCGGCGAAGTTCAGGGTAATGAGCCCCAGCGCAGGATGCCCCGCGGGAACGCCCGGCATGAGCCGGCTGAACAGCGGGCCGAGCATGCGCCCCAGCATCTCGATCAGGCCCGCCGCTTCTGCGATGCGCAGAAAGCCCAGCCAAAGCGTCAGGGTGCCGAACAGCAGAATCATCAACTCCACCGAAAGCTCGGCCATGTCGAACAGGCTGAGCACGATGCGTGAAAAGACATCGGCGTCGCCAAGCGCTATCCATTGGTATAGCCCCGAGACGGAGGCAATGACGAAAAAAGCGAGCCAAAGGGTATTTAACATGGAGCGTGATGGTCGACTGTTGAGTGGCAGGGTTAGATTGTCGCAGAGACCGGCTACTTTTCCCGGAACCACTGTTCGAATGGTCGCGTATCCATGCCCGGTTTTACATACCAGACTTTGCGCGTGGCATCCCACTGGGCGCCCAGGGCCTTCACCGAGTCTTTGTCCGCGTAAGGAACACTCAGGTCGAGGCGGGCCGGCATGGCCAGGGTCTGCGCCATGTTGCGCTGAACCGCGGCATGCGCTCGGGACCGTGAAGAAGCCAGTTCCATTCTGCCGATGAAAGGACTGCGTCTTGCTTCATCCTGCGGCGATATCAGGGTCAGGCGCGCTTTCGCGCGCGTAGCGACGACATAGAAGAGGTTCTCTTCTTCCTTGATGTCGCGCGTCGTGCTCGGAAACTCGCCCGATTCCAGGAACGGCAGGATCACATGATCGAATTCCTTGCCCTTGGAATTGACGGCGCATTCCAGCAGGACGAAGCCCTTGCTTTTACGGCTGGCGGCAAAGGCGTCGGCCGCCCCTATCCATTCTGAAAACTCCCGCAGATTCATGGCCGACTGCCGTGCAACCGCGATAAAGCCGCCGACCGATTTCGCGACCACCGCCGCATCGTGAGGGTGCACGTAGATGCGCCGGGCCACCGCCTCAAGATCGATGCGTTCACAGACTTCTTGCAGTACGTGGGCGGCAGGCGTTTCGGCAAGCACGTCCTCCATGTAGGACACGGCATCCGAGATGCGGGCTCTGGCCTTGTCCGACTGGCTGCGCTGCAGCTGGCCGGTGAAAAATGAATTGAGTATGTCCGGGTCCTGCGCAATGGCGGTTTTGGCGAAATTCATGTCGTGGGCGTTAAAGCCTATCTCGCCGAAAATTGCCAGCGCTTCCACGATGGCCTTTCTGACACCGTCCGACTGCACTGCCGACAGGTTTTTCAAGGCGATAGCCATCATTCCGCGCAGAAAAAGAATTTCCTCGCGTTGCAGATAGCCCTGCATTCCTTGCGTCCTGTAGTTGATGCCGGCATGCATCAAGGCATTCTCTATGGCGACCGACTGATGGCGGTCCCGCAGCAGGATCGCACAAGCCTCCAGGGGCTGCTTTTCCGACTTCCACTTTTTAATGGCTGCCACTGTCTGGGCCGCGCAATCAGCGGAATCCCGGTCCTGGTAATGAAGCTGGACAATCGCCGTACTGACGGGCACGCTGGAATCGACCGGCTTCTGCTTGAATGCCTCCATGGCATACGCAAGATGCGGGCCATGGCGATATGTCATGGTCAGGGGATAACGCACCGATCCCGGGTAGAGGTCAGTAAAGCGATGCCTCAGATAGCTTTCGTCGGCACCATGGCTGGAATAAATGACTTGATCCTTGTCGCCCGCGCCGACGAAATACAGGTCTTCGACGGCCAGCAATGCTTCCAGAATCTGGAAAGATGCTTCATTCAAGTCGTGCAGCTCGTCGCCTACGACCAGGCGGTAGCGCGGCATTGCATTTTTGCTGTCCGGGAATTCGCGCAATTGACGGGCAAGATCATAGGTCGCATCGAACGGGCCTCGAAACAATACCTGGTCAAAAAGTCCCTGGCGCATCCGTTCGTATTCCAGCGTCGAAAGATAATCGGCCAAAGGAATGGACAGGGCTTCGGCGACGTCCGGCAGCGTCGTATCGTCATCTTCCCGTTCCAGGGCCATCGTCGCCTTAAGACGCAGCTGGATATCGAGGAACTGGCTGATTGCTACGTTATGCGTGCTGATATCCAGGAACTCGGATACTCCCGCATAGCTTTCGCTTACCTGCTCGATCGCGGCCAGCGCGTGAGGTTTCAACGCGTTCGCCGTCATCAATTGCGCTACGTTCGCGCCTTCGATGGCCTGAAGCACTTCGCCCGCAAACTCGTCAAAAGTGCTTACATGGATCTGGGCGGCCGTGGAGTAGGGTATGCCTATCTCGACCAGCCGCTTTTTCATTACCTCCCTGGCTTCGGGGGTGAACACCAGGGCCAGGATTTCTTCGGGCTTCATGCCGCGCGCAATGGCTTCACCGACCCGAAGCGCCAGGGTGGTCGTTTTTGCGGCACCTGCATTGGCCTCGATCAGCGTCACACGATGCCGCGATAGTTGAATCTGCTGTTGTTCCTGGGTGGGAACGAATCCATGAGGGATGAATCGCGCAGGATGGGTTTGGTTCGTCATAGCTTAAGCTCCAAGGCACAGATCTTACCCTGTGGGACGCGACGGCTATGGCGCTGTGCGGCCCGCTTACGTATTGAAAGACCTTGGCGGCGCGCAATCGGCCCAAAGTACTTGTGGAGCGCAGGGGTCCGGAGGCACAATCAACAAAGAGGGAGAGGAGATGTTGCCCTGGTCGGCAGGGCGGGCCGATGCTACGACAGCGAGTCTTGATGCCTGAAATCGAAATTGCCGGGGAAAGTCGCAAGCCAGCTGGTGGAAAGGCCAGAAAGCCGTTACCCCAGGGTTACCGGCAGGGAATAATCACCGCCATTACTGTCTTGCTGGGGTTTTCGCTTGGATTCTTGCGCTTCTGGGGCATGGAAGCCCCTGGCGAGTGGACAATCAAATCCATTATTCCCGGCATCATGTTGACCACTGCCATTGTGCTCCAGATTATCGCGTTGTACAGGGCTCTGCGCCTGGCAGACGACGAAGAACACGAGTACGAACGGACAGTGCGGTGGTTTATTGCGTCGGCAGCAGTATTGTTGCTTGGTGTTGTGTCTATCGCCTGGGAGCTCGCCTGACAGCGTATGAGGTATTCTGGACGTCCCTTTCCTCGCCTAAGGATACTCAGTGACTGATCTCTCTCTTTTCCCGATCACCAAGAAATGGCCCGCGCAGCACCCTAACCGCATTCAGCTCTATTCGGTGCCTACGCCCAATGGCGTCAAGGCTGCGATTATGCTGGAAGAAACCGGGCTGCCTTATGAACCGCATCTTGTCCGCTTCGATGACAAAGAGCAAAACTCGCCGGAGTTCCTCTCCCTCAGCCCCAACAACAAGATTCCTGCCATCCTGGATCCCAACGGTCCGGACGGCAAGCCACTTGGGCTGTTCGAGTCGGGCGCCATTCTTTTCTATCTGGCCGAGAAGGCCGGAAAATTCATGCCGCGGGATGCGGCCGGCCGATACCATACGATACAGTGGCTGATGTTTCAGATGGGGGGCATAGGCCCGATGTTCGGCCAACTGGGTTTTTTCAACAAGTTTGCCGGCAAGGATTACGAAGACAAGCGTCCTCGCGACCGCTATGTTGCCGAAGCCAGGCGCCTGCTGGGCGTGCTCGATCAGCGGCTCGAGGGCCGCAGCTGGATCATGGGCGACGACTACACCATCGCCGATATCGCGACCTTTCCGTGGGTGCGCAACCTGATAGGCTTCTACGAGGCAGGTGAGCTGGTGGGAATCTCGGATTTCAGGAACGTTACACGCGTGCTCGATACCTTCGTGGCCCGTCCTGCTGTGATGAAAGGGCTCGAGACGCCAAAACGGACCTGACTTGCGCGAAATCGCGCGTATCGACGGGTCTGCTACTTCGCCAGCGTCTTCAGTGTTTCCAGCCGGTCGGCTTCGCCGACCGGCTTGTCGAGCCGCCAGCGCAGTATGCGCGGAAAACGGACGGCCACACCAGACTTGTGCCGCTTGGACAGATTGACCGCTTCGAACGCCAGCTCGAACACATGCTGCGGTTCCACGGCCCGGACCGGCCCGAAGCGATCAATGGTATGTGCGCGGATCCATTTGTCCAGCTCCAATATCTCTTTGTCGCTCAGGCCGGAATAGGCCTTGGCGATCGGCGTCAGCGTTTCCCCGCTCCACAGTCCGAACGTATAGTCGGTATAAAGCGTGCTGCGTCGCCCATGCCCGGGCTGGGCGTACAGCAGGACGGCATCTATCGTCAGCGGATCAATTTTCCATTTCCACCAGTCGCCGCGACGGCGACCGGCCTGGTATGTTGCGGTCACGCGCTTGAGCATCAGGCCTTCCACCCCGCGCTCCCTCACGCTGTCGCGCAGGGCGCCAGCCTCATTCCAATCGGCGGCGTCTATCAGTGGCGACAGGCGCAAGGGCGAACCGGGAGGGCTCTGCTCCAGCAGCGACTCGAGCGCCCGGCGGCGTTCGTACTGTGGAAGGGGGCGCAAATCTTCACCATCGCGTTCAAGCAGATCGTAGACCATGACTTGCACAGGCGTTTCCTTCAGGATCTTCGGCACGGGCTTGAGCCGCTGGATGCGGGTCTGCAGGGCGGCAAAGGGCATGGGCGCGCTTTCTCCATCGCGCCATGCCAGCAATTCGCCATCGAGCACACAGTCGTGGGCAAGAGCGGCCGCCGCGGCCTCGATTTCCGGGAAGCGTCCGTCCAGGCGTTCTTCGCCCCGGGACCAGAGCGCCACACTACCCCGGCGCTTGAGCACTTGCAGCCGGATGCCATCCCACTTCCATTCGAGCATCCAGTCGGCAATGTGGCCCAGTGTTGCCGGTTCGTTCTCCAGGGGCGACGCCAGGAAAAAAGGGTAGGGTTGCTGGCTGTCCGTAGGCAAAGTTTCGGCGGACAGCAGATCGCGCAGAAAGGCGGGCGAAGGCAGCCACGCGCCGAGCATGCGTTGCGCTATGCGGGCGATGTCTATTCCCGAGAGCTCGGCCAGGGCTTGCTGAACCAGCCTCTTGGAGACGCCTACGCGCAAGGAGCCCGTCAGCAGTTTGTTGAACACCAGTCGTTGATCCAGAGGCAGGCCGCGCCAAGCCTGCAGAATGGCATCCCGCCTATCCTGCGGCGCGCTGTTGGCAACCGGCAGAAGCCGGAATTCTATCCAGTCCGCCAAAGGGATATCTTCCATGGAGTGCTGTGGGTCCGGCATCAGCAGAGCCAGGGTTTCGGCCAGGTCGCCGACATGATCGTAGCTTTCCTGCACCAGCCAGTCCGGCATGCCGGTGGCTGCGGCGATCCATTCGCGCAATTCCGATGTCGTGGCGATTTTGCGCTTCGCGCTCGTGATTTTTCCACCCGACAGCAGATAGAGCGCCCACGCCGCATCGCGCGGCGGTGCGTCGCGAAAGTAAGCGAGCAGGGCGGCGCGCTTGTCCAGCGTTGCCGTGCTGCGATCCAGTTCCTGATAAAGGAGGGCGAAGCGCTCCATGTTTCAGTCGTCCTCGCCAAATTGGGTCGTAAGTGTTTCGGCGGCGATTCCTTCTTCATTCAGGGCGCGCACCAGTGCGTGCGTATCGCCATGGGTGACGATGACCCGGCTGGCTCCTGTTTGCCGTATGGTGTCCATGAGATCCGGCCAGTCGGCATGGTCGGAAATAACAAAGCCGCGATCCATATTGCGCCGCCGCCGGTTGCCGCGCACGCGCATCCAGCCCGACGCAAAACCCTGTTGCGCATTGCGAAAGCGCCGCAGCCACGAGCTGCCGGCCGCCGATGGCGGAGCCATGACCAGCTCTCCCGCGAAATCGGCTCCGGCCGGCATTTCGCTGATGAGCCGGGTCGGTGTCATTGATATGCCGGCGCGTCGATAGACCTCTACGCCTGCGGCCATGGCCCCATGCAGCAGCACTGGTTTATCAGTGTGGGCCATGATCTCGGCGAGCACGCGTTGTGCCTTGCCCAGGGCATAACAGAACAATATGGCGGTTTGCCCTCGGGCCGCACAGTGATCCCTCCATTGCACAATGTCGCGCGCGACAAGGGATGCGTCGGGCCAGCGATAGATGGGCAAGCCAAACGTGGATTCGGTGATGAAGGTATCGCAGGGTACGACTTCGAATGGGGCGCACGTGGGGTCGGCCTGGCGCTTGTAGTCGCCGGAAATCACCCATGTGCGGCCGTCGACTTCTATGCGCACCTGCGCGGAGCCCAGTACATGGCCCGCGGGATGCAGCGATACCCGTGCACTGCCCAGCCGGAACACCTCGCCGTAGTCGCAAGGATGAAATAGCTGGTCCTGCAATCGCCATTGCAGGATGGGCAAGCCGACACGAGACGTATAGTATTCGCCCATTCCGGGCTTCGCATGGTCGCCATGCCCGTGCGTAATCACTGCCCGCGCCACCGGCTGCCACGGATCGATATGGAAGTCGCCTGCCGGGCAATACAAGCCTTCTGGACGCAGCTGGACGATATCTTCCATGGCTGGACTTTGTTGTCTGGACCCCTATAGTGTACGGAAAACCAGCATGGCAGCGGAAAAAGCGCCTGGTCAGGCAATCCCGGAGAAGCGCTGCTCCAGATAGGCGATTATTTCGTTGGACTCGTAGAGCCAGCGGGATTGGCCCTCTTCCTCGATATGCAGGCAGGGCACTTTGACCTTGCCTCCGCCTTCGAGCAGGCGCTCGCGCATGGGACTTTTCTTGGCGTCATGCAGCGTTACCTGCACGTCGAGGCGATGCAGGGCGCGGCGGGTCTTGACGCAGAAAGGGCAGGCGTGAAACTGGTAGAGCGACAGTCCGGCCGCTTCCTTGGCAACCTGGGCCCGGCCCTGGGCGGAACGCTGTTGCGGACGAGGGCGCGTCACGGCATCGCCGAGCACAATCAGTTGGCCAAGACCGACACGCAGGGTTTTCATCAACATAGGAAGTAATCTCGAAACTTGCAGGGAAGAAGGCCGAAGTTTACCCGGTTCGGTGGTCCGGCATCGGGACATCGCGACCGCCGTGGGAGCCGAGCAGGTCGTGCTCGTCGAGCAGTGGATAGACAATCTCCGGATTCTGCTCCAGGCATCGGCGTATGGCGGCGGGTATGGATTGCCGCGTCTTCCTGCAAAGCCCTGGGCGAGGGCTGAGCTGGATCGTCAAGCCGCGCACCGTTCGCACGCCATGGACGCTGGGCGTGATATGCAACATTACACCGAGTTGCGCATGGATGCGCTCTTCGATGTGTTTCAAGTCGCTGTAGCTTGATATGTTTTCGATGCGTGCAATGAGTTTTTTTTCCTGCTCTTTGGTGAGCAGGAGAATGCGCGTATCGCCATCGGGATCCTCGAGCAGGCTTTCCCGGTCGCACGTGCACGCACCCGGCGGACAGGCCTCGCGGATCGGAACAGGGCTGGAGGGCAACATAGTAGTCATTGGCAATGTCGGCGGGAGCAAGCGACGATTTTAACGCCAGTACCGTCTTCCGCCCATTATTTGCTCGATTCGCGACCTGTGCTTTCAGGAGATAATGACACATCACATCAAAGCAACAAAGGGACCATCATGAACTGGAGAGCGTGGCGCCGTCAGTGGCTGACTGAACCTCTGTACCGTATGGCGCGCGAAAGCATGCCGACCCTGTCGCCCACCGAGCAGCAGGCCATTGAAGCCGGCGACGTCTGGTGGGACGCCCAGATTTTCTCCGGCAGGCCCGACTGGAGTTCCCTGGTCAATGTGAAACCCGTCGCGCTTACCGCCGATGAACAGGCTTTCATGGATGGTCCGGTTGCCGAGCTCTGCCGCATGCTCAACGACTGGGAAATCACGTGGCAGCATGGCGATCTGCCCCCAGCGGTATGGGCATACCTCAAACAGCATGGCTTCTTCGGCATGATCATCCCCAAAGAATACGGGGGGCTTGGTTTTTCGGCGTACGCGCATTCCGAAGTGGTGCGCCGTATATCCGTGCGATCCGTTACTGCCGGCGTTACCGTCATGGTTCCGAACTCGCTGGGGCCCGGTGAGCTGCTTATGCAGTTTGGCACTGAAGAGCAGCGCCAGTACTGGTTGCCGCGACTCGCCCACGGTGAAGAAATCCCCTGTTTCGGCCTGACCAGCCCCGAAGCCGGGTCCGACGCCGCGGCCATGACCGACTCCGGCATCGTATGCCGGCGCGAGGTCGACGGTATAAGCACGTTGGGCATATTGCTCAATTGGCGCAAGCGCTACATTACCCTCAGTCCTGTGGCGACGGTAATGGGCCTGGCTTTCAAGCTGTCCGATCCTGAAGGCCTTATCGGCAACAAGCGCGAGCTGGGTATTTCGGTTGCGCTGGTGCCCACAGGGCTGCCCGGCGTCACCATAGGCCGCAGGCACTTGCCCGCGATGCAGGCGTTTCAGAATGGCCCGACCGAAGGCACCGACGTATTCGTGCCTATCGACGCCCTAATCGGCGGCGTGCAGCAGGCGGGCCAGGGATGGCAAATGCTCATGAGCGCCCTTGCCGCCGGACGCGGTATCTCTTTGCCGTCCCTGTCGGCTGCCGCCTGCGTATTTGCGGCTCACACCTCGGGCGCCTACGCCCGCGTCCGCACTCAATTCGGCATCCCCATAGGGAAATTTGAAGGTATACAGGAAAAGTTGGGTCGCCTTGCCGGCAACGCCTACCTGGTGGAAGCGGCTCGTCGTTTCACCTGTTCGGGTCTGCAGTTGGGATACAAGCCGTCCGTTGTGTCGGCCATCATGAAACTGCATGCCACCGAGCGCATGCGGCAATCAGTGAATGACGCCATGGACGTGCACGCGGGCAAAGCCGTCATCGATGGGCCCAGCAATTATCTGGGCAGTTTGTATCGCGCCTTGCCCGTGGCCATTACAGTAGAGGGCGCCAACATCCTCACGCGCAGTCTCATCGTCTTTGGCCAGGGCGCCATACGGGCTCACCCCTACCTGATGAAAGAAGTGGTGGCGCTTGGCAACAGCGATCAGACCGCAGGTGAAGACGCGTTCGATGCGGTGATATGGAAACACCTTGCCCACAGCGTCAAGAACGCGCTGCGTGCAACCGGCATGGCGTGGACCGCCGCGCGTTTCGTTTCTGCCCCTCGAGGAACGGGGGCCGCAGCGCCTTACCATCGCGGACTGATCCGGTATTCGGCCGCATTCGCGCTGGTTTCCGAAATTGCCTTGCTGACGCTGGGGGGGTCGCTCAAACGCAAGGAAATGCTTTCTGCGCGCCTGGGCGATGTGCTGGCCGAGCTGTACTTGCTTACCGCGGTGCTCAAGCGCTGGCAAAACGAGGGGCAACACGAATCTGACCTGCCGCTGGTAAAGTGGTGCGCCGAGCAGGCATTTGCGACGGTGGAAAAACGCCTGGACGATGTATTGCTCAATCTTCCCGCGCGCGGCGCCAGCTGGGTGCTGCGCGCTTTGTTGCTGCCTCCCGGTTTGCGGGCGGCGCCTCCGTCCGACAAGACGACGGCGCTATGCGCAGACATACTGCTCGAGCCCTCCGATACGCGCGATCGATTGGTGGGGGCAGTGTGGGAGGGCCACGACAGCCCCAGCGTCGAGCAGCTGGAACGCGCCTTCGAGCTGGTGGTAGAAGTTCAGCCCTTGCTGGATCGTGTCCGGCACGCCGGGCTCAAGGACTGGCGGCTTGCGCATGCCAACGGCGCCATTACGCAAGCCCAGGCCGATGCGCTGGAGGCGGCGGAAAAGGCGGTGGCTGCCGTTGTCGAAGTCGATGACTTTGCGGCCGGCGAATTTCGCAGGCCGCAAAATCCGGTTTAGTCCGCCCGCTCTTTACGCTGTATCAGCTCAATCTTGTAGCCATCGGGATCTTCCACGAAGGCAATGACGGTTTGGCCGTGTTTCATGGGGCCGGCTTCGCGCGTCACGTTGCCGCCCCGTTCCTTGATGCGGGCACAGGCGTCGTACGCGTCTTCGACTTCCAGGGCGATGTGCCCGTAGCCATTGCCCAGATCGTAGGAAGAGGTGTCCCAATTGTGGGTCAGTTCCAGCACGGCCCCTTCGCTTTCTTCCTGGTAACCCACAAAGGCGAGCGTGAATTTGCCGTCGGGATAATCTTTACGGCGCAAGAGCTTCATGCCCAGCACATCGGTATAGAAAGCCAGTGAACGGTCCAGGTCGCCGACACGCAGCATGGTATGTAGTAAACGCAAAACAATCTCCTTGATCGTTATTCAGATAGGGCGCATGCGCCCCGCGGTTCAGATGAGCGGCAACGAGCTGGGATCGTGCTGGCGCAAGGCATTGCGGGCCGTCTCGAAACCGGGAAGTATCGACCCGACTTCACGCCAGAAGTCTTTGCTGTGATTCATTTCACGCAAATGTGCCAGCTCATGTGCGATGACGTAATCGATAATGTCATGCCCAAAATGAATAAGCCGCCAGTTCAGCATGATGTTGCCGTCGCTGCTGCATGAGCCCCAGCGCGTGGCCGCCGATGACAGCCGCCAGCGCCGGATCGTCAGCTGAGTGGCATCCAGGAAGTGTTGCAAGCGCCGGCCAAACCATGCCAGGGCTTGTTGCTGCAGCCAGGCGTGCACGCTATCGCGTATCCGGTTGCGATCGGCATCCGGCGGCAGCGCCAGGCTCAGCACATCGCCATGGGCAGGTGAGAAGGCGTCACCCAGAAATAATGGAGTCTTCTGCGTACCGTCCAGTTTGAGTACGATGCGGGTTCCCAGGTATGGAATGGTTCCGCCATCCTGCCATAGGGTAGCGGCCGTTGCTTGCTGCTGCTGGCGCGCCTGCCTGATACGCAGTTTGCCCAGTATCCAGGACGCTTTCTCTATAACGGTGGAATCGATCTGGCTCAATGTGACCCAATTGGGCGCCGTGACGTGCAGGCCGTCGTCGTTGACGGTAAGCCCTATGCTTTTGCGCCGTGATCGTTGCAACACATAGCCTATCGTCTGCTGTGCGGTCTTCACCTCCCGCCAGCGCGCGTTATGGGGCAGGGCGGGCGGACATGCGGTGGTTATCGCGTGTTCGGTCCTTGCCAAGGGCGCAGGCTGGCGCGTCGCGGTCAAAGCGGGGCTGTCGGAAAAGAGAGTCAGTTGTTCAGTCAAGCCCATATCGTTCAGGGTTCAATACCCGCATTTCTGATTCGATCCACTCCTGGACCTTACGGTTCACCGTTTCTGCGTCGAGCCCGGCGGTTTCAATCACCGGGCCGATCGACACCGTAATTAGCCCAGGTTTCTTTATGAAGGCATTGCGTGGCCAGCACTCGCCCGCATTGTGGGCAACGGGGATGATAGGCGTATTGGTGCGGGTGGCCAACAGTGCCCCGCCCAGCTTGTACCGCCCCGTCTTGCCCGGCAACATGCGAGTGCCTTCGGGGAACAGTATAGGCCAGCGGCCTTCATTGATGCGCTGCTGTCCTATCTTGACCACCTGCTCGAAGGCATCGCGGCCTTTTGCGCGGTCGATGGGTATCATCCGAAGCTGGGCGAGCCCCCAGCCGAAGAACGGCACGCGATGAAGTTCCCGCTTGTACACGAAGCACATGTCTCGCGGCATGTAGCCGATGATGAACATCGTTTCCCAGGCGGATTGATGTTTGGAGAGCATGACGGCAGGACCGTCGGGGAAGTTTTCGGCTCCTTTGAGTTCCCACCGGATACCCAGAATGACCTTGGCGGCCCAGATTCCGAGGCGGGGCCAGCCTATGGTGAGCTTGTAGCGCCAATGCAGGGGCAGGGGCGCCCACAACAAACAGGCAATGGCATAGGGAATGACAGTAACGATAAGGAAAATCTGATAAAGCGTTGAGCGGAGTACTGCCATGTTTATTCCTCGGAAAGCCAGGCATCGACGACCGCGGCAAGATCCGTTCGGATCTGGGTGCCGGCGGGCAAGTCGGGGTGATTCTGCGTTTTCTGTCCGTTACCGGTAAGGACCAGCCACGGCGTGCAGTTGGCCGCTGCGGCCGCCTGCAGGTCGCGCAGGGAGTCACCGACCGCGGGAACGTTCTTGATGTCGACATCATAGCGACCCGCTATGTCGAACAACATTCCGGGTTTGGGCTTGCGGCAGGCGCAGCCATCATCAGGACCGTGGGGGCAAATGAAAATCGAATCGACGCTGCCGCCGACGTGTGCGAGTTCGCGGCGCAGTTTTCCATGAATGGCATTGAGCGTATCCATGCTGAACAGGCCGCGGGCCACGCCGGATTGATTGCTGGCGATGACCACACGCCAATTGGCCCGCGAAAGGCGCGCAATGGCTTCGAGGCTGCCAGGAAGGGCTATCCATTCGTCGGGGTTCTTGATGTACGCGTCACTGTCGTAATTGATGACCCCGTCGCGGTCGAGTATGGCAAGTTTCACTGGGCTAACCTGGAAATGTCGGCGACCTGATTCATCAGGCGGTGAAGTTCTGCGAGCAGTGCCAGGCGATTGGCGCGTACGGCGGGATCGTCGGCCATGACCATGATGTCGTTGAAGAAGGTGTCGACCGCTGCTCTGGCTTGCGCCATGGTGGCCAGGCTGGCGGTGAAGTCGCCTTGCGCCAGCTGAGCTTCTGCTTGAGGCTTGAGCTGGCGGATGACGGCGTCCAGGGCTTGTTCGGCCGGCTCGGACAACTTGCCGGGGTCGACGGCTTTGGTTTGCTCGTCGGCTTTCTTGAGCAGGTTGGCAATGCGCTTGTTGGCGGCCGCAAGGCTTTCGGCCTCGGGCCGTTGCGCAAAACTGGCGCAGGCCTGTATGCGGGCATGCACTTGATGCAGCGGTGGTTCGAGCGTCAGCACCGCATCGACGACGTTACGGTCGAAATCGTTGTTCAACTGGTTCCGGTAGCGCTCGTACACAAACGCCTGGACCTCGGCGGCCGCAGCCGTGCTGATGGCTCCCGGCGCAAAGCTTGCTGCCGACCTGGCGAGCAGATCGGCCAATGGGAGACCCTGGCTGTTGTTGATTGCCAGATAGCCGCCGGCCTGCAATTGCTCGAACGCGCTGATCAGGCCCAGTGCGGCACGGCGCAAGCCGTAAGGGTCGCGCTCGCCGGTAGGCACCAGGCCTATGCCCCATATGCCCAGCAATGTTTCGGCGCGTTCGGCGATGAACAGCACGGCCGAGGTGAGGGTGCCGGCCGAAACAGGCGTGTCGATGCGTATGCGGTATTGATCCTGGAGCGCCAGTACGACATCGGCGGGCTCGCCGTCCGCCTTGGCGTAATAGCCGCCCATAATGCCCTGGAGCTCGGGAAACTCGCCAACCATATTCGAGCCCAGATCGGCTTTGGCCAGCAACGCAGCCCGGTCGGCGTTGTCGATGTTGGCGCCCAGTTGCCCGGCGACGTAGCGCGCTATCTGCCGCACTCGCTCTACGCGTTCGAGCTGGGAGCCCAGCTTGTTGTGGTAGACGCTGGTCGCAAGTCCCGCAACGCGGTCGGCCAGCCTGATCTTGCGGTCGGTGTGGAAAAAGAACTCGGCGTCCGCCAGACGGGGGCGTACCACGCGCTGATTGCCTTCCACAATATGCACGGGGTTGTCGACCTGCATATTGCTGACGATAAGGAAGCGGTGTGTGAGCTTGCCGGTATCCGGTTCGAACAATGGAAAGTACTTCTGGTTCAGGCGCATGGTCAGGATCAGGCATTCGGGCGGCACCTGCAGGAACTGCTCTTCGAATTCGCCGACATACACCGTGGGATGTTCGACCAGGGCGGTGACTTCCTCGAGCAGAGCCTGCACTTCGGGACCGGTGCCTATCGTGGCGCCCAGCGCCTGCGCCTGAACTTGCAATTGCTCGCTGATCAGCGCCCGGCGGGCGGTGAACGAAGCAATGACCTTGCCTTCATCGCATAGTTGTTGTTCGTAGGTATCCGGAGATGCGATATCGATGGCCTGGGTGGCCATGAATCGATGGCCCAGGGTCGTGCGTCCTGCGTCCAGCCCAAGGGCTTGCACAGCAACGATTTCATTGCCCCACAAGGCGATAAGCCGGTGGGCGGGCCGCACGAACTTGACGCTGCTGACGCCATCGGCCAGTTGATAGCGCATGACTTTGGGTATGGGCAGATGAGCCACGGCGTAGTCCAGCGCTTCCTGCAAGGCTGTGCCGAGCACGGCGCCGGTTGCGACGCCCCGGGCGTACAGATAATCTTGTTTTCCGTCGGATTCGCTGATGAGTTCGGCAGCCGTAAGATGTTCCAGGCCCTTGCTTGCCAGCTTCTTTTTCAGTGCCGGACTTATTTCGCCCGTTGGAGTAAGGCCGATCTGGGCCGGCATGAGTTTTTCGGTATAGGCCTGGTCGGGCGCCTGGGACAGTACGGCTCCCAGCACGACGCCCAGGCGGCGCGGCGTGGAGTAGTCAGTTGTTATGCAGCCTGCCGCCAGTAAATGATGCTGCTCCAGCGTCTTGCGTATGCCTTCTGCAAATGCCTGGCCCAATTTCTGTAAGGCCTTGGGGGGCAGCTCTTCAGTGAGCAGTTCAACCAGCAGTGGCCGGGTATCTGTATTGGGAGCCGTAATCATTGTGCGGCCTCCGCAGCAGTGTGCTGGACGAGCATGGGGAATCCAAGTTTTTCGCGTGAATCAAAATAAGCCTGTGCGACGGAACGGGACAGGTTGCGGATACGGCCGATATAGGTGGCCCGCTCGGTGACGCTGATGGCGCCCCGCGCATCAAGCATGTTGAACGTGTGCGCCGCTTTGAGCGTGGCTTCGTAGGCAGGAAGCGCCAGTGGAACTTCGATCAGCCGGCGCGCTTCCGCTTCGTAATCGTTGAAATGGGCCAGCAGCATGGGAATGGAAGCGTGCTCGAAATTGTAGGTGGATTGCTCGACTTCGTTCTGGTGGAAAACGTCGCGGTACAACACTTTTTGCCCCCCGACGCCTTCTGTCCATACCAGGTCGTATACGCTTTCGACGCCCTGCAGGTACATTGCCAGGCGTTCCAGGCCATACGTGATTTCGCCGGTCGTGGGACTGCAGTCGAGGCCGCCGACCTGCTGGAAGTAGGTGAACTGGGTAACTTCCATGCCGTTGAGCCACACTTCCCAGCCCAGGCCCCAGGCGCCCAGCGTGGGATTTTCCCAGTCGTCTTCGACGAAGCGGATATCGTGTTCACGCGGATTGATGCCCAGGGCGACGAGAGACCCGATATACAGGTCCACGATATCGGTGGGCGCGGGCTTGAGCACCACTTGATACTGATAATAGTGTTGCAGGCGGTTGGGGTTCTCGCCATAGCGGCCATCTTTGGGCCGGCGGGAAGGCTGCACATATGCCGCGCGCCAAGGCTCCGGCCCGATGGAGCGCAAAAACGTGGCCGTGTGCGAGGTGCCGGCGCCGACTTCCATGTCGTAGGGCTGCAGAAGGGCGCATCCCTGCTTATCCCAGTATTGCTGGAGCGTTAGTATTATTTGCTGAAAAGTGAGCATGTCCGAGGGCCATTAAAGCGAGAAGCTGCAAAATTTTTCAATTTTAACTGGTTCCGCGCCAAAGAAGACAGGCCTGGGCCGAAGGCCGATTGCAATTGGTCGTATGATATTGGGTTACCGACCATCTTTAACAGGCGTTGCGGCGCCGCTGCTATTTCAAGGGATTGCTCTATGTCTGACTTGGTAAAAGTTGAAATCGTTGATCGCATCCAAATCATTACGGTCAACCGGCCCGACGCGCGTAATGCCATCAATTACGAGACCGCGCATGAATTGGCCAGGGCGTTCGATCAACTTGACGACAACGACGACGTAGCCATCGGCATCCTGACCGGCGCCGGCAATACTTTCTCATCGGGCATGGACCTGAAAGCGTTTGCTCACAACGGGCAGCGTCCGCTGGTCGAAGGGCGCGGCTTTGCGGGGCTGTGCGAACGGCCTCCCAGAAAACCGCTGATTGCCGCCGTCGAAGGCTATGCACTGGCCGGCGGCTGCGAAATGGCCTTGGCTTGCGACATGATTGTGGCTGCCGACAACGCCAATTTCGGCTTGCCCGAAGTCAAGCGCGGCATCGTACCGGGCTCGGGCGGCATGGTGCGCCTGCCTTCGCGCATTCCTTACCATATTGCCATGGAAGCCGTGCTCACCGGCGAGATGCTGCCCGCCGCGCGCGCGCACCAGTTCGGACTCGTCAACCGCCTGGTCCAGGCTGGCCAGGCGCTTGAACAGGCCATGGTGCTGGCCCGCATCGTTGCCGAAAACGGTCCTCTTGCCGTGCAGACGGCCAAGAAAATCGTTACCGAGTCGCGCGACTGGCGCCAGGCCGACATGTTCGATCTGCAGCGTCCGCGCGTGGCGCATATCTTTGTTTCGGCCGATGCCAAAGAAGGCGCTACCGCCTTTGCCGAAAAGCGCAAACCCGTCTGGACCGGAAAATAAGCGTCGTCCAGCCAGACCTGAAACCTTGGCGGGCCTTGCGTTGCCTGCCTTTTTTACGATTGAACAACCATCATGACAACCATTATTCGAGAAAGCGACCTGATTCAGTCCGTCGCGGACGCAGTGCAGTTCATCAGCTACTACCATCCTGCCGATTACATCCAGCATCTGGCGCGAGCGTACGAACTTGAAGAAAGCCCGGCCGCCAAAGACGCCATCGTACAGATATTGACCAATTCGCGCATGTGCGCGGAAGGCCACCGGCCTATCTGCCAGGACACGGGCGTGGTCAATGTGTTTCTTAAAGTGGGCATGAATGTGCGGTTCGATACGCAACGCAGCATGCAGGAAGTGTGCGACGAGGGCGTGCGCCAGGGCTACCTGAACCCCGATAATCCTTTGCGCGCGTCGATTCTTACCGACCCCTTGTTCACGCGCAAGAACACCCGCGACAACACGCCCTGTATCGTCAGTGTCGAGCTGGTCGCAGGCGACAAGGTCGACGTGCAGGTCGCCGCCAAGGGCGGCGGTTCGGAAAACAAATCCAAGTTCGCCATGCTCAATCCCAGCGACTCCCTGATCGACTGGGTCCTGAAGACCGTGCCGCAAATGGGCGCGGGCTGGTGCCCGCCCGGCATGCTGGGCATAGGTGTGGGCGGAACCGCCGAGAAAGCCATGCTGATGGCCAAGCAGTCGCTCATGGAAGACATCGACATGTACGAGCTGCTGCAACGCGGTCCACAAAACAAGCTGGAAGAATTACGCATCGAGCTCTACCAGAAAGTGAATGCGCTGGGCATAGGCGCCCAGGGGCTGGGCGGGCTCACCACCGTGCTGGACGTCAAAATCCATACCTTCCCCACCCATGCCGCGTCCAAGCCCGTGGCGATGATCCCGAACTGTGCCGCGACGCGTCACGTGCATTTCGAGCTCGACGGTTCCGGGCCTGCGCAATTGACGCCGCCGTCGCTGTCGGACTGGCCCGATGTGCATTGGGCGCCCGACTACAACAAGTCGCTGCAGGTGGACCTGAATACGCTCACCAAAGAACAGGTCGCCAGCTGGAAGCCCGGCCAGACTCTGCTCCTGTCCGGAAAAATGCTGACGGGGCGTGATGCGGCGCATAAGCGCATTCACGACATGCTTGAAAACGGCGAACAGCTGCCGGTCGACTTCACCAATCGTGTCATTTATTATGTGGGCCCGGTCGATCCGGTAGGCGACGAAGTGGTCGGACCTGCCGGCCCGACCACCGCTACCCGCATGGACAAATTCACCGACATGATGCTCGAGAAAACCGGGCTGATCTCCATGATAGGCAAGGCCGAGCGAGGTCCCGTGGCCATCGATTCCATACGGCGACACGGGTCGGCCTATCTGATGGCGGTCGGCGGCTCGGCCTATCTGGTATCCAAGGCGATCCGGGGCGCCAGGATCGTAGGCTTTGAAGATCTTGGCATGGAGGCCATTTACGAGTTCGACGTCAAAGACATGCCGGTTACGGTAGCCGTTGATTCCACGGGTACGTCGGTCCACGAAACAGGACCGAAGGAATGGAAAGCGCGCATCGCGGAAATTCCGCTGATGGCCGTGAAATAAGGTTTTCGGCTTCGCAAGCAAAAACCCACTGCCGGTGCAGTGGGTTTTTTTACTTTCAGCCCGGGTTATCGGCCCTGCGCTTGCCGCCATGCGGCAAAATCGCTGCGCGCCTGTTCGTCGGTGGCGGGATAGAGCCCGATGATGGATCTTCCCTTGAGCACTTCTTCCGTAACAAAGTCTTCGTAGGCCGTCATTTCCACTGCCTCGGTCGCGATTTCGTCGGCCAGGTGGGCTGGAATGACCACCACGCCCTCGGCATCTCCCACGATGACGTCTCCGGGGAAGACGGCGACGTCGCCGCAGCCGATGGGAACGTTGATGTCGAGCGCCTGATGCAATGTCAGATTGGTGGGGGCGGACGGGCGGTTATGGTAGGCCGGGAAGGGCAGGCCGGCGATTTCGGGAGAGTCGCGAAAGCCTCCGTCTGTGACCACGCCGGCGGCGCCGCGCTTCATCAGGCGTGACACCAGTATGGATCCGGCCGACGCTGCGCGCGCGTCTTTACGGCTGTCTATCATCAGGACGGCGCCTTCAGGGCACTGGTCCACGGCGACCCGCTGCGGATGATCGCGATTCTGGAAAACGGTCAGCGGATTCAGGTCTTCGCGCGCGGGAATGTAGCGCAAGGTATACGCCAGACCCACCATATTCGGCAAAGAAGGGTTGAGCGGGCGGACGTCCTGGATGAATTGGTTGCGCAAGCCGCGCTTGAACAGTGCCGTGCATAGCGTTGCGGTACTGATGGTGGACAGTTTCTGGCGTAGGTCGGGACTCAGGGACACGTGTGGCTCCTAATTAGAAAATAGTGGGTTCGCGGTTGGGGGCGCCAAACTCGGTTTCCAGGAAATCAAGGTCGCAGCCGGAATCGGCCTGCAATATATGTTTGGAGAACATCCATCCGTAACCCCGCTCGAAAACCTTGGATGGTGGTGTCCAGGCGGCACGGCGCTGCGCCAGCTCTTCGTCGCTGACTTCCAGGTGGATGCGGCGCGCGGGTACGTCGACAGTGATCAGGTCGCCGGTCTTCACCAGCGCCAGGTTTCCGCCTATATAAGCTTCCGGAGCGACATGCAGGATGCAGGCGCCGTAGCTGGTTCCGCTCATGCGGGCGTCTGAGATGCGCAGCATATCGCGCACACCTTGCTTGAGCAGTTTGGTGGGAATCGGCAGCATGCCCCATTCCGGCATGCCGGGTCCGCCTTGAGGACCGGCGTTGCGCAGCACCATGATATGTTCCGGCGTGACGTCCAGGTTTTCGTCTTCGACAGCCGCCTTCATGCTGGGGTAATCGTCGAAGACCAGCGCGGGCCCCGTATGCTGCAGGAACTGGGGCGCGCAAGCGCTGGGCTTGATGACACAGCCGGACGGCGCCAGATTGCCGCGCAGAACGGCCAGCGCGCCCTCGTGGTATAGAGGATTGTCCAGGGGGCGGATAACGTCATCATTATGGACTTCGGCGCCGGCGATGTTTTCGCCCAGCGTGCGGCCGGTTACGGTAAGCTGGTCGCGGTCCAGCCGGTCGCCCAGGCGCTCCATCAGCGCGGGCAAGCCTCCGGCGTAGTAGAAGTCTTCCATCAGGTAGGTATCGCCGCTGGGCCTGACATTGGCGATGACCGGAACGTTGCGGCTTGCGGCGTCGAAGTCGTCCAGGCTTACGGGGCATCCGGCCCGGCGCGACATGGCAACCAGATGAATGACCGCATTGGTGGAGCACCCCATGGCCATGGCGACGACGATGGCGTTCATGAAGCTGGCACGCGTGAAGATGCGCTTGGGCTTCAGGTCTTCCCATACCATTTCGACGATACGCCGCCCGCATTCGGCCGACATGCGGATGTGATTCGAGTCAGGGGCGGGGATCGAGGAGGCGCCGGGCAGCGACATGCCTATGGATTCGGCTATCGCCGTCATGGTGCTTGCCGTTCCCATGGTCATGCAGGTGCCGGCACTGCGGGCGATGCCGCCTTCGACACCTATCCATTCCGTCTTGGTGATTTTGCCGGCGCGGCGCTCGTCCCAGTACTTCCAGGCATCGGATCCGGATCCCAGCACTTTGCCTTTCCAATTTCCACGCAACATCGGGCCTGCAGGAAGAAAAATGCAGGGCAGACCGGCGCTAATTGCGCCCAAAAGAAGGCCGGGCGTCGTCTTGTCGCATCCGCCCATCAGCACGGCGCCGTCCACCGGATGACTGCGCAGCAATTCCTCGGCTTCCATGGCCAGCATATTGCGATAAAGCATGGTGGTCGGTTTGACGAAATTCTCGGACAGCGAGATGGCGGGCAGTTCGATGGGGAATCCGCCGCTCTGGAATATGCCTCTTTTCACATCGTCGACGCGCTGCTTGAAGTGGGAGTGGCAAGGATTGATGTCGGACCAGGTGTTCAGGATGGCGATAATGGGGCGGCCGGCCCAGTCTTCAGGCGCATAGCCCATTTGCATGATGCGCGAACGGTGGCCAAAAGAGCGCAAGTCGTCGGGGGCAAACCAGCGAGCGCTACGCAGTGAGTCATAAGAGCGTTTTGACATGGATTATCAGGCCTGTGTGAGTTGAGCGGGCATAGAAAGCAATTAAAACACTAATATATTAGAGTGTAAAGAATGACTCGCAAGGCGGACTCCAGCGTCTCGTGGTGCATGTCTATTCAGTGGTTCAGGCGCTTTGAAGGCCCTGTTATTCAAAATCGAATTCACAACTCCGGTATAACCCTTCAAGCTACAGTTTTAGTTGATGCACAAACGAAAGAGATAGACATGACAACCGTGAACCCGTCGTCCTGGCTAGGCCGCAGTGAAGAGGTCGAAGATTCGATCGATTTGGGCCACATTCAGAAGGTAGCCCTCAGTCTGGATGCCGCTGCACCCGCCCTTGGCGGTGAATTACCCCTGTTGTGGCATTGGGCCTTGTTCGTCAAGGGAGTCAGCTATGACGAGATAGGCGACGATGGCCATCCCCGGCGCGGTGGCTTCCTGCCTGCCGCCGAAAACCGCAATCGCATGTGGGCCGGTGGACGGCTGGACTTTCTGCAGCCCTTGCGTGTAGGCAGCCCCGCCACCCGGCAATCCACGGTCTTTGCCGTCAAGGAAAAGGACGGCCGCAGCGGCAAGCTGCTGTTCGTGACCGTAAAGCACGAGTATCGGCAGGACGGCGAACTGTGCATTTCCGAGGAACAGGATATCGTCTATCGCGAGCCCAGCGCGCCTAAGCTGGAAGGCAGCGTGCAGGCGCCCGAGGCGCAATGGTCCGAGACCATTGTGCCGTCCAGCGTGAAGCTGTTTCGCTATTCTGCCGTTACCTTCAACGGCCACAGGATTCACTACGACGAACCTTATGCGACCGCTGTCGAAGGTTATCCGGGCCTGGTCGTGCACGGGCCCATGATAGCCACGCTGATGTGCGCGGCCTTCGTCCATGCCAATCCGGGCAAGCAGGTCACTTCCCTTGCTTACCGCGGCCTGCGGCCATTGATCGCGCCACGCCCTTTTCAGGTTGCCGGGTCTCTCGCGGGCGAGAGCGCCCAGCTTTGGGCCGCCCAGGACAACACCCTTGCACACCAGGCAGAATTGAGGTTCAAAGCATGAGCGAACGAATGCAGTCAGGCAACTCCTCCGGCGGCGCGGCGCCCCGGCCACTGGACGGCATTACGGTGGTAAGCCTCGAGCATGCCATTGCCGCGCCGTTCTGTACGCGCCAGCTTGCCGATATGGGCGCGCGCGTCATCAAGGTCGAACGGCCGGGCGTGGGCGATTTCGCGCGCAGCTACGATGAGCGGGTGAAAGGGCTGGCCTCGCACTTTGTGTGGACTAATCGATCCAAAGAAAGCCTCGCCCTGGACCTGAAGCGTCCGGAAGCGGCGAATATTCTGCAAGAACTGCTCGGACAGGCAGATGTCCTGGTGCAAAATCTGGCTCCCGGCGCTGCCGCAAGGCTGGGTCTGTCGTACGAGGATTTGCGTGTAAGCAATCCGCGGCTCATTGTCTGCGACATCTCCGGTTACGGCGAGGGCGGTTCGTATCAGGATAAAAAGGCCTACGATCTGCTTATCCAGAGCGAGAGCGGGTTTCTTTCCGTCACCGGGACGCCCGACAGCCCCGCCAAGGCGGGCTGTTCGATTTCGGATATCGCCGCCGGCATGTATGCCTACAGCAGTATCTTGTCGGCGCTGCTGTTGCGCGAGCGTACCGGGCAGGGCAGCCGCATCGACGTCTCCATGCTCGAGAGCATGGTCGAATGGATGGGCTTCCCCATGTATTACGCCTTTGATGGCGCTTCGCCGCCGGCGCGCGCCGGTGCGTCGCATGCCACGATCTATCCCTACGGTCCATTTCCGGTGGGGGACGGCAGCGAAATCATGCTGGGCTTGCAGAATGAGCGCGAGTGGGCGGCTTTCTGCACTACCGTATTGAAGCAGCCTGAAGTCGCCGCCGATCACCGGTTCAACAGCAACTCGCAGCGCGTGGCCAACAAGGAAGCGTTGCGCGTCCTCATCGTGACGGCGTTTGCGTCGCTGTCGCGTGCCCAGGCCATCGAGCGCCTCGAGGCCGCCAACATTGCCAATGCCAGCGTAAGCACTATGCAAGATGTCTGGAATCATCCGCAACTCGCCCAGCGCCGGCGCTGGCGCCAGGTGGACAGCGCGGTGGGCCCCTTGCCGGCGCTTGTGCCGCCCGCCACCAGTTCCGCCTTCCAGGCGCGGATGGACAGGATTCCGGCATTGGGCGAGAATTCCGCCACGATTCTTGCCAGCCTGGGATACTCGGAAGAGCAAATCAGCGATCTGGCGCAACAAGGAGTAATTTGATGCAGCAGCAGATCCGGTCGGCCTTGTTCGTGCCGGCCACGCGTCCCGAGCGCTTTTCCAAGGCGCTCGCAGCCGGTGCCGATACCGTAATCATCGACCTCGAAGATGCCGTCGAGCACGCATTCAAAGAACAGGCGCGCGAGCATCTGCGCGAATTTGCGGCTGCCCATCGGCAGGCCGATTTCTGGGTGCGCATCAATGGCGCGGCCACCCAGTGGTTCAATGCCGATCTTGCCGTGTGCGCCGATAATCCCAACATACGCGCCGTCTTGCTGCCCAAGGCCGAATCGGCCCTGCAGGTCCAGCAGGTGGCTCAGGCAGTCGGTACGGTGCTGCCTATTATCGAGAGCGCCCGCGGAGTGCTGGCGCTGGGTGAAATGGCGGCGCAACACGGGGTCGATCGCCTATCCTTTGGCAGTCTGGACCTCATGCTGGAGCTCGGCACGGCGCCCGACACCGCCGGCGCCGCGCTTCTGCTGAACCACATTCGTTGCCAGATCCTGCTGCATGGCGCCGCCCACGGGCTGGCCGCGCCGCTGGATGGCGTTTATCCCGACTTCTCCGATCACGACGGCTTGGCCCATATCGCCCAGCAGGTGCGCGACATGGGTTTCGGCGGAATGTTGTGCATACATCCCAAGCAAATCGCTACGATTCATGCCGCATTCGCGCCTACCGCGGCCGACGCCGATTGGGCAAGGCGCATCATCGAGATTGCCGACTCCACCGGCTCATCCGCTTTCCAGATGGACGGCAAAATGGTCGACGCGCCGGTCATAGAACGGGCCAGGCATATCTTGAGGCAGGCCGGCTGACGTGATTCGGCTCTTTCCCATTAAAGGGAAAGAGGGCCGGTGATTTCCCGTTTCAGCCGGTGATGCTGCTCAGCGCCTGATCCGAACAGCCTGCAAGCAGGGTTTGTATTGGGCCTTGAGGCAGCAGCATATCGGGCGCAAGGTCGGCAAGAGGCCTGAGCACAAAGGCGCGTTCGTGCATTCTGGGGTGCGGCACGATGAGGTCGGGCTCCTGGATTGCCCGAGTGCCGTACAGCAGCAAGTCAAGGTCGAGCGTACGCGGTGCGTTCCGATACGGACGTACGCGCCCGTGCCTGAGTTCAATGTCTTGCAATACGCGCAATAAGTCGTTTGCCGAAAGGTCGGTCTCGAGCCGCGCGACCGCATTGACGTAGTCCGGTCCGCTGGAATCGACCGGCGCACTGCTGTACAGGGGCGACAACGCGAACCGGCTCACGCCGGGCCATGTTGCCAGCTCGGCCGCCGCCTGTTCAATACAGGCCCTGGCGTTGCCCAGATTGGCGCCCAGGCCTACATATACCGTCGCATGTTCAAGCATCGCCGCCACGCCTATGGCCTGCTGGCCTGGGCAGGCGGCCGCCGCCGCGGATTGCGGCGCTTGCGTGTCCCTGTTGACCTGCTGCGGTTTTCGGCCTCGTGAGCCTCTATCATTTCGGCGCGGGTCGAATCGTCGGCATTGGCCAGGTCCATCCACCATTGGGCTTGAACGCTGTCCACTTCATGGGCTTCGGCACGCAGTTGCAGGAAATCGACCGCGGCGCGGAAACGCGGCTGTTCTATCATGCGCCAGATCGTCTTGGCATTGGCTCGCTCGAAGCGGGCCTGCATGAACCAGATTTCGCGCATGTCCGCCTGGAAGCGCCGCTGTATGGCCAGCTTGCGTGTCTGCTCCGCCACGACAGAGTCGGCCGCCTGCATGAGCGCCTGAGCCGGATGTTCTCCTTCGGCGCAAATCTTTTGCCAACGCTTGTTGACCAGTTTCCAGAGCAGGGCGGCAAACAGAAAGCTGGGGCTGATGGTTTTACCGGCGCGTACACGCGCATCGGTACGGGCCAGGGCCAGTTCGACGAACTCCTCGCCGCCTTCTTCCTTGAAGGTCAGTTCCATGGATGGCAGCACGCTCTGGTGCAATCCGACGGCCTGGAGCTGGCGCAGGCAGTCCATGGCGTGCCCGCAGGTGAGCAGTTTCAGTATTTCGTCGAACAGGCGCGAGGAGGGCACGTTCTCGATGAGATGAGCCATGCGCACCAGGGGTTCGCGTGAGGCTGGATCTATCGTGGCGCTGAGCTTGGCGGCAAAGCGCAGTGCGCGCAGCATGCGCACCGGATCTTCGCGATAGCGCGTTTCAGGATCGCCTATCATGCGCACGACCCGTTTTTTCAGGTCGGGCAAGCCTCGATGGTAGTCGATGACTTCTTCGGTGATCGGGTCGTAATACAAAGCGTTGAGCGTGAAATCGCGCCTGGCCGCATCTTCTTCGTGTGTGCCGAACAAGTTGTCGCGCAGGATACGCCCATGCTCATCGGTGTCTTGCTCGACCGACGCCGGCGCGCGGAAGGTAGATGTCTCGATGATTTCCTGTCCGAACACGACATGGACCAGCTGAAAACGCTTGCCGATAATGCGGGCGCGGCGGAACAATGGCCTGATCTGATTCGGCGTGGCGTTCGTCGCCACGTCGAAGTCTTTCGGTTCAAGCCCCACGATAAGGTCGCGCACCGCTCCGCCCACGATGTAGGCGGAGTAGCCTTCATTGTGCAGTACTTCGCACACCTTGATGGCATGGCGCGAGACGTTGCGCCGGTCGATACCGTGTTTTTCCCGCGAGAACCGCTCGGGTCCACGGCGCGGCGCGGCGAAGAGCCGGCCGACGAAGTTTTTTATTGTTTCTTTAAGCATGAATGTATTTTAGGACTTTGCGTCTTGCATGTCCTTGAACAGGTCAAGGATTTTCCAGTGGCGGTGTCCGGCGACTTCGCGCAGGACCGCGCTGGGATTGGTGGCGACGGGATGCGTCACGACTTCGAGAAGAGGAAGGTCGTTCGGGGAGTCGCTGTAAAAATAGGTTTCGTCAAAACCGGCCAGTGTCAGTCCCATCGATTCCAGCCATTGCTGCACACGGGTCACTTTCCCGGCCTGGAAGCTGGGTACTCCCTGGATACGCCCGGTGTAGCGGCCGTCGCGCATTTCGGGCACGGTCGCAATCAGGTGCTCGATGCCGAATGCGCGCGCAATGGGCGCCGTCACGAATTCGTTTGTCGCCGTTACGATGGCGCACAGGTCGCCGCTATCACGATGTTCGCGAACCAGGTCGGTGGCGACAGGCAGAATTGCCGGACTAACCACTTCCCGCATGAAGGCTTCGTGCCAGTCGGCAAGCTCTGCCGGCGCGGGCCCCGTCAGCAAGCCGAGCATGAATTCAGCCGATTGCTCAGCGGAAAGAACGCCGGCGTTATAGCGTTCCATCAGGTCGTCATTGCGTCGCCGGGCTTCGTGGGGATCGCCGGCCCGGCCGGTGCGCGCCAGGAAGTCGGCCCACTGATAATCGCTGTCCAGCGGAAGCAGGGTATGGTCGAGGTCAAACAGGGCCAGGCGTTTAGGGGTTGTCATTCGGATCGCAATTAATTATCGGGTCTGGCTGGAGGCCAGCAGGTCTTTCAGTAGAGGCAAGGTAATGGCCCGGTGCTTTTCCAGCGAGTAGCGGTCCAGCGCGTCGATCAGCGAGGTCAGGCGGCCCATGTCCCGGGCATAGTGGGTCAGAACCCAGCTTATTACCTCGGGCGAAAGCAGCAGGCCCCGCTCCGCGGCCCTGGCTTTCAGGGCTTCGGCGCGATCCTGGTCGGAAAGCAGCTCCAGGCGGAACACCAGATCCCAGCCCAGGCGGGTACGCAAATCTTCGCGTACCGGCATCGCCATGGGCGCGCGATCGCCTGCCAGAATTAGCGCAAAACCGTGCCTGGCCGCGGCAACCTCGCGCCAGCGATTGTACAGGGCAAACAAGGCCGCCTGCCCGTCGTCGTCGAGGAGCTCCACATTATCGATGGCGATGAGCTTGTGCTGCAGCAGCTCGCCGGTGGCTATATTCTTGATTATGGCGGGACTTGATCCGGGCCCATGGTAAAGCGCGTCGGGCCGGGTCGAGACAGCCTGCAGCAAATGGCTGCGGCCCACGCCAGGGGCGCCCCACAGGTAAATGGCGCGTCCGGGCTCCCAGTGCCGCAATGCGTCAAGCGCGGCACCGTTTTCGCCGGTCACGAAGTTCTCCAGCGTGGGCGCAGAGCGCGGTAACAAGTCCAGAATCAGTTGCTGTGTCATGTGTTGTCTAATGAAGGACGCTGCGGTATGGGCGGCTCATGTGGCAGGCCTGTCACGTGCAGTGGCTCCGTTCATCGTAAAATCAACCCCGGTATTTAATTAAACACGCAATTCTTACACATCCCACGGCATTTCTCATGACAAACAAACATTCAGCTTCCCTGACCTATCGCGATGCAGGGGTCGATATCGATGCCGGCGATGCGCTTGTCGACCGTATCAAACCGCTAGCCGCCAAGACAATGCGTGCCGGCGTCATGGCAGGCATAGGCGGATTCGGTGCCTTGTTCGAAGTGCCCAAGCACCTGAAAGAGCCGGTGCTTGTGTCGGGAACTGACGGCGTGGGCACGAAATTGCGGCTCGCTTTCGAATGGCAGCGCCATGATACCGTCGGTATCGACCTGGTGGCCATGAGCGTCAACGATATTCTGGTGCAAGGCGCGGAACCTTTGTTCTTTCTCGACTATTTCGCCTGCGGAAAATTGTCGGTCGATACCGCCGCCAGCGTCGTCGGTGGAATTGCCAAGGGGTGTGAACTTTCGGGCTGCGCCCTCATCGGCGGCGAAACCGCCGAGATGCCCGGCATGTATCCGGACGGCGAGTACGACCTTGCCGGTTTCGCCGTTGGCGCGGTCGAAAAATCGCGCATCATCGACGGCAAATCCATAGTTCCGGGCGACGTCGTTATGGGACTGGCTTCCAGCGGCGCCCACTCTAACGGCTTCTCGCTGTTGCGCAAGATACTCACGCACGCCAATGCCAGGCCGGGCCAGGATCTCGGCGGACGGCGCCTGGAAGATGTGGTGATGGAGCCTACGCGCATCTATGTGAAATCGGTGCTGGCTGCATTGGCAGCACACGGAGCGGCTATCAAAGGCCTGGCGCATATCACCGGCGGCGGCTTGCTCGATAACGTTCCACGCATTCTGCAGCCCGGTCTCGCGGCGCGCCTGCACCGCGACGCCTGGGTCATGCCGGAGCTCTTCACCTGGCTGCAACAAAACGGCGGGGTTGCCGATACTGAAATGCACCGTGTATTCAATTGCGGCATAGGCATGATACTTGTCGTGCCGGCAGATCAGGCCGACGTCGTAAAAGCCACCTTGGCCGCCCATGGCGAACAAGTCAGCGTCCTGGGCGAAATCATCGAGCGCGAAAGCGCCGATGCGCCCCAGACCCTGGTCGTATAAGCGTCCCCGGGTCCGTATTTGCCGATACTAGGGGCCCACTGATGCAGGCGCAGGCCAGATCGACGCAATCTTGTCGACGGCCCGGGTCGTGGCATCGGGGGCCAGGCAGTCGATGGCATGGCGCTCGGGTTGCGAGCGCAGCCAGGTCAGCTGGCGCTTGGCCAACTGGCGCGTAGCGGCAACGGCTTGTTCCACCGCGGTATTCATGTCTACCTTTCCATCAAGAAAGTCCCACAGCTGCCGGTAGCCGACACATCGTACCGACGGCAGGCCAGTGTGCAGGTCTGGCCGTCGATGCAGCGCCTCTACTTCCCGCAATAGACCGTCAGAGATCATCTGCTGATAGCGCCGCGCGATTCTTGCATGCAAGGCCAGGCGGTCCGACGGCTCCAGGCTGATCGTGACGAATTCATGGTTATTGCGCTGCCGGGGGCGAGCCTGGGCCAGCCACACGGACATGGGCTTGCCGCTGACCCGGTATATTTCAATTGCGCGCTGCAGCCGCTGGCTGTCATTGGGCGCCAGCCGCGCTGCGGTCGAGGGATCGTAGGCGGCCAACCGCCTGTGCAGTTCCGGCCAGCCGCATTCTTTTGCTTCGCTGTCGATTTCCGTGCGTACGATGGGATCTGCCGCCGGCAGCTCGTTCAGCCCCTCGCGCAGTGCCTTGTAGTACAACATCGTGCCACCGCACAGTAGCGGGATATTGCCTCTTGCCTGGATGGCGTCGATCAGCGCGCTTGCATCGGCCTGGAATTCGGCCGCCGAATAGCTTTCGGCGGGATCGCGTATGTCCAGCAAGTGGTGGGGCGCTGCGGCTTGCTCATCGCTTGAGGGCTTGGCCGTGCCTATGTCCATGCCGCGATAGATGGTGGCCGAATCCATGACAATGATTTCTATCGGCCAGCGCCTTGCCAGTGCCAGCGTCGTGGCGCTTTTCCCCGCGGCCGTGGGCCCGGTCAGGCATACGATGGGCATGTTCATTGTCCGCGCATGAACATGCGGTCGAGTTCGCCTATCTTCCACTGCACCCAGGTGGGGCGGCCGTGATTGCATTGATCGGCCCTTTCCGTTTGTTCCATCTTGCGCAGCAAACCGTTCATTTCGTCCAGCGTGAGACGCCGGTTGGCGCGAACCGAGCCGTGGCATGCCATCGTGGACAGCAACTCGTTGCGCTGTTCGGTGAGTCGCGGCGACGAGCCGACGCTGGCCAGGTCGCGCAGGACGCCGCGCGCCAGCGATTCGATATCGCCGCCGGCGAGCAGTGCCGGCACGGCCCGCACTGCAAGCGATGCAGGCCCGGCCGGCGTGAGGGTGAGCCCCAGTTCAGCCAGTGTGCCGCCATGCTCTTCAATGAGCGCTGTTTCTTTTTCGGTAACGGCGAATACAACGGGCACCAGCAGCTCCTGGCAAGGAAGGCTCTGGGCGTCCATCGCGTTCTTCAGTTGCTCGTAGACCACGCGTTCATGCGCTGCATGCATGTCGACCAGGACCAGGCCGTGACGGTTCTGGGCCAATATATAGATGCCGTGGAGTTGGCCCAGGGCCATGCCCAGGGGGAATTCCTGCCCGGCATCGTTCTTTTCTTGCTGTTGATCGAGTTCGTGACCTGTTGCCTCAATAGGGCGGTAGAACGATTGCCAGTTGGCGCCGGGCGTGGCTTGATCGCGCAAGGCGAATGTGCGCTGAAACTGGTGAGCCCGGAAAGCCGGCGAATCCGGGGAAGCCGGATTTGCCGCAGCGTCGGTAACGGGCAGTGAGTATTCGTGGAAAGAAGGCCTGTTTGCGTTGCCATAGCGGCCCTGCTGGCCGGCGTCGCCGTCACCGGGCGATTGCACGGACGCGATAATGTCGGACCCTGCGGGGGCGAGTGCTTGTCCGCCGGCGCTTGCCAGCGTATGTGCCAATGTCTGCGACACGAAGCGATGGATCGCACCGCTGTCGCGAAAGCGCACCTCGTGCTTGGCCGGATGCACGTTGACATCAACCCCGGCGGGGTCGACCGACAGGAACAGGACATAGGCCGGCTGCCTGTCGCCGTGGAGCACATCGGCATAAGCCTGGCGTATGGCGTGCGAAACTGTGCGGTCTTTGACGTAGCGTCCGTTGACGTACAGGTATTGGCGGTCGGCGCGGCTGCGCGCGTGGGTGGGCTTGGTCACAATGCCGCGCAACGTTATCAAGCCGTGCGCTTGTTCCACCTCGAGCCCTTGTTCGACGAATTCGGCACCCAGGACATCGCGCACCCGATGCGCGATGTCGGCTGCGCGCCAGTGGCGCTGAGGCTTGTCATTGTGAAACAGACGGAAGGCAATGTGCGGTTGCGCCAGGGCTATGCGATCGAGCGCGTCGACACAATGCCCGTATTCGGTGGCTTCGGCACGCAGGAACTTGCGTCTGGCAGGAACTTCGTCGAATAACTGGCGCACATCGATGGTGGTGCCCACGGGGCCGGATGCCGCCGCCGGCTTTCCGTCGGCCGCCGTGATCTGCCAAGCATGCGCCGCGTGGGCGGTGCGGGACGTGATCGTGGTGCGTGCGACGGAAGCCACAGACGCCAGCGCTTCGCCCCGAAAGCCCATGGATGCGACCGATTCGAGTTCATCAAGACTGTATATCTTGTTGGTCGCATGCCGGGTAAGAGCCAGGTGCAGCTCATTTTCGGGTATGCCCCAGCCGTCGTCCGTGACCGCGATCCGCCGTATGCCGCCGCCGTCGAGCCGTACTTCGATTGCCCGCGCGCCCGCGTCGATGGCATTCTCGAGCAATTCCTTGAGGACGGACGCGGGGCGCTCGATGACTTCGCCAGCGGCAATCTGGCTTATCAGCAAATCGGGCAAGGGCGCTATGACGCGACGTTCGGGCATAAAGGCGTTCCGTTAGACTAGAGGCTGCGGTGTTCAAAAATATACTTGGCCTGCCCACATATGGGCAGGCATCGAAGACTAGATTTTAGCTGTCTTGAATCACAGTGTTTCTTCTTTACTGTAAACGACAGGCTATATTCCGGTATCTTTCTTGGTAGATTCGAATATGCCCGAACTGTTGAACATGATCATCCATATTGACCAGTACCTGGGTGCGTGGGTCGCGCAGTATGGTGCATGGATCTATCTTGTGTTGTTTTGTATTATTTTCGGCGAAACCGGACTGGTGGTCCTGCCTTTCCTGCCCGGAGATTCATTATTGTTCATCGCGGGTGCGTTTGGTGCCTCCGGCATGCTGGACCCCGTGTTGCTCGCTTGCCTGCTGATTGTTGCCGCCATATTGGGCAACACGGTGAACTACTCGATCGGCCGCTACCTTGGTCCTCGCGTATTCACCAGCCATTATCGCTTCCTCGACCGCAGCGCCCTGATCAAGACGCATGCGTTCTATGAAAAACATGGCGGTAAAACCATCGTCATGTCGCGCTTCCTGCCGATTTTTCGTACGTTCGCACCCTTTGTCGCCGGCGTCGGCAGCATGAACTTCCTGCGATTCCAGCTTTTCAATATAAGCGGGGCGGTGTTATGGGTGGGAAGCTTCGTGACGCTGGGCTACTTTTTCGGCAATGTGCCCATCATCAAAGAGCACTTGAACACCATTGTCCTGATCGGTATTGCCGCCGCAGCCGTTCCCGTGGTCATTGGGACGGTATGGAAAATCTTCAAGAAAAAATCGCCCGCGGTCTGATGCGGGCGATTGTTCAGGCTTTGCGCGCCAGCGCCGGGCTTGATGCGAAGTAGTCGTTGATTCCGCTGAGCATGGCGCGGGCAATGCGGTCCTGATGAGCCGGACTGCGCAACAGGCGCTCTTCTTGCGGGTTGCTGATGAACGCCGTCTCCACCAGTATGGATGGAATATCGGGGGCCTTGAGCACGGCAAAGCCGGCGCGCTCCACACGATCCTTGTGCAGCTTGTTGATTTTCCCGATTTCGCTCAGTACGTTGTCTCCCACGCGCATGGAATCGTTGATCTGGGCCGCGGTAGACAAATCAAGAAGTACCTGCGCAACTTGCTTATTGTGCGAGCCCAGGTTTATTCCGCCGATAAGGTCGGCGTCGTTTTCACGCTTGGCCATCCACCGCGCGGCCGAACTGGTGGCGCCGTTTTGCGACAGTGCAAAAACCGATGAACCACGGGCGCTGGGCTTGATCCAGGCATCGGCATGTATGGAGATGAACAGATCGGCCTTGACGCGGCGGGCCTTCTGTACCCGTACCTGCAAGGGCACGAAATAATCGTTGTCGCGCGTGAGGTAGGCACGCATATTGGGTTGGGAATCGATGAGTTTCTTCAGGCGGCGCGCAATGCTCAGGACAATGTCTTTTTCGCGCGTACCGCTGCGGCCCACTGCGCCGGGGTCTTCACCGCCATGGCCGGGATCGAGCGCCACCAGTATTGCGCGGTTTTCATCGCGCGGCGCAGGAACGCTGGGTGGCTTTACCGGGGCTTTCGGGCTTTTCGCCACGGGCGGCAGCTTCTGCCCTTCGACGGAAGGGATGGGCGCGGGCGACGGACTGTTCTGTGCCAGTTCTTCCAGCACCTGAGCCAATGGATCGCTGTCCTGGTTGTTCATGATGGCGAGCAGGGGATCCTGGGCAACCCGGGGGTACAGATCCAGCACCAGCCGATACTTGTATTCGCCTATGGGCTTGAGTGTAAAAACTTGCGGTGCGATGGGCTGTTTCAGATCCAGGACCAGGCGAATGACGTCGGGCCGGTTCTGCGCCACGCGGACCGAGGCGATGTAGGGATCGTTCGGTTTGATCTTCGATACCAGGTCGTTGATCGCCCGGTTCATGGTCAGGCCCTGTATATCAACGACAAGCCGGTCCGGCCCATCGAGCGTGAAATGTTCTGCTTTCAGCTCGCTGTCCATTTCCAGCGTGACGCGGGTGTATTCGTCGGCCGGCCACGTGCGCACGGCCAGTATCGTTCCCGCAACGGCCAGACGTGGCACTACAGGGAGAAGAAAGAGGGTGCTCGCGGTAGCTATGAGCCGGCGCCGCGAAATCCCTAAGCGGGAAGGGCAAGTATCGTCAGCCATAATTTTCCTTTGTTGCTATGGGCAGTTAAGCTGGCGTGCCGCCCGTTGTCTTGATAGTCGAGATTAATGTCGAGGTCGGGAGGCGGCAGCAGGGCGCCCGCTTGTTCCGGCCATTCAATCAAAACCACCGCTTCGGGGTGGAGTATATCTCGAAACCCAGCGTCCATCCATTCTCGTGAATCGCTAAATCTATAGAAATCAAGGTGATAGAAGTTTAAGTTAGAAAGATTATAGCTTTCAAGCAGCGCATAGCTAGGACTTTTTATTCTTCCCCTGATTCCGGAGGCACGCAGCAAGGCGCGCGCGAAGCTTGTTTTGCCCGCACCAAGATCGCCCCGCAAGTGAATTCTGCCTCCCCGCTGGTCCGGTCTCAAGGCTGGATGGGTACCGCAGAGCATGGGGGCCAATTGATTCGCCAATGCGATCGTGGCCTCTTCATCGGGCAAATATAGCGATCTGCTCATTAATATGGAGTTAGTTGAATTCATATGCGCTCGCTATGGGTTAGTGCCTATCATTAGCCAGAACGGAATGGTAAGGGCCGCGAGCAATGTTCCGCCCGACATGGTTACCGCAACCAGTGCACTGTTTCCACCCATGCGGGCGGCCAGCACGTGCGCCGAGGAAGCCGTCGGCAAGGCGCTAAAAAGCAACAGCATTTGCCTTTCGACCAGGGAAAGCCCCAGCGCCCAGCCGATCACGAGGGCTGCAAGAGGCATAACCAGCAATCGAGCCGCAATCATCCATGCCATCAGCTTGCCGGCGCCCTTTCCACCATTCAAGGAAAGCGTGGCCCCTACGCATATCAAGCCAAGCGCGATGGCGCACGCGCCAAGGCGACCCAGTGTGACATCGACGAACCCGGGTATGGGTATGGTCAGGAGATTGCACAACAATGCCAGCACGGTGGCGATGATGAATGGATTGCGTATTATTTCCTTAAGCACTTTTCCGCCGTTCTGGCGGGCCAGGCCGTGCACGGCCGCCATATTCGCGAGGGGGACTGCGAACCCGACGATGACGGCCATGATGGTCTGCCCGGTTGTGCCAGCAAGGCCGCCGGCGATCGATAAGCCGATATATGTATTGAACCGGTAAGCACATTGCGCGACCGAAGCATGGTCGACCGGATCCGGCCGCAAAACAGGCACGGCGAGCCATGCCATCGCCACGCCAAATGCCATGATCGCCACAGTGGCCTGTAACAGCGTATAGGCGCCAGAAGGGCTTATAGGCGTCTGCGTAATGGAGTGAAACAGCAGTGCGGGAAACAGTACAAAATAAACCAGTTGCTCCGCACCCTTGAAGAAATTCATGGAGAATCTCAGCTTATGGAACAGTACCCATCCCAGGGCGATCGATAGGAAATCTGGCAAGACAAGCTGAAAGACGGACATGGCTGTTGACGCAACACAAGGGCGGGACGCTATTTTAGGCGTATTGCCGCCGGGCGTTCATGCGCACAGCTCCGGCTTGCCGCGAAAGAAAATAGGCGGCTCGAAAAATTGCTGTTATTCTGAATTTAGAGCGGGCGCAGCTGATCTACAATTGGCTAAGCTACTCAAATAAAATTTCTTACAGAGAGACTTACAATGGTTCAAATTCGAAACCGATTCGCAGCACTGACTTTGTCAGCCACTATTGCTTCCCTTTGCGGAGCCGGCGTAGCGAACGCCGCCGAATACCCCGAGCAGCCCATCCGCGTCATCGTCCCGTTTGCACCCGGCGGTTCCACCGACATCGTCGCCCGCATCGTTACTCAACGCATGGGCCAGGAGCTTGGCCAAACCATGGTAGTCGAGAACAAAGGCGGCGCCGGCGGTGCAATCGGTGCGGCCGAGGCGGCGCGCGCCAAGCCCGATGGCTACACCTTGTCGATTGCTACCGTATCCACTCTTGCCGTGCTTCCGGCATGCCGCCCGGATGACCTGCCCTACGACCCTCTTACCGACTTTGTTCCGGTCACCAACTTCGCCAACGTACCTAACGTGATCGAAGTGAATCCCAAATTCCCAGCCAAGGATTTCAAGGAGTTCGTCAAAGTCCTTAAAGCGAATCCAGGCAAGTATTCACATGGCAGCTCGGGCACCTGCTCGGTACTGCACCTGTTTGGCGAAGCGTTCAAGCTAGCCACCGACACCGACGCCGTTCATATCCCCTACAAGGGATCGGGCCCGGCCGTCACGGATGCGGTGGGTGGCCAGATCGAAATCATGTTCGACAACCTTCCGTCGTCCATGCCACAGATCCAGGCCGGAAACCTGCGCGCATTGGCTATTGCATGGCCAGAACGCCTGGCTTCCCTGAAAGATGTGCCTACTTTGGCCGAAGCGGGTTACCCCCAGCTGAATCAGCCAGCCTGGTACGGCTTGTTGGCCCCCAAGGGCACGCCTCCTGAAATCGTCAATAAGCTGCGCGACGCGGCGGTCGTGGCATTGAAGGACCCCAAAGTCATTGAAGCCCTTGAAAAGCAGGGCGCTGCTCCGTCGGGCAATACGTCCGAAGAGTTCGCCAAAGAAATCAAAGAGCAATATGATTGGGCCAAGGATGTTGTCGCCAAAGGCAATATCAAGCTCAAATAAGCCTTACTGAACCAGAATAAAAGCCGGGGGGCGTGCTTCCCGGCTTTTATTTGCCGCCGACTGTCTTATAATCCGGCTCTGGTTTTCGCGGTCTCCATAGTTAAATGGATATAACTTTCCCCTCCTAAGGGAAGATTGCAGGTTCGATTCCTGCTGGAGACGCCAGGCATCCGGGCTTGTCAGCCTTTGGCCAGTCCCACGGTTACCGGCTTTGCGCTCAACAGCGACGTGAATGCGGCTGGTTCCACACCAATCAAATAGCCGCGCCGGCCTCCATTTACATAAATGACCGGGTATTCCAGCAGGCCGGCCTCTATCCAGACCGGCATTTTTTTGCGTGTCGCAAATGGCGATGTTCCTCCGACCAGATAACCGGATTGCTTCTGCGCCGTGTCAGGGACGCAGGGGCTTACCTTTTTTGCGGCGATCTGGCGCGCCAGATTCTTGGTGGATACCTCGCAGTCTCCATGCATGACGACAATCAAGGGTCGCGCATTTTCATCTTCCATGATGAGTGTCTTGGCGACCTGGTGCGGATCCAGATCCAGTTGCTTTGCGGCTTCCAGGGCGCCGCCGTGGTCGACGTAGTCGTACGGGTGTTCGCTGTACGAAATGCGGTTCTTTTTCAGAAACTGCGTGGCGGGCGTTTCCGAGACGTGTTTGTCTTTGGCCATGGTAGGAATGTCTTTTTCCAAGTACGGTGCGTTTGCCCGGCTGGCGTGGTCAGGCGCGTGGATGATGTTTGGCGTGCAGGGCTTTTAGCCTTTCGCTGGCGACGTGAGTATAAATCTGCGTGGTCGAAATGTCGGCATGGCCCAGCAGCATCTGGACGACACGGAGGTCGGCGCCGTGGTTCAATAAATGCGTTGCAAAGGCGTGCCTGACGACATGGGGCGACAGCGGGGCATGGATATCGGCCTGCAGCGCATATTTCTTGACGATGAGCCAGAACGCCTGGCGCGTCATGGCTCCGGCCCGGGCCGTCACGAAAAGGGCGTCATCCCGCCGCGCGCCCAGCAGCTGCGGCCGCGCCTGTTTGACATAAAGGTCTATCCAGTGCTGCGCTTCCTGCCCCAGGGGAACCAAACGGTCTTTTCCGCCTTTTCCGACGTTTACTCTGAGCACGCCCTCGGTAAGGCTTACGTCCAGCATATTGAGGCTGATCAGTTCGCTGGCCCGCAGGCCGGTCGCATAAAGAGTTTCCAGCATGCTGCGGTCGCGCAGGCCCAGCGCTGTACCCGCATCCGGCGCCTGCAGCAAGGCATCGACTTGATCCTCCGACAGTGTCTTGGGAAAACGGGCAGCCTGCTTGGCGGCATGCAAGGTCAGGCATGGGTCCTTGCCGACCATGCCGTGGCGCAGCGCCCACAGGTAATAGCGCCTCAACGACGCCAGGCGCCGGTTTGCGGTCGTGGCCTTGCTGCGGGCGTGAATGGCGGCGAACCAGTCCTGTATGTCGCCGGCATCGGCATGCTCCAGCGGTTTATTCTTTTTGGCTTGCAGCCATTGTGCAAAAGCGGTCAGATCACGCCTGTAAGCCGACAGGGTGTTAGGCGCCAGGCCGTCTTCCAGCCAGATGGCATCGATGAATGAATCGACGGAAGCGGGGGATGACAATGCCACGATTGTTCCGCGCAAAGATTCATATTCTATCAGTGGCGGGCAATGCAGACGGGCAAGGGTTGCTTTACTATCGCTATGTTGGTGGACATGGTGCGATACGCCGCCGACCACCTCCTCTATCTGCAGGTCACCGGGGAAACGAATGAAATTCAAGCGATTTGTCATGGCAGCGCTGTTTGTGGCGCTCGGTCCAAATGCGACAGCATCGGCCCAGGACATGTTGGTGTCGGCCGCCTCCAGTCTTACCAATGGATTCGCCGAACTGGCGGTTCAGTTCCAGCAGGCGCATCCCGGCACCAAAGTGCTGTTGAGCTTCGCCGGGTCGGATACCTTGATGCAGCATATCGTCAATGGCATGCCATCCGATGTCTTTGCATCCGCCGATCAAGATGCAATGGACAAGGCGGTCGAGGCCAAAGCGGTAGACCCGGCCACGCGCAAGGACTTCGTAGGCAACGAAGTGGTGCTCATTGTGCCCGCCAACACGCCGGGCAATATCAAGTCGCTCGGCGATCTCCGGCTTGCCGGCGTCGAGCGCGTGGCGTTGGGCAACCCCGCCATCGTGCCGGTCGGACGTTATACCAAAGCCGCGCTGGAGCAGGCGGGCGCCTGGGATGACGTCAAACAGCGCGAGGTGCTGGGCCAGAATGTGCGGCAGGTTCTGGACTATGTCGCGCGTGGCGAGGTCGACGCCGGCTTTGTGTTCGCTACCGATGCGGCCATCATGCCGGACAAGGTCAAGGTAGTCCAGAAGTTGTCCACACCGATGCCTGTGCGCTATCCGATTGCGCTGGTCCAGCGCGAGAACCGGCATCCGCTTGCGGCGGAATTCATTGCCTTCGTGCTTTCCGACCAAGGCCAGTCCATTCTGGCCAGACATGGTTTTTCCAGGCCCTGAGTGAACCGGGCATGAGCAGTTTCAGTGTCCCTTTATTACTTTCCCTGAAAGTGGCGGCCTGGGCCGCCTTTTTCGCCGCGGTGCTGGGCATTGCCGCGGCATACGGCTTGTCGCGCTGGCGTTCGCGCTGGTGCGACCTGGTCGATTCTATGCTCACGCTGCCCATGGTGCTGCCGCCCACCGTCATTGGCTACTATCTGCTGGTGCTGCTGGGGCGGCACGGCTGGCTGGGATCCTTTCTGGATCGATATGGCATACAGCTGGTGTTCACTTGGCAGGGGGCGGTTGTCGCAGCGACCATACTGGCCTTCCCCATGGTGCTCAAGGCTTCACGCGCGGCCTTTGAAGGTGTGGACCATACCCTGGAAGAAGCCGCCAGAGTCTTGGGTGTTGGCAATGTCAGCGTGTTCTTCAGAGTTACCTTGCCATTGGCGCTGCGCGGCATTGTGGCGGGAGTGTTGCTCGCCTTCGCACGGGCCTTGGGAGAATTCGGAGCAACACTGATGATCGCTGGCAGCATACCCGGTCAAACCCAGACACTGTCGATCGCCATTTATGAAGCGGTCCAGGCGGGCAACGACAGCCTGGCAAATATTCTGGTGCTGGTCACGTCGTTTACCTGTGTTGCGGTCCTGTGGATCGCCAGCCAATTGATGCCCGGCCGTACACGCATGGGGCGTTCGGAATGGCAATGATGATAGACATGCATGTAAAACGGCGCGTGCTGGCGGGAAACCGGCAATTCCAGCTGGATGTTGCCATCCGGACCGGCGTGCGGCGCATTGCCCTGGTCGGCCCGTCCGGCGCGGGCAAGACACTGACGATGCAGTCGATCGCGGGGCTGCTGCGCCCGGACAGCGGCCATATCCGCATCAATGGATCGACGCTGTATGACTCCGGGCACGCCGTCTGCCTGGTGCCCCAGCAGCGTCGCGTGGCTTATCTGCAGCAGGACTATGGCCTGTTCCCCCACCTTACCGTTGCGCAGAACATAGGCTTCGGGCTGCGCAAGGGCTGGTTCAACCTGCGGCGAAATGCCTTGCCGCAATCCGCGCGGCACTGGGTCGAGGCATTTGAACTCGATGCCGTCCTTGACAGTTATCCGGCCGAAATCTCGGGGGGGCAGAAACAGCGCGCGGCATTGGCTCGAGCCCTAGTCGTCGAGCCGCGTATGTTGCTGCTCGATGAACCCCTGGCGGCGCTGGATGCCGGTCTGCGCAGGAAAATGCGCGCCGAGCTGGCGTCGCTGCAAGCCCGGCTGGACATTCCAACGGTTCTCATCACTCATGACCCCGACGACGCGCTTGCCTTGGCTGATCAAGTGTATGAAATCGAGAATGGAAGCATAGTAGGCCATTGTAGAATGGCGCCTGACTCACCGGCTTGACGCCCCCGGAACAATGACAGCTCAATTCGCAACAGTATCGCTGGATCGTCTTTCGCAGCAGGATTCCGAATCCATTTTGATTCTGACTGTCAACAACCGCTATGCACGCCGTATTCTTGCCGAATTATCGGCCGGCCTGAACGAGACACGCCGCGTCATGGCGGTTCCCGATATCGTTCCGCTGTCGGGCTGGCTGGCTCGGGCCGCGGACCAGCTATCGTTCGTGCCTGAATCCGGGCTGGCCTCGCATACTGTCGATGCCTTCGGCTCGCAGTTTCTGTGGCAGCGTGCGATTGCCGATGAAGAGTCCGACCACGTATTGCTCGACGTCGCGCAGGCGGCGCGGCTGGCGGCGCAGGCGGACCACCTGCTGGACGAGTGGCAAATAGGCGTAGCGCCCGAAATCGAGACAGCGGAGTTCCAGCGCTTCCAGGCATGGCGTGATCGATATCGCGAGCTGCTTGCAGAGATGGACCTGGAAGACGGGAATCTGGCCTACGAGAAAATCCGTGCCGCCATCCGCGGGAATCAGCTCCGCGTGCCATTCGCCACCTTGGTATTGGCCGGGTTCAATGAACTATCGCCACGGTTTTCCAGTTTGCTGGAAGCCATGCAGGCTCAAGGTGTCCAGGTGCTGTCCCTGGACACGGCGGCGCCGGCAGCCGGCGAAGTCCGGCGTTTTGTCGCGCCGGACCCGGACGGCGAGTGGCGCATGGCCGCGCGGTGGGCAGCTGACAGCTTGAGTCAGAATCCCGAGGGGCGCTACGCGATTGTGGCGGCCAGGCTCGAGGCCGATGTCGTGCTGGCGCATCGCAGCTTGCGCACTGCGCTGGGTACCGATGCGCAGGGGCGGCCATACCCCTACAACATTGCTGTCGCGAGGCCTCTTTCGGAGTGGCCGCCGGTTCGCGCCGCACTGGCCTGGCTGCGCATAGTGGCCCAGTTTGCGCAGAAAAACTATTGCGAACCTGCCGACCTTGGCCAAGCTCTGTTGGCCGGCGCTTGCGCAGGCGACGCAAGGGAAGCGTCGGGACGCGCCACCATAGATGCCATCTGGCGCAGGCAGGCGAAAGTGAAGGTGTCGCTGGCGGAGTTCGGCGGCCTGCTCGATAGCCATGCCCCACTGCTGGGCGCAGCGTGGAAGTGCTGTGTGGATGACTGGCAGGAACAGACCAGCGGGGTCACTATCGACACGTGGACACGCCGCTTCCGGTCATGGTTGCAATTGCTTGGGTTTCCCGGCCAGGCGACCCTGGACAGCCACGCCTACCAGGTGGTGGAGGCTTTCGACAGCCTGATCGATCGCCTGGGCAGGCAAGCGCCAGTTGTGGGGGCGACCGGATTATCCGCCGCGGTGGCCATGCTGAGCCGCCTTGCGCGCGAAACGCCATTCCAGCCGCAACGCGATCCTGCCGCCCGGCTCGATGTATTGGGTTTCCTGGAGTCGGAGGGTGGGCGCTGGGACGGCATATGGGTACTGGGCCTGACCGACAATGTGCTGCCCGCGGTTCCCAAGCCCAACCCGTTCATTCCCCTGGCTGCTTTGCGCAAGGCGAATGCGCCGCGCGCCACGCCGGAACGCGAATTGCATTGGGCACTGTCCATGTATGGCGCTTTATTGGCTTGCGCGCCCGAGGTGTCGCTGAGCCATGCGCGGCATGAGGGTGAAAGCGAACTTCGTCCAAGTCCTTGTATTGCGGCATTGCCGGTGTATGAGATGGCTATGGAGACAGCTGGCCCAGTTCCTTGCGTGCTGGAGTACGTGCGGGACGAGCAGGGGCCGCCGCTGCAGGCGGGCCGCGCCACGCGCGGCGGCATAGGCGTCATCGATACGCAGGCGCGCAATCCTTTGTGGGCGTTCGCGAAGTATCGCTTGGGCGCCAGCCAGCTTCAGGACTATGCCGATATTGCCGATCAAAATGCCCGTGGCGTATTTTTGCATCGGGCCATCGAACTGGTCTGGCGCCTTGTTCCTGACCAGCACGGCCTGCGCGAATTGCATGCCCAAGGGCGTCTGGACAAGCTGTTGCAACAAGCCGTGCAAGAGGCGGCTGACGAGTGCCTGCAGGATTACGGTACGGTGTTGCGCGAATTGGAAACAGCGCGCGCCATGAAGATATTGCACGAGTGGCTATTGCTCGAGCTTGCGCGCGCGGAATTCACAATACGCGACGTCGAGCAAAGCTACCAGTGGTCGCACGGGCCGCTGGAACTGAACCTGCGCCTGGACCGTATCGATCAATTGCACGACGGTCGCCTGGCCGTTATTGATTACAAGGCGGGCGACAGCAGCATCGACCCGCGCGCGGACTGGATGCGGCAGCGCCCCGTGGGTCTACAGCTGCCTTTTTATGCATCGGTGCTGGCGGGCGAAGACCACGCCGTCGCGGCGCTTGTTCTGGTCGGCCTGCATGCCCGGGAAGTCAAATTGAAAGGACTGACCGACGGCGACTATGGTCTCGACGGCTTGTCCTCCGTAAGCGATTGGCCGGCTTTTTCGGGCCATAGCTGGGATACGCTGATGACGCAATGGCGCCATACCATCGAAAACCTGGCGCAAGAGTACGTCGCCGGCGTCGCGCGCAACGAAAGCCTGCGGCCCGACGATATCAAGTATTGCGACGTCTTGCCCTTTCTGCGCCTTAACGAGGAATACCCGCATGTCGACTAAACAGCCCAGCGACAGCGCGGTACGGGCGGCGGCAATCGACCCCGCGCGCTCCTTCATCATCCAGGCTCCTGCCGGTTCCGGCAAGACCGAGCTGCTGACCGACAGAATCCTGGCCTTGCTGGCAACGGTAAACCGGCCCGAAGAGATAGTGGCCATTACCTTCACCCGCAAAGCGGCGTCCGAGATGCATGCCCGCGTGCTCGGAAAGCTGGAGTCGGGTCGGGGACCCTGTCCACCCGAAGCGTACAAGAAGCGCAGCTGGGAGCTGGCGCAGAAAGCCATGCAGCGCAATGATGAGTTGGGCTGGAACTTGTTGCAGTATCCCGCAAGGCTCAGCATACGGACCATCGATTCATTTTGTACCTATCTGGTGCGTGCCATGCCCTGGCTGAGCTCGCTGGGCGGGTTGCCTGCCATCGTCGACAACGCCAGGGAGCATTACGAGGCGGCCGCCCAGGCTACGCTGGACATGGCCGACGACAGCGAGGCCGTCGCCAAATTTATCTCGCACCTGGATGTAAACCGGCGTAGCGCATTGGGCTTGCTGGCCGACATGCTGGCAAGCCGTGACCACTGGCTGCCCTTGCTGGCCTCGGGCAGTGATGTGGACCAGTTGCTGGCCAACCTCGATAGGGCCGTCGAAATTGATCTGGAGCGCCTGTCGCAGACAATGCCGCCTGGCTGGGCCAGCACCCTGGCGCCCATGGTGGCGCAAGCCGCGGGCGTGCTTGCAGGCAAGGGAAGTACCGCCGATCTGTGCCTGCTGCAGGACTGGCGTGGCGAACTGTTCGGCACCGATGCTTCATGCCTGCGGCAATGGCAGGCTTTGGCCAGCGCCATATTGACCAAGGAAGGAAAGCTGCGGCGCACTGTCACCATAAGTCAGGGATTCGAGCCCAAGTCTGCCTGCAAGGATGACTTTCTGGCCTGGCTCAGGGCTGTGTCCCCGACCGATCCCTGGGTGAACGCACTGGCCGATATCTGTCGTGCTCCCTGCGACGGCTACAGTGAAGAACAGCAGGAAATTCTAGGGGTGCTCATCCAGGTCCTGTGGCTTGCCGCCGCGCAGCTGAATTTGCGCTTTACCGAGATGGCCGAGGTCGACTTCACTGAAATCTCGCGGCGCGCGCTCGATGCGCTTGGACAGGTGGACGATCCCAGCGACTTGTTGCTGGCCCTGGATACCACCATACGCCACATATTGGTCGACGAGTTCCAGGATACCAGCCAGTCGCAAATACAACTGCTGGAACGCCTGACGGCGGGCTGGATGGCGGGTGACGGACGCAGCCTGTTTCTGGTGGGCGATCCCATGCAATCGATCTATCGCTTCCGCAAGGCGGAGGTTGGACTGTTCCTGACGGTGAAAGAGCATGGCCTGGGAGAAATAAGGCTCACGCCTCTGGAACTGAAGGACAATTTCCGTTCCCAGGCTAATCTGGTCGACTGGGTGAACAGGACTTGCCGTCCCATCTTCCCGAAAGAAGACCATCCGGGCCTGGGCGCCATACGCTATACCGATTCCACCGCCTTCAACGATGGCGTCGAGGGCCTGGGCGTGGAATTCCACCCGGTCTGGACTATCAAGGACAAGCAGGGCGGCGCGGCGGGTGATGCAGCTTCTACCGCTGAATCGATTGCGATCCAGCTCGCCAAAGAGGCGCTGGCCCGCCACCCGGATAGCCAGCATCCTGTAGCGATACTGGTGCGGGCGCGCTCGCACCTGGACGCCATCGTGCATCGCCTGGCGCAGCAGAGTATTCCTTGCCGGGCGGTGGAGCTCGTTTCCCTGAAGTCGCGCCAGGCCGTCATTGATTTGGGGCAACTGGCCCGAGCCTTGTCGCACCCGGCCGACAGGCTGGCATGGCTGTCGGTGTTGCGTTCGCCCTTGTGCGGCCTAAGTCTGAGTAGCCTTCATGCTCTGTTCGGGTCGGACTTGCAGTCCGCCGTGCCGCTCTTGCTGGCGCGGTGGATGGCCCGCGAGAATGTGCAGGAAGAATGCCTGGATGAACTCGAGGCGCGACGGGCGCGTCACGCGGCGAGCGTGTTGCTGGATACTGGCAACGCTTCGGGCACGATTCCGTTTGCGGCCTGGCTGGAAAGCTGCTGGCAACGTCTGGGTGGTCCGGCTATCTACAGCAGCGCCAGCGATGCCGCCGACGCCGAGCAGTTTTTCCGCCTTATCGAGGACCTGGCGCCCTATGGAAACCTGAATCCCACAGAGCTGGAAGACAGGCTGGAAAAACTCTATGCGGCGCCCAATAGCACCGGGCGCGCGGTCGAAGTCATGACCATACATAAGTCCAAGGGGCTCGAATTCGATACGGTCATTCTGGCCGGCCTGCACCGGCGACCCAAGGCCGACACCTCTCCGCTGATGCGTTTCGAGCACGGCGAAGGCG
>JAKFFG010000047.1:0-19041 GCA_036675275.1 Pseudomonas sp. | reverse complement strand
TCGGACGTAAGCTGCTGCGAATCGCGTTTGCTCTCTGGAGAACAAAAACAGATTTCGACATTGAGCGATGGGAAAAAAATGCTTGCGCTCAACTATAGAATCTCACACAGCCGCGGCCTTGCTTCCTCGATGGGGCTGAGCGTAACGGCGTGCGCGAGGCGCCTGCACAGCCCCCGACACACCCGCCTTTTTGCATGAGCGAAGCTTGGACCAGTCTACTCGCCACCGTGCAAGTCAAGCCAACAACGCAGGCCGTAAGGCCGGCAAGTTTCCTATTGCGCAGTTCTCCGGGGTGGGTAGGGGCAGTCCGGCGTGTAGGCGTGCGCCGCGTGCTGCCGAAGGGAGGCCGGGGGGTGTCGTCGGCCGCTGTCTGACCGGAACGCAGTGAAGGGAGTTCGGCCGACGCCCGGGTGGACGAGGCAGACGCGGAACCAAGCACGCCGTGCCGGACTGCCCGTATCCACCCCGGAGAACGTCATCAGAACAGGGCAGCGTCACTAGACCAAAGTGCCATAAACACTTGAACCAAAAATGCTCTAGCGATCCAGCTGGCTTAGCATTTGTACCCCGGCATGTGCGCCGAATCGCTCGCATGCCGCATTCAGGCACTGGACCGCAAACTTCAGGAACAGTGAAGGCTTCTGCTGATGTTCGGCCTCTGCCTGTGCCAAACGCAGGTCTTTGCGCAGCATGCCCAGGGTAAAGGTTACGTCGCCGCTACCCTGCATCATGCGTTCCGCGTAAGAGTTGAACAGCATGCCGGATGCCGTGCCCTTGCTGAGCGCATTGGTCAGCAGATCGACGTCGAAATTGCTGGCCCGGGCCAGCGCAATGCCTTCTGCCAGTCCTAGGAATGTGCCGGCGATTATCGTCTGGTTGACCAGTTTCATGCGGTAGCCCGAACCCGCCGGACCGCAATAGATGGCGCGTTGGCCCAGTTCTTCCAGCAAAGATCGACACTGTTCGAGGACGGCGGCGTCGCCTCCGATGAAGTGGGTCAGGGATCCATTGACGGCTCCCGCGACACCTCCTGTAACGGGCGCATCCATGAACTGGCCGCCCCGCGTGCGGACCAGATCGGTGAGCACCGCGGCCGTTCGCGGAGCCACAGTGGTCATGTCGATAAACACAGAGTCGCGCTGCATGCCCGGTGCGAGTCCCTGATAGACGTTCTCGACATCGCGCGTCTCGCCAAGAATGGTGAAGACGGTCTGGCAACGCTGGGCAAGTTCGAGCAGGTCGGTGGCGACTTTGGCGCCCTCCTTGCGCAACGCGAGCGTCTGCTCGGGATTGCGGGCCCACACATACAAAGGGTGGCCAGACTGTAGTAGACGCCTGGCCATGGGTAGTCCCATTTTGCCCAATCCCACCCATCCTATCGTTCCAGGCATGGCAGCCTCCTCAAACGCGTGACGTTACTGAATTTGAATATCCGCCCCCGTGACGACTTTGTTCCATTTCTTCAATTCGTCCGCGAGCAGCTTATCGAGATCTTGCGGTGTGCCGCCCAGCGTGGCGGCGCCCATTGCGGTCAGCTTTTGTTTGACTTCGGGATCTTGCAGTATCTCGTTCAGCGCCTTGTTGGTACGCTCGATGATATCGGCCGGGGTGCCTTTGGGCGCGAGCAGTGCAAACCAGGTTGCGGACAATAGTTCCGGATGTCCTTGTTCGCCCATGGTGGGCACGTCGGGCAAGGTGCTGGATCGCTCAGTTGCCATTATGCCCAGCGCCTTGACGTTGCCGGCCTTGAGTTGGCCGACAATTCCCGGAATGAGCTGGAACATCGACTGGATCTCGCCCGAGATCAGGTTGGTAGTGGCCTGACCTGGCGCGCTGTACGGTATGTGCACCATATTGGTGTTGGTGTGGGCCATGTAGAGTTCGCCGGCCAGATGCATGGAGCTGCCATTGCCCGTCGAGCCAAAGTTCACGACTCCCGGATGCTTCTTGACGTAATCTGTGAACTCGGCGAGATTATTGGCCGGCAAGTCGTTATTCACGACCAGGATATTGGGCACATGGGCGATGAGACCGATGGCATCGAAGCTTTTTTGCGGATCGAAGGGCAGCTTTTTGTACAAGCTGGGGCTGACCGCCAAGGTTCCGGCCCACGAAAAGAGTAGCCTGCTGCCGTCGTTGGGCGCGTCGGCAGCAATGCCCGCACCTATATTGCCATTGGCGCCGGCATGGTTTTCGACAATAAAGTTGCCATTGAGCTTCTGGCTTAGCTGGTCGGCAATTAGACGGGCGATGGTGTCGCCTGTTCCGCCACCGCCGGGGCTGGGAACAATGATCTGTACCGGTTTGTTGGGAGGGGGCCAGTCGGCCGCCACGGCGGTGGTGGAGAAAGCGACGGTCAACGCAAGCACGCCGGCCAATCCTGTAAAAATTTTGCGCATGATGTAATCCAGAAGTCGCGTAAGTTTACTCAGCGATATTGATCAGCATTAAAGCCCACTGCTTACTTTAATGTAAGAAGCACTAATTTATCATGTCAATCAGCTATATAAAACGATGCCTTTATATGCACCGGAAATGAGCATATGCGCATCCGCTATGACGTAGTACTCTTGCGCTCCGTGGCGCAGATTATTTCGAGAAGGATTTACTTGTGAGCTACTTTACCCCCGAAATCGCCATGGTGGCCTTGGTCGCGGGCGCAGCATTGTTCGGATTTATCGTGGCGGTTTTGATCGAGCGGCGCAGTCTGCGGGCGGTTCGCAACGAATTGGTCATGGCACAGGACGAGGTTTCCCGCCTCGACCGTCAATTGGCGGGCAGCGAAGCTACGGTCTCGGGCTTGCGAGAGCGCCTGGACGATGCGCGGGCTGATATTGCCGCCAAAAATACAGAACTGCAGGCGCTGCGCCAGCGCTTATCTCAGCTTGGTAATGAGATGATCGAGCTACGGGCCGTGCACTCTGAAAAATTGGCCGGTTTTCAGGAAATGAAGACATCCCTCGAGACATCAAGGGAACAGCTCAGGATGGAATTCCAGAATCTTGCCAACCAGATTCTGGAAGAAAAGGGCAGAATGTTTGCCGAGAATAGTCAGAACTCACTTGATGTCATGCTCAAGCCTTTTCGCGATCAGATCGACGGTTTCCAGAAGCGCATAAATCAGGTGCACGACGAGGCGCTGCGCGGCAATGTGTCGCTGGGATCGGAAATAAAGCGCGTCCTGGAAGTTGGGCTGAAGATCAGTTCCGAGGCCAACAGCCTGACCAGTGCGTTGAAGGGGGACAAGAAAACCACCGGCAACTGGGGTGAAATACAGCTTGAGCGTACCCTGCAGCTTGCCGGCCTGGTGCCCGGCGACCACTATCAGGCGCAGGCCCACTTCAAGGACGACCTGGGCAATAACCGTCATCCCGACTTTGTCATCAAGCTGCCCGACCTTAAACACATGGTGATCGACAGCAAGGTATCCCTCGTCGACTATGACCGCGCCATATCGGCATCCGATGAAGCCGAGATGCGGGCGGCCTTGGACGCGCACGTCAAAGCAGTGCGCAACCATATCGATGACTTGAGCAGGAAAGACTACAGCAATCTGGTGGGCATGCGCAGCCCGAGTTTTGTACTGATGTTCATGCCCATCGAGCCCGCCTACATAGAAGCGCTCAAGCACAATAAGGATCTCTTCGACTATGGCTATCGGCACAACGTGATCATGGTCTCGCACACGACCCTGATGCCCATACTGAAGACGGTAGCCAATCTCTGGATGGTGGCACGAAGCAATGAACAGGCCCACGAGCTGAGCGCCCGTGCCGGAGAAATCTACAATCAGGTCGTCGTCGTGGCGGAGCGCTTGAAGAAGCTGGGCGCCAACCTCGATACCGTGAGCAGGCAATATAACGAAACCGTAAAGGCTGTGGCCGGGCAGCAGGGGCTTTACGGAAAGACATCGCGCTTCAACGAGCTGTCGTCCAAGGCAAACAAGACCATGCCCGTGCTTGAGCCGCTGCATGCCGATTTCGAAAACGAAAGGCTGGAGCTTATCAGCGCTACGGGAAAAGCTGATGCGGCCGATCAGGCATAGGGCCGAGGCGTGGCCGGCGCACACAATGAATGCAGGATTCCGGCGAACTTTTCCTCGGTATCCAGGGGGGACGACCGTACCCGCCGTATCAGGCTGATGGGAGGCAGCTCCCAGTCCATCTGCCACGGAATTGCCGCGACTCCTCCTCGTCGGATCAGGTCGGCTGCGATGTCGGAGGGAACGATGGAAACAATGCTGTCGTTCGCGCTCAGAATTCCGTGAATGATGTCGACTGAGTATGTTTCTATGACGGGCACAGGAGGTCGCACCTGCGACTGGTTAAACATCTCGGCTATTTTTGCTCCCACAGGGGTGGACGCTGACGGCAATATCCATTTCATCGATGCCAGTTCGCGCCAGCCATAATTCAGCAGCCTGAGCCGGTTGGCCAGCTTTTCATGCCCGATCAACACGGGCCGCTGAGCATAAAGCACTTCATGCCAGAGGTCGTTCATGCCTGAAATGGCCGAAGGCCGTCCGATCACGCAGTCTATTTCGCGATCATGAAGCGAACGCACTAATTCATCCGTGGTGGCCCGCTTTATTGCAATGGCGACATTGTGTCGTTCATACAGCTGCATGACCGCCTGAGTAAGCAGTGCGCTGGGAACATATGGCGTCGCGCCGATATGCAAGTGTGCCGTCCGTCCGTCGCGCACAGCGTTCATCTCCACCGCCCATGCATCCACCTCCTGAAGCATATGGCGGGCCTTGGTTATGGCAAGCTGTCCGAGCCTCGTGGGTTGCAGTCCCCGCCCGGCACGTACGAACAACGAGGCCTCGAAGATGTCTTCAATTTCTGCGAGCGCTTTGGTGGCGGCCGGTTGACTGATGCCGGTGGCGTCCGCAAGGCGGCTGAGCGAGCCGTAGCGCTGAATATTGTTCAGCAATACGAGGTGGCGCATCTTCAGTCTTGCAGTAAGTGTTCTGGATAGCGGACTAGGCATGGTCGTTGGGTTTTTGACATAACTGTATGGTTATGTATTTATCATAAAAACAATTATTGTGGTTATTTTTAGCCGATATACTGAGTCTGTCTTGTACCTTCTTCGGTTATACGAATATGCCGGATTCTTTTACGACTCGACCGGAATTACGCGGCACTTTCGGTGTGGTGGCTTCCACGCATTGGCTCGCATCGCAGGTGGCGATGGGCGTATTGGAACGCGGCGGCAATGCGTTTGACGCGGCTGTCGCCGGCGGCTTCATGCTTCAGCTTGTCGAGCCCCACCTTAACGGTCCGGGCGGCGAGGTGCCCATTCTGATCTGGAGCCAGCAAGAGCGCCGCATGCGTGTGCTGTGCGGGCAAGGCCCTGCGCCGGCCCTTGCCACGCCTTCGTATTTTCGCGATAAGGGGCTGGAATTGGTGCCCGGCACGGGTCTGCTTCCAGCGACAGTGCCTGGAGCCTTTGGCGCCTGGCTGACGATGCTGCGCGATTATGGCACCTGGGAACTCGAAGACGTACTGGCGCCGGCCATCGAATATGCGACCAAGGGGTTTCCGCTGGTGCCGCGCGTCGTGCAGGCCATCGTGGCGGTTGAAACCCTGTTTCGCCAGGAATGGAAAAGCTCGGCAGAGGTCTGGCTGCCCGATGGGCGCATACCATCGGTGGGCGGCTTGTTTCGCCATGCCGCGCTCGCGTCCACGTATACGCGTATCGTCACCGAGGCCAACGCAAACGGAGCCGACCGGAAATCCAGGATAGACGCCGCGTTAGGCCTTTGGTATCGCGGATTCGTCGCCGAGGCAATCGACGACTTCTATACCAATGCAGCGGTGCGCGACTGTACCGGCGAACTGCACACAGGTTTGCTGCGACTTTCCGATATGGCTGATTGGAGGGCGACTTACGAAGAGCCGTTATTCGCTGATTTTGGCCGCTACACCGTGGCCAAATGCGGCCCCTGGTCCCAGGGCCCTGTCTTTCTGCAGCAACTGGCCATGTTGCGGCACATGGACATCGGTTCGTACGCAGCCGATTCGGCCGAGTTCGTGCATCGCATTGCGGAGGTGACCAAGCTGGCCATGGCCGACCGTCTGGCCTGGTATGGCGACCCCGATTATGTAGACGTCCCGATAGCCGCGCTATTGTCGGACGAATACGCCCGGAAGCGGGTAAAAGCGATCGCAGCGGAAGCGTCCACATCGATAAACCCGGGCCATCCGCTGGGCCGCGTACCGGTCCTGCCGGACCTGAAGGCGGCCGAGCGCGCGTTGGCCGGTTCCGACGGGCGCTTTGGCCTGGGCGAGCCCACTTTTGCCGACTTGCCGCCGGTTGATACCTGGGCCGAGCGCGAAATATTCGTCGGCGACACATGCCATCTGGACGTCATAGACAAAGACGGAAACATGGTCGCTGCAACTCCCTCAGGCGGCTGGCTGTCTTCCAGTCCTGTTGTCCCCGGGCTGGGGTTCTCCATCAACACCCGCCTGCAGATGACGTGGCTGGATGAAGGCACGCCGGGCTATCTCCAGCCCGGAAAACGCCCCAACACCACGCTGTCTCCAGGAATGGCCCTGCGCGACGGCGAGCCATACATGGCTTTCGGTACGCCGGGCGGCGATCAGCAGGATCAATGGACCGTGTCGTTCTTTCTGCGCCATTGCGCGCTGGGCATGAATCTGCAGGAAGCCATCGACGCACCATCCTGGCATATCGAACACTATCCGGCGTCATTCTGGCCACGAACGGTCAAGGAGAATCGCCTCGTCGTCGAGTCGCGTTTTCCGACCGAAACATTGCAACAGCTGAAACTTGCCGGCCATGACGTGGTGGTAGGCGGTGCATGGTCCGAGGGCCGGATCAGCGCGTGTACCCGCGAAACAACGCCGGGCGGCAGCCTGCTTCTACGCGCGGGCGCCAATGCCCGGGGAATGCAGGGCTACGCGGTGGGGCGCTGATGGAACCGCAACGCCCGGGCCGCCGTGCCACGATTCATTCGCTACCTGTCCACTAAAGGTGTATAAAAATGCTCTCGTTCTTACGCAAAACCTTCTACGCAGCTCTGGGCCTGCTCGCTGCTTATTCTCCAATAGCCAACGCCGCGTGGCCTGAAAAACCCATTACGCTGGTCGTTCCATGGGCCGCCGGAGGATCCACCGATATTCTGGCCCGGCTTCTGTCCGAGCAACTTACCAAAGTCCTGGGCCAGCCCCTGGTGGTCGAGAACCGGTCGGGTGCTGCCGGCAACATCGGGTCGAATCTTGTCGCGAAAGCCAAGCCCGATGGCTATACGCTATTGGTGGGTTCGATGAGCACTCACACCATGAATCAGGCGCTCTACAGCACCATGCCGTTCGATGGCGTCAAAGACTTCACGCCTATCGCCAAGGTGGCGCTGGTCACCAACACGATGGTAATCAACCCCTCCATACCCGCCAGCAATGTGGCCGAATTCATTGCATACGCCAAGGAACACCCGGGTGCGATCGCCTATGCCTCGGCAGGAGCCGGCTCCACCAATCACCTTAGTGCGGCGATGTTCGAGAAGGCGGCAGGCATTGAGATGCTGCATATTCCTTACCGCGGCGGAGCACCTGCCGTCGTTGATACGGTGGGTGGCCAGACCAAGCTGCTCTTTACTGCCGGCACGCAATCGCTTCCTTTCGTGAAAGACGACAAGCTGAAGCTGCTTGCTGTAACAGAGGCGACGCGTTCGCCGATGTTGCCCGACGTGCCGACGGTGGCGGAAACGCTGCCCGGCTATGAACTGGCGGTTTGGTACGGCGTATTCGGCCCTGCCGGCATGCAGCCGGAGCTTGTGGCACGGCTGAACTCAGAGATCAATAAAGCGCTGAAGAGGCCGGAGGTTGTCGAGAAAATGGAAGCAATGGCGGTCCAGCTTCTGGACAGCACTCCTGAGCAATTTGCGGCCGATCTGGCGCTCGACGCCGATAAATACAGCAAAATCGTACGTGACCTCGGCATCAAGATTGAATAGCGAAGATTCACAGTCCATGCAATCCGATGTCAAACTGCTGGCCGGCATAAATGCCGTTGCGCTGGCCGCAAGCAGCACGCACCCTTACGAGCTTTTCGCCGCAGTGGATCAATATGCCTTTTCCTTCCTGCGTCAGAGCTTGTGCACCGTAAACCGATTCGACGCGGCCAGGCAGCAGGTAGTGCGGCTCTATAGTTCCAATCCCGCCGCTTATCCAGTTGGGGGCAGCAAGGACAAGGCCGGCACGCCTTGGGGAAAGCACGTGTTGCTCGAGCGGCGTGTGTTCGTGGGGGAAGGCGCTGCAAGCATACGGGAATCGTTTGATGATTTCGAGGCAATCCAGGCCTTGGGATTGCAGTCGGTAATCAACGTGCCTGTCGTGGCGCGCGACACCTGCCTGGGCACGATCAATTTCTTGATGCAAGATCCCGGCATACAGCCGGCCAAGCTTCAATGCGCCCAGTTGGCTGCGTTGCTGGCGACGCCGGGCTTCATGGCTCTTCCAGGGCAATAAGGGATTGAGGCCTCGGTGCGTGCGCTCCAGAACAAGGCCGTCGCGAACTCGTTTATGCTTGTTCTTTCTATTTCGATTTTCGCCTGACCTTCATGACTGACCTTGCCCTTGCTTCCATCCCCATCAATAATCCATTTCTCGAGCGACTCGGTATACAGCTTACCGAGTGGTCGCCCGGCTATGCCGAGATGCGCCTCGATACCTCTCCCGACCTTGGTAACCGTACCGGCCGCATTCATGGCGGCGTGATATGTACTCTGCTCGATTCGGTCTGCGGGTATTGCGGGCTCTATTCCGCGCCCGGCGAGCCCGCGCTGCGCAGCCTGACGCTATCGCTTACAACCAATTTCCTGAGTAGCGGCGAAGGCACGACGCTGGTGGCAAAAGGCTATATCGTACGCAAGGGGCGCAGCGTATTCTTTGCGCGGGCGGAAGTTTGGCTGGACGAAATCGAGCTGCTGGCGACCGCTGTGGGAACTTTCAAGTACGTGCGCGCCTAGTGTTGACAGGCCTTGGTTTGCTAAGCGGCTTTCTTGCTTAACCAGTCGGCGATGGCCATCGGACGCGAGAACAGAAAGCCCTGCATGGCATCGCAGTTGTTCTTGACCAGAAATTCGGCCTGTTCATTATTTTCGATACCTTCCGCCACCACTTGCAGGTTCAGTTGCCTGGCCATGGCAAGAATCAGTTTGACGATCGCGACATCGTCGCTGTTTGCCGGCGTATCGCGGATAAAACACTCGTCTATTTTCAGCTCATACAGGGGCAGTCGCTTCAGGTAGGCAAGGCTGCAATATCCTGTGCCAAAATCGTCGATCGAGAACCTGAGGCCCAGGCTGTTGAGCTCGGTCATGCGGTCTATCGACCCTTGCAGGTCGTCGATAAGCACGCCCTCGGTCACTTCGAAGATCAACTGATCGGGCGGTGCCCCCGATTCGTGCAGAATCTGCTGGACCCGCCTCACGAAATCGGCCTGCCTGAACTGGCGCGGGCTTACGTTGATGGACAGCGGGTATCGCTTTCCGGCCTGCTTGATTTGCAGCAGTATCGCGCAGGTTTCACGTAAGGCCCAATCTCCCAGCGCCACGATAATGCCGCTGTCTTCAGCGATGGGAATAAAGACGTCTGGCGAAATGGGGCCGCGTTCAGGATGGTTCCAGCGCATGAGCAACTCCGCGCCCACGACACGGCCGACGCTGTCCCACTGGGCTTGTATTTGCAGCTCGAATTGGTCGGTGCCTATCGCCTGACTCATGTCGTGCTCCAGAGCAAGGCGATCTTCGACGTCTTTGTGCATGCTGCTTTCATAGAAGGCGACGCGGTTTCGCCCGGCTTCCTTGGCCCGGTACATGGCGGTATCGGCTTCGCGCAACAGGTCTGCGGTGGACTGGCTGTCTGGCGTCAGCAAGGTTGCTCCTATGCTGACGCCCACCAGATACTCATGATTTTTGATCAGTATGGGCTGGGCCAGTGTGGTTCGCACCATCCCTGCCGCCGCGATGGCTCTGTCTTTTCCTTCGTTCAGGTCGTGGCTGGCGAAGTCCAGCAATATCACGAATTCGTCGCCGCCTATGCGCGCCACGACATCGGTGGCGGGGAACGCGTCCTTCAGTCGCTGCGCCACGTTGCACAAGACGGCGTCTCCGACCTCGTGCCCGCGTGCGTCGTTGATGCGCTTGAAATGGTCCAGGTCGATGAAGAGCAATGCAGCTATACGGGCGTGCTGTTTGGCCTCCTCCAGAATGCGGTCGATGGAATCCAGCAGCAGGCGGCGATTGGGAAGTCCGGTCAGCGGATCGTAGAAGGCGAGTTGGTGCGCCGTCTTCTGGGTGGCGCGTAGCGCGGTTATGTCGGTGGAAATGCCGCAAAGCGCTTCAACGTCGCCTTCGGAATTGCGCAGCGGAATCTTGATCGAAAGAATGGTCTCGATAGTCTTGCCGTTGATCGTAATATTGCTCTCTTCGCTAACCACGCGTTCGCCATGTTCCGTCACCCGCAGGTCGTCTTTGCGCAACAATGCATGGGAGTGCCGGTCGAAGAAGTCGCCGTCCGTGGAGCCGACCAGTTTTTCCGGCGTGGTGCCGAAGAGATCGCAAACCCGCCGATTGCCATAGACGTAGCGCAGATTGCAATCTTTGATATAGATATGAGCGTCCACACTGTCCAGTATGGTGTTGAGCCTGGCCTTGCTGGCCTTCAGGTTGCGGGTCTGGCGCGAAATTCTTGCCCTGAGCAGAAAGGCGGTCGCGAGCGCGGTCAATAATAGACCGACAAGGGCTGCGGTTGCCCACCAGAACGCAGGCGGAATGGCAGCGGACGACGGCGTGGCGGGACTCCATTGCTGAAGCACTTGATAGTAGGTCGAGCCCGGACTGCGTTGCCATTGTTGCAGATGCTGGTCGATCGCGGCCAAGATGTCCGCATTGCGACCTTTCCCCGTGGCATAGAACAGTTCGGAAGGGCGGAAGTTGATGGGCGTTGGAACCAGGTCGTGTTCCGCGGCATGCCTGCTGCCAAGGTATTGGCTGGATGCGACCGCATCGGCATATCCGTGCGCAACCATGGAGAAGGCGCTATCCAGTGTTTCGGCATTCACCAAATTCAAATTGACGCCAAAGCCGGAGGCCATCACCATCAGGTCGTCGTGCTGAACGGAGTCCGGCAGAACCGCAATACGCTTGTCAGAAAGATCACGCACCGACCGGACCGGCCCGTTGCGGCGCTCATAGACCTGTGTCCAGCTTCGCAAGGCCGGCACTTGGCTGAAGTCGTAGCGGGTCGCCCGGGTCGATGATGGCGCCATGTCAGGCAGGAGGTCAATTTTTCCGCTATCGAGCGCCGCAAGACATACATGCCAGGCGCACCGTATTTCCTCGAGCGTCCAGTTTTCTTCGTTTGCCACCGCGGCGAGCAATTTGCCGAGAATACTTCCGGGTTGGTCTCGATTCGCGAGCGACGCAGCGGCGGCGTTGTCGTAGACGCCGACGCGTACTACCCGGGTGGGCAGAGAAGCTGAGGCCGTGTTCATGCAAGCTACAAGTAACAGGGCCGCCGCTCCGATAATCGCCCAACACTTGTTGTGCCGCATAAAATTTGCTCGTTCCGGTGTTGCTTGCTTAACTATTGTAAATTGTTATAAGTTGTTGCATGGTAGGTTCCATGCCCTCTTTCCGTCAAGTCATTCGACATGGCGGCAAGGGCATGGCGCCTGCCCTGTATCGTTTTTCCACCGCATGTAAGGGCAATCCCTAGGTTCGAGACGCTTGGAACCTTATCCAACAAGGGTAGCATGTGCCTTTTATTCATGGCCGTGGATTTTTACTGCTGCCAGGAATAGCCGAGTGCCGGTCCGGAGCTTGTTCGGACCACATCATAAAGACCAACAGGAGAAGAAAATGGGATCGTTTTTCACCGTCTCTTTCAGCAAGCGGCTGGCATTGACTGCCAGCGCTGGCGCCATGTTTGCAGCACTGGCCGCGCCACTGCCCGCAGCGGCCCAACAGAAGTTTGTCAGTATCGGCACAGGGGGCGTGACCGGCGTTTATTACGCGGCGGGCGGCGCAATCTGCAGGCTGGTCAATAAAGATCGCAAGGAAAACGGTACGCGTTGTTCCGTCGAGTCCACCGGCGGCTCGGTGTTCAACATCAACACCATCAAGGCGGGTGAGCTCGATCTGGGCGTGGTGCAATCCGATGTCGGCTATAACGCCTACAAGGGCGAGGGCCAGTTCAAGGACGCCGGCGCGTTCGAGAAGTTGCGTTCGGTATTTTCCATTCATCCCGAGCCGTTCACTGTTGTGGCCCGCAAAGAAGCCAATATCAAGTCTTTCGACGACTTCAAGGGCAAGCGCTTCAACGTCGGTAATCCTGGTTCGGGCACACGTGCCTCCATGGAGCAATTCCTCAAGGCCAAGGGCGTTGACCTGAGCTTCTTTTCGCTCGCATCGGAATTGCGCCCCGATGAGCACGGTCCGGCTCTGTGCGATGGCAAGATCGACGGCTTCATGTATGGCGTAGGCCACCCATCGGCCAACATCCAGGACCCCACCACGACCTGCGGCGCGCAATTGGTATCTTTGACCGGCCCCGTGGTCGACAAGCTGGTCGCCGATTTTCCTTATTACGCCAAGGCCACCATTCCAGCCGGCCTTTATCCCAACAATCCTCAGGAAACGAACACATACGGCGTGCTGGCTACATTCGTCACGTCGTCCGACGTGCCTGAAGAGACTGTCTACCTTGTCGTGAAAGCGGTGTTCGAGAACTTCGACGACTTCAAGAAGCTGCATCCGGCGCTTGCGAACCTCAAAGCCGAGGACATGGCAAAGAATGGCTTGTCGGCTCCGCTGCACCCCGGTGCTGAAAAGTACTTCAAGGAAAAAGGCCTGCTGTAAGATACAGGCGCACTTTTAGATGAATAGGGCGCCCGCTTGGGCGCCCTTATGGCTACACCCACGGACTAAAAAGCATGACTAGCACAGCCACTCCCGACCCCGATCAAACCAACGCGAAACTCGAGCAATTGGTTGCCGATGTTGATCGCGGCGGCCGTACGGTGGGCGGAATAACCGGTGCCGTAATTTTCACAGGCGCTGTCTTGTGGTCGTTGTTCCAGCTTTGGTATGCATCACCGCTACCCTTTGCCTTCAATTTTGGCATTCTCAACGATACCGAGGCGCGTGCCTTGCATTTGGGCATCGCCATGTTCCTGGGCTATCTGGCATACCCGGCGCGCAAAAGCTCGCCGCGCGACCATATGCCCTGGTACGACTGGGTTCTTGCTCTGGTGGCCGGATTCTGCGGCGCCTATTTATTCTTCTTCTATAAAGAACTCGCGACAAGACCCGGCATTCCCACCACAATGGACATCACAGTAGCCGCCATCGGGCTGGTGCTGCTGCTTGAGGTTACCCGGCGTTCGTTGGGTGCACCCATGGCGGTGCTGGGCACCATTTTCATTCTGTATGTCTTCCTGGGCCCATGGTTGCCTGATGCCTTGTCGCACCGCGGTGCGTCGCTGGAGCGCATGGTCTCGCATATGTGGCTTACCACCGAAGGCGTCTACGGTGTCGCCCTGGGCGTGTCGGTTTCATACATCTTTATTTTCGTACTGCTGGGCTCCTTGCTGGATCGCTGCGGGGCCGGCAATTACATGATGCAGGTTTCTTTCGCCATGCTGGGCCATTTGCGCGGTGGACCGGCAAAGGTCGCCGTGGTGTCCTCGGCCGTCAATGGGCTGGTTTCTGCATCATCGGTGGCCAACGTGGTGACGGGCGGAATTTTCACCATTCCCCTCATGAAAAAGGCGGGGTACGGCGGGGTCCGTGCGGGTGCCATCGAAACGGCGTCATCGGTGAATGGGCAGATCATGCCTCCGGTGATGGGCGCGGCCGCCTTCCTGATGATCGAATATGTGGGCATTCCCTATACCGATATCATCCGCCACGCTTTGCTGCCGGCAAGTATTTCCTATATTGCCCTGTTCTACATCGTCCATCTCGAAGCGTTGCAACTGGGTCTGCAGCCCATGATGTCGGCGGGCAAACCGCGTACGCTGCTGCAAAAGCTGGCCGGATGGGGCATGGGCATTGCCGGATCCCTCATCGTCATGGGGCTGGTCTATTGGATAGGCGTGGGCGTACAGGCGGTTGCGGGCGACGCCGCCATGTGGATACTGACGGCACTGCTGGTCGCGTTGTATGTATGGTTGCTTCGAATCGCCGCCAGCCATCCCGACCTTCCCACCGACATCAACATCACGAATCCGATCCGGCCTGAAACCTGGCCTACGGTGCGTGCAGGCCTGTATTTCCTGATACCTATCGGTATTCTGGTGTGGTGCCTGTCGGTGGAGCAATTGTCGGCAGGCCTTTCGGCATTCTGGGCGGTCGTGTCCATGGTGCTGCAGATGCTGACGCAACGGCCATTGATTGCCTGGTTTCGCAAGCAGGCCGTCGCACCGGCAATAAGCGTGGGCGTGTCCGATACGGTGAATGGGCTGCAGGATGGCGCCCGCAATATGGTGGGCATCGCCATTGCCTGCGGTACGGCAGGCCTTATCGTCGGCGCCATCACACTGACCGGACTGGGCCTGCGCATGACAGCCTTCGTCGAAATGGTGTCGATGGGCAATGTGCTGATCATGCTTGTCTTTACGGCGGCAGTATGCCTGGTATTGGGGCTGGGCATGCCGACCACCGCCAACTATATCCTGATGGCAAGCCTGATGGCGCCGGTGGTGGTTGAACTCGGCGCGCAAAGCGGTATCGTGATCCCCTTGATTGCCGTGCACATGTTTGTTTTTTATTACGGGATCATGGCCGACATCACGCCGCCGGTGGGGTTGGCGACCTTTGCGGCCGCTGCCATATCGGGCGAAGATCCGATCAAGACCGGCATTCAGGGCGTCAAGTACGCCATGCGCACGGCCGTATTGCCTTTCATGTTCATCTTCAACCCGCTGTTGCTGCTGATCGACGTGGAAGGTTGGTTCGAGCTGGTGCTGGTCGTAGGCGGCGCCACGCTTGCGTCGCTCACTTTCGCCGCCGCCACCATGAGATGGATGCGCGTCAAATGCAGCTGGCTGGAAGTCGTGCTGCTGCTCGTGGTTACCTTCGCGCTGTTCAGGCCAGGCTGGTTCATGGACTACGTAGCGCCCAAGTATGAGACGCGGCCGGCAACCGAGTTGCTCCAGATTGCTGCCGACATGCCGGACAAGGGCCGTCTGGTCGTCGTGCTCGACGGCATGACACTTGAGGGCGAGCAGTTGCAGAAAACGGTTGCCGTGCCTTTGCCGGCATTGCCCGAAGGCAGTACCGCGCAGGGCACCGCCGCCGGCATGCAAAGGCTTACCGCCGCAGGACTTACGGTTATGGCGCTGGGTGACCAGGCACAAATTGCGTCGGTACGATTCGGTAGCCAGGCGCGCCGCGCGGGATGGGAGCAAGGCTGGAATATTACAGAAATCAAGATCCCCAATCCGTCCAGACCCTCTGAGTTCTGGTTTTATATTCCCGCCTTCCTGATTCTTGCGTTTATCTGGGTCTTCCAGGGACGCAGGTCGCGAAGCCAGGGTAGACGGAGCCCCGTCGCCGCCTAGTGAAGTTCTCTACTGGATCATCCATGCCCGTTTCCTTTCTCGATCATGTACAGCAGCAGATTCAGCAGCTGCGTGCCGATGGCTTCTACAAAGCCGAACGCGTCATGGCGAGCCCGCAGTCGGCTCAGGTCCGGCTTGCGGACGGCCCGGCGGTATTGAACTTCTGCGCCAACAACTACCTGGGTCTAGCCGATGACGAGCGCCTGGTCGAGGCCGCCAAGCGTGGTCTGGACGCCGCGGGATTCGGACTTGCGTCCGTGCGCTTTATATGCGGCACGCAAACCGGCCACAAGCAGCTGGAAGAGGCCTTGGCCGGTTTTCTTGGAATGGGTGATGCAATTCTGTATTCCAGTTGTTTCGATGCCAATGGCGGCCTGTTCGAGGTGCTGCTGGACGAAAACGACGCTGTCATCAGCGATGCGCTGAATCATGCAAGCATTATCGATGGTGTGCGCTTGTGCAAGGCCAGGCGTTACCGCTACGCCAACAACAATATGGCTGAACTGCGCGCACAATTGCAGGCTGCCGATGCGGCGGGCGCGCGCCATAAGCTGATCGCCACGGATGGCGTGTTTTCGATGGATGGTGTCATTGCCGACCTGAAATCCATCTGCGACTTGGCCGACGAATTCAACGCGCAGGTCATGGTCGATGATTCGCACGCTGTGGGCTTCATCGGCGAGCATGGTCGAGGAACCCCGGAATATTGCGGCGTCGAGGGACGCGTGCATATTCTCACCGGTACCCTGGGCAAGGCGCTTGGCGGCGCGTCCGGCGGCTATGTCGCCGCACATCCATCCGTCGTCGAGCTGTTGCGGCAGCGCTCGCGTCCTTATCTGTTTTCAAATACGCTGGCGCCGGCGATTGTGGAAGCTTCCTTGTGCGTATTGAAGTTGCTGCAAAGCGAGGAAGGCGGCGCCCTGCGTTGCCGTGTCCGAAAAAATGGCCAGCAGTTTCGCGTGGCGATGTCGGCGTCGGGTTTCGACCTGGTGCCGGGCGAACATCCAATCATCCCGGTGATGCTGGGCGACGCTGCCCTGGCAAGCCGAATGGCAGACGAACTTCTGCTCGAAGGCGTATATGTCATCGGGTTCTCGTATCCCGTCGTGCCCAAGGGGCAGGCGCGCATCCGCACACAGATGAGCGCGGCCCACACCGCGGAACAGATCGACACGGCGGTGGCGGCATTCCAGCGCGTCGGACGCCGCCTCGGCGTTATACGCTGACAGGCAATACCGGGCGTCGGCCACATTTATGCGCCGGCCAGGGTGGCGGCCTTTTATAATCAAGGCTTACACCCTACCTGGAGCACGCCATGCGAGCCCTCGCAAAACTCGAACCAGCAGCCGGCTTGACGCTTACCGACGTTCAACGGCCCGTGGTCGGGCATAACGATGTTCTGATAAAAATACGCAAGACGGCGATATGCGGCACAGACATCCACATCTGGAAATGGGACGAGTGGGCCAGCAAGACAATACCGGTACCCATGCACGTCGGCCATGAATACGTGGGCGAAATCGTCGAAATCGGGCAAGAGGTTCAAGGGTTCGCAATCGGCGATCGCGTATCGGGCGAAGGGCATATCACCTGCGGCTTCTGCCGCAATTGTCGCGCCGGCAGGCGGCACCTGTGCCGCAACACATCCGGAGTAGGCGTCGACAGGCCCGGTGCGTTCGCCGACTACCTGGCCATTCCGGCATTCAACGCCTTCAAGATCCCGGATGATGTTTCCGACGAACTTGCCGCCATCTTCGATCCTTTCGGCAATGCCACGCACACGGCGCTGGCATTCAATCTCGTGGGCGAAGATGTGCTCATTACAGGTGCGGGGCCTATAGGGGCCATGGCGGCGGCCATCGCGCGCCACGTGGGTGCCCGCAATGTAGTCATCACCGACGTCAACGACTACCGGCTCGACCTGGCTCGTAAAATGGGCGCCACGCGCACGGTGAATGTCGCAAGGGAATCCCTGCCCGACGTCATGGCCGAGCTGCGCATGGCAGAGGGCTTCGACGTGGGAATGGAGATGTCCGGCGTGCCCAGCGCATTCAGTTCCATGCTGGACCAGATGAATCATGGGGGCAAGATTGCCATGCTGGGCATTCTGCCGGCCGGCTTCGGCATAGACTGGAATAAAGTCATATTCAAGGGCTTGGAGATCAAGGGTATCTACGGCCGTGAAATGTTCGAGACCTGGTACAAGATGGTGGCCATGTTGCAAAGCGGACTGGATTTGTCTCCCGTCATCACGCATCAGTTTTCCGCCAATGACTATCGTGCCGGATTCGACACCATGCTGTCCGGCCAGAGCGGCAAAGTCATCCTTGACTGGACAGCGTAGCACTTGAAAAAATTGCAGCGTAGTGAAATGGCGTGCAATGCGCCTTTGCCGGTAAGGCAGGGGGTGGCTCCCAGCAGAGTGTACCTGCCGCCGGGCGTATGGCCCACGCTGCTGGATTTCCTGCTGGAACGCTTCAGGCATATTCCTCCTGAAATCCTTTGCGCACGCCTTGAACGCGGCGATATCGTGGACCAGGATGGGGCTGTTCAAACGCTGGCCAGCCCGTATCGGGCGTCGCGCTGGCTTTGGTATTACCGCGAAGTGCCAAACGAAGAGCCCGTGCCGTTCGAGCTTCCTGTGCTGTATCGCGACGAATATCTGGTAGTGGCCGACAAACCGCATTTTCTTGCCAGTACGCCAGGCGGCCGTTATTTGCGCGAGACCGCGCTCATACGCTTGCGCGATCAATTGGGCTTGCCCCTGCTGAGTCCGCTGCACAGGCTGGACCGGGATACCGCCGGAGTACTGCTGTTTTGTGTGGCGCCGCAATACCGTGGCGCTTACCAGGCCCTGTTCCAGGAGCGCAAGGTGCAAAAAGAATACGAGGCGATAGCACCATTGCGCAGCGACCTCGACTTGCCGCTGGTCTACCGCAGCCGCCTGGAACCGCGAGCCGGTCATTTCACGATGCAGGAGACGCCGGGCGTGGCCAATAGCGAGACGCATATCGAGCTTATCGGCGGCGTTCCGCAAGGGCAGGGGCTGGGACACTACAGGCTGAGACCGCATACCGGGCGCAAGCATCAGCTACGGGTCCACATGAGCGCGCTTGGCATACCGATTTGCAATGATGGCTTCTACCCTGAGCTGCAAGCCTACGCCGAGGCGGATGATTTTGCTCGACCGCTGCAATTGCTTGCGCGAGCCATCGAGTTCGTGGATCCCTACAGTGGCAGCGTGCGGCGATTTGAGAGCCAGCGCAGGCTGGCTTTCCAGAATGAGCCCCGGCTGCCTGGCGTTTAGAGTATTTTCGATCGAGGAGTTTACAAGGCTTGCTGCAGCGCGCAGGCGTTGGGGACGGCTTTTCGTTCTTAAGAAAGGCGGGTGTGTCGGGCGCTGTTCCGGCTTCGCGCGCTACGCCCCTGGCGTTGCCAGGG